>NZ_CAMFFZ010000016.1:0-48855 GCF_945949885.1 Veillonella parvula | reverse complement strand
GTGGTGCATTAGCTGATAGTGTAACGAATGCAACGCGAACTATTAAACAAGCTGGTGGCCGTGATGACAAACGTTTAGCAGCACTTGAACTTAACGAAGCTCGGAAACAGTTACAAGATGGATATGAAGCTGTAGATAGTGCTTTACATGGAGCCAAAATACGAGATGCAGTGACTGGTAAAGTTGAAAAAGTAGATGGTAAAGCTAAACGAGGTCCAAAAAATATTGATAATGCTATTAATTTATCTGTATCAATTGGTAACACATCACAGAAACAAGGTCAAACTGTAGATACCGCAACTTATAAGGGAGGCGCTGTTATTAGTGACAGCGATGTTCGTATAACAGCTCGTGATGCTAAGAAAAATGGTATTAGCCTTACTGGTGAAAACATATCTGCTCAATCTATTAGTTTGGCTAGCGCTAGCGATATTAATATAGAGGCTAGTAAGAATACAGTAGATGTGAAAAATGACTATAAGAGTTCTGGTTGGAGTGCAGGCGCGAGTATTAGTTTAACTGGTGGTGGACTTCTCGATATTAATGCGAGTGCTCATATGGCACGACAAAATGGAGATACCCATCAAGAAAGTTATGTGCCAACAAAAATTAAAGCTGCTAAATTAGTACAACTTAAGGCTAAACGAGATACGAATATTATTGGCTCTACTGTAGTGGGTAAAAAGGTAGAGGTAGATACAGGTCGTGATTTACATATTCAAAGTTTGCAAGATGTAGATAACTTTAAAGAACATAGTAAATCTGCTGGGTTCTCTGTTTCTTCTAAACCAACATTTAAGGATCCAACTGGCAGTATAAATGCTAGTGTAGGACGAATTGATAGCAAATGGAAAAGCGTAACTCAACAAGCTGGTATTCTTGCTGGAGAAGAAGGCTATGACATTAATGTAGGTAACAGTACTACATTAGAAGGTGCTCTAATTAAAAGTAACGCTCCGAAAGCTAAGAATAAATTGACTACAAAATCTCTAGAGATGAAAGATATCCAAAACGAAGCTGAATATACATATAGTAAGAATGGTATTGGCTATAACTACTATGGTAGTAAAAAGAAACTCGAAGAGATGAAGACCAAGGATAAAAAAGGCTATGATAAAATTTATAACAGTATTGGTCTCGTTCCAAACTTAGGTGTAGGCTCTAAAGGTAAAGCAAGCTCTACTACTCAATCTGCTATCTCTAATGGTATACTAACTGTAGATGGTAAAGAAATTGATACTAAAACTATCAATACGAATACCGAAAATACATTACATCAATTAGATAAGATTTTTGATAAAAAGAAAATTGAAGAACGTCAGGAGCTAGCACGTTTATTCTCTAAAAACGCATTTGAACAACTACATAACTGGCAACCAACAACCAAAGATGGTAAAGTAGCTAAATCTATTGCACATGGCATCATTGGTGAGGTCACAGCTCGTATGGCTGGTAATGCACCTGGTAGCGGATTTAAAGCTACTATGACTAATGAGATGTTAATTAGCGAAATTAATAAAGTGGCTAAACATGATCCAGCTGTAGCACAATGGTTGAGTGCTGCCGTAGGCGGAGTTGTTAATAAGGCTAGTGGTGAAAATATAAACGTAGGAGCGGGAGTTTCATCTTATGCGACTAAGTGGAATGAAAACGATAAAAGCATAGGTGAAATTTGGGCTGATAAGAGTTTTAATGTAGTTAATGTAGGACAAGCTGCTACTGCGGGAGCGTTAGATTTTAAATCCGGTGTTGGTGCCGGTTCAGTATTAAATGCAGGGGCTACAATTTTAGAAGATAGTAATCTTGATAAGTATTCAATGCGAGATGCTAGAGCACGTGTTTTAGAGGATATTGTAGCAGTTCCTACTTCTATTGGTGCCGGTGTGTATGCTTCTGAACTTGGCACGCCTGCAGCCGGTGTTGCTGTATCACATACTATTGATCAAGGTGTTAATGCTTATCAGGATGTTTATCATCCTCCTAAAAATGCAGAGGAAAGACAAGCAGATAATATTGCGTATACGGATGAAGTTATTCAAAATGGTTTTGATGGTTTAAAAGATTAGTGAGGAGGGATTATGAACGCTGGGCGTGTTTTATGTAGTATTTTAATTGGTATGTATGCAATATATATTATACGGAATAATACAATAACTATTGCAGGCGCAAATACTAAGAGAAGCCTTGTTCTTACGATGATACAATTATGTCAATTATTAATGATTGAACTAATGGTTATTTTTGGGGGGATAATTTTACATAGTTTTTCTATTTTTTCGTTGATACTTGCGGGCCTTCTTTGGATAGAAATGTTTGCACTAAAGCAAAATCTGAATGAATATTTTATGTGCCAAGAGGGGAAAAGTTATAGTATTAGTATTATAGGTAAAGGTCGAATTGCTGTGTCTGTAGGACAGAGTATCCTTTTAATCTTTCTTGGAATCTGGAGTTGGTAAAATTTAATAAGCGCTAAAGTTAATAATGTAATATTTTAGTATTTACAGCAGATAGTTGATTATCTTTAATCAGCTATCTGTTATTTTTTATTATTTTATCTATATCGAATAATTCCTATTAAAATCACCAGATTTCTACGTTTTTATGAGTGTTTTATGATAAAATAAAAAGTATGAATACTTCAACAACTAGGTCTATTACCTATAATGGCGACAGAATTGAATATGAGTTAACCATCAAGTGTGTGAAGAACATGAATATGCGCATCACGAGGGATGGTGTGATCCATGTGTCGGCGAATGGGTATGTGCCGGATTATAGGGTGGACAAGTTTGTCATCGAGAATATGCCCTTCATTGAGCGGGCTCGTTACAAGATTGATGCATTGAATGCCAAGCGCGTCGATGCGTTGCAGTATGTGAATGGTGAAAGTTTATCCATCCTCGGCATTCCAGTTACGTTGCGCCTAGTTGAGCAGGATGGAAAGCCACATATCGGCTTCGATGGAAAAGCCATCCTTACCATGGTAGTACCTCGTGGTACGACCTTTGAAGCGAAGCATAAATTGATGCAGAGTTATTGGCGTAATTTAGGGGAGAAGGTTTTTGTCCATTGGGCGAAGGTCGTATATCAACGCTTTCACAAGCAAGGTATTGATGTGCCTATGCCAACCATAAAACAGCAGTGTATGAAGAGCCGTTGGGGTTCTTGTACCCCAGCAAAGCAGCTCATCAAGATGAATACCCGATTATTAGAGGGTCCACAGGCGTATATTGAGTACGTTATGGTTCATGAGTTTGCTCATTTTAAATATTTAGACCATTCCAAGAACTTTCACAATCTCGTGGCACAGTTTTTGCCAGATTGGAAGGCTCGTAAGAAGTCCTTGAACGTGTATTTTGCTCATCGCCCTTAAAGGAGGTGTACCATGCAGCCATTTGTACATTTACATAGTCATACAGAGTTTAGTTTGCTGGACGGCATCAGTCGTTTGCCTGACATGGTACGTCGTGCGAAGGAGTTAAATCAGCCGGCTCTTGCCATTACAGATCATGGCAATATGTACGCTGCTATTTATTTCTATAAAGAGTGTATGGCTCAAGGCATTAAGCCTATTATCGGTTGTGAGGTGTATGTAACGGAAAATAGCCGATTCGATCGTCCCGAAGGTCGCAGCCGTGAAAGATTAAAGCATCTCATCCTATTGGCTGAGACCATGGAAGGGTATCGTAATCTTGTTAAAATCGTATCGAAAGCATCTACGGAAGGCATGTTATATCGCCCACGTGCAGACCGCGATCTATTGCGTCAATATAGCAAGGGGATTATTGCCCTCAGTGCTTGTATTCAAGGAGAAATCCCTCAGTATATCTTGCAAGATAATATGGAGGGCGCGAAGCGTTCCATCGAATGGTATATTGAGACGTACGGTAAGGATAATTTCTTCTTAGAAATCCAAAATCACGGGTTACCAGAAGAAGCAAAGGCCCAAGAGGAGCTCATTAAGCTCAGCAAAGAGTATGGTCTTGGTATCGTAGCATCTAATGATTTCCATTATGTCTTAAAAGAGGATGCAGACGCTCAGGATATTAAGGTTTGTATTTCTACAGGCCGCCGTCGTGCCGAAGTGGACCGCTTAAAGTTCCCTAATGATGAGTTTTATTTGAAATCTGGGGATGAGATGGCTCAGTTGTTCTCTCATATTCCTGGGGCCATTGAAAACACATTAAAAATTGCAGACCGCTGTAACGTAGAATTCAACTTCGACGAACATCACTTGCCACACTTTGATGTACCAGAAGGGGAAACGTCTAAAACGTATTTACGTAAGGTTTGTGAACGAGAAATTCCACGCCTTTATGGTGAAACGTCTGAAGAGTTACAAAAGCGTCTCGACTATGAGTTAGATGTTATCGGTACGATGGGTTTTGAGGATTACTTCCTCATCGTGTGGGATTATGTGCGGTATGCCCGTGAGCACGATATCTTAGTAGGACCAGGCCGTGGTTCTGCGGCAGGTTCTGTAGTAGCGTACCTTTTAGGTATTACAGGTCTCGATCCACTAAAATACGATTTGCTCTTTGAACGATTCTTGAATCCAGAACGGGTAAGCATGCCCGATATCGATATTGACTTCTGCTATGAAAAGCGTGGTCAAGCCATCGAATATGTGACGAGAAAATACGGTCAAGCTCGTGTATCTCAGATTATTACCTTTGGTACAGAGGCAGCGCGCGCCGTTATTCGTGACGTAGGTCGTGTACTAGACTTGCCACTAGCCGAAGTAAACCGCATCGCTAAGATGATTCCTAACGAACTGGGGATTACCTTAGATAAGGCTCTACAAGGCAAAGAGTTAAAAGCTTTATACGAAGCCGATCCAAATGTTAAAGAGTTATTTGATTTTGGTAAAAAGCTAGAAGGCATAGCGCGAAATTCGTCCACTCATGCGGCGGGCGTTGTAATTTCTGCAGATCCTTTAGATGACCATGTACCGGTACAAAATGCCAACGATGAAGGCTTTGTAACGCAGTACGATAAGGACAATATCGAGGAGTTAGGCCTCTTAAAGATGGACTTCTTGGGCCTCCGTACCTTGACCGTTATGGGGGATGCCTTAAAGCTCATCAAGGCGAACCGTGGCATTGACCTCGACTTAGATGCTATCCCACTTGATGATAAGGCGGCTTGCGACCTCCTCACAAAGGGCGACACCTCTGGTGTATTCCAGCTCGAATCGGAAGGTATTACGAAGCTTGTAATGGATCTTAAGCCTGAGCATTTTGAGGACTTAATCCCGTTGGTAGCCTTGTACCGTCCAGGTCCATTAGGCTCTGGCATGGTGGCGGATTTTATCGATCGACGTCATGGTAAAAAAGAGGTTACCTACTTACATCCAATTTTGGAACCTATATTGAAAGATACCTTCGGGGTAATCTTATACCAAGAACAGGTTATGCAGATTGCCTCCGCCATGGGGGGATTCTCCCTTGGTCAAGCGGATTTGATGCGCCGTGCGATGGGTAAGAAAAAGGAATCTGTCTTAAAAGCACAGCGGGAGTCCTTTATTCAAGGCTCCGTAGCAAACGGTATTACCGAGTCCGTTGCGAATGAAGTATTCGACTTGCTCGTATACTTCGCTGGCTACGGCTTTAATAAATCACATAGTGCGGCGTATGCGTATATCGCGTACCAAACGGCGTATTTGAAAGCCCACTATTTCCCAGAGTTTATGGCCGCAACCATGACTAGTTTCATGCAGAATATGCAGAAATTGACTTATTATATCAATGCCTGCAAGAAGCACAATGTTAAGGTACTAGGCCCAGACATTAACTATTCTGAGCGCAGCTTCGCCGTGCAAGACGATGCTATTCGTTTCGGCCTTGGCGGCATCAAGAACGTAGGGGATAATGCCATCGATCGCTTGATTCGCGAGCGCAATGAGCATGGTCTGTATACGGATATCGTGGACTTCTGCAAACGGGTAGATAATCGAGTTGTGAATAAACGACTTCTTGAAAGTCTCATCCGTTGCGGCGCTATGGATGGTTTCCAGGAAAACCGGAATCAGTTGTTGCACATGTATGAAAGCGCACAAGCTGTTGGTGCTAAAGAGCAAAAAGATGCTGCTATGGGCACCATGAGTCTCTTTGGCGATATGGAAGAATCTGTCGATTTCATTCCTGTTCCCAATGTGGAGGATTTATCGGAAGACGATAAGTTAAAGGATGAAAAGGAATATACTGGCTTTTACATTACGGGGCATCCATTGCAAGGATATGCGAAGGAGTTGGAAGGCCTCTTTGAATTAGGGGCTCTCGTAGAAAATCCAGAGCAATACGATGGTCAAACCATTACCTTTGGGGGGCTCATTGAAAATAAATCTGACCGCATGACAAAGCGCAATGAGGTTATGTCCATTCTTCGCATCGAAGACTATTCTGGTGCGGCTAATGTAGTAGCATTCCCGAAGGTCTTTAGTCAAAGCCAACAATTCCTTGCGGTCGATATGATCGTTAAGGTAAAAGGCCGGGTTGATGCGGATGAAAAGGGTGTGCAAATTATTGCAGACCGTATTACTCCATTAAAGGTAAACTATAATCAGGCAAAACAGGTAGCAATCCATATTTATAGTCAATATGATACTCCAGAAAATAGTGAAGCCTTAAAACGTGTGCTAGTAAATACAGCAGGTTCCGTGCCAGCATCGTTATATTTACACCGTCAACGGAAACGCATTAATTTACCACCGAATATGTGCTTTGACCCTAGTGATGAATCCATCAAGGCTATTGAAGCTATTCTAGGCGAAGGCTCCGTAGAGGTACAGTAAACATATAAGATTAACACACGTGTGGCATGTAATAAGCATATACTTGATACAATAAGTGTATAAACGGTGTGGAAAAACATATGTTGCGTGGGGCATAGATAGCTTTCACCAACATTGATATAATAAGAAATGAACTATCCTATCTAGGGATTGCTTTCATAGGAGGGATTATGAAACGTACAAAAATTGTATGTACTGTAGGTCCAGGAACGGATAAATTTGGTATCTTGGAAGATATGATGCGGGCGGGCATGAACGTAGCTCGTTTTAACTTTTCCCACGGATCCCATGAAGAGCAAGCAGAACGCATGCAAATGGTGCGCGATGCGGCTATGATTGTGAATAAACCAATCGCATTATTGCTCGACACAAAAGGGCCTGAGGTTCGTCTTGGGTTATTTAAAGAGGGCAAGGTATTCCTCGAAGCAGGTCAACAATTTACGTTGACTACAGATGATGTGGAAGGTACAAAAGAGCTTAGCTCCGTGAACTACAAAGGTCTTGCAGGCGATGTGTCCGTAGGGGATAAAGTCCTCTTGGCTGATGGGCTTGTAACACTTATTATCGATGCTATCGAAGGTAATAATATCGTTACAACTGTTCAAAACAGCGGAGAAATCGGTAACCGCAAGCGCGTAGCCGTACCAGGTGTAGCACTAAGCTTGCCACCCGTATCTGAACAGGATGAAGCGGACTTGCGCTTTGGCTGTCAACAAGGGGTAGACTTTGTGGCCGCATCCTTTATGCAACGTGGCAAAGACATTGTAGCTATTCGCCGTATTCTTGAGTCTGAGAAAAAAGACATCAAGATTATCGCAAAAATTGAAAACGCAGAAGGCGTTAAAAATATCGATGAAATCTTGGAAGTAGCTGATGGCCTCATGGTTGCGCGTGGCGATCTCGGTGTAGAAATTCCTGCAGAAGAAGTGCCAGTACTTCAAAAGATGATGATTGAAAAATGTAATGACTTGGGGAAACCTGTTATTACGGCGACACAAATGCTCGAGTCTATGATTCAAAACCCACGTCCAACACGGGCGGAAGCAAGTGACGTAGCCAACGCCATTTTGGATGGTACCGATGCGATTATGTTGTCTGGCGAAACAGCCAATGGTTCCTATCCTGTAGAAGCTGTTGCAACCATGACTCGCATTGCAGAGGTAACGGAGAAGGCTGCAATTTATGATAGCTATAGCCGCGCTCGTGAGGATGAAGAAATGACTACCACAAGCGCCGTATGTTTGGCTAGCGTGCGCGTAGCTCAAAACCTCGGGGCCGCAGCTATTTTGACATGTACTGAATCTGGTCACACCGCACTTAGTGTGGCTCGTCATCGTCCAGATTGTAAAATCATCGCTGTTACACCTCATGAGGAAACTATCCGTCGCATGCAATTATGCTGGGGCGTAGAGGCTATTAAGGGGCATGAAATCATTAACTCCGATGAAATGGTTAAGCAAGCCATTACTGGTGCTCTTGGCACTGGCGCCATCGAGTCTGGTGACCTCGTAGTTGTTACTGCTGGTGTGCCATCTGGTGCCACAGGCACGACCAATATGATTCGCGTTCACATTGCAGGTCGAGTGCTCCTGTCTGGTAATGGTATTTTACGCAAATCCGTTACAGGTAATGTGTACATTGCGGCTAATCATAAGGGCAATTATGAAAGCTTTAAAGACGGCGATATCCTCGTGGTAGGTACAATGGAGCCTGAGTTGATGGTCATTGCCAAACGTGCTGGCGGTATCATCGCAGTAGAAGATGGTTATACATCGGACAGTGCTATCGCGGGCATTACGTATGGTATTCCTGTTATCTTAGGCGCTAAAAATGCCCATGAAGTGCTCCTCGAAGGTCAAGAAGTGACTATCGATGGAGAACGTGGTAAGGTATTTGCGGGCATTGCCAATGCTCGATAATCGCTATGAGTGATAATTAAATAAGGAGGAATAGTATGAATCCATATAATGTAACAGGACCTACTGCAGCTGAGGTTGCACAGGTTGAAAGTATCGTATCCCAACGATTAAAAGGCTCTTTCTTGTGGATGGTTGTAGGTTTGCTTACAACCATCGGTATTGGCTTTGCCGCATTAGCGAATCCAAACTGGTTACGTTTTGCGTATCAAAACTTTAATATCATTTTATTAGTAGAGCTTGGTGTGGTATTCCTATTTAGTGCTCGTGCATATTCTGCTAATATAATGACGTTACGTGGTATGTTCTTCCTCTATAGTGCTTTGAATGGTCTCACATTGACCTTGGTATCTTTGCGATATGATGTGTTTGATGTAGTTATTCCAGCCTTAGTAGGTACGTTAGCATTCTTTATTGGCTTTGCTGTGGTAGGGGCTACAACTAAGCGTAATTTATCATCCCTTACACCATATGTATTGGCTGCCTTAATTGGTATGATTATCGTATCTGTGGTCATGATGGGGGCCCGCTTCTTTAACTGGACTGTACTCAGTGGCTCTAGTGATACTGTTAGTTTAGTTCTAGGTTATGTAGGTGTTGTAGTATTCTCTATCTTTACAGCTATCGATGTGAACCGCATTAAAAATAATGTGACACAAGTGGCGCTCATGGAGGATGAAACAATTTTAGACCGCATTGAAATCACTGGTGCTTTGAGCCTATATTTAGATTTCATTAACTTATTCTTATCCTTATTACGCATCTTTGGTAATAAGCGATAACAAAGGAGTTTGTATGGACGATAGAGAATGGCAAACCTTTGTTACTGTTGTCGATGAAGGCAATATTACAAGGGCTGCAGAAAAATTATTTTTATCGCAACCAGCGTTGAGCTATCGGTTGCGCCATATAGAAAAAGCCTTGGGCCATTCTCTGTTGTTGCGAACTGCTGAAGGGATTGCCCTCACGGCACAAGGCGAAATTTTCTATGATTACTGCAAGCGAATGATGCAAGAACAAGAGGCCTTGGAGAATGCTATGAATTCCGCTTCTGGCAAGATTCAAGGGACATTGAAAATTGCGTCATCTATTAACTTTGCAGACTATGAACTACCAGCCTTATTGAGATCTTTCCGAGAACAATATCCAGATGTTCACATTCAAGTGAAGACTGCTTTCAGCCATCAAGTGGTAAAAATGTTTAATACCGGTGACTGTATGGTCGCCTTTGCTCGTGGTGGTTATGATGTGTCTGGCAAGTCTGAATTGTTACTAGCAGAACCATATTGTTTAGTATATAAAGAATTAGTGCCACCTGAATCCTTGGTAAAAGTACCATTCATTAAATATCAAACAGATGCATCGGTGGCAAATATTATCGAAACTTGGTGTGCAGAACATTTTGATGAGCCTCCAAGTGTGGCGATGGATGTAAACTCTATGAGTACTTGTCGCCATTTTGTTCGTGCTGGCCTTGGTTGGTCTATCTTGACCTATATGGGACTTGGATCTTGTAAGGATAAAGATATCTATGTGAGTCCATTGCGTAGCAAAGATGGTGAATACATCACCCGTGATACGAATATGGTGTACACAAAAGATGCGGAAAATTTGGTTGTAGTAAAAACGTTTATCGAATATGTTCGTCATTATTACAAAGAACATACCGTAGTGGATGACAGTATATTTAGAGAATATAAAGCATAGGACGCATTATAATAGAGTATATCTATGAGATTTTCTAACTGTTTATCCATGCTGTTTCAGCATTGGACTTTTTCGATATAATAACTCATAATATAGATTAAGATTAATATAGTACCATGTAAGTGCATGTATATCCCCTTTGGGGAGGTATACATGCATTTTTTTCATTTGAAACTACAATTCTATGCTTAAAATGCATAAAAAGTATGATTAGTAGATATAAAAGTTTTTATAACCCCTATAAAGGTAATCTATTATTCATATTTCTTTTAAACATATATAATGAGTGTAGACAAAAAATCCTAGAGTTCAATAGATGATAGTCGCGTATTAAGAATTTCTGGGGTAGTGTTAGGATGATATATATGCCTATGTTTTTAAGAAAGGAATAAACATGGAAAGATTCTTAAAACTAGCACTTATTGTGCTAATCCCTGTTATCCTCTGGTTTACAACTCCACCAGAAGGACTCACTGATACGGCGTGGCGCCTTTTAGGCTTCTACATTGCAGGTATCGTAGGTTTGATTTTAAAACCATACCCAATTCAAATTATTTTATTAGCTGTATTATCTGCATCTGCATTATTCTTAGACAATGCAAAAGATATCTTGGTAGGTTATGGCTCCACAGCATTGTGGATGATTATCGCTGCATTCTCCTTGAGCGTTGCATTTGGTAAAACTGGTCTTGGTCACCGCATTGCTTACCATTTGATTAATGCATTCGGTTCTACTGTATTACGTCTTGGTTATGTAACAGCACTTCTTGATTTAGTATTATCTCCAGCAACACCTTCTAATACAGCACGTGCAGCTGGTATCGTATATCCAATCAATTTATCCATTGCTGAATCCATCGGTTCTTATCCTGGTGATACTGCTAAACGCGGTGGTTCCTTCATCTTGATGAATGGCTATTTCGTAACAAAAATTACATCCTTCATGTTCTTAACAGCTATGGCTCCGAACGTGTTGGCATTAGACTTTGTTACTAAAATTACTGGTCTAAACATGACTTGGGCTGAATGGGCTTTGGCTTTAGCTCTTCCTGGTTTTGTAATGTTGATCTTCGTACCACTTGTAGGTTACTGGATCGATCGTCCTGAAGCAGTAAAAATTGACAATAAAAAATTAGCTGCTGACGGTCTTGCAGAATTAGGACCTATGAAAACGTCTGAAAAAATCTTGGCTGTTGTATTTATTTTTGCTCTTATCGGTTGGGCATTGCCTTCCATCGGTTTTGACTTGAGTCCAACAGCAGTAGCTTTAGTAGCTATGACTATTGTATTCTTTGCTGGTATCATCACTTGGGATGATATGGTTCAAACTAAAGCTGTTTGGAACACATTCATCTGGTTTGGTGCTATCCTTGGTTTATCCACTGCTTTGACAAAAGCTAAATTCTTTGCTTGGCTTGCAGCATACATGCAAGCAAACTTGGCACTTGATGTGTCTCCGCTCATCGTTGTATTGATTCTTTCTGGTATCAGCGTTGTAATTCGTTACTTGTTCGCTTCCAGTACTGCATACATTGCGTCTATGCTTCCAGTATTCTTAACTGTAGGTATGGCATCAGGTGTAGACCCAGCTATGTTTGGACTTGTATTGCTTGCAACAAATGCGTTTGGTGGTCTCGTAACTCACTACGGTGCATCCCCTGGTCCAATCATCTACTCTGCAGGTTATAACAACTTGAAAGATTGGTGGACTGCTGGTGCTATCTTAGCGGTATTGAGTTGGATTCTACTCTTCGTAGTAGGTATCCCTTGGTGGACTTTCATCGGTATGATTGGCTAATCATACAATCTTATAATCATTATTGTTTTAACAGCACGGACCAGACATTCGCGACACGTCTGGTCTTTGCCATTTGATATATTTATTAGTGAAAGGATGCAACATGGCACAATTAGTAAAAGCTGCACAAGCTGGCTTCGATGAAAAAAATGATGCATTAGTAACGGTTGAACCGATTGCTAGCGGTATCGAAATTGAATTAACATCCAAAGTTATCCGCCAATACGGCGACCAAATTAAATCCGTTATCTTGAACACAGTGAAAGAAGCTGGTTATGATGGCGTAAAAGTAATCGTACAAGATAAAAATGCTTGGGATTACACAATTAAAGCTCGCGTATTAGGTGCATTGGAAAGGGGGAGCAAAGCATAATGGCTAACGATAAAACATTCCTAGAAGTTAAAACAAACCCATTAACAGAGGCTGCTAAAAAACGCTTGTCTCGTTCCATGATGTTTGTACCGGGTAATACACCTAAAATGATTAACAGTGCAGATATTCACGGTGCTGACTCCATCATGATCGATATCGAAGATTCCGTGCCAATTACAGAAAAAGACACAGCTCGTCTTTTAACTGCAGAAGCATTGAAATCCCGTAAATTCCGTGCAGAAACAGTTGTTCGTATCAACCATCCTACACAAACTCCTTATGGCTATGACGATCTTGATGTCATCGTTCCAGCTAAACCTGATATGATTCGTTTACCTAAAACTGAAGATGTTTCTGAAGTTGAAATCGTAGCGAAGAAGATTGAAGAAGTGGAAAAAGCTAACGGTTGGCCGGAAGGTACAATCAACATTATCGTGGCTATTGAATCCGTCCGCGGCTTATATAATGTTCGTGAAATCTGCCATGGCCCTCGCGTAGTTGCTATCGCTCTTGGCGCTGAAGACTATCGTGCAGATCTTCGCACAGGTAAACATAAACCAGCTGTTGAATTGTTGTTCGCTCGTCAAACAATCCTTCATGCAGCGCGTGAAGCAGGTATCCGCGTAATCGATACTGTATTCTCCGACGTGAAAGACGCACAAGGCTTCCGCGAAGAAGTTGAATTCATTAAAGCTTTGGGCTATGATGGCAAATCTTGTATCCACCCAAGCCAAATCAAAATTATCCACGAAGTATTCACTCCTGACGAAAAAGAAATCGCTCATTCCGTTAAGGTATTGAACAGCTATGCAGATGCATTGCGCAACAATAAAGGCGTAATCTCCGTAGATGGTAAAATGATCGATGGTCCTATCGTAGTTCGTGCACAACGCGTAGTTGATAAAGCACGTGCAGCAGGCATTAAAGTTGAATTAGAGGAAGGAGCAGAATACGATGTTAAATAAAGTAGGTCGCGATATCCCGACAAATATCCCAGCACTAGAAGGTCGCGAAGTATATCAAGGTGAACTCGCTATTGAACCTAAAGCTCATCGCACAGGTAAACCTGTACATATGAGCCGTGTTGGTACTAATAAAGTACTTGCTTCCATCGATGAAGCAATCGAAAAAGCTGGCGTAAAAGATGGCATGACTTTGTCCTTCCATCATCATTTACGCAACGGCGACTATGTAATGAAAATGGTTATGGAACGCGTTCAAGCAAAAGGCATTAAAGATATTACAATTGCGTCTTCTTCCTTGTCCCCATGCCATGAATTCTTGGTAGAAATGATTCAAGACGGTACTGTAACAGCTATCGAAACATCTGGCTTGCGCGATCGTCTTGGTAAATTCTTAACTCAAAACCCAGGCGTATTGAAACGCCCTGTAGTGATTCGTTCCCATGGTGGCCGTGCTCGTGCTATCGAATCTGGCGAAGTTCATATCGACGTAGCTTTCATGGGTGCACCTACAGCTGATCCACGTGGTAATGCTACTGGTCGTATGGGTAAATCCGCATGTGGTGCACTTGGCTATGCTAAAGTTGACTCCCACTATGCAGACACAACTGTTATCATCACTGATAATTTGGTTGATTATGTACACAACTATGCAATCCCTCAAACTGATGTAGATTATGTTGTTGAGGTTGAAAGCATCGGTGATCCAGAAGGTATCGCTTCTGGTGCAGTAGGTTTCACTAAAAACCCTATCCAAATTAAAATTGCTGAACTAGCTGGTGAATTTCTTGATCAAGCAGGCATCATTAAAGATGGTTTCGTATTCCAATTGGGCGCTGGTGGTGCTCCATTGACAGTTGCAAAATTCATCGCTGAAAAACTTCGCAAACGCGGTGAAGTAGGTGGCTTCGCTATCGGTGGTGCTACTGGCATCTTGACTGGGATGCTTGAAGAAGGCTTGATTCGTGCCATTTACGATACTCAAACATTCGATACAACTGCAGCTGCATCTTTGGATAAAAACCCTGCACACATCGAAATGTCCGCTTCCATGTACGCTAACCCATGGACAGACTGTACTACAAACTACCTAGATGTAGTATTCCTTGGTGCTACTGAAATCGACCTTGATTTTAACGTAAACGTGATGACTGACTCCAACGGTGTATTGATGGGCGCTTCTGGCGGTCACTCCGATACAGCAGCAGGTGCTAAATGCACAGTTATTACTTGCCCATTAATCCGTGGCCGTTTGCCAATGATCCGTGACAAAGTTGCAACTGTAATTACACCAGGCTCCTCTGTTGACGTACTCGTTACTGAATATGGTATTGCAATCAACCCAGCTCGTACTGATTTGATTGAACGCTTCAAAGATAGCAACTTGCCTATCTACACAATTGAAGAATTACAACAATTAGCATTTGACTTAGTAGGTAAACCACAAGATATCCCTGTATCCGACAAAGACGAAGATATCGTGGCAATCGTAGAATACCGCGATGGTTCTATCCTTGACGTGGTTCGTAAACCTCTATAATTGACTAGGGCTTGGATTCCGGTAGAGTCCGTTTGGATTCCGCTGTCAACTCACGATCCCATGCTAATAAGTTAATACAAAGACCCGCTCCATGAGTTCGAGGACCATGGAGTGGGTCTTTTTGAATTTATGCGTTGTTTTATTATTAACTTTAAAGATAGAAATAAAGTCTAATGTGGCAAATATGGTACATGATTATAGTTATACTTTTACTATAAGAAGATTGGAGCCCTTTAGGAGGTAGTTTTTATGTATCGTTGTATTGCCAATTTAGAGATTGATCTAGATGGGTTAGGTGAGTTTTATAGTGAGCTAGACGAATATGAAATGCTAAGTATGTACCAAATAATATCAGCGTGGTTACAGGATGATTTAGATGGGCCTAATCCAGAAAATACGGTGTTTGGTGTATCAGAGTATGCCTTAAACTGGATATCTGTATTACCTGGAGATATTTCTTATCGTAACCTATTTGATATGGGAAGTTGCAAGGTCGGTAATCGTTATGAAAGTATTGATTATTTATATGCAAAATTTCTACAAACATTAGAGAATAGTAAACAGCTTGAACCTGAATATGAATCCCTATGTTTAAATCATATAAACGTGATGTCACAGCATATAGAAATAACTCTAACCTGTAGTCAAAATATAGACTTTATATTATTTATAAAACATTGGTTACGTAATTGTAGTACTTATAAACATCCGATATACTATAAAGTAAAGGATGTATATTATGTGAAATTTAGTTGATGCTCATATAGATAATATACATATTATTTCTCCGGATGAACTTTATAGTTGGGCGAAAGAAAAAATAGAAGGTAATAGCTTTTTAATCCCTGAGGGTATTGTAAAATGGTATAAATTAATACATTCATCAAAAAATAGTTAAAAATTAGGAGAGCGTATGAGCCAAGTATTTCAACAGGATTTGACTGACACTTCAGTTCGTCCCGGTGGTTTATTTTTTATCGAGTTATTGATGGCGGAGCATTGTGATATGCCTGACCGCGATACAATGGTAGAGGTACTCACAAAGCATTTAGGTCCTATCGATTGTTTTGATTACCGTCGTGATTCCGCAGGTTTTGCACCTCAGAATTATAAGGTCCATTACGAGGATACTGATGCAGATATTTCACCGATGTTAATGGTGACGGATTGTGAGAAAATCGATAAACCCGTATTAGATGATTTTGAACGTAGTCAGGTGTGGGATTGTCCTAATGTGGATGAGGTGTTAGCAGAGTGTCAATATAGGGTGTTTGCTACGGATATGTTAGCTTCTGGTTTAGAGGCCAAAGAACGTGCAGATATGCTTGTAAGATATGTAGATGCATTGCTAGAGTTATATCCGTCTTGTAAAGCCGTTGTATTTGGACCGTCTCATAAGCTTTTAAGTCGTGAATCGATAGAAAATCATTCAGATAAAGCGGTAACTCGTTTTATTTATTATGCTGTAAATGTGCGTTATTTTAGTATTCAAGGTACCAATGATATGATGGTAGATTCTGTGGGTATGAGTACATTATTTTTACCTGATTTACAGTATCACTTTCACGGTGTAGATCCTAATCATGTAGTATTTCATGCTTATAATGTGTTGAATTACATTTTCGAACATGATAATCCAATAGGTGATGGGGAAACCATTGCGGGGTTACAAAATGGCGAGATGAATCAGGATATTCAGTGGAAAGTACAATATGAGGATTCTCTAATTCAATCGGTTCGAGAGGTTCTAGATATTAATATGGGTGAATACGCGTCTGGAACTCGGTAGTATAATTTGGTAATTGTTATTAAATATGAAAGCACCTTATGTAGTGTTTATGATCTCTTAATAGAGATGTATTGACACTATATAAGGTGCTTTTATTTTCTATTTTTCATATAATTCCATTGACAGAGGACGTTTGTTCTTTTAAGATGGTAAAGTATGTAATATTTTAATAAGTAGAAAGGAATTATATGAACTCATCTACACTAGAGCCTCAAAGTGGGGATATCAATTTCAGAGATTTTACGAAACGTCGTATGCTTCACGTAGTCTTACCATTGTTTATTGTTTCTATTATTGCCTTCCTGGATCGCGTTAACATTGCTTATGCAGGCTTGACTATGAAGGAGAATTTACCATGGTTGACGCCAGAAGTATTTGGTATGGGGGCAGGCATTTTCTTTATTGGTTATGTTTTGTTTGAAGTGCCTGCATCTTTAATTGCAGCTCGTTGTAATGCTATGCATTGGGTGGCGCGTATCATGTTTAGTTGGGGTCTCGTATGTATTCTTATGACGACGATGACCACTGAGTTGGAATTTTATGTTTATCGATTTTTACTTGGTCTATGTGAGGCTTCTTTATATCCTGTAATTTATTCATTACTCATTCCAAATTGGTTCTTGCCAAAGGAGCGCGCGAAGGCAATCTCCTTGATGTTGACATCTTTATTGTTCTCTAACATCATTGGTGGGCCATTGGCAGGTATTTTATTGGATACAACGTTCTTTGGTCTACATGGTTGGCGTACACTCTTTATCGTTGAAGCTATTCCTGCTGTGATCTTTGCGTTCATTTTCGCATTCTGGATGAAAGAGCGTCCTGAACATGCATCTTGGGTAACTGATGTAGAAAAGGTATATATTAAAGCCGAGCTTGAAAAAGAAGAGCAACAAAAGCAAGCCGTAAAGAAATATACTATTTGGCAAGCGTTAAAAGACCCAAAAGTATTGCGTTTAGCGTTAATCTATTTCTTGTGGGTTATTGGTTTCTGGGGCTTTAGTTTTTGGATGCCTCAAGTTCTTAAAAGCTTATCTGGATGGCCACCAAGCGTGGTAGCGTGGTCTATTGCTATTCCAATGACAGCAGCCTTACTTGTACAAATATACTGTGGTTACTCTTCTGAAAAGCGCAATGAAAAACGTTGGCACGTTGCTACTACATTGTTCATTGGTACTATTGGTTTCTTAGCAACACCACACAGTCCATCTCCAGAAGTTAGCTTATTCTTTATATGCTTAACTGCAGTAGGTGTTTACGGTGGTATGGGTGTATGGTGGACCATGCCAACAACCTTCTTATCTGGCGCTGCTGCAGCGGGGGCGATGGGACTCATTAACTCTTCAGGTAACATGGGGGGCTGGGTAGGTCCATATATGCTTGGATTCATCAATGGTCACACTGGTAGCTTTGCTTATGGTTACTATGTAATGGGGGCTTGTATGTTCCTTGCTGGTCTATTAATTTTGACACTTCCAAAATCTATGGAGCATAAAGAGGATTAAGTAGAGCTATATTATAGATAACTAGATTATAGACAACTTAATAGGAAAATATTTAACGAATGCTTCAATGGTGTGATTTTGGATACTATTCAATTTTATGTTACAATTTACAAAATAGTATTATTTAAACTTGAGGAGACAGAATATTGAAAGAGTGTAGACCTAAGTTTGATGAAATTACATCATTTGATGAATTTAATAAATATTATTGGTATCGTGATGAACTTTCACAAATATGTAAATCATTAGGATTAGAATATAGGGGAACAAAACAAGAACTCAATTATATTATTGAGCAGTACTTTAAAGGCGATTTAATTAAAAAATCATCAATAAAAAATAGAAGAAGGCAAGTGGAAACTATTACTTTAGATACACCATTACTTGAATGTAATTTTTCCTTTAATACGAAGTTTAGAGAATATTTCTCTGATTTAATAGGTGTTTCACGATTTAAATTTAATGCTGATATGGCTACTGCCTGGAGAAAAGTAAAAAGTGAAAAAAATACAAGCTTTACAATTGGAGATTTGCTGAAAGTATATTATGGTGAATCAGATTATGCAAAGTATGATAATTCGGTTTGTCAATGGAATCAATTTTATAAGGATTTTTGTGCAGATGAATGTAGTTGCAATTATTCGAATAAATTAAAAGTAGCATCTATTATTTGGAAAGAAGTTAGAGATTCAGAAAATGAAAAAATTTATTCAAATAATCTTTTAACTGAATATGCATATAAATTAGAAGCGTATCGCAAGTAGAAGCAATTCGTCATTGCAGAGACGTATGGGAAAACTAGCAATTAAATCTATCAAATAATAACGATAAAAGCACCTTATATCCTATGAGAAGTGTCATTTGTGATGACTTTTGTAGGTATGTAAGGTGCTTTTATTTATTCCTGATTTCTTTATTGATTTTGTTTTGTTACATCAGGCACTTTCCCAGGATTCATATCGAGGTTTAGATCTGTGGATTTGAATGGGCGTGGGTTTGCCTCTGGTGGTTGTACTTTGAGCTCTGGATGCAACCATTGCAGTTGTTTTAGTTCCCAGTCGTACTTGGCACCGTCATTTTGTAGTTGACGAATATCTTTTAGGATTTCGTCTAGTTGATCACTATGCTTATTAGCCATCCCTTCAAGAATGTAAAGACGACCTGCTACACTGTCGATGGTAGAGCCATCGTGGTCTTCATCGACACGCCATTGTAATTCAGAGATTTGTATTTGCTGGAATATGATAACGATAACCAGCACAATGATAACGCCCCACATGGGAGCTTCTTTAGCTTTCAAAAGGGCTCGCAATTTAGATGCGAGCCCAGATGGTTTGTTCATTATTGACGATCCTCGAGTTGTAATCCAGGTAATGGTAATTTGGAGTTTACAAAGTCTAACCACAAGCGAGAAGCGTGGGAGAGGTAATGACCCTTTTTCCAAATTACATAGAGGGTATGAATGATTTCAGGTACGAGAGGTCTTACGACAACCTTAGAACCAACCTCTGTATTTTCACCTACCTCAGGGCAGAGGCGAGATGGTAATAATGCGATAGCAAGGTTTGCACTAACCGTTTGTAACATGAGATCACGTTGGCTTGTTTCAAATACGATGTGCGGTTGGAAGCCGGTGTGTTTACAAGCTTTGATGATTTCATCATGTAAGTTGAAATCGTCTTTATGCAATACAAAGGATTCATCAGCTAGCATTTCTAGACGAATTTCTTTTTCTTTTGCTAAAGGGCTAGATTTTGGAATGATAACGGACAGTGGGTCACTCGTAAGGTAGAAAGATTCAAATTCTTTAGGGTTTGGTTTAGTACAGATGATGCCAATATCAATTAAACCTTCCTGAACGCTAATCTCAACCTTTTTAGAACCTTGTTCGTAGAGTTCCAATTCGATTTGTGGATATACTTTTTTAAATTCACCTAATAACTGGGCAAAAATGGGAGCATCCGTAATTGGTGGAATACCAATTCTGATGGAACCTTGCTCCAAACGAAATTCGTTTTCAAAATCAGTTTTTAGATGTTCAAACATAAACACAACGCGTTTAGCGTGGGTTAAGAAGATGGTACCCCCATCAGTAAGTTCTACAGATTTAGCATTACGCATGAAGAGAACAACACCAAGTTCGTCTTCTAAAGCTTTAATTGTACGGCTGATTGCAGATTGGGAGATGTGTAAATTCCTTGCAGCCTTACTAAAGCTTTTTTGATCAGCTACTTCAACGAAGTATTTCAAATGATGAAAATCCATAATTAACCCCCTAAAAATAAAACTTGGTTATAGGACGTGACCTAACTAAATGAGAATAGTTATTACTGTAATGCAATTAGCTATTACTTTATGTAAAGCATGGATAGCAATATTGGCAAAGCGACAGTCACTGTATGTGTTGCGTTGATAGGGCCCAGCACGTTATAATTAGCATATAGGGCTATATCAAGTTATGATATTAGGAATTATGGTTGTGCCCATCACAAAAAAGTATGCTCACACATAATGCCATATTATATATAACATATATATTATTGCATTATTTTTTCATGTGCGCAAGTTTGTAATGGTTGTTATTCCTAAACATAATGATAGATTAAGCAAGTGTTCTATTTTTGCTAAATGCTTAAGGAGGCAATAATCACATGAGTCGTAAATTTAAAACTATGGACGGCAACCAAGCGGCTGCTCACGTTTCTTATGGTTTTACAGAAGTTGCTGCGATTTATCCAATCACTCCATCTTCTCCAATGCCAGAACACATTGATGAATGGGCTGCATCTGGTCGAAAAAACATCTTCGGCAACACTGTTCAAGTTGTAGAAATGCAATCTGAAGCAGGTGCTGCTGCTGCAACCCACGGTTCTTTACAAGCTGGTGCATTAACAACAACCTTCACATCTTCCCAAGGTTTGTTATTGATGCTTCCTAACTTATATAAAGTAGCAGGTGAATTACTTCCAGGTGTATTCCAAGTAGCTGCTCGTGCATTGGCTGCACATGCTTTGGCTATTTTTGGTGACCATCAAGACGTAATGGCTGCTCGTGCAGCTGGTTGTGCTATGTTAGCTGAATCCTCTGTACAAGAAGTAATGGACTTGTCCGCGGTAGCTCACTTGACAGCTATTAAAACTCGCGTACCTTTCATCAACTTCTTTGACGGTTTCCGTACATCCCACGAAATTCAAAAAATTCAAATCTGGGACTATGAAGATTTAAAACCATTGGTTGACATGGATGCTGTTAAAGCGTTCCGTAAAAATGCTTTAAATCCAGATGCTCCTGTGACTCGTGGTACTGCAGAAAATCCTGACGTTTACTTCCAACATCGTGAAGCATCCAACAAATTCTACTTGAACGTTCCTGACGTTGTAGAACACTACATGAACGAAGTTAATAAATTGGCAGGTACTAACTACCAATTGTTCAACTACCATGGTGCTCCTGATGCTACTGATGTTGTTGTAACTATGGGTTCTTCCGCTCAAGTTGTAGAATCCACTGTGGATTACCTCAACAAATTGGGTCGCAAAGTTGGTTTTATCAACGTTCATTTGTTCCGCCCATTCGCAACAGATCGTTTGTTGAAAGCTCTTCCTAAAACTGTAGAACGCATTGCAGTTCTTGACCGTACTAAAGAGCCAGGTGCTTTGGCTGAACCATTGTTCTTAGACGTACAAGCAGCTGTAGTTGACGGTGGCCGTAATGTAAAAGTTATCGCTGGTCGTTATGGTTTGAGCTCCAAAGACGTTATCCCTGCAGACATCGTTGCTGTATTCGATAATTTAGCTGCTGAAAATGGTAAGAAATTCTTCACATTGGGTATCAATGATGATGTTACATTCTTGTCCTTAGATCGTGCTGAAGGCGTAGAAGTTGAAACTCCTGGTTTGACTGAATGTAAATTCTGGGGCTTTGGTTCTGACGGTACAGTTGGTGCGAATAAATCTGCTATCAAAATCATCGGTGACCACACTGATATGTATGCTCAAGCATACTTTGACTACGACTCCAAAAAATCTGGTGGCGTAACAATGTCTCACCTTCGTTTTGGTAAAAACCCAATCAACTTGCCTTACTTGATTACTGAACCTCAATTCGTAGCATGTCACCGTCAATCTTATGTACATGAATACGACTTGATTCGCGGCATCAAAAAAGGCGGTACATTCTTGTTGAACTGTACTTGGTCTCCTGAAGAATTGGATGAACATTTACCTGCTAAATTACGTCGTCAAATCGCAGAAAAAGAATTGAACTTCTACATCATCAATGCTGCGAAAATCGCTTCCGAAATTGGTTTGGGCGGTCGTATCAACATGGTGACACAAGCTGCATTCTTCAAATTGACTGAAATCATCCCTGTAGATGATGCTGTTAAATACCTTAAAGAATCCGTAGTAACTTCTTACGGTAAAAAAGGTCAAAATATCGTTGACATGAACAATGCCGCTATCGATCAAGGTGTTAACGCTTTGGTAAAAGTAGATGTTCCTGCTAGCTGGAAAGACGCTGTTGATAATGGCAATCATGCAGCTAAACCTGGTTGCGAATCTTGCCCATCTTTCGTTCAAAATATTGCACAACCAATCAATGCACAAGCTGGTTATGATCTTCCTGTATCCACATTCTCTGGCTATGAAGATGGTACATTACCTGCTGGTACTGCTAAATTCGAAAAACGCGGTCCTGCATTGTTCGTTCCAAAATGGTTGCCTGAAAATTGTATTCAATGTAACCAATGTTCCTTCGTATGTCCACATGCTACAATTCGCCCAATTTTGGCAACTGAAGCAGAAGTGGCTGCAGCTCCAGAACATTTCGATACAATCCCTGCATTGGGTGCTAAAGATCTTCAATTCCGTATTGCTGTATCCCCACTAGATTGCTTGGGTTGCGGTAACTGTGTTGATATTTGTCCAGCTCCTAAGGGCAAAGCTATCGTGATGACATCCATCGATACTGAAATCGAACAAGCTGAAGCTTGGAACTATGGTGTTAACCTTCCTGTAAAAGAAAATCCTATGAAGAAGGAAACTGTTAAAGGTTCCCAATTTGAACAACCATTGTTCGAATTCTCCGGTGCTTGCGCAGGTTGTGGTGAAACTCCTTACGCTAAATTGTTAACTCAATTGTTCGGTGACCGTATGATGATTGCCAATGCAACTGGTTGTTCCTCTATTTGGGGCGCTTCCATGCCTGCATCTCCATACACAACTAACCAACAAGGTCATGGTCCTTCTTGGGCAAACTCCTTGTTCGAAGATAATGCTGAGTATGGTTATGGTATGTACATCGGCGTTAAGAAAATTCGTCAACAATTAGTAGAATTGGCTTCTAAAGCAGTTGAAACTGCTACTGGCGAATTGAAAGAAGCTTTGGAACAATGGATTGAATTCGCTAACCTTGGTGCAGCTACTCGCCAACGTTCCGAACGTCTAGTGGCAGCTATCGAAGCTGAAGGCGCTACAACTCCTGAATTGAAAGAAATTCTTGAGAAAAAACAATTCTTAATCAAACGTTCCCACTGGATCTTCGGTGGTGACGGTTGGGCATACGATATCGGCTTCGGCGGTGTTGACCATGTATTAGCTTCTGGAGAAGACATCAACATCTTTGTATTCGATACAGAAGTATATTCCAACACTGGTGGTCAAGCTTCCAAATCCACTAATGTAGCAGCAGTTGCACAATTCGCAGCTTCTGGTAAACGTACTAAGAAGAAAGACCTTGGCATGATGGCTATGTCTTATGGTTATGTATACGTAGCACAAGTAGCTATGGGTGCAGATAAAAACCAATTGATGAAAGCTGTTGCAGAAGCTGAAGCATATCCAGGTCCATCCTTGATTATCGCTTACAGCCCATGTATCAACCATGGTATCAAAGCTGGTATGGGTAAAGCTCAAGAAGAACAACGTAAAGCTGTTGCAGCTGGTTATTGGGATCTTTACAGATATAACCCTCAACTTAAAGAAGAAGGTAAAAATCCATTCTCCTTGGATTCCAAAGAACCAACTGAAAGCTTCCAAGACTTCCTTAAAGGTGAAGTTCGTTACGCTTCCTTGGCTAAAGCCGCTCCAGATGTGGCAGAAGAATTGTTCGCTAAAACTGAACAAGACGCTAAAGAACGTCGCTTAAGCTATGTTCGCTTACAAAAAGGTTTTGAAGACGTAAAATAATTCGTTATTTAACGACTGAGAACTATATGAGGCACCCTTTCAAGGGTGCCTCTTTTGTATGTAATACTATATAGCTAAATGTGTTAATATCATATTATTTAGGTAATAACCGCTTTAAATGTAGGTAATATACTAGTAATTTGGTATAATGATAAATAACAATGTATATTTCATAAAGTTAAACATAGAGGTACATATGGCTAAGGATAATTCACAAATAGCAATGGAAGACATGCAGCAAACGATATATAAAGAGTTAGGCTATAAATCCTATCCATTTCCTTTTACAACGCCGGCCTATTTAGAAGCATATGGTGCTCTTGTAGGGCTAAATACTCCACCTGCGAAGACAGCTCGTGTTCTTGAACTAGGCGCTACTTATGGCGGTAATATTATTTCTCAAGCTGTATTTAACCCAGAGGCGACCTTTGTAGGCATTGAACTTTCACAAGACCAAGTAGAGAAGGGCAATCAAATTATTTGTGATGCAAAATTAGAGAATGTATCCTTGGTGCAAGGAGATATTTTGAATTTTGACGAATCTATGGGGACTTTCGATTATATTATTGCACATGGATTCTACTCTTGGATCAATGATGAAATGAAGGATAAGCTGCTCAATATTATTTCTAATCATTTGGCGGATAATGGTATTGCCTATGTGTCTTACAATACGTATCCAGGTTGGCATACCATGGAAGAAGTACGTCAGCTCATGCTGTTTGCTAATCGTGGCCAAGATAAGTTGACCCATAAGGAAAAGGTGTTGCGCGGTAAGACCGTAGGCAGTCTTGTGGGTGCTCAGATTCTTAACTATGATAACCTTAAAGAACGAAATAGTAAATTCCTTGGTGCATTGCGCTCTGTAATGCAAAAGGATGACTATTATGTAGGTCATGACCATCTAGAGCCGCATAATGATCCGTGCTATTTCTATCAATTTAATGATCATTTGAAAGCGCATAATCTTGCTTATGTATGCGATGCAGACCTTACACTATCTATGGTTCGTACCTATGATGAAAGTATAGCAGCTAAACTTGAGCAACTGGCTCCTAATAACCAAGCGGATCAAGAACAATATTTAGATTTTATACTAGATACGACATTCCGCAAGTCAATTATTTGTAAAGCTAGCTTTGCAAATAATATCAACTTTGCTGTTGCGAATCCGGCTGAAGTGAATACAATTCCTGTACGTACTATTGTAAATAGCTTTGTTTTCCAAATTCTCTTTGATGAGGAAGCACTGGAAATGTTTGAAAATGAGCTCGTAAGAGATACGTTCCAAGCAATAATTAAAGATGGTGGCACTTTCAATATGATTGAAGCCCTCGCTATTTTGAAAGCGGCTCATGAGGCGGCTCATGCATCTGATGATGAATTAGAACCTGCTGTATGTAGTTTATATCGAGCTGTAGTAGAGCATATGGTACGCGGAGGTATTCGCTTCTATAAAACATTCCCTGTAAAAGAAGAGTATATGGAGGGCTTGTCTTATATACCTGCCCGTTTTACAAACTTTGTAAAAGCTATTGTGAATGGTGGTAGTGAATATATGTATGGAGCAGATATGTTTAATGATGCTATTGGTGATATTTCTGAAGAGGATTTATTATTTATGGAGTTGTTGAACAAACCAAAAGCGAAATCCACGGTAATTAAAAAGATTAAAGATGCTCTCTTTAGTGCAGATCAGTCTCAACCTACAAAGCATCAAAATGCCATGGCTGAAGCTTTTTATAATGAATTAACAACGCGTATGGAACAATTGGGCTTTATTAGAAGTAAGAAAACAGGTAGTATTTCCTAATTGAGCTCGTTATTTGATTGTATTGCTATGAAGTTGTATTATATTCATTTTGATTTCATAGTTAAAATAAAAACCCGTTACACTTATAATATTTATATGTATTAAGTGTTAACGGGTTTTATTTAATACAATTAAATTTACTTTTATTTTATATTTATTACTTTTAGTTATTTTATATTGCTGAAAAAGTATAGTAAATCGATAATTTTAATGAGGAAAAAATGAACCGTTCATGAAAATATGGTATAATGTGTTTGGGTATTTTGTAAATATCATCCGATGTGTTGTGGATGATTCTATAAATTGTATTAGTTGATAAAGTTGTATTAATTGTGTTATTTGTAAAAGGAGTCTTTTATGGCATCTAAAAAGGCAGTTCTAGTATACATACTGGAAATCCTGAAAGACGAAACAGATGCTAATCATACGTTATCTCAAGAGGAGATTCGCAGTATATTAGCCGAACGGTACGAGGTATCCGTCGATCGGAAAACCTTAGGCCGTCATTTAAATGATTTATATGAATCTGGAGATTTTAGTATTCAATGTGAAGAGTCTGCTGTGGGAGCAGATGGCACAATCCGACGTACTGATTTCTATATGATTCATACTTTTGAAGATTCTGAATTGCGATTATTGATTGATGGTATATTGGCATCTCGCCATATTACTGCATCTCAACGTAAAGATTTAATCGGGCGTGTTGCAAAATTGGGTAGTTCCTATTTTAAGCCTCATGGTATTGATATTGAAAGTACTACAGGGTACCTTCATAGAAGCCAGGATTTATTCCTTAACATTGATCTCATAGAAGAAGCAATACAAAAGGGTAGAAAAATTTCGTTGGCCTATTGCCAACCAGATGTGGATAAGCGATTACATATTAATCTTGGGCCAGATCATAAGGAACGGAAGTATGTATTTAATCCATTCCAACTAGTAATGAATCGAGGACATTATTACTTGGTAGGAAACCACGAAAATTATGATGACATGTCTACATTACGCATTGATCGAATTGCACATATTACGGTGCTAAATGAACGTAGAAAACCGTTACGGGAGATAAAGGGATACCAACAACAACGCACCTTTAACGTGTCACAATACGTAAAGGAACATATTTATATGTTCGGTGGTGAATCTATTACTGTTACTTTTAAAGCTAGACGTTCCATCGTAAATCAAATTTTAGATTGGTTCGATGGCAATGTAGAGTTTACAAATATAACAGCTGATAATGTTGTATGTCGTGTACGTGTTAATCATGACGCCTTTAAATATTGGGCGCTCCAATATATGCAAAGTGTAAAGGTGCTTACTCCAGCTTCTTTAGTGACAGAAGTAAAAGCCGCAATTGAGGAAGGTTTACACCAATACTCATAAATAAAAGCTAGTTGATCGGTGAATCAACTAGCTTTTTTATGTTTTCTTATAGAATATGCATTTTTTCTGCTTCTCTATAGTCTTTTAGAACCGGTCGTGGAGGCAATTTACCTATGAGGCTCACAATATAGATTGCGATAGAAGAGAGGATGAAACCTGGTACAATTTCGTATAGGCCAAGGAATCCAAATTGTTTCCAAAAGAGTACTGTCAAACCACCTACAACAATACCAGCGATACAGCCGTGACGCGTCATGCGCTTCCAGAATAGGGAGAATAAGATTGCCGGGCCGAAGGCTGCGCCGAAGCCTGCCCAAGCATAGGCTACCATCGTCAAGATATAGCTGTCTGGATCCATAGCCATATAGATGGCAATCAATGCCACTAGAAGCACTACAATACGGCTTACTAATACAAGCTCTTTATCGCTTGCTTTTGGATGGATGATATTAGCATAGAAGTCGTTAGAAATAGCAGAAGCTGTTACTAACAACTGTGCTGAAGCGGTACTCATGATGGCTGCCAATACGGCGGACCAGATAAGCCCTGCTATAAATGGAGTAAAGAGCCGTTCAGTCATGATGAGGAATATTGTTTCCGCATCAGTGCCTACTAACTTATCTGGCAGCATGTAAACATGACCGATGAGACCTACAGCAATAGCTGCCATAAGGGATAAGATAACCCATACCATGGCGATGTTCGTAGATTTCTTAAGTTCTTTCGCATCAGAGATAGCCATGAATCTAACTAGGATGTGAGGTTGACCAAAGTAGCCAAGCCCCCAACCAAGAGAAGAAATTAGGGCGATAGCCCAAGTAAACCAATCAGATGGATTACCAAACAAGCTAAGTCCTTGTGGAAACTCATGTTGGATGAGTTGGAATGTTTCAATAGGGCCACCCATGTACATGGCTGCTGTAATTGGTACTGCCAAGATGGCAAAGAACATTAATGCGCCTTGAATACAGTCTGTCCAAGATACGGCGAGGAATCCACCAAGAAAGGTATAGAATACGACGATACCGGCGGTGATGAAGAGGGATACTGTGTAATCTAGACCAAAGATGGTATTGAACAATTTGCCCCCTGCTACGAAGCCTGATGATGTATAAATCAAGAAGAAAATCAAGATAAATAAGGCGGAAATGACAGCTACCGAATGAGACTGATCGTGGAAACGATTCTTCAAATAATCCGGTAATGTCAAGCTATCACTGGCTACCTCTGTATGATTACGCAAGCGCCTAGAAACGAATTTCCAGTTCGCCCAAGTACCTAATGTAAGGCCTACGGCAATCCACACACCAGAAATCCCCGTAGTATACGCTAGACCCGGCACACCCATGAGCATCCAACCACTCATATCTGATGCCTCTGCACTGAGTGCTGTGATCCATGGTCCTAGTTGTCGGCCTCCGAGGATGTAATCACCAATGCTGTTTGATTTGCGATAGTAGTAGACCCCGATATACATCATGAGTCCTAGGTATAAGGCAAAGGCGATAATAATCATTAAGTTGTCATGTGTCATGCCTATATAAGACCTCCTTAGGTTCTAGTTATATTCTATAGTATAGTAAATAATTTTTATTGTACCACATATTAGTACTTTAGAGGGTAAAAAATTGGTGATATCAACAAGATTCTTATACCAATTTAGTCCATATACTTTAGAGATACGCATTAGATTGTTACTTATGAAATCATATACTAATGAGTCCCATACCGAACGAAATATGATAAAATAAAAGAATGAAAAAACGATATTTCGTATTGGGTGTACGTAATATCCTTTAGTAGTAACCGTAATCACTGTATAGTATTTATATTTCTGGAACGCGAAAGGAGGGCCTTATGGAACAACAAGTAGGCACTGAGGATGAAGTACCTAAATCGCATCAAGTTGTGACGAAACAACAAGCGTTGCGCATGTTGGAGACCTACTTTGGGTATACCTCCTTTAGACCGGCTCAAGAGGCTCCTATTGCATCCTTGTTGCGGAATAAAGATGTAATTGGAATCATGCCGACAGGGGCAGGGAAGTCTATCTGTTTCCAGATTCCTGCGCTTTGTAAGCCGGGCTTGACTATTGTGTTTTCTCCGCTTATTTCTCTTATGAAAGACCAAGTGGATGGTCTTTTAGTACAGAATATACCAGCGGCACTTATCAATAGTACGCTTACCCAAGCAGAGTTTAATAAGACTATGTACGAGGTACGTAGTGGCAAAATTAAACTCTTATATATTGCGCCAGAGCGGTTGAGTTCTAATTTCTTTTGTAATGTACTGCGAGCGTTACCGATTGCTCAAGTCATTGTAGATGAGGCTCACTGTATTTCTGAGTGGGGCCATGATTTTAGACCGTCTTATCGCCTTATCGGTGAGTGGCTCAATTCATTGCCAAAGAGACCTATCGTGGGGGCTTTCACTGCGACGGCGACGAAATATGTAGAAAATGATATAAAAAAATTATTAGGTCTAGATACGGCTAATGTATACGTGACGGGTTTTGATCGGCCTAATTTATCGTTCTCTGTCATCCGCACACCGAAGCGGATGGATTACGTTGTCCATTATGTGCGAGAGCATGCCAATGAAAATGGTATTATTTATTGTGCAACGCGCAAGGATGTAGATCGAGTCTATGAAAATCTAACCCGTGCGGGCATTAAGGCGGGGCATTATCATGGGGGTCTCAACGACGAGATACGCCGTGATATGCAAAATGCCTATGCAGACGATAAATTACATGTTATGGTGGCGACGAATGCCTTTGGTATGGGCATTGATAAAAGCAATGTACGCTATGTGCTACATTATCAAATGCCGCGTAATATGGAGTCCTATTATCAGGAGGCAGGACGAGCTGGCCGTGATGGGGCACCTGCTGAATGTATCTTGCTTTATAGTGGGCAGGATGTGCAGGTTCATAAGTATTTAATTGAACAGTCCATTGAAACGCCTGAGCGACAAGATGTGGAGTTACGCAAATTGCAGTCCATGATTGATTACTGTTTCTGTAGTAATTGCTTGCGTAAATATATGCTTAATTACTTTGGTGAAAGCACCGTTTGGACTACTTGTGATAATTGTAGCTCTTGTAAGGGTTCTGCTGATAAGGTCAATGTTACGAAAGAAGCAAAAGCTATTTTCCGTGCCATCATGGGCACCGATGAGCGATATGGGGCATCAATGATAACCTCTATCGTCCGTGGTGAGCGAACGGATCGGATTATGCGTGCTGGTCATGATGCATTGCCTGTCTTTGGCTTACTGAGCAATGTAGATGAAAAATCTATTAAAGGACTTATTCAACAGTTTGTAGCATCTGGCTACTTACGCAGTTCAACGGGAAAATATCCTGTGTTATCCTTGACGGCTGGTGCTGAGGAAGTATTAGCAGGTCGTAAAGAGGTAGAGGAAATCAGACAACATGTGTCTGTGCCTTCTCGCAACAGTAAATCTGCTACCTCTGTGGCCCGAGGAAAATCTAGTCTTACATCGGGCGGTTTATTTGAACATTTGCGGCAACATCGCAAGCGCTTGGCTGAAGAAGCGGGCCTTAGACCGTATCTTATCTTCCCTGATACAGTACTCATAGATTTGGCAAATTTACGACCTACAACATTAGGTGAGTTTGGCAATGTTAAAGGCTTAGGGGAAGCAAAATTGAAAAAATATGGACTTACCTTTTTGCAGGCCATTGCAGAATATAAGGGATAATAAATTTTACTGTATATATGGTAGTGCCATATATTTTTTAGTATGATAGTACTATATATTTTAGTAAGATTAGCAAGATATACGTTAGTATTATTTGGCTTATTATAAATAGATTTAGGGGGATATATGAGCTTAGCAGATACACAATACCTCGGTATTATTGAAAATATTTTAGATCATGGTATTTATGGTCAAAACCGTACAGGAATCGCAACGTACAAATTGCCTCAACAAATCATGCAATTTGATTTGCAAGAGGAATTCCCGATTTTGACTACAAAATTTGTAGCTTTCAAAACGGCTGTAAAAGAATTACTTTGGATTTGGCAAATGCAGTCCAATGACGTACGCAAATTGCAAGAAATGAATGTGCGCGTATGGGATGAGTGGATGCGTGAGGATGGTACTATTGGTAAAGCATACGGCTACCAAATTGCGAAGTATAAGCAATTAGACAAGCTCATCAAAACTATTAAAGAAGATCCTGATAGTCGCCGAATGATTGTAACCCTTTGGAATATTGAAGATTTAGATGACATGGCGTTGCAACCATGTGCGTATGAAACCTTATGGGATGTAGGGGATGGTTACTTGAACTGCATGCTCATCCAACGCAGTGGTGACATGGGGCTTGGCGTTCCGTTTAACACGGCTCAATATGCGGCATTACAATGTATGATTGCTCAAGTAACCGGTCTAAAACCAGGTAAATTTACACATGTCATCAATAATGCCCACATCTATGAAAATCACGTAGATGCATTGCGTGAGCAATTAGCACGTCGCGATCAAGCGTTGCCTGCTCCAAAAATTATCATGAATCCTGAGGTAAAAGACTTCTATGACTTCACACCAGAGGACGTTACTTTAGATGGTTATGAGCATCTTGGTAAATTATCCATGACTGTTGCCGTATAGTATTAACCGAAAGAGGGCAGTATGTTAGCATTAATCGTAGCCGTAGCACATAATCGTGTAATTGGTAAAGATAATACCTTGATTTGGCATTTGCCAAATGATTTGAAATTCTTTAAGGAAAAAACAACAGGCCATGTTATCATCATGGGCCGTAAGACCTTTGAAAGCTTACCGTTCTTGTTGCCAAATCGTGAGCATTGGGTAATTACTCGTGATAAAGGCTTTGACGCACCGGAAGGTGTTAAGATTTTCCATAGCCCTAAGGCGGCTGCTGAAGCAGCACGTGCTCTTGATGCGGCTTACGTTATCGGTGGCGCTCAAGTATACGAGGCTTTTCTACCTTACGTAGATACTATGTATATCACTGAAGTAGACCACGAATTTGATGGGGATGCATTTTTCCCTGAGTTTTCTGAGGATGCTTTCACCATTGAATCCGTAGTAGATGGCGTGGTGGATGAAAAGAACAAATATCCTCATCGTTTTGTAACCTATCGCGGAAAGGCAGCTAAATGAGTGAAAGAATGTTTGCCCTTATCGGCAGTGAATTAAATGTTAAGCCAAAGCAGGTGCAAGCTGCCGTAGAATTGTTGGACGAAGGCAATACGGTGCCATTTATTGCGCGGTATCGTAAGGAGGTAACGGGCGAATTGCAAGATGAGCAATTGCGCACCATTGAAGAACGCATTAAATATTTGCGCAACTTGGAAACACGTCGCCAAGAAATCATTGCATCTATTACAGAGCAAGAAAAGATGACCGACGAGTTGATGAAGTCCTTAGAAGCGGCAACAAAGCTTCAAGAGTTAGAGGATTTGTATTTACCGTACCGTCCTAAGAAACGTACGCGCGCCATGATTGCCCGTGAACGTGGCTTGGAGCCGTTAGCGGAAATGATCCTTAACGATACAGTTATCTCTGGTGATCCGTTAGAGATCGCAAAAGAATACATAACAGAAGAGGTTCCTACGCCAGAGGATGCAATTCAAGGTGCTTCTGATATCGTAGCGGAAATCGTCAGCGATAGTGCAGACTTCCGGGTGTACTTGCGTAAGAAGATGTGGAATGAAGGCTTTATTCAAGCTGAATTGAGCGGTGAAGAGGAAGAACAACAACAATTCTTGCAATACGCTGAATATGCTGAGCCAGTTCGTCAAATGCTATCACATCGTATCTTGGCGGTAAATCGCGGCGAAAAATTAGGTGCTTTAAAACTAGCACTAACTGTACCAGGTGACACCTATGTCGCTTATATGGTTCAAAAGTTAGAGAAAAATCCGAAGTCTATCTTCGCAGAGTATAAAGCGGCGGCTGTAGCCGATGCGTACAAACGTCTTATTTTCCCAGCTTTAGAGCGTGAAATCCGCAATGAATTGACGGAAAATGCCGATGAGCAAGCTATCAAGGTGTTCGGTGTGAATCTCAAAAATCTATTGTTACAACCGCCACTGGCAGGGCATGTTATCATGGGCCTCGATCCAGGTTACCGCACCGGTTGTAAGATGGCTATCATCGATCAACAAGGCAATGTGCTCGATTACGGTGCTTACTACTTAACAAATAGTGAAAAGCTTCGCAAGGAAGCTCAAAAGGTATTGGCTGATAAAATCCGTAAGTTTAAGGTTACTCTTTTATCCATTGGTAATGGTACTGCATCCTACGAAACAGAGCAATTTACATCTACTATGATTGAAGAGGAAAAATTAGATTGCCACTATATCATCACTAATGAAGCGGGCGCATCTGTGTACTCAGCATCTAAATTGGCTATCGATGAGTTACCTGATTTAGATGTTACCATTCGAGGTGCCGTATCTATTGCACGCCGTGTACAAGATCCATTGGCTGAATCTGTTAAAATCGATCCTAAATCTATCGGCGTAGGTCAATACCAACATGATGTAAATCAAAAACAATTGACACATACCTTAGACCAAGTAGTCGAAACTGTAGTAAACCACGTTGGGGTAGAGCTAAATACTGCATCTCCAGCTATCTTGCAACATGTTGCAGGCATTTCTAGTGCGGTGGCTAAAAATATTGTTGCATACCGTCAAGAGAATGGTGTGTTTAAAAGCCGTAAGGAATTGCTAAAAGTGCCTCGTTTAGGCCCTGCAGCCTTTACACAATGTGCTGGTTTCTTGCGCTTACAACACGGTAAAAATCCACTGGATAATACATCCGTTCATCCAGAGTCTTATGAATTGGCAGAGCGCATCATTGGTGAATTAGGCTTTACCTTAAAAGACTTACAAGATAAATCTCAATTAGAAGCATTGCAAGTAAAATTACCTCTTGTAGATGCCGATAAAATGGCTGCCAAGCTTGATGCGGGCGTGCCGACTGTTCGAGATATCTTGGCGGCTCTTGCTAAACCAGGTCGCGACCCTCGTGAAGATTTACCGGCTCCATTGACCAGAAAACACGTAGTGAGTCTTGAAGATATCAAGGTCGGTACCGTTGTAAAAGGTACTGTTCATAACGTAGTTGATTTCGGAGCTTTTGTAGACTTTGGGCTTAAAACGAATGGTCTATTACATCGCAGCGAGCTTTGCAATAGCCGTCAACATCCATCTGATGTGCTTGCTGTAGGTGATATTATCGAAGCTCAAATCATTTCTGTTGACGTAAAGCGCAATCGCATCGGTCTGTCTGTAAAAGCATTACAACCAGAAAAACCAAAGAATAACGATAATAACTGTAATAGAAATAATAATGGTCAGCGTCGAAATAATGATAACCGAAATAACAACCGTAATAATGGCGGACGTCAAAATGATAATCGCCATAATGGCTCTCTTAATAATGGGGATCGTCGAAACTGATAATTTCTTAGAAGACTAGTTAATCTACATTAATAGATTTTAAATGATAGTCATTCTTGACTAAAAATCATTATACCCAAAACCGCACCCTCTATGGTTTTAGAGGGTGCGGTTTTTCTATATAGCTAAAAACTATGTATATTAATGCAGAACAGATATATCGAAAATAATATATCTGATTGAAAAAATTAGATATATGGAGTATGATGAAACCATAGAGGGGAAATTCCTAAATCATATTCTTAAAGAGGAGGTAATGCAATGAGCTTGAACCTTAAAGAAAGATATGGACTTTTAATTAATAATGAATGGGTAAAGGCATCTGACGGTGCTGAATTTAAAGTATATAACCCTGCTAATGGCGAACAACTTGCCATCTGTGCAGAGGCTACCAATAGTGATGTTGATAAAGCTGTAGAGGCTGCAACAGAAGCTTTCAAAACATGGAAACATGTATCTCAAGTAGAACGTGCTGATTATTTGTTAAAAATTGCGGATGCTATCGATGCGCATAAAGAACATTTGGCACAAGTTGAAACATACGACAATGGTAAACCTATCCGTGAAACATTGAACGTGGATATTCCACTTGGGGCGGACCATTTCCGTTACTTTGCAGGCGTGCTTCGCTCCGAAGAAGGTTCTGCACAAGTATTTGATGAAAATACATTGAGCCTTATCGTGCGCGAACCAATTGGCGTTGTAGGTCAAGTTGTGCCTTGGAACTTCCCATTCCTAATGGCAGCTTGGAAATTGGCACCAGCTCTTGCAGCAGGATGTACAGTTGTTATCAAACCTTCTAGCCATACATCTCTTAGTCTTTTAGTATTAGGCGATATTTTGAAAGAAATCTTGCCTCCAGGTGTTGTAAACATCATCACTGGTAAAGGCTCTAAATCCGGTCAATATATCCTTGATCATCCTGGTTTTAGTAAACTTGCTTTCACAGGCTCTACAGAGGTAGGTCTAGATGTATATAAAGCAGCATCTGAACGTTTGATTCCTGCGACTTTGGAATTAGGTGGTAAATCAGCGAATATCTTCTTTGAAGATGCAAACTGGAAACAAGCTCTTGACGGGGCAATGCTCGGTATTCTTTTTAACCAAGGTCAAGTATGCTGCGCTGGTTCCCGTATCTTCGTACAAGATACAATTTACGATAAATTCGTAGCTGAACTTGCTGCACTATTTGATAAGGTGAAAGTTGGTTTACCTTGGGATTCATCTACTCAACTTGGCTCCTTGATTTACGAAGACCAAGTTAATAAAGTGTTGAGTTATGTAGACCTTGCAAAAGAAGAAGGAGCTCGCATTGTAGCTGGTGGTGTGCGTGTTACTGATGGCGAACTTGGTAAAGGTTGCTTTGTAAGACCTACACTTATTGTAGATGCTACAAATGATATGCGCGTAGCTCGCGAAGAAATCTTCGGCCCTGTAGCTGTTGTCATCAAATTCCACAGCGAAGAAGAAGTTATTGAACAAGCAAATGACAGCTTATACGGCCTTGACGGTGGCGTATTTACTCAAAACATCAACCGTGCTATCCGCGTAGCTCGCAGTATCGAAACAGGGCGTATGTGGGTAAATACATACAACTCAATCCCTGCAGGCGCTCCGTTTGGCGGTTACAAACAATCCGGTATCGGCCGTGAAACTCACAAAGTTATCCTTGAGCACTACACTCAAATGAAAAACATCATCGTAAACTTGAGCGATAAACCATCTGGTTTCTACGATTTAGATTAATAACCTATAAACTTCTTCGATGAACTATAACAACAAAAGGTGTCTCTTATGAGGCACCTTTTGTTGTTATTATAGTAGGTAGCTTTCACCATCAAAATATGTTATACTATTTAAATGCGCATAGTTCGTGCGCGATAGGAGGAAACACATTTAGATGTTAGAAAAATTTGAACAATTAATGATTAGCGAACCTGTTCTAAGAGCGTTAAACGATATGGGCTTTGAAGAGCCTACGCCAATTCAACAGGAAGCTATCCCAGTAGCCATGAGCGGTAAGGACATGATCGGTCAAGCTCAAACAGGTACTGGTAAGACAGCAGCATTTGGCTTGCCTGTATTGGAACGCGTAGACGGTAATGAGCGTCACGTTCAAGTAGTTATTTTATCCCCTACACGAGAATTAGCTATTCAAGTAGCTGAAGAGCTTAATAAAATGGCTCAGTACACGAATATCACGGCACTACCAATCTACGGTGGGCAAGATATTAATCGTCAGTTCCGTGCCTTGAAAAAGAACCCGCAAATCATCGTTGCCACTCCAGGCCGATTGATGGACCATATGGACCGTGGTTCTATCCGTTTTGATCATGTGAAAGTCGTGGTATTGGACGAAGCCGACGAAATGTTAAATATGGGCTTTGTTGATGATATCAATAAAATTTTAGGGGCTATCCCAGAAGACCATCAAACTTTGTTGTTCTCTGCAACTATGCCTAAAGCTATCCAACAATTAGCTGAAACATATTTGACAGAGCCAACATTGATTCGCATGAAACCGACTCAAGTGACGATGGACTTGATTGAACAATATTATATCGAAGTGCAAGACCGTCAAAAATTTGATGTTCTTTGCCGCTTGTTTGATATCCAAACACCTGAACTTGCTATTATCTTCACACGTACGAAACGCCGTGTTGATGAAGTAACAGAAGGTCTTAAGAAACGTGGTTACATGGCGGAAGGCATCCATGGTGATTTGTCTCAACAAAAACGGGACAGCGTAATTCGTCAATTCCGCGAAGGTACCATCGATATTCTCGTGGCCACAGATGTGGCAGCTCGAGGTCTTGATATTTCTGGCGTATCTCATGTATATAACTATGATATGCCTCAAGATCCTGAAAGCTACACACACCGCGTAGGTCGTACAGGTCGTGCCGGTAAAGCAGGTCAAGCTTTCACGTTCGTTATTCCTCGTGAAATGGAGCATTTACATGCTATTGAGCGTTTAACAAAACGTAAAATCTCACGTCGTCGTGCACCGTCCTTAGGTGAAGTTCTTGAAGGTCAACAACGTTTGGCAATTGAAAGCCTCGTTGAAATGACAGATAATTTAGAAGCATTAGCGCCTTTCAAAACTAGTGCTGAGGAATTGTTGAATGATACAGACTCCGTAACACTTTTGGCGGCAGCTCTTAAATTGTTAACAAAAGAACCAGATACTACTCCTGTAAATATTACAGAAGAAAAACCATTGCGCGTACGCCGTCGTCGTGAAAGTGGTCGTAGTGATCGCCGCCGTCGTGATGGTGATCGTCGTCGTGACGACCGCCCACGTCGCAGCCGAGATGATCGTAAGAGTGATCGTCGCAACGACCGTAAAGGTGACCGCCGCAGAGATGATCGTAAATCTGATCGTCCACGTGGTGAGAAAAAAACTCGTCATCAAGGTGAAGGTTTCAAGCCTTACTTTAAAGACTAATAAGATGTGGATTGTTTTTGGCAATCCACATTTTTTATTACTTAATAGCTAATACTATTTATCTTGATAAGTATTGAGAATTTTGATATAATAAATAATAATTATTTCTTGTAAACGGTCGATAATGGCCTATGCCTTATAGATTTCCAAGTGGAGAAAGGTAGATTATTATGGATATCGCACAAATTTTGCGTAGCCAGGGGTTTAAAGTAACCCCACAACGTATTGCGATTTATGATGCATTGCGTGGTCATCATGATCATCCAACCGCTGAAATGTTGTATCATACGTTGCGCCCAGAACATCCAAGCATGAGCTTGGCTACAGTGTACAAGACGATGGAGATTTTTGAAAAAATCGGTCTTGTTAAAATTCTAGAAGTTGGTGATGAGCGCGCTCATTACGATTGGGATACACAAGCTCATTCCCATATCCGTTGCATCCGTTGTAATAAGGTAGAGGATATGATGGGCATTGATTTGAAAGCTATCAAAACGATTGCTGATCAAGGTAGCGAATATCAAATCACAGGTCAACATATTACCTTCGAAGGTGTTTGCCCTGAGTGCGCAAAAAAAGAAAGTCATTAATAGATAACCCCTGTTGTTGAAGGGCTCCTTCACGGCAGGGGTTATATTAGTTATTGTATATCTTGTATCTTATATCTTATATCTATTAGTGTTATAGAATAGCTATAAATAGATATAAGCATAATACAATAGATATTAGAGTTAAGCATTTTCTAATTATAAAATTGTAGAAATCGTATAATCATATATAAAGGAGTATTATGTTTGTAATAGGCAGTCACTTATCAATTAGCAAAGGTTATTTACATATGGGCAAGGAAGCTACTAAAATTGGGGGTAATACCTTCCAATACTTTACGCGTAACCCTCGTGGAGGGGGCATGCGAGCTCTCGATGTTGAGGATATGAATAACCTTAGTGCATATATGAAAGAACACAACTTTGGTACCTTGTTGGCACATGCACCGTATACCTATAACCCATGTGCCGCCAAAGAGGATTTACGCGCTTTTGCGAAGCAGTCTATGATGGAAGATTTAGAGCGCATGGAATATTTGCCAGGTCAAATGTATAACTTTCACCCTGGTAGCCACGTAAAGCAAGGCGTAGATCAAGGTATTGAATACATTGTAGAGTGCTTGAATGAAATCTTATTCCCAGGCATGAAGACAACAGTCCTCTTGGAAGTAATGGCTGGTAAGGGTACAGAAATTGGTTCCCGTTTTGAAGAGATTGCGCGCATTATCGATGGCGTAAAGCTAAAAGAGTACATGGGTGTGTGCGTTGATACTTGCCACATTCATGAAGGTGGTTATGATATCGTAAACAATCTTGATGGCGTTATTGACGAATTCGATCGAATTGTAGGTCTTGATCGCTTGAAAGCCATTCATTTAAATGACTCTAAAAATCCTATAGGTGCTCATAAAGATCGTCATGAAAAGATTGGGGAAGGACATATTGGTATCGATGCTATTGCTCGCGTTGTAACACATCCTAAATTGACGAACCTGCCATTCTACTTGGAAACGCCAAATGAATTAGAAGGATACGTAAAAGAAATTGCTATGTTGCGCTCTATCGTAGAGAATAAATAATTAAATCACAGATGTTAATTTAGTTATATAATAAATATGTAGAATACTTGATGCTATACTAGTTATTGCAAATACATTAAGTTATTAAAACTATTGAAACTATCAAAACTATTAAATCTATTTAAACTATATAACGTTATTGAACTTCCATAAAGTTATGGGACTAAGCATTTGTTTTTGCATTTAAATAGATACATTGTGTAAGGTGTAGGGAGAACTGGAAAGGGGGACGAAATGCGTTTTTTACATACTGCCGATTGGCATTTAGGGCGTATTTTTTATGGCCAGTACTTAACAGAAGACCAAGCTCATGTATTGGAACATCAGTTCTTTAATATTTTGAAAGATGAAAACATTGATGGCATATTGCTCGCAGGGGATATTTTTGATAGAGCGGTGCCACCCATTGAAGCTATCGAACTGTGGGACTCCATAATTACTCGTCTCGCTATGGACTACAAGGTGCCTCTCTTTGTGGTGAGCGGTAATCACGATGGGGCGGAACGTCTTGAAGTGGGGCGCTCCATGTTGGGACAATCGGGTATTCATATTTGGGGCTCTCCTCATCACGCTTTAAAACCTTTTGAATTTGAAGGGACAGATGGCAAGGTGGCAATTTGTCCTATGCCTTTTAGTGAACCTCGGCGCATAGGGGAGGCTTTGGGTTTAAGTTCTGCTAATACTGTTTTAGCAACTGTTCAAAATCTGGAGAGTGTAGAAACTAAGACTAAAGCAAAGTCAAAACGGTCTAAATCAAAGGAGTCATTTCAAGATATTATAGAAGGCTCTTTATTTGCTGATGTAGAGGCTACTAATGCAGAATCTACCGATACTGAAATTGCTGACATAGTAACACAGTGTTATGAAGAAAACTGCGAAAGTGCTTTGAATCTGCATAATTATGACCAAATGTATCAGGCTTGGAGCGACTACTTGTATAAACAAGTGCCCAAGGGAATGCGTAGAATCGCCATTAGCCATGCTTTTGTTATGGGCGGTGAAGTAGGGGGCTCAGAGCGTACCTTGTCTGTAGGTGGCAGTGAACAGGTAAATCCTCAAGTCTTTAAAGACTTTCACTATACTGCCTTGGGACATTTACATGGACCCCAACGAATGGGTGCTGATCATATTCGCTATAGTGGCTCTCCATTAAAGTATTCCTTTGATGAACATATGCAGAAGAAGTCTTTCACCATCATTGATATGGATACAAAGGGGAACGTAGATATTAGTACAATTCCTGTAGAGGTGAAGCGAGATGTAGTCATTTTGGAAGGATATTTTGAAGACCTGTTAAATGATAAAGCATTACAGGCTAAACATAGGGATGATTATGTGCAAGCTCGTTTACTTGATACGATGCCGGTTATGGATGGAATGGCTAAATTGCGACAGGTTTATCATCGTTGTATGACCATTGATCTAGTTGGTCGCGTGGTAAGACCAATAGTAGAGATGGGCGATGCGGTTTTTAAAGAATTAAATGAACGTGATCTATTTAATCAGTTTGCAGAAACTGTGTGGAAGGAACCTTTAACAGAGCAAGAACAGCAATATATCAACTCTGTATGGGACCGAATTCTTAAGGAGGACTAAATGAAGCCTATATCATTAACTATAGAAGCCTTTGGTCCGTATCGTGATTCGGTCACATTGGACTTTAACGAGCTCCAAGACCATTCCATGTTTCTCATCGCTGGCCCTACAGGGGCAGGGAAAACATCAATCTTAGATGCCATGGTGTATGCCTTGTATGGTGAGCCGAGTGGGGAAGTACGTAAAACAGATGCTATTCGCAGCGACTTTGCAGAACCTCATCGCATGACTCGTGTTGATTTCTCCTTTGCTATTGGCGATGCACAATATCGTGTTGAACGGTTACCGAAACAGATGGTAGCAAAGAAACGTGGTACAGGGATGCGTGAGCAGAATGCTAGCGCTACTGTATATGAAAAGAAAGATGGTGAGTGGAAGGTTATTGCTACCTCTGTTGCCGCTATTCGCGATACCATTCAGCAAATTATAGGCTTTCGCAAGGATCAGTTCTTACAAGTTGTGCTATTACCTCAAGGGGAATTCCGAAAGTTGCTAGTTGCCTCTACGAGTGAACGTGAGGAATTACTGCATACACTCTTTAAAACGGAACTATATCGGAAATTACAAGAAGCACTCAAGACTGCCTATGATGAAGCAAAGGCAGGTATTGAAGAAAAGCTAACAAAGCAAACTGCCTTCATACAGTCCATCCCTCATGATGAAGTAACTCCAATGGTAACCATTGAGCATGTGCGTGGGTTACTAGCAAATCGGGGCCCACAAAGAGAAGCTCTTGTTATAGATCGAGATGAGGCAGTAACCGTGGTAGAACAGTTTAATGTGCTTCGAAATCAATGGTCTTTATATAATCAGGCTCAACAATCTCTTGCTGAGGCTACTTCGAAACTTGACTTGGTGAAAACCAGGGAAACTGAGCGCGTAAACCTAAGTGAAAAGGTTCAGTTCCTTAACTCTTTGGCACCAACGCATGAATTATATAAACAATATATTGAGAAACAGGCTGTATTAAAAACTTTAGAACAGGCTCTTTCAGATGCGGAAGAACGTGTGAAACTGGCAACTCAACATGAGGCTAAATGTTTAGAGGTTTATAGTGGTTTAGAAGGTCAAGCTGAAAGTATACAAGCTAAGAGAACTACCTTAGCTCAATTTCAGCAACAAGCGAAGAAGTTTGACGAGTTAGATGTATTGAAAAAGGAATTCTCCACATTACATAGTAGTTTAGAAGAATTTGATAGTAAAAAAAGCGAAGATGCCTTAGCAAAACAACGGGAGCTTGTAAAAACTTTAGAAGCTGATTTAGAAGCTTTGCGTAAACAGTTACAAAATAATAACAAATCCTTAGAGAATATTACTGTTATTCAAGGGCAACTAAATGATTTACATAGATATTCTGAATTAATAGAGGAAATTAGTAAGGTACAAAAAGAAATCGATGATAAAGGTCAAACGTTAGCGTCTTTAGATGAAACAGTGCAGGTTTCAAAGGTACATCTTGAACGATTAGAGCATCTAATGCAAGAAGGACGCGCCTTTGAGCTAGTTCATTTAGTTGTAGATAATGAGCCTTGTCCGGTCTGTGGCTCTACAGATCATCCTCGGTTAGCCGCTAAGCCAGAGATTTATCCGACTAAGGATGAAATTGAAGAGGCTCGTACAGCCCGTGACATAGCACTACAAAAGCAAGCTAGCGAAGTGGGACAACAGAAAACCTTAGTTACTCGTCTTGATGAGTTAACTAAGCAAGTAGATGCACAAGTTTCTACGCTAAAGTTATCTATGGATGATTTTTCTGAGAAAAAATTTGCATCTGTTCAACAGGATTTGTTGGCTAAAATGGAGCAACTCACAGCTTTACGAGGTAAGTCTGAATTGTTAAGTAAAACTATAGCTAACAAGGAGCATAAGTTAAAAGTAGCTAGAGATAAGTTTGCAACTTTAGAGCTTGCCTATAATGAATTACTTGAAAATCTACACGACCTGGAGATTCGTATTAGCTCAGTACAAGCTAACATTGATGCTCTATCTAAAACATTACCAACCACAAATATAGCTGTGTGGCAAAAACAGCTAGAGTCATTGGATAGTGATATTACGGTCTACGATGAGCAGGTGAAAGTTGGTAAAACTAATTTAGATGCTGCTCGAGAACAGTTGAATGCCAAACGCGGACGCTTAGAAACTTTGTCCTCTCAAGTAAAAGAAGAAACAAAAAATCTCAATTTGATGTATGAGAACTATACACAGTCATTACAAACTATTTCTTTAGCAGAAGATGATTTTGTAGAGTCTTTACGTGATATTAAAGAGATAGAGACCTATAGAACACAGCTGCATACTTTGGATGAAGCCTTTAATAAAGCACAAGCTGTATATGATGCGGCGTTAAAGATCACAGAAACTGTTGTTAAGCCAAGTGAGACTGTTTCCGATGAAATCTATGCTACAGCAGTAGCGCATCGAGATACACTAGTAGGTAATCTAGCGGCATGGGATAAAGAAACAAAGCATATCGAAACTACGCTCAACTCATTAGAAGAACTTGAAACTGCTATGGGCGAGGCTCGTGAAAAGGTGAAGTTCTTAAGTCGATTAAATGATCTCGCTAATGGTGGGGAGCAAGGCTTTAAAAATGTTACCTTTGAGCGTTATGTATTGGGGGCTATCTTAGATGAGGTCGTATATGCAGCCAATTTACGACTTCAGAAGATGAGTCGCAACAGATATTCCTTGGAAAGATCTGACTATACAGGTGGTGGTCGTGGCAAGCAAGGCCTTGATTTGGCAGTTATGGATGCTTTCACGGGGCAATCTAGACCGGCAAATACCTTGTCGGGTGGCGAAACATTTCTGGCCTCTATGGCGCTTGCCTTGGGATTAGCGGATGTTATTCAAAGTTATGCTGGTGGTATCCATATGGATACGATGTTCATCGATGAAGGCTTTGGCACGCTTGATCCAGATACATTGGAACTAGCTATGGAAACATTGGTACAATTGCAATCTTCTGGGCGCCTTATCGGTATGATTTCCCATGTGCCTGAGTTAAAATCGCGCATACCTGCTCATTTAGAAGTTATTCGCGGTGACGATGGTAGTACGGCAAAATTTGTTATTAACTAGATATCATTAACTAGATATAGATTTGCCAAATGTGTTACTATAAAAAGAGGAGAATTCCTACAAAAACATCCTGTATTTACGAAGGGGGTTCTATGAAGTTTTCGTTTGCTCATAATAATATAAATGTTAAAGACCTTGATAAAAGTCTAGCATTCTATAAAGAGGCGTTATTGCTCGAGGAGTCTCGTCGTTTGGAAGACCCAAGCGGTGCTTTCACTCTAGTATATTTAAAAAGTCCTTATACAGCACATGAATTAGAACTTACATGGTTGCGTGACTGGGATCGCCCTTATAATTTAGGCGACAATGAATTCCATTTAGCGTTTTACATAGATGACTATGAAGCAGCTCTTAAAAAGCATAAAGAAATGGGCGTTGTTGCTTATGAAAATGTTGATATGGGCATTTATTTTATAGCGGATCCAGATGGATATTGGACAGAAATCATTCCGGCGGGGAAATATTAATGGAATATATGTTAACCCGTTTAGAGTGGTTGGTTGGTCCCAATAAAATCCAAACATTAAAGGACACGTCTATTGCACTCTTTGGTGTCGGTGGCGTAGGTGGTGGTGCCCTTGAGGCGTTAGTGCGAGCTGGTGTGGGGCGCATCGTCATTATTGATGGTGACTCCGTAGCGCCTAGCAATTTGAACCGCCAAATGATTACGACTCATGATACGATTGGGGCACGTAAGGTAGAGGTGGCAAAGGCGCGAGCTCTTTCCATTAATCCTGATGTGGTGATAGAAACCCATGATATTATGTATACTGAGGAAATCTATCCTGGATTTATTCAAAGCTTGAACGTTGATTATGTTATCGATGCCATTGATATGGTAACGGCGAAACTTAATATCATTGAGGTTTGTCAACGTGAAAGCATCCCTGTTATTTCTTGTATGGGCGGTGGTAATCGCTTTTACCCAGAAAAGCTTATGATTGCTGATATCAATAAGTCTCATACATGTCCTTTGGCACGCGTTATGCGTAGGGAACTCAAAAAACGGGGTATTAAAAAACAATTAGTTTTATTTTCTACAGAAAAACCGACAAAACCACAGTTCCGAGGTCAAGCAACAAGCCCTGGTACATGTAGTTTTGTGCCCCCAGTGGCAGGTTTTATATTAGCAGCACATGTATTGCGTACAATTTTGGAGGTACCTGAACAATGAAAAAAGCAAAAATCCATATGGCTGACGGCGGCGATATCGTAATTGAATTATTCGAAAAAGAAGCACCTGGAACAGTGCAAAACTTTGTAGACTTAATTAATAAAGGCTTTTACAATGGTCTTCGTTTCCATCGTGTAATCCCTGATTTCGTAGCGCAAGGTGGCTGCCCTAATGGTAATGGTACAGGAGGCCCTGGCTATACAATTAAAGACGAACTAGTTGGCAATCCTCATAAACATGAGCGTGGTGCCTTGTCTATGGCTCACCGTGGGCCTAATACTGGGGGCAGTCAATTCTTTATCGTATACGAACCACAACCTCATTTAGATGGTGTGCATACCGTATTTGGTAAAGTCATTGAAGGTATGGATGTAGTTGATGGTATCCAACAAGGTGCTATCATGGAAACTGTAGAAGTAATCGAAGGTTAATCTCATGAATGAAGTATCTATTAAACATCCAGAATGGCTATATATCGATGTAAATGGTAAAACATCATATGGGTATGACCAAGAGTGGTTCACTGATGAGTGGCAACGCTTGTCTGGTTGTGGTCCTACATCGGCATCACAAGTATTGGGCTATTCGCTATTTAGGGATGGCTTATTAGATCTAGAAACCACATCCGACCAAAGCCTTGCGTTAGAACGAATGAACTTAGTTTGGAAATATGTAAAACCACGTTTTGGTGGCGGTGTTTATAAAACGCAATGGATGGAACGAGGACTTATACGTTTGTTAGAGGACGAAGGATTGTCTTATGATGTGCATATGCTAAATGTATCACCTTTCTGTGCATCACGCGTAGAGGTGGAGGCTGCAGCTCAATTTATTCATGATGCCTTGGCACAAGATGTGCCTGTAGCATTTTTGAATCGTCATAAAGGGAAAGAAAGGGCTCTCTATACATGGCATTGGGTTCCTATTCACAAGATGTTTATGGATGGCGATGATATCCGCTGTGGCATCTTTGATGAAGGTGAAATTCGTGATTTTTCTTTGGCAAATTGGATGAAAGACACTATTTTAGGTGGTGGATTCTGTTACATTAGCCGTAAAGAGTAAGTAGCAGAGCAATTAAAGTAATATACATACGCATCGCAGTAATCTGCGATGCGTATGTAGTATAAATAGTAGGAGGTACTACATGAGTCAATGGATTACTGAGGAACAAACCTCTCATTTACGTCTAAGCGCTGAAGCGGAAGAAGTGCTTTACTCTGGGAAATCTGAGTTCCAAAAAATTGAAGTTTTTAAATCAAAAGAGTATGGTATGATGCTCGCTTTAGATGGCGTGTTCCAAACATCTGAGCGTGAAGAGTTTATCTATCATGAAATGATGAGTCATATTCCTTTGTTCTTACATCCTAATCCTGAGCGTGTCTTGATTATCGGTGGTGGTGATGGTGGCGTAGCTAGAGAATGTGTACGTCATGACTGCGTAAAAGAAGTAACGATGGTTGAAATTGATGGTAAAGTTGTGGAGCTAGCAAAACAATATCTACCAACTATTGCTAAAGCTATGATTGAAAACCACCCTAAATTGACTGTAAAAATTGGTGATGGTATTGGTTTCATGGCAGAAGCAGAAGATTATTATGATGTAATTATCGTGGACTGTTCCGATCCAATCGGTCCTGGTGAAGGCTTGTTTACAGAAGAATTTTATAAGAATACATTAAAAGCTTTGAAAGCTGATGGCTTGTTTGTACAACAAACAGAATCTCCGATGTTACACCAACCATTAGTGGAAAAAGTATTTGGTTATGTTAATAGCCATTTTCCAATTGCGCGCTTATATACAGCTTTCATTCCAATCTATCCTGCAGGGATGCATTGTTTTACCTTGGGGTCTAAAACATTTGATCCTCTAACATGGATTCCAAACCGAGAACAAAACTTTGAAACTAAGTACTATAATGCAGACATTCAAAAAGCTGCTTTTGCATTGCCAAATTTTGTAAAAAATTATTTGCCAAGTAAGTAAATAATATGTATAATGGGGAAGCGCTGTTTGTGAAACGAAAGTTTCCGATAGTGCTTCCTTATTTATATGAGGATTAAAGGGCTTATATTAGAGATGACACAATTAAAATTTTCGTTTGTAAAAATTAATGAAATTGAGAAAAAGGTGTTGACACAAATCTCTAGAAAAGATATAATTCTCTTTGTTACGAAGACAATGTCTTCGATACCTACAAGGTGGTGGGTATGGTGAAGCGGTTAACACGGCGGATTGTGGCTCCGTTACGCGTGGGTTCGATCCCCACTACTCACCCCATAACCTACACATCGTAATCACTGTAGGGGTGTCGCCAAGTGGTAAGGCAACGGACTTTGACTCCGTTATGCGCTGGTTCGATCCCAGCCACCCCTGCCAACATGACTCACTAGCTCAGTTGGCAGAGCACCTGACTTTTAATCAGGGTGTCCCGCGTTCGAGTCGCGGGTGAGTCACCAAATTAAAACTCACAAACTTCGGTTTGTGAGTTTTCTATCTCTATTTTTAGAGATTTTGGTTATGATTGTGAGTATAAAATTTAATCAAAAATCGGTTGAAAAATCTTTGGAAAAGAGGTTGACGATTTAAGGTTAGATTGATATACTATACAAGTCGTTAGGCGTAGAACTGACGTAACAGATCTTTGAAAACTGAACAATGATAGGTAATCAATCGAAATGATTGAACA
>NZ_CAMFFZ010000015.1:0-49898 GCF_945949885.1 Veillonella parvula | reverse complement strand
GTATTTCTTATCTCATGCTGCATAGGCTGTGTCACAAATGTTTGACTACTCTAGAGAAAAAATACAGGCTACTAGGTTTTTCCTATAGCCTGTTTTTCTATTCTATGAGAAAATAAAAGATAAGAGTTATTAATAATAGGAGGTCACAATGAGTGCAATTGGCGTAATTGGTGGTACTGGTGTTTATGATCCGTCCATCTTTGAAAATATTCATGAAGAATCCTTAGTGACACCATATGGTGAAATAGATTATGTACAAGGTACATACCATGGGAAAACTGTAATCTTTGTAGCTCGTCACGGCAAAGATCATACAATTCCTCCACACAAAATTAACTATCGTGCTAATATTTGGGGCCTCAAAAAACTAGGCGTTACATTTATTATCTCCACGACAGCAGTAGGTTCTTTAAATGAGAACTTTAAGCCAGGTCATTTTGTGTTGACTGACCAATTCTTAGATTTCACAAAGAACCGCATCACTACGTTTTATGAAGGTGGGGACCGTCCAGTGGCACATCTTGATGTAACAAATCCTTACTGCCCTGAGTTGCGTGATATTCTTCAAAAGGTGGGAACGGAACAAGGCCTTACTATTCATAACGGTGGTACTTATGTATGTACGGAAGGTCCTCGTTTTGAAACTCCTGCGGAAATTAAAATGTTCCACATGCTCGGTGGGGATACAGTAGGTATGACAAATGTTCCAGAAGTAAGCCTTGCTAACGAAGCTGAAATGGCTTATTCTACGATTTCTATGATTACAAACTATGCGGCAGGCATTTCCGAAGCTGCTTTGACTCATGGTGAAGTAGTAGAAATGATGGCTGACATGGCGGCTCAACTTAAATCTCTTATCTTAGGTGCTATTGATGCAATCGATGTAGATGCTCGATATGATGCTCACAATCGCATGCATGAATATGGTGGTTTTAAATTATAATCCATTCATCCTAGAAAACAATAGTTCATCGAAGGAGACGCTATGATTAATATTGAATGGCGTAAAGATACGCTAGTACTATTAGATCAAACTAAATTACCAACAGAGATTTCCTATGTACACTGTACTGATTGGCGCCAAGTGGCCGAGGCTATTAAAATGCTTCGCGTTCGTGGTGCACCTGCTATTGGCGTAGCTGCTAGTTATGGTCTCATTTTAGCTGCTATGGAAGCAGGACGTTTAGAGGCGCCATTTAGTGAACAACTTACAAGCTTATATGAGTTTAGTGAGACCTTAAAAGAAACTCGCCCTACAGCAATCAACTTAGCTTGGGCTGTAGATCGTGTCATTTCTCTTGTGAAAACTAATGTTGACAGTATGTCCTCAATGAGTGAAGTAGTAGACCTCATTACAAAAGAGGCTATTATCATTCACGAAGAAGATGTGTCTTTGAATAGACGTATGGCCGAAGCAGGGGCTACATTATTTGAAGGTAAAAAGAATATTCGCATCTTAACTCATTGTAATGCTGGTGCACTAGCTACAGGTGGTCTAGGAACAGCACTTGGTGTTGTTCGTAAATTACATGAAAATGGACAATTGGAACGCGTGTATGCTGATGAAACACGTCCATTATTACAAGGTGCTCGACTTACAGCCTTTGAACTTCACGAGGATGGTATTCCTATTACTCTTGAAACAGATAATATGGCAGCCTATGCTATGCAACAAGGTCTCATAGATGCTGTTATTGTTGGTGCAGACCGCATCACTACTAAGGGTGATGTAGCGAACAAAATCGGTACCTATGGTGTGGCTGTGCTCGCTAAATTCCATAATATTCCATTCTATGTAGCTGCACCCTATAGCACATTTGATTTTACCTTGGAAAATGGTACTGATATTCCTATAGAGATGCGCGATGATTATGAAGTGACATCTTTACACGGTGTTCAAACAGCACCTAATGGTATCGGTGTACTAAATCCTGCTTTCGATGTAACACCTCATGAGCTAGTGACTGCAATCGTTACTGAAGAAGGTGTTTTAAAGCCAAATTACGAAGAGTCTATAGGTAAGCTACGCCAGATTGTAGAATCTAAATAATTTATTATCTGAATGGTGTAGAATCAATAAATCCAAGTGGATTAACTATTAAAGGTTTATTTTATTATATCTACTCATATTATTAAAAGGAGTTATTATGCAATCCTTAATTCGAGATATTAACTTAGCAGCAGAAGGCCGTAAAAAAATTGATTGGGTTTCTAACTTTATGCCTACCTTAAATACATTAGGCGATCGTTTTGAAGCTGAACAAACTTTTAAAGGCCAAACTATTGTTGTTAGTGTTCACTTGGAAGCAAAAACAGCATATCTTGCAACTGTTCTTAAACGCGGTGGTGCTGATGTTATCGTAACTGGCTCTAATCCATTGTCTACACAAGACGATGTTGCCGCTGGCCTTGTAGATATGGGCATTACTGTATATGCTTGGTACGATTGTACTGATGAAGAATATTTTGATTTCCTTCATAAAGCATTAGATCACAAACCACATATCATCATCGATGATGGTGGTGACCTAGTAAACTTGTTACATACTACACGTCAAGACGCTAAAGAACGTCTTATCGGTGGTAGTGAAGAAACTACGACAGGCGTACATCGTTTATATGCATTAGAGAATGCTAAACAATTAACATTCCCTATGATTGCAGTAAACGACTCTTACTGTAAATATCTTTTTGATAATCGCTATGGTACTGGTCAATCCGTTTGGGATGGTATCATGCGTACTACAAACTTGACTGTAACAGGTAAAAACGTTGTCGTTGCTGGTTACGGCTGGTGCGGTAAAGGCGTTGCTATGCGCGCTAAAGGCCTTGGTGCACACGTATATGTAACTGAAGTAGATCCAATTAAAGCAGTTGAGGCTGTATTTGATGGCTTCAAAGTGTTACCTATGATTGAAGCTGCTAAAGTGGGCGATATCTTCTGTACTGTAACAGGTTGTAAAGATGTTATCGTAAAAGAACATTACAAAGTGATGAAAGATAAAGCAATCATGTGTAATGCAGGTCACTTCGACTGCGAAGTAAACGTAGCTGAATTAGCTGACCTTGCTGTAAGCCACGAGCGCGTTCGTCAAAATATCGAAGGTTATACCATGGCTGATGGCCGTAAACTCTATGTATTGGCTGAAGGTCGCTTGGTAAACCTTGCAGCTGGTGATGGTCATCCTGCAGAAATCATGGACTTGTCCTTTGCTATGCAAGCTCTTGCTGCAGAGCATATCTTAAAAAACGGCAAAGAAATGGAGTCGAAAGTATATGTATTACCGCATGAATTAGATGTGGAAATTGCTAAACTTAAATTGAATTCCATGGGTTATGATTTAGACTCTTTAACACAAGAGCAAATCGACTACCTTACAAAAGTAAACTAATACATATTGAAATATAATGGTTTCTGTAATACATTTTGTATCTAAACTATACTAGCTTTCAAATTAAACAAATATAACCGAGCTATCATGGCTCGGTTATACCTATGAGGGAAGACTATGTCTGATTTATTGATTACTCATGTAGACGTCCTCACCGATGAGGGGGTTCTTAAAAATCATGCCATTGAAATTAATAATGGTTATATTACAGCTATTTTAAACGATATTGAAGCTGAAAAGGTAAAAGACTCTGCTAAGGAAGTACTAGACGGTAAAGGTCAATTGGCTACGCCAGGTCTTGTAAATACACATACTCATATTGCGATGGGTCTATTTAGAAACTATGCAGATGATCTTGAGCTTATGGAATGGCTTGAAACGGCTATTTGGCCAACAGAAGCAAAATTAAATGACGATTATGTACGGTACGGCACACAACTCGGTATTGCTGAAATGTTGCGCACTGGTACCACTACATTTAGCGACATGTATTTCTTTATGAATACTACTGCTGAGGTGGTAAAAGAAACAGGTATTCGCTCTGTATTGTCACGTGGCTTAGCCGGTGTATCCCCAACAGCAGATCAAGCATTAGTTGAAAATGCTGACTTATTCCGCACTTGGAACGGCTTTGATAATGACCGCATCAAAGTATTGCTTGGACCACATGCACCATATACTTGCCCTGATGATTATATGGAAAAGGTGATTGCCTTATCTCATGAATTAAATTGTGGTATTCATATGCACTTGTCCGAAACAAAAGGAGAAGTGGAGAATGTTATGAAAGCTACTGGTAAGACACCAATTGCGCATATGCATGATTTAAGTTTATTCTGGAATACTACCTTAGCCGCACACTGCGTTCATGTAACAGATGAAGATATGGCTATTATGGCTGGAAATAATGTAGCCGTAGCGCATAACCCACAATCTAATTTAAAATTAGCTAGCGGTATTGCACCAGTACCTGAAATGATTGCCAAAGGTATTACGGTTGGTCTTGGTACAGATGGCTCCGCTTCTAATAATAATGCGGATATGCTTGAAGAAGTACGTCTTGCAGCAACATTACATAAAGCACGTCTTTATGATCCAAAGGCTATTCCTGCTCAAGTCGCATGGAACATGGGCACTGTAGAAGGTGCAAAAGCATTGGGATATACAGATCTTGGTGTATTAGATAAAGGCTATCGTGCAGATATCGTGCTATATGATGTATCTGGTATGCACTGGATGCCTCGTTACAATGATTTAGCAGCTCTTGTATACTCTGCTAATAGCTCCGATGTAAATACTACAATCGTAGGTGGTAAAGTTCTTATGAAAGACAAAGAACTGCTTACAATTGATGAAGAAAAACTACGGGCAGAGATTGATAAAGCTCAAGTATATTTTAGTAATTAGCAGTTAATCTAAACACAAAACCCACTCATGATAATCATAGAGTGGGTTTTGTGTTATATACTATGTAGATTTATTTAATTGCTTTCACCAAGAACATGGGGACAGGAATATAAAACTCGTCTTCTTCATTATAAATACGAGAACCTACAGTTAGATCAATGGTAATAGAGCTAGCACCCAGTTTAGTAAGTAATTCTTTATCCCATTCTGGTCGTGTATAAGAAGAAATCTCGAGCATATGATAAATGGTATGACATCGTTCTTTTAATTCCTTACTAACATATTCGTGAGCATGATGAACGGATTGTGGTAAGTCATGGTGATTACGAGCATGTTCCGCATCATAATTGAGAATTAAACCACCTGAGCGAATAACACGTAACCATTCGGCATAGGCTTTATCTGGATGAGGTAAGTTCCACGTCACATTACGAGCTACAACGATATCAAAGGTATTAGTAGCAAAGCTAAGATTTTCTGCATCCATTACGGAGAAAGTTGCATCACAATCTAGCGACTGTGCTAGTTGATTCGCTTCATCTATCATATTGGGCGTAATATCGATGCCATGCACTGTATGACCTAGTTGAGATAAGATGATGCTGAAAAATCCAGCTCCACAACCAATATCTAATATATGTAAAGATCTATCAGAATCAAATATATGACTTGTTAATTCGTCTATCCATAATTTTAGTTTTGGACTTTCCAATTCTTTAGCGCGTAAAGCACCAAAATCTTTAGCCCGATCTGTCCAATAGGATGTAATAAATTCTTTATCATCCTTCATAGGGTGATTGCGTTCAAAAATATCGTTCATATTTTACTTCTCCTCATATTCTATAGTATTTATAGTATCATAAAATAATAACGAACTATACAGCAAAAATCACATTAATTCCATAAATACTAACTATGAGGTATGATATAATACTTCTATGTTTTATTTTAAGGAAAGGGCAGGGCTATGATATTACAGACTGGACAACGTACAGATATTCCTGCTTTTTATGGCCAATGGCTAATCAATCGTGTCCGTGAAGGGTTTGTAGATGTTCGTAATCCATATAATCCGCTACAGGTGACTCGGTATCCTATTAATCAAGAGGTAGTAGATGGCATTGCATTTTGTACTAAGAATCCTTTACCATTTATTCCACTACTAAATGAAATTGTTGACTACAGACAATACTGGCATATGACAATAACGCCTTATGGAACTGATATTGAGCCCTATGTACCACCTTATGCTTCTGTTATAGAGGGATTTAAACACATATCCAAACTGCTTACTCCACAATCTATGGTATGGCGCTATGATCCTATCATTTTAACCAATGAGTATACAGTAGATTTTCATTTTGAAAGCTTTTATATAATGGCCAAGTCCCTTAAAGATTATACAGATACAGTTGTTGTTAGCTTTTTAGATATATTTGATAAGGTGGCTCAGAATTTCCCAGAAGGGTACAGACCGAGTTTAGATGTTCAAAATAAGATCATTAAAGAATTTCTATCCATAGCTCGTTCTCATCATATGACTCTCAAAACCTGTGGAGAAGGGCATATTTTTAAAGAAATTGGTGCTGATACGGAGGGATGCCTTACTTTAGATTGTTATGAAAGGGCCTGGAATATAAAATTAAAAGCACCAAAACGTACGCCAGCACGCCCAGAATGTAATTGTTATTTACATGGTGATATTGGGGCTTATGATAGCTGTAGTCATTTTTGTCGATATTGTTATGCCAATACTAATCAAGCGGCAGTTCGATATAATTGTTTACATCATGATCCAAACTCTAGCTTACTTATTGGAAAACTTTCAAAAAGAGAAATTATCAAAGAAAGTACAGAGAAGAGCTGGATTGTAAAGGAAACTATAAAACAAGATAGCTTATTTTAAGCAAAATTACTAGAAATTACTAAATTAAATGAATTGACTTACCGTGTAAAATAGATACCAAAGGGGTTGTCAAGAAGGAATCTCAGGAATATAAGAGAGTGTAAATGTATTTTTTGTTTAATTTAAAAGGAGGTACATTTTATGATAACGTATAAGAATGATAGTAAAGATAATTTACAATCATCTGACTCATCTATGCCCGTGTTAGCAATGTGTTACGACTTCGATAAAACCTTAACCCCTGACGATATGCAGGCACAAGGATTTATTCAATCGGTAGGTTATAACGAGGAGCAAATCAAACAATTTTGGCATGAATCAAATCAGTTGGCTAAAAAACATGATATGGATAATAATTTAGCCTATATGTATAAAATGATTCAAGAAGCAGTAGGCCATTTCTATGTAACAAAAGATAAGCTCATGGAATACGGCAATCAAGTAGAATTATACGAAGGGGTACGGACTTGGTTTGAACGTATTCGCCAATATGGCTTAGAACAAGGCGTTAAGATTGAACATTACATTATTTCATCTGGCTTAAAAGAGATGATCGAAGGCACTGAAATGGCAAAAGAGGGGGCTTTCACCAAAATCTATGCCAGTGCATTTATGTTCGATGATAAAGGTGTAGCTGTTTGGCCTGCACAAGCCATTAACTATACGAATAAGACACAATTTTTGTTCCGTATTCAAAAAGGAATTCTCGATATTAATGATACTGGTGTTAATGATTACATTAAGCCTGAAAATCAACGAGTGCCGTTCCGTAACATGATTTATATTGGGGATAGCGATACAGATATTCCTTGTATGAGTCTTGTGAACGCTAATGGGGGTCATTCTATAGGTGTATATGATCCATTTAAGAAAGATAAAGAAAAGGTATATAAGATGATGCGTCATCATCGTATCCGTTATTATGCACCTGCAGACTATACAAATGGTTCTAAACTAGATACATTAGTAAAGCAAATTATACGTAAAACCACAACCTACGAAGTATTAGAAGGCGAATATATTCATTGTAAATACGAAGCCGAGGAGTAATATGGAACAATCTAAATTAACTAGCGAATGGATTCAAACCTTTAACCGATTAGGTTCTGAAGGTAAATTAAAACCTACTGTACCATATCATGATTTATTTAACCGAAAAGAGTTAAAAGGATTTCCGTTACATACATTACCCATGTGGACGGTAAACTTCCCAACAGGGCATATTACATGTTGTGATCCTTTAGTTTCATTGCCGAGTAAGCCTGATACGTATCTTAGAACGGTAGAGCCAGGCACATATCTATTAGAGACTAAGATTATCGAAATGGAACCAAATGAATATCGTTATGTAGCTAGTCGAGTTGTTTTTAGCGGTAATGAGCCTGTATATTACGAATTAGCATTAAAAGGAACTGAAGACTTAACCGATTTAGATGATGGGGATACCTATATTGGATTTCCTGTAGATTCGGGTTTAGCTACAATAGTAGATGCACAAACTATTGAGACATATAACAAATTTTATGAACAATGGCATATAAACTACCCTGAAAAAAATATCTACGATGATTATTATAGTGATTTATTCCAATTGAATGCTATGGCATATCCACAATTCCAACGTTCTAAAGGTGATTGGATTAACTTTACAATTCCTGATACAGAATTAACAGTACCAATGATTCAATCTGGCTTTGGCGATGGTTTATATCCAGTATACTGGGCATTTGATAAAGATGGTCAGATCTGCCAAATTATTATGGAATACATAGATTGCAGCGAAGCATATGAGTAATATATTAGCTGTAGTGAAGAAAATAACTAGATATAACTGAATATATAAAAATAAGGCGCTTAGAATAACTAAGCGCCTTTTAATATGATCGTATTATATTTTGAGATTTAAATACCAAAAATCCAGTTTACTAATACGCGAATGATACTTATACTAAGAATAATTTCAGCAAGAAATCTTAAAGAACTCTCCATGCCATTACCTAAATGTTTTAAACCGCCAATTTTGGCTTTACTTACAATATCACACCAGCACATATAATTCCTCCATAAGAGTATGAGTAAATTAGATAATTTATATTACTATTTTACAATCTAATTCTAAAAATTTCAATATTTAGAATAGGTTATTTCTTGTTATTTTTATAATTACTTCCGATAACGATATATTATCGGAAGTAATTTAATACCAAAAATTGGGCCTAAATGGCCCAATCCCTTGTGTTATATAGTTTTTTGCTTATTTACGTTTAAATGTGTATGGTTCGTATTCTACATCATTATGGCGGTTAGTCCACCAGTTCCAGCCGATTCTTGCTAACTTCCAGGCAATGAATCCTACGATGATTCCTAATACTAAACCTGTTAATACATCTGTTGGATAATGTGCAAATAAGTAAACTCTAGAGAATGCTACTACTATTGAACCTAACAATGCTAAAATCCCTAAATATCGCTTCTGAGGTGCTATTTGGCCTAAGCCTAGGTAAATAGTCATGGCTGATGCGAATGAACCAAAGCTATGACCTGATGGGAATGAATAGCTTGTAGCTTTTGGTAGTGCAGATTCCAACGGTACCGTTACATTTGGAAAATCAACAAATGGTCTTAATCTAGCTACATTTGGTTTTAAACCTTGGTCGCCAATTATAAATACAAATCCTAAAGCAATAATAATCGCCACGCCTAAAACGCGGTATTTTTTTTGTAGCATTAATAATAATGCTATAATAATCCATAATGCGCCATTGCTTGTAATTTTTGATATAAATGCCATAATTGGTGTTAAAAAACTATATACAAAATGTTCATGTACATAGAAGATTAAAGAGTGATCAAATTGTAAAATTGTGTCCATAAATTCCTCTTCTATTCTACTTTTACCTAAATGATAATTATTGAGAATACCTTATTATACTTTTTATTTTAATAATTAATCTATACTAATTTATTTACGTATATAATAATTTCTCATTTACAGCCCAAATAATAGCCTAAACTATTTATATTTAATGGTCAATAGTTTAGGCTATATTTCATAAAAGCTATAGTTATGATTTCTTTTTATCTATTTTCTTAGGTGGCGCTTCAGGTGTTGCAGGCATTGTAATAATCGTATCTACAGGGTCATATACAGACTCAAAGGAATCGGTTTGAGTAACCCAGTTACCATATGTAATGGTTCTATACGTATTCATTTTTAAGCCTACATGGCCCTCTTGTACATCTTTTTCTTTTAAAGATGGATCTACCTTAGTTATTGTTTTATTTGGAATCTCACCATAATCGTCTACAGAGATAGATACATTTTTTGGTTTATCTTCAGCTGTACCTATAATGTAAATAGTTAACGTACCATTATTCATAACACTTAAGATATAAATAGAATGTTGGTACGGATTTCTAAACTTAAAGTCTAAATAGCCCCAAGCTACCGTAGCATCTCTACCAGCTTGAATATATCCAACTGGTTCAAAATGAGGTGTACGTTCAACAATATTCATACCAGATAATAAAGCTGTATTAAAAATAGTAGAACTCACTTGGCAAATACCACCACCAATGCCTGGAACTAATTTGCCATCAATCATAACAGGCGCATCATCATAGCCAGCTTCTGCAGTACGTTCGCCTACTACATCGTTAAAAGAGAATTGTGCACCGGGCTTAATGAGTGTACCATTTATCTTATCAGAAGCTAATTGGATATTATGTGTTCTGCTTTCATTACTTGGATTATACTCCGTTGTGAAAGATGCTAATACAGTATTTAAAGGTTTTAGGTCAGTATCAGTAACTTTTACCGTATTCTGTGTAGTAAATACCATAGAAAGAGAATTTATACTATCGCTAGCCTGTAGATCATCTTTTAGCTTTTTCAGGGTGGCATCGATATCAATACGTTTGCCTTCTTTTGACGGATGTATTACTACTTGTCCATTTTCAACAGTAAGATAGGCATCATGACCAGGTGTATCTATTGTTTTTGCTAACTCAGTGAGATATGTTTTACCCTTTACTTCGTCTAACTTATATTGTGGTTTAAAATGATGACCATAAAATAAACCATTAAATCTATGTGACAATACTGTCCACATATCATCCTCATAGCCGTATGTGGAAATAGCTTTTACCATAGCCTCTGTATCGAATTGAATACCTAAATCATGATATGTGGCTTGTTGTTTTTTATTATTTCCCATATCGATAGATATAGTCTGAGGTATCTTATCATTCACCTCTTGTAAACGTGCTTGTAATTCGTTCTTTGGTGTATTTGATAGATCTGTATCATTATAATATACACCATAAGAAATATTTTCTGTTGGAATGTATGAGCAACCACTTGTACCCAAAAGAACAAGTACTGTTCCTACTAATATGTATTTCTTCGTCATGTATTCGTAAACTCTCCCGAATAAGTTATTATATTTTCTAATTATAGCATATAAAGATCTAATCTATGGTACAATTATATTAATATTTTATGGGTAAGGGTGAATTATGTCAGAGTCTAAGAAACAACAAAAGCATTTTTATTTGCGTAATAATGATGCGCTTATGAATAGTACAAAGTTGTCTATGAAAGCAAAACAAAGCATATTGTTATCTAAGGCTGAGAATACTGTTGATGCTTACGAATCGGATTGGGACGATTTCGTAGATTGGTGTACTTATCAAAAGGTATCTTATTTTCCAGCTACACCAGAAACAATAGTAAATTATATTAACGATCTAGCAGATTATGCAAAGGCAAATACAATTTCACGTCGTATTAGTGCTATATCTGAAAATTTTAATGCTTCTGGCCAAAGAGATAATCCATGTATGGCTCCTATCGTTAAACAGGCCTTACGTGGTATTAGACGATTAAAAGGAACATTCCAACAAGGAAAAACCCCAGTTTTGTTAGAAGATATTGAAGATATTATAGACTGTATGACTAAGCTAGATGTGCCGGAACTTCAATTATTGCGCGATAAAGCTATTCTTTTGATTGGCTTTATGGGTGCTTTCCGGCGCAGTGAGATTGCAGCTATTACAGTAGAAAATCTTCAATTTTCACCACAAGGTGTTGAAATCTTTGTAGCATCCTCTAAGGCCGATCAAGAAGGTCAAGGTGCCGTGGTAGCTATCCCACACTTATCTGGTTCTCCGTTAGATGCAGTACGAGCCTTACAACAATGGTTACGTGCTTCTGGTATTACTGAAGGGCCAGTGTTTAGAGGGTTTACAAAAAATATGTCTTTACGTAAAACAGCTATATCCGATAAGATGATTGCAGAAATCGTAAAGAAATATATTTCTCTTATTGGTCTAGATCCGACCATGTATGGCGCTCATAGTTTACGTCATGGCTTCGCAACGACTGCAGCAGCTTATGGTGTTGAGGAACGTAATATTATGCGACAAACTCGCCATCATAGTGTTAATATGGTTCGTCGCTATATTAATGAAGCTAACAAATTTGTAGATAATCCTATTTCAACGATTTTTGAAAAACGATTTAGATAACAAAAAGCAGCTAACTCAATTGAGTAGCTGCTTTTTTGCGTGGGATATTCCCATATATATTTAGTTTTGAGCCACATAGTCCAAAGCTCTAACTGGACTATCAATTTTTTTAGCTGGCACTTTTAATACTGTACCAGGTACAAGTGCACCAGAATCGCTAATATTGTTAAGTTCCTTCATGGCATATACCATTTCACGAACATCCATATCTTTATGAGCTGTACGTGCTGCAATGTCCCACATTGTATCGCCTACTTGAACCTTTACCTCACGTACATTATGTGTATTTACCTCTGTTGCAGGATTTGACATATTATAACCAAATAATACTGTTAAGCACATTCCTACCATCATCAATATATTTTTCATCTCATACCTCACATTTACATCGAACATAATATCTAAGAACATTTGTTTGTTTACATGCTTATAATAGCACACGAACGAATGTTCGGTCAAGTGTTTTAGAACAAATGTTTGCAAAAACTTTTAAAATTGCCTATAATAGGTATATAAGTTAAGTAAATATCTTATATTTTTATTATATAGTACATTATGTGGTAATTTTTACGCATATATATTGACATTAATCTGACATTAGATTGACTTTGGAGGTTTATCGTGAGACGCCCTGCTACAGATATTAATACAAAACAGCGCCGTATATTAGACTTTATAAAAGATTCATTACATAATGAATATCGTTGTCCTACAGTTCGTGAAATCTGTACACATGTAGGGCTAAGTTCCACTTCTACTGTTCAATCTCATTTGAATGCGCTAGAAAAATTTGGCTATATTAAACGTGATCCAAATAAAAATCGTGCTATTACCGTTTTAGAAGATACTAAACCTTCTATCGCAGTAGCTGGTAATGAAATGTCTAGCTCTGATAACTTTGAGTTTTTAGGTGTAGGTCTTAAACAAGTACCTCTTATCGGTACTGTACAAGCAGGTATGCCTATTACTGCGGTGGAAAACTTAGAGTCTACGCTTACATTGCCAGTTCAATTGACTGGTGATTCCGATTGTTTCTTACTTCGTGTTCAAGGCGAATCTATGATGAATATCGGTATGTATGAAGGTGATATGCTCATCGTACGCCATCAAAATACAGCAAATAATGGCGATGTAGTTGTAGCACGTATCGATGATGAGGCTACAGTAAAACGTTTTTATAAAGAAAATGGTCATATTCGTTTACAACCTGAAAATGATGATTTTGATCCAATCATTGTAGATGATTGTCATATTGAGGGCCTTGTAATCGGTCTTGTACGAGATAGAATATAAACAAAAAAACGGCAACATATTGTTGCCGTTTTTTTGTTGCATGTATAAAGTTTATTTTTAATGTAAACTATTTTCTCTCCGTAGAGTAGCAAAAATAGCACCTGATATATTATGCCATACACTAAAAATAGCCCCTACTAGCGTTGCTAATGGATTTAATGCAAAATTTGTTGCTGCCAATGTTACGGCTAAACCACTATTTTGCATTCCTACCTCTATTGCTAGCGCTGTAGTTTTATCATATCTTAATTTAAGCAGTGCTCCTACACCTAATCCTAGTAATAGACCTAGTATATTATGTATACCAACAACAATAAGTGTTTCAAGCCCAGAAATCAATAGTTTCTCTTTGTTAATAGCAATAATGGCTGCTATTAACAGTATAATAGCAATCATTGAGAAGATTGGACTAATGCTGGTTAAAGTATTGATATGTGATTTACATACATATTGGATTACTGCGCCCAATAAGATTGGCACAATAATAACTTTTACCATAGTAATCATCATAGGTAGTACTTGAACATCTACCCATGCGCCACCGATATATAAGATTAATAATGGTGTAACTATGGGAGCTATTAATGTTGAAGTAATTGTCATTCCTACAGATAAAGGGACATCACCATTGGCAATATAGGTTATAACATTACTGGCTGTCCCACCGGGACAACAACCTACTAATATTACACCAATAACAATATCTGGTGATAATGTGAATATATGGCAAATTCCCCAGGCTAATAGAGGCATTATCGTATATTGTGCAAGTACACCAATACAAATATCTTTTGGATGCCTAAGGATACTACATAAGCTTTCAAACTTAATAGTAAGCCCCATTCCAAACATGGCTATACCAAGTAAAAAAGGTGTATAAGCGATTGCCCAAGTAAAGTATTCTGGTACTATATAGGCAATAGATGAAAAGCCTAGGATTATAAAAATCAAGTATTTGGAAAGGACGTTATTGAGTGTAAGTAAATGATTCATAACTTCTCTCCTTAATTTGGATCGTATGAGAAGTTATCGATAAGTCGTGTAGAACCAATATATATAGCCATAGCCACTAATACTGGAGCAGTAACCTCTTGTATAGGTTGCATAGTCTTAGCATCAACAACTGAAATATAATCTATTTTAGCAAGTGGTTCGGTTTGTATAGTGTCTGTCATAGTATCAATGATACATTTAGCAGGGCAACCATATTGTATAGTTTGTTTTCCCAATTGAATAGCTTTATACAGTATTGTAGCGGCTTTCCGTTCTTTACTAGATAAATATGTATTACGAGAAGATTTTGCTATACCATCTTCTTCACGAACAATGGGAACGCCAATAATATTGACAGGAAAATTTAAATCAAAGACCATTTTACGTATAATGGCTAATTGCTGTGCGTCTTTTTCACCAAAATACGCATTTGTTGGTTGAGTAATATTAAAGAATTTTGCCACCACAGTGCAAACGCCTTTAAAGTGAATTGGTCTGCGAATACCACACAATGTATCAGATAAATCCGCAATGTTTACAAATGCCTTTTTATCTTGGTACATTTCCTCCGGATTTGGAGCAAAAATAAGATCGACACCATGTGATTCACATAACTTTTTATCGCTATTAATATCACGAGGGTAAGTACTTAAGTCTTCATTTTCTCCAAATTGAATAGGATTTACAAATATAGAAACAATGACCTTATCGTTATTTTTTCTAGCTTGATCTATTAATGCAGCATGTCCTTCATGTAAGAATCCCATGGTTGGTACAAAACCAATTGTGTAACCTTCTTTTCTCCAGCTATTTACTGTATTCCGTACATTTTCGATAGTTGTTATAAATTCCATTATATTCCTCCGTTATATTGTAAATACGAAGATAGTCCTATACAGTCTACTGTAATTCGATCAATGACAATTATTTTTGATCAACTAATAAACCATGTTTCTCATAGTTTTTTATATGACTTATCTTGTTATTATTATCTACAAATACAACGAGAGGCTTATGACTCTCAACTTCGCTTTCATCAAGCTGTGCATAACACATGATAATTATCTTATCATGTACTTGTACATGTCGCGCGGCAGCACCATTTAAGCATATAACACCACTACCTGCTTCTCCGGCAATAGTATATGTACTAAAACGCGCTCCATTATTGATGTTTACAATTTGAACTTGCTCATATTCTCGTATTCCGGATGCATTCAATAAATCTGTATCAATTGTAATGCTCCCTACATAATCAAGTTCTGCTTGTGTCACAGTAGCTCTGTGAATTTTACCCTTTAACATTGTTAGTATCATGCTAAACTCCTTGTGTTTTAAATGTACCCGCCATATTGGTCGGTTCGAACTTTCACAATTTGTCTGTTTATCATGAATTAACAGTAGACTAGAGTATAGTTAAAAATACTATCTCCAGAGAAATTATACCACAATTATAAATTTTTACATTAAAATACAACTAGTATAGTATACTATAAATAATGTTACATCAATCAAAAATAATAGTAAGGATTTAGTATAAAGTAAAAACCAGTAGCTATAATGTAGTTACTGGTTTTAATTATACTGATATTTTATTGTAAATATTCTACCAATGCTTTATCAATATATGCTGCTTCATCAGCCGTTGGTTCACACATTGGTAAATTAAATTTTCCCACAGGCAAGCCAACTTTACGGGCTGCATATTTGACAGGAATCGGATTTGTGGTGATGAACATTGCTTTTATGATTTCTGATAAGGCTTGATGAATACGAATCGCTTCGTGGTTATGACCAGATTCATAAGCTTGAATCATAGCATTCATATCTTTGCCTGCTACATGAGATACTACGGATACTACCCCACATCCTCCAATAGAAAGCATCGGTAATGTAAGACCATCATCCCCACTATATACCATGAAATCATCTCCAGGCATTAAGCGCTTAATTTCAGAAGCAATCATCAAATTACCACTTGCCTCTTTAATAGCACAAATATGTGGATATTCGTTATGTAGTTGAACTAAGGTAGTTGGGAAAATACCTGTCCCCACACGACTTGGAACATTATACACCATGATTGGCAATGTAGTAGCTTCTGCAATAGTTTTAAAATGCAAATATTGACCTTGCTGGTTAGGTTTATTGTAATAAGGTACTACAACTAGCAAACCATCGATACCATCGATTTTAGAGACTTCCTTTACAAAGTCTGCAGAAGCTTTTGTATCGTTACTGCCTACATTGGCAATAATCGAACCTTTATGTCCACATTCTTTTGCAATCGCATTAAATAGAGCTAATTTTTCGTCTCTAGACATAGTTGGGTTTTCACCCGTTGTACCACAAACCACAAGACCATCAGAGCCATTATCTAACAGATAATTGGCGATATCAATACAATTTTCAATATTTACGGATCCATCACTATTAAAGGATGTCACCATAGCTGTTAACACTCGACCAAAGGTTTTCATATATATCCTCCCCTTGATAGATTAAAATGCTTGTTTTTCCACCAAGTACTCAGCAATTTGCAATGCATTAAGAGCTGCACCTTTACGAATTTGGTCCCCTACAATCCAGAAGTTCATACCGTTGTCATTGTATAAGTCTTTACGAATACGACCTATTTCACAGTCGTTTTGATTAGATGTATACAATGGCATAGGGTAAATTTGTTCAGCAGGATTATCTTTAACTTGTAAACAAGGGAATTTTTCACATGCCGCTTTGAAAGCCTCTACAGATACCGGTTCTGCTGTTTCTACCAAGACAGATTCAGAATGAGAGCGATATACAGGAACACGAACTGTAGTTGGAACTACTTGAATAGTTTCGTCATGAAGAATTTTTTGTGTTTCGTAAACCATCTTCATTTCTTCTTTAGTATAATCGTTTTCTAAAAACACATCAATTTGTGGCAATAAGTTGAAAGCTACAGGATAGTGTTTAGGAGCAGAGCCTGTTGGTAATAGATTTGCTGTCATCTCTTTGCCTGCAGTATATTGTTTTACTTGGTTTTCAAGTTCTTCAATACCTTCTTTACCTGCACCAGATACAGCTTGGTATGTGCTTACAATTACGCGTCTAATAGGAGAAATATCATGAAGAGGTTTTAAACCTAAGCTCATAATGATTGTAGAGCAGTTAGGATTTGCAATGATACCTTTATGTTTTAAAATATCTTCTGGGTTAACTTCTGGTACTACAAGAGGAACTTCAGGATCCATACGAAATGCACTAGAGTTATCGATTACAATAGCACCACGTTTAGCAGCTTCTGGAGCTAATGTCTTAGATATAGAGCCACCTGCAAATAATGCAATATCAATATCATCAAAAGATTCTGATTTTGCTTCTTCTACAATATAGGTTTTACCATTCACAGAAAGCTCTGTACCTGTAGAACGTGCGGAAGCCAATAGTTTTAAGTTCTCATAAGGAAAGTTACGTTCTTCAATAAGTGTAATAAATTCAGCACCTACTGCACCAGTAGCACCTAGAATTGCAACATTAGGTTTTTTCATTGATATATCTCCTTGCTCAAATATTATAAATAATGTTCTAATCCGTATGTTAAGCCAGTTTTAGAACTAATTTTTTTACACGCTAATACTACGCCTGGCATAAAAGATAAACGACTTAAGCTATCATGACGTATGGTTAATGTTTCATCATAACCACCAAATAATACTTCTTGATGAGCTACATAACCTGGAAGGCGTACACTATGAATTGTTACATCGTCAACCTTAGCACCACGAGCACCTGGTAAGCTTTCACGAGTCAAATCCTCATCAGCAGTTACCTTAGCAGCTTGTTTAGCATCGTTAATTAATTTAGCTGTTAAAATAGCTGTGCCAGAAGGCGCATCGTATTTGTGATTATGATGTAATTCTATAATTTCTACATTAGGAAAATATGGAGCGAGCTCGGCAGAGACTTTCATCATCATTACCGCCCCAAGAGAAAAGTTTGGAGCTACTAAACAATTTGCTTGATTCGAACGACCTATTGTATCAAGTTCATCGCGTTGTTCTGGGGTCAATCCTGTAGTACCGATGACAACATGGATCCCAGCAGATAACATTCTTTTCGCGTTTTCATAAATAACAGCAGGATTAGTAAAATCTACAATAACATCAGGTTTATTTGTATCTAACACCTCATCGATGGAGGCATTCATCTTGATACCTAATTGTTCGATTCCTGCTACGGAGCCTACATCTTCCCCTGCCTTAGTGGGATCAATACCACCAACTAATGTTAATTCAGGATCATTATGTACTGCTTTAACTACTTCACGACCCATTTTGCCGCCAGCGCCATTTACCATTACTCGAATCATATATACCTCCAAAAAAGCCAGTGGATGCATCCACTGGCCTTATAGATTATATAACTATATATACTCTTACGAAAAGCTCAATGATAGCACTCCACCAATACAGGATTGATGACAGTTGTCTATCTATTAAATAGACAACCAGAACGATGAGTCGCAATCATCGAACTTCGGCAAGCATCCCTTTTATCATGGATCAATGCATGCCTACTCCTCATGATTACTCTTAATACTCGCACCTCTATCAACATATTCATTTAATACTATTAGTATAAGTAATTATGCGATTTTAGTCAATTAAAATGGTCAATAAGTTCTTTCGCCGCTGCAAGTGCTGTAGCAGACATTCCCTTACCAGACATCATAGACGCAATTTGTGTTACTCGTTCTTCCTCATTTAAAACTGCTAATGTAGAAATTGTACGATCATCTTGCTCGATTTTAGATAGATGATAGTGTTGTTTCGCAATACTTGCAGTTTGAGGCAGATGAGTAATACAAAATACTTGATTTGTTTTAGATAAATTAAGTATTTTTTCTGCCACCTTAAGTGCTATATCACCGCTGATACCGACGTCAATTTCATCAAATACCATCGTTTTAAATGTATCACTACGGAATACAGATTTAAACGCTAATGCAATACGGGACAATTCGCCGCCAGAAGCGACTTTATGAAGTGGCAATAATTGCTCCCCTTTATTTGCGGAAAATAACATTTCAATGGATTTTGCACCTAATGTAGATAACTCATTACCCTCTTCTATATGAAATTGGATATCTCCTTTTGGCATACCTAAATCTACTAGTTCTTGATGTAAGGCCGTAGCAATCACTTTTGCATTTTTCAGACGTACCTCGTGTAAAATAGCTAAAGCTTCTTCTGCTATCTTTTTAGCTTCTTCTAGACGAGTTTCTAATTCATCTTGAGCAAATACAAAACCTTCTAGTTCTTCTAAGCGAGCTTGCGCCTTTTCTTCGTATGCTAAAATCTCTTCTACAGTTTCACCATATTTTTTCTTTAACCCATAAATTGTTGTATCTCTATCTTGGCAATACTTATAACGTTCTTCATCGTAGCTGATAGTATCCCTATAACGATCTAAGGATTGTGCAGCCTCTTCTAGTTGGAAATAAGCAGAGTCCACCATTTCTGATACTTCTTTTAACTCGCTATCGTATTTTACCAGATCATTAACCTCTACCTTAATCGAGTTAATCGTATCAAGTAATGGTTGACGTCCATTATAAAAAGCATCATAACAAGAACCTAATACCTTATCAATATGTTCAAAACTGTCTAAACGTTTAAGTTCTTCAGCAATAATTACATCTTCACCAACACTTAGACCAGCATCTTCAATTTCGTCGATTTGGTATCTAAGCATATCAAGCTCCCGAGCTCGCTCAGACATATTTTCTTGTAAATGATCTACATCTTGTTTTGCTTGCTTATAAATTTTATACGCATCAGTATAAGCTTTATAGGCTTCTTTTCCTTCTTTATTAAAAGTATCTAAATATTCATGATGTGTATCAGCATCTAGTAAGCGTTGGTTGCTATATTGTCCGTGAATATCTGCTAAGTATTGACCGATTTCCTTTAAAGCTTTTAAAGGTATTGGTTGATCATTAGCCAAAATACTAGATTTGCCATTACGGTTAAAAGATCTAGATAGAATTAACTGGCCTTCTTCTATCATGATATTTTTAGACTCTAATAGGTCTTGAATACTTTGGTGATTAGCAATATCAAATATTCCATCAATAACAAAACTATCTTTACCGTGACGAATAAACTCGCTACTTGCGCGTTCTCCTAATAGGATACTAAAGGCATCCATAAGAATGGATTTCCCTGCCCCAGTTTCGCCGGTAAAGATAGTAATGCCATCATTAAATGAAATATTCATTTGCTCAATCAACGCAAAGTTGCGAATGCTCATTTGCGTTAACATATTATTAGTCCTTCATTAAATCTTGAATTTTCGCTAAAATTGCTGGAACGTCAGCTTCAGATTTTGCAATTAACAAAATAGTATCATCCCCTGCTAATGTACCAATAATTTCAGTCCATTTTGCATGATCGATAGAAAATGCTACAGATTGAGCAGAACCTGGGATTGTATGTAATACAACTTGGTTTAAACTGTGATCAACCTTAATCAAAGAATCTTGGAATAGTCGGTTAATACGACTACGAGATAAAACTACATTTTCCTCTGGAGATAATGCATAACGATAATGTCCATCGCCTGTAGGAATTTTGATTAACATCAATTCCTTTATATCACGAGAAACTGTAGCTTGTGTTACTTCAATACCTTCCTCGAGTAAAGCCGCAGCTAATTCCTCTTGTGTTTCAATCGCCTTGGACTGCACAATCTCTTTAATTTTGTTATAGCGATAGCGTTTCATTTTGAACTCCCTTTTTTAAACCTTGCACATAAAAGAGAATAGTATCTTTCTGATAATATTATACCATATATTCATAATTAATATATGGTATAAATCGCATATATTATACGTCTTATGCATATTATATTAATATTTAAAATATTGTTAATATTCTATATAATAACAACGTACAAATTCATAGCTAATAAGGTTCATCTATTTATAGGAAATTAATAATTTAAAAATAGAAAAATATACATGTATAATTAAAATCCCCTATAAAAGGGGTTTTACTAACTGAGTATGAGTTTTATTCATAATGAATAAAGATATATTTCGTTTTATCGTTTTTGCAATATAAATAACTCAGGTGGATTATGTATTTGGTTCATCGGATGCCAATGGCATACATTATATATTTTCTGATCTAAATCTGCTAAATACGATTTAAGAGACTGCATTTCTTCAAATCCCTCTGTTGTTCCCGGATAAGCAACTATTGTGATAACTCCAGACTTAGAAAGTTTTTGTAAACCTTCATTTATGGCATCAATGGTCTGGTGCGGTTTTGTTACAACTTGATGATCACCTCCAGGTAAATATCCGAGGTTAAAAATCATTAAATCGATAACTTCATCCTTTAATTGATGAGCTACCGCCAAATCATGAGAGTCATGAATAAACGTTAAACTTACTTCTGGCGCAATATCATTTGATTGTAAAAGCTCTTTGCTAGTTTTAATAGCTTTCATTTGAATATCAATTCCATATAGATGGCATGCTTTTTGTGCCCGTTTAGAAAGGTATAAAAGATCATGACCATTACCACATGTAGCATCTACTACCACTTTGGCATTTTTCATGCATCGATCCCAGATTAAATGTTGGAATTGAACAGCATTGTTAATGTTAATCACAAAACCACCCCACTTGAGATTTAGTTATAACAATTCGTCTCGACGAGATGCTAACTTTTTAAATAGTGTACCAAAGAAACATTGATCCTTGAATCGTACAAATAAACAATATACAGGGTTAGAGCTTATATGTAAGGTTTCTTTATTTGTATAAGTATAGTCAAATGTACCATCAATACAAATATGTAATTGTGGTTCTCTTTCCGGCATTGTAATTTGAATCGTATCATGTTCCTCTAAAACAAGGCTTACACCTTGAATTAAATGTGGTGCTACTGGGGTGACAATGATTGATCGATTATCTGGTTTCATGATTGGACCACCAGCCGATAGATTATAGCCCGTAGAACCTGTAGCAGAGGAAATAATTAAACCATCCGATGGATATATTTGTGTGTGTTGATTATTTATGGACATGTTAATTCGCGCCATTTTAGCTGGCTCAGCACGAGTAATGACAATTTCATTAATGATTGGTACTAACTCTTCTTCATTACCATTATTGCGGTCAATATATGCATATAAGTGGCCGCGCTTTTCAATATTGTAATCACCGTTAGCGATACGTTTAATATGGCTTTGCATTTGGTGAACTTCGATTTGGTTTAAAAAACCTAGTTCGCCAAGATTAATACCACAAACAGGTACATTATATGGATAAATTTGTCTTGCAAGATGGATGATGGTACCATCACCACCAAAACTAAAGGCAATATCTATTTGTTTAAAGATTTCTGGGCGACTTAAAATATGAGTTTCAGGAATCTTAAGTACTCGTGCAGGTGCATCTGATTCGAGATCATCTGGCAAAAATACTTCGATACCTTCATCTTTACAAATATGTGCAGCCATTTTTAGAACTGCCATAATATTGCTTTTCCCCATATTAGGGAAGAATCCGATACGCATAGTAATCTCCTATAGTGAATGAGCGTTTATAACGACTGAATCAATTAATTCATCGTTAATCGATAAGGCCCCTTCTTCGTACTTTTTAAAATAACCTAAAAACTCAATATTCCCTTCCATTCCTTTGATTGGAGAGAAAGTTAAGCCGTGTGTATATAAACCACAGTCATACGCAACTTGTAGAATACGATGTAATACTTCTTTATGGATTTCACTATCTCGCACTATACCGCCCTTACCAACATTTTCTTTACCAGCCTCAAATTGTGGTTTTATTAAGGCCACAAGTGAGCCCGTATCTTTTAATAAATTAGTAGCTACTGGTAAAACTTTGTCTAAAGAAATAAATGCTACATCAATAGAAATAAAATCAACAAGTTCACCTATTTGTTCAACAGTAACTGTACGGATATTTTGTTTTTCCATATTGATTACACGTGAATCTTGGCGTAATTTCCAAGCTAATTGATTATATCCTACATCGATGGCAAAAACCTTAGACGCACCGTTTTGTAATGCGCAATCTGTAAAACCACCTGTACTAGCTCCTATATCAATCATCACAGCCCCATGTAAATCGATAGGGTAAGTTTGAATAGCCTTTTCTAATTTAAGGCCTCCACGGCTTACATAAGGTAGGGTATTGCCTTTTACAATAATATTGGCATCCACAGGAATCTTGGTGCCTGCTTTATCTATACGTGTAGTATCCATAAATATAAGGCCCGCCATAATAGCTGCTTTTGCTTTTTCTCTACTTTCAAAAAGGCCTCGATTAACGAGGAGTATATCTAATCGTTCTTTATTGTTCATATTACACCATGATAAATACAATAAAACTGAATAAAGGCCACAAGAATACCGAGAATTAAACCACCAAATACTTCGATAGGTGTATGTCCCAACAACTCTTTTAATGCTTCTTTACGTGTAATGACAACAGGTATATTCTTTTTGGTAAAATAATCTACAATTTGATTAAGTATTTGAGCTTGTCGTCCTGCCTCTAATCGTACACCAGACGCATCATACATAACAACAATTGAAAATACTAAGGATAATATAAAAAGATCTGATACACCATTTTTTAAATAAATTGCTGTTGTTGTAGCAATAACAAATGATGTATGTGAACTTGGGAAACCACCAGATCCAACGAGACGCTCTGGACGAAATTTACCATGTCTTACAAGTTGCCATATGAATTTAATAGCTTGAGCAGTAAACCAGCCCCAAAATGCAGCTTGTGCGATATAATTATGTGTTATTTGTGGTAATATATCAATCATTGTTTATACCTTCTATAGGTAACACCTATTAATTCGTACGTTCTAAAAGATAATCAATCAATGCAGCCAGTATAGTTGTATCATAAGAAAGCAAGTTTAATGCATCATGAGCTTGTTGCCCTACTAAGGAAGCTTGTTGTTTTGCCTCCTCTAAGCCTAGTAAAGATACATAGGTAGATTTATGTTGGCGAATATCACTACCGGGTGTTTTTCCTAATTCTTCAATAGTACCGGTTACATCTAAAATATCATCAGTGATTTGGAATAACAATCCCAAGCAATTAGAATATTCCATAAGGGCTGTTCGTGTAGTATTATTAGCATTTCCAAGAATAAGACCTAATTCTACAGAAGCGTTAAATAGTGCACCTGTTTTACCACTATGTAAAACCTTTAATTCTTTTAAAGAAATATGTTTGTCTTCGCTGAGTAAATCAAAGGCTTGTCCCCCAACCATACCTTCAGGACCAGCCGCAGTAGCAACACATAGTACAGCATCTAGTTTTTGCTGTGCACTAGCAACTGTATTTGATGTCATCAATTGAAATGCATATGTTAATAACCCATCACCGGCTAAAATAGCAAGCCCCTCACCGTATACTTTGTGATTAGTCAAATTACCTCTGCGATAATCATCATTATCCATAGCTGGTAAATCATCATGAACTAATGAATAAGTATGGATACACTCCATAGCACATAAAAATTCCTTATAATCAGCTGGCTCTTTATGAAGCATTTCTAACACAGCCTTAGTTAAAATAGGTCGTATTCGTTTGCCACCTTGCATTAAACTATAATTCATAGATTCATAAAGTTGTTCAAATTCTTGATTTGGGCTATTAAGTACTTCGCCTAACCATTGTTCAATATTTTGTTTGCTAGATGCTAAATAATCTTTGAACATAGAATCTCCTTATTCGCTGATGCGGACTTCTTCGATAATTTGTTGTACTTCATCTTCAACAGAGTCAAGCATTTCAGCACATTCTTTTACCAAAGTTAAGCCCTTTTTATATTGTGATAAAAGCTCAGAAATGGTCATATCCCCATCGTCTAATTGCTTAACAATATCTTCTAAGGCCTTATATTTTTTCTCATAACTTTTTAGTGATGCGGCCATCCTTGTGCGCCTCCTTTACCGTAGCAGTAATATAACCATCAGCTAGTGTAACTCGTATATCGTCATTTGGTTGTAATTGGGCAACCGATGTAATAGGTTTGTTATCATGCTCAACCTTTGCAAAACCTTTAATCATCATTTGTAATGGATTTAGCGACTCTAACTGTTGTGCCAATAATGCTAAGCTATGCCTCTCTGCATTACATCGTTCTTTAGTTGCATTAGTTAGAGTTTGTGAAAGCTCTTGTAAGTGTGATTTTTGCTTATGTAAAAATTGCAGAGCTGGAATGCCAAGTTTTCGATTAAAGAGCAATGTTAAATCTGTACGTTTTTGTTGTAGTGTATAGCGTATATATTCGTGTAAATACTCTTCTTTTTCTGTCAGCTGATCTTGTAATGTAGTAATTGGAAGTACTGCCATTTCTGTAGCATGGCTAGGCGTAGCCCCGCGTGCATCAGCTACATAATCACATAAGGTGTAATCTGTTTCATGACCTACCGCCGAAATAATCGGTGTATGAGCATTATAAATTGCCTCTACAACAGCTCTATCATTGAAACACCACAAGTCCTCCATAGATCCACCACCACGACCAACGATGATGACATCAATATCTGGATCAGCATCTGCCGTAGCAATTCCTTTTGCTATAATTGGGCCTGCGGTACTACCTTGTACAGGAACGGAAAACAATTTAAATTGAACTAGTGGATTGCGTTGTTTACTAACATGTAGAATATCATGTAATACAGCACCAGATTGGGATGTAACAATACCAATGCAACTCGCCATATAGGGTAAACCTACTTTATGGCTATCATCAAAGTACCCCAAAGCAGTTAACTCTCGTTTTAGAGCGTCAAATTCAAGCTGTAACGGACTTTTAGCACCTATCTGCATATCTGATGCAATGAGATTTAAACGGCCCATTTTATTGTAAAAGTTAACAGATGCTTTTACAGTTACTAATAAACCATTTTGAATGGCATTAGCTAGTCCCTTTTGCATGACTGTACTAGACCACATTGTCACATCAATAGCAGATTCCTCATCTTTTAAAGAAAAATACATGTGACCACTACTATGACGTTTTGCATTAATAATGGTACCACTTACATATACATTCTTTAATAGATATTCACGATCTAAGGTACGTTTTATGAGATTGTTTAATTGTGTAATGGTTAATACATTCACGATTATCCTCTAGATTCTTGTAAATAAGCAGCACCAAAAGCATTACCTGTGGCATTATCAACAGAGAATTGTGGCTGCGCCACATGTAATTGGAGATGATTTCGTTTACAATAGGTTTCCATCCGCTTACGAAGTAAACTATTACTCATCACACCACCTACAGCAATGAGTGCACGTACAGATTTCTCTTTAGTATGATAAGTAATCACTTTTTCTAGAGCATTTCCAATGGAAGTAAAAACAGCTCTAGCTAACTTAGATTTATCTATATCACTCATAGCGTTATTTATACGCCGCATAGCAGCACTACAAGGACCGGCAAAGCTAATCCATCCGCCTTTTACAGATGATGGCAATGGTTCATATTCTGTAGTTTGTAATGCTAAAGCCTCTAAATGTTTACCTGCAGGAAATGGTAAGCCCAACGCGACACCTATGCGATCAACATATTGCCCCCCTTGTAAATCTTTAGAACCACCAACGATGTGAGATTCAAAAATACCGTTTCCTTGATAATGGCAATATACTAGTTCTGTCGTGCCACCTGATAGATGTAATGCCAAAAATGGCTCATTAGGAATATTTTTTAAATCCCTCAAAGCAGCTAATATATGATTCTCTTGATGTGCAAAAATATGTAAAGGCACATTCATAAGATGACTCAAGGTTTGCCCCTGTCCTAACCCGACCATAAAGGCAGGCATATAAGAGCATTCTTCACGGCGCGGAAAGCCACTAACACCTATACCGCTAATTGGTACCTGAGGCAACTCGGACATTAACTTAGGCAATGCCTTTATATGCTGAAAGACCATATTTGATTGTTGTAGTCCTCGCTCACCTAGTTTTACCTCTAAGATTTTACGTGCTTCCCCTACTATGTGAAAGTCGCTATCTACAATGGCACAACTTGTAGTGTAACAACTCGTATCAATGCCTAAGTAATATCGTTTCATTATTTACTCTTATTATATGCGTCTAAGATTGCATTAATTAATTTATAAGATGCATCAGAGCCAAACTCTTTAGCTAATTGAATGGCTTCATTAATAGCAATAGATGGCTCTAAAGGTTCCACTTTATTGTTCATTTCCCAAACGGCAATACGTAAAATAGAACGATCCACCTTATCTAAATTTGCTACTTTACGAGATTTACAGAATGGCTGTAATGTAGCATCAATTGCTTCAGCGTTTGATAGTACACCCTCTATAATACTATTTGCATATGCCTTATCCATTGCTTTATGAATGTTTCCTTCGGGAAATTGAACATCATTTTGATCAGTATGAAATTCATTGGCATATAACATTTGGAATGCGTATTGACGAGCCTCTCGCCGATTTCGCTTAGTTACCATGTAAAACTGGCTCCTTTTCTTTTACAATACCTTCAATATGCACATCAACCTTAATATGATCAAGATCTAGCATATTTTTTAAGGTTTGTTTGATTTCTAATTGCAATTGTTTCGATAATTCAATGAGATTATATCCATACAATGCTTTAATATAAATGTTAATTTCAATAAAACCTTTACGATGCTTTACATTGATACCAGGTAAGCTACGCTGACCAAAAGCATGGGTAATACCCTCTACCAACTCATCGTAAAAGCGTGGGCTTAAAGAATGAATACCAGGAATGGTTCCTAAAGTTTTTGTTGCTACATCAATGATGACAGAATCTGCAATATCAATAGTATCCGTGTCTAAACCATAATTTAATTGATTATCTGAACTCATAGAGATACCTCCTATGGCTGTTGAGGTGTTACTAAATCATCAAAAATAATGTCTTGTACAACTACATCAATAGTTTGAACCTCAATTTCTGTATAAGAGACTAAAGCAGTTTTAATGCGCTCTTGTAGACGTAAAACAACATCAGGGATACGATATCCATACTGAATGCACACATATAGTGTAACTGATATTGCTCCTTCATCGTTAAAGGATATCTTAACACCTTCATGATCGGATTTACGTCTAAAAAAAGTGTTAACACCATCATTAAAGGTGGAACTCATATGATGAATTCCCTTTGTGTCAAGCGCTGTCATTGTTACAATTGTAGCATACACATCATCGTTAATCTTAATTTTACCCGACTCTAGTTCAGTATTTTTCTTGGTCATACTGGCCTCTTTCAAAAAAAGCACCTGTCCCTATATATAATTACATAGACGACAAGTGCTTACAGTGCAAATGTTACGATATATGGGGAATAAGATTCCTTGAAAAGATCTTGCCCCAATACATATCAATGAGTATTAGGCACGTTCGATGTATTGTCCTGTACGAGTATCAATACGAAGTACATCATCTACTTCAATGAAGAGAGGTACTTTTACAGTGTAGCCTGTTTCTAATACGGCTGGTTTATTACCACCAGTTGCAGTATCGCCACGGATACCAGGATCTGTTTCAACTACGCGAAGTTCAACAGCTACAGGTAAATCGATACCGATTACGATACCTTGGAAGAACATGATGGATACTTCCATATTTTCAAGAAGGAAGTTTTTAGCATCACCTAATTGTTCAAGGGTAAGTTCAACTTGATCATAAGTTTCGTTATCCATGAATGTATAAGAGCCATCAGATTCATATAAGTATTGCATACGACGACGATCAACATGTGCTTTAGGCACTTTTTCACCTGCATTAAATGTACGCTCAACTACAGAGCCAGTTTGCAAGTTTTTCATTTTAGTACGTACGAATGCAGCACCTTTACCTGGTTTAACGTGTTGGAAATCAACTACTTGCCATACATTACCGTCAATTTCAACGGTTACACCTGGACGAAAATCATTACTGGAAATCATCTAACTCTTCTCCTTCTAAATACCTATTTCAATTAACGCTTTTGGACTATGTGTCAACACCTCATAGCCGTCAGATTTGACGATGACACTATCCTCTATTCTCAATCCGATAGTACCTGTTATATAAATGCCAGGTTCTACCGTAATGATCATATTTTCTGTAAATACCGTATCGGATTTAGTATTGGCTACTGGTTCTTCGTGAATCTCAAGACCTACGCCATGTCCAGTACCATGATTAAATTCCTTGGTATATCCATGTTCTTTAATATAATCACGACAAACTGCATCAAGTTCTTTACCAGTAATACCAGCCCGAACTGCAGCTACGCCACGTTTTTGTGCTTCTAAAACTATACCATACAGCTTCTTTTGTAATTCAGAGGCAGGCCCCATTACAATAGTTCTAGTCATATCAGAATGATAACCCTTATATACTGCACCAAAGTCAAAGGTAACAAAATCACCTACTTCAATGACCTTATCACTGGCTACACCATGAGGCATACTAGAACGATTACCAGAAGCAACAATGGTTGCAAAGGAAGGTTCCTCTGATCCACGTTTTAACATTTCTGATTCTAATATAATGCGCGCTTCGTTTTCTGCCATCCCTACCTTTAGTTGTGGTAGCAAGGCAGCAAAAGCATCATCACCAATTTTAGCAGCTTTACGCAATAAGTCTAATTCGTCTTCACGCTTAACCGCACGTAGTTTTGCAAAATTGATAGATGTAAAATTAAAGCGTTCATCTAATGTATCACATAAGGTTTCATACGTATCTACCGGCATTTGCTTGCCTTCAATACCGAATAAACCTTCGTGAATATGATGCTCATTGAATATATCTACAAGAGTATCCATAACAGAGGATTCATATTGAATGACTGTATATCCTTCACATTGTTTTGTAGCTTGCTCAGTATATCTGAAATCAGTAATCATAAAGGCTTTATCTTGTGTAATAATAGCAAAGCCTGTAGTACCAGTAAAACCAGCAAAATAATGTAAATTTATAGGGCTCATCAAAATGACGCCTGTTAATTTTTGCTCTTTAATATACTGTTGTAGCAGATTTAATCCATTCATAATCTTGCTCCTAGTCTATAAAGTACAATTAATCTTACCATAAAATGCCTATATTGAATAGAATTTTATGCTATTTTTTAAAGCCCTCTATCTGTTCAACGGTCAATTCCATTGCAGAACCAACCTCTTCAATGCCACTTAAATCAATATGACCAATCGTAAGACGTTTCAAATATGTTACAGTACCACCTGCAGCACCAATCATGCGCTTAACTTGATGATATTTGCCTTCTTCAATCGTTATATGTGCTGAGTGTAACGATACAGATTCGATTTCTGCCGGTTTACATTGCGTACCATCTCCAAGAAGAATCCCCTCTTTAATACGTTGTATACCTTCATTAGATAGTTCTCCATCGAATTCCACGTAATAAACCTTAGGCACATGTTTATTACCATTGATGATAGAATGTCCCCACACACCATCATTAGTTAATAATAAAAGTCCTTCTGTATCCTTGTCTAATCTGCCTACTGGAACTACTCCCATTTTTATGAATTCTGGAGGGAGTAAATCCATAACAACAGGGTGACTAGAATCTTCTACCGCTGTAACATAGCCCTTTGGCTTATGAAATTTTACATAATATAGTTGAGTAGTACTAACGGCTTTACCGTCAACAGCAACTATATCAACATCAATATCAATATGAGTATCTTTTTTCGTTGTTATACTACCATTAATTGTAACTCTTCTATCCTTTAGGATTTGATTAACTTCTTTTCGACTACCATAAGCTTTATTGGCTAATAATTTATCTAGTCGCATTATGCATGACCTTGTAATACATCTACGTGTGCTGTATCATTGAGCAAATTTAAAATATTATGATCAAATTCTCCCATGCCATTGTAGAAAATACGATTAATTGCTGTATTACCTTGACTAAAATTCCAACAATGACTAATGGAAATATCTAATAATTTACACAATAATGTTCGTATAGTTCCACCGTGACAAGCAATGAGAAGTGTTTCCTCCTCATTATTAATATTGATGAATTCCTCTAGACCTGCCCACGCACGGTCTTGTAAATTCTTAAAGCTTTCACCATTAGGAACCTTAACTAAATGTGGTCGCAAATACATTTCATCTATTAAACCAGGCCACTGAGCTTCGATGTCGGAAAACAACATAGCTTCCCAATCCCCAAAATTAAGTTCTCGTAAGCGTTTATCTACTGTTATAGGAGTAGTACGTTCCCCGCGAATGACTTCAGCTGTAACTAAAGCACGACTCAAATCACTAGATAATATGCGATCAAATTTAACATCTTTAAGAGCCTGACCACATGCCTTTGCTTGATTTAAACCATTTTCATTAAGTGGAACATCTGTGATGCCTTGGTATTTTCCCATTTTGTTCCAATCAGTTTCACCATGGCGTACAATATACAATGTCTTCATAGTCTTCCTATACTTTCAAAATATCTGTTAATTTTTCTACTAACTTAACATTAGTATCATGATCTTTTATTGCAACGCGAACCCATTGATTATTTAATCCCATATAAGAATCACAGTTGCGAACAATCATATTATCTTTTTTAAGAGCTTCATTAATCGACTCTGCCGTTATTCCTTCTTGCTCAATGTGGAACAACATAAAATTAGCTGAAGGCGGATATACAGTAATACCATCTATAGTATCTAATGAGTTATGCATAAAAAGTTGCTCTTCATGTAATTCCTGTTTTGTTCGTTTCACATACTCTACATCATTCAAAGCCGCCTCTGTATAGGATTGAGCTAATGTGTTAACAGACCAAGTTGGAATAAAACTATTTAGTTGCTCAATGATAAGTGGATTGCTGAAAGCAGCACCGATTCGTAGCCCTGGCACGGCATAGAATTTTGTAAAAGAATGAACCACGATAATATTATCAAACTCGTTAACTAGGGAGCGCATGGAGTATTCATTATCTTGTAATGTGTCGTTACCAACAAAATCGATAAAGGACTCATCTATAACAAGTAAACTATTAGCATCTTTCAGCATGCTTGCAATAGTACGAATATGGTTTTTATCAAGTAACGTACCATCTGGATTATTGGGATTACCTAGAAATACGATAATACGACCATCTTGCCCCTTTAACTCAGCTGCAAAAGTTTCTAATGCTAAATAAGGAACCTCAAAATAAGGTTTTCCATGTTCATCTTCCCGTGGTCGATAATAAATATCGCGTACTGGAATTCTACTTGCTTCTAAAGCTGCTTTATATTCTGAAAAACCTGGTGCGGGAACAAAAGCGCCCGTATAGCCAGGTAACCGACAAATTGCATATAATAGCTCTGCTGCTCCATTGCCAACTACAATTTGATTTTTATTCATACCATAGATATCAGCAATGGCATTTAATATATCATCATTTGTAGCATCCGGATAATGTGATATATATCGCAATTGAGATTCTAATGCAGATAAGCCACGTTGGCTAGGGCCTAGTGGATTGATATTAGCACTAAAGTCAATAACCTCGTATGGTTCAATTCGTTGTTCATGGGCAAACTGAAAGATATTGCCCCCATGTATTTTAGACATACTATTCTCTTTCTATGAAATACTTTATCGTTTGATATAAGTTAATCCTTCATTCGTAGTTTCAACCGTATCTACATAGGTTAATTGTGGCAACTTACGCAAAATCTCATTCTTACAATCATCAATACGACCATAATCAACGGGGAATAATAGTCCCACAATGGTTCCGCTATGAGCGGTGATTGTTCCCACACTATTATAAGAATTACCTACATCGTGAAAGTCATATAAATTAGGTTTATATAAAATACGCTGATTGCCAAAAGCACTTAATGTAGCAGCTTGGCCAATGAGCTTTACATCATGCGTTATAAGACCCTGTTTAAACAAATCAAAGGATTCTTGTATAATAGATTCTTTTTCTAAAATTTTATTTTGTAAATCTGCTTGTTTATTAAAGCTAACTGTATCAATGCTACCGCCTTCGTCAAAAACGAGGATTTTTAAAGGCGGACACATTCCTAATGGTTGAGAGATAGTCCCTTTAATATAATCAAACTGAGTTACACCTTGATAAAAAGAGGCATCTGTAGGCTCTACAGATAAACAAATTTGCTCAAGTTCTTTTAATGATAAATCATAGTTCATGGCCAAAGCTGTAGCCATAGCTGTTACAGAAATATCTGCCGAACTTGAAGCCATGCCTTTTCCTTGCAGAATATCGGATCTTACATACACAGGCGGGCAAATTTGATTTTTATTTTTTTGTTGGACCAATTCTTGTACTAATTTACGAGCTTGTGCAGATTTTGGTTGAAGTGCACAAAATTCTTTAGAAAAAGGTTGTATTACATTACTCAATGCGTAGGAGTATCGATTAATTGGACATGTCACTAAAAATGACTGACCATCAATAGAACCTTGTAGAAATTCCCCACATGTACCTGGGGCTCTTACATAATAGGTCACATTAAACTCCTTTCACATCAAATAAAGTATACGTTCTAAAAATATTAAAACTTTGAAAATCAAAAATTTAGAGTTAGAACATAGTTGGATTATTAACTACCGTAGCTGATAGTATAGATAAAATTATGCTATATACCAATATCAATAATACTTCAGTTACTTCCACAACAAATCCATATGTATCACCGGTAGTGCCACCTAACGCTTTTACAATATAGAGGTTTAATAATCGGTTAATAATATACGTAATAATCATGCTAACAATATTGATTTGGAAAATACCTATAGTAGCATATACTAACACACCTAATCCTACCAAATACCCTACATCAGGTGCTGAAAAAATTGCATAAGCACCATATAAAAATGTATATAATACTAAACCGATTAATAGCAATAGAATAGGCATAAAGAACGTAGATATGGTGTTATAAGTAATAACATGTTTAGGTGCTAAATTAGCAAATGCTGCCCCCATTCCCTGTTCTCTAGCATATGGATAGGATCGAATACTAAAAACCATAGACCAGCGGCTCATTAAAGGCATCATAATGAGTGCCATAGGAATAAATTCAGCCGATGGAATCGAAGCTAATAATTGCCATTTCAAAAGTGTAACAAATACAAAAGCAACAACTCCAAAGGAGCCTATACGACTATCTTTCATGATTTCTAGTTTACGTTCTCTTTCACGACCGGAAAACAAACCATCGCTTGTATCCATCAAACCATCAGCATGAAGGCCACCAGTTATTAAAAACTCAGCCACAACGATAATTAACATCAATGGCATAATCGGAATAAATGGCGATAATACGCCATATAATATAGCTAATATGAGACCAATAATAAGGCCCACATAAGGAAAGGCTACAACAGATTTACCAAAGTCCTCTACAGACCATTCAGTTTGATTTACAATTTTTAAACGCGTTAAAAATTGTAGTGCTATAAAAAAAGGTGTCATTATACATTCATCCCATAGGTAATGACTGTACTAATGATGACCATTAGTATAGTCGTAACATACATCATATAAATTGTTCGAGTAATATGGTTACGGTTTAGCTTTTCAATAGGATCACCCATATATTCACGGAAGGTCATTTTTTTGAAATACTGATTGTAACCACCTAAACGGATATGTAAGGCCCCTGCCACAGGTGCTTCTGCATACCCCCCATTAGGGCTAGGATGTTTTTTTGCATCACGTAAACCGATTTCTATTGCCTTTTTAGCATCAAAGCGTAAAAAGAATGCAGAAATTACAAATAATACAAAGGTAATTCGGGCAGGAATCCAATTTAATATGTCATCAAAGCGTGCAGCTACGCGACCAAAGTACAAGTACTTTTGATTCTTATAGCCTAACATAGAATCCATAGTATTAGCAGTTCTATAAAGAATAGCCCCCATAGGGCCACCGATAATAAAAAAGAAAAAAGGCGCAATAATACCATCTACCGTATTTTCCGCAATCGTTTCCACTGTAGCCCGAGTGATTTCGCTTTCATCTAAGTCTTCAGTATCTCGTCCCACAATCCATGATAAACGTTTGCGAGCATCTACAATATTACCTTGCTTTATTAACTGACTAATCGTAAAACTTGCGCCAGCCAATGAACGTGGAGAAATGGCTATGTAGAGAATCACTACTTCCAGAGCATAGTATACCCATTCATGTACTACTCCACCTAGCCATAATAATAAAGATACTATTATATATACCGATATAAGAATTAAACCTACTGCAATACCACCGTACCACAATTTCTTCGTATCATTATCAGTGTCCTTATAAAGGACGGCTTCAAAAAAAGATATTATACGTCCAATAACGGCGACGGGATGATATTTACTATTTGGATCCCCAATAATTAAATCTAATAAAAATGCTAAAACCGGTATGCACACAAAGCTATACTTTGAAAACCAGTGAAAAATTGCTAAATGTTCCATATATCTCCTCTACTATCCCAAGGTAGACATAATATAATCCATATCTAAATGTTCCTCCACAATATCAGCTAAGCGGTTATATGCCGCATTTTTATGGTCAAAATAATGGAATACTACATCTAATGGTTGTAATCCCTTACGTTCACGTAATTGATTGATAATAAAACGTCTAAACTCGTCATTATCAAATACACCGTGAATATATGTACCCATTACTTGATGATTGCCATCAATAAAACCATCAATAACATTTACAGCCTCTTCACTGCGACTTGTAATTGTAAAGCAACGAGACACCGTATCTGCTAGTGGTGTAGTATCCCCCATATGAATTTCATAGCCTACTAATTCCTCACCACTGAAAGTACCATTTAAGAATTGTAAATTAGATACATTGAATTGTACTTGATGGGTAGTTTTTTGAGCCTTCATAGTCGTAGAGGATTCAACAAGGCCAAGTCCTTCGATTTCCTCGATATCACCCTCCATATGATGCGGATCATAAATAGTTTTACCTAACATTTGGTTACCGCCACAAACACCAATAACAGGTATACCTTGGGACGCTAAACTTTTAATTTCATCAGCAAAACCCGTATCACGTAAATACGTCAAGTCAGCCAATGTATTTTTAGAACCAGGTAGAATAATTAAATCTGGTTTTCCAATAATATCTCCAGGGCCTACAAAACGAACCGATACATCTGGCTCATAATTAAGTGCATCAAAGTCTGTAAAATTTGAGATTTTAGGTGTTTGCATAACTACGACTTGAATATCTTTAGACCCACTATTGCATTTGTTCTCTAATGCAACGGAATCTTCTTCATCAATATCGAGGTTTTCAATGGCAGGAATAACACCTACCACTTTTTTACCTGTTTTTTCTTCAATGAATGTAAGAGCTGGTTCTAATAGTTTGATATCACCACGGAATTTATTGATAACGATACCTTTAATAAGATCTCGTTCTTCTGTTTCTAATAATTCTAAAGTACCAACAATGGACGCAATAGCACCACCTCGGTCAATATCTGCAATGAGAAATACTGGAGCTTGAGTCATCTTAGCAATGCGCATGTTTACAATATCATTTGCTTTTAAGTTGACTTCTGCAGGACTACCAGCACCTTCGATAACCATCATATCAAAATTTGAGTCTAAGAAATCGATAGACTCTTTAACCTTATCGAGAGCTGTTAGTGAATATTTAGTATGATATTCCTTAGCACTATATACACCAACAGGCTTTCCCATCAAAACAACTTGAGACGATTGATTACCTGTAGGTTTTAATAAAACAGGATTCATTTGAACTATTGGATCAATACCAGCAGCTTCGGCTTGAGCTACTTGAGCACGACCAATTTCATCGCCCCATTTTGTCACATAAGAATTGAGGGCCATATTTTGTGCTTTAAAAGGAACCGTCTTAAAACCTTTTCTATAAAAGATACGGCATAATGCAGTACAAAGAATACTTTTACCTACATTAGAACTCGTCCCTTGAAACATTATTTTCTTAGCCATTTATATGAACCTCCTGTGATTTCAATTCAATGGTAACGCCACTGATTGTTAAATAGAGTTTATCTGCAACAGAAGCTACTGTTCGATTTACTCGCCCAGCAATATCTCTAAAATATCTAGCCAGTTTATTATCCGGCACGATACCTAAACCAATTTCATTGGTCACAAATATAACAGTTTTACCTTCACATGATTGTATCGAGTCTAATAAAAGGTTTAGCTCTGACAGTATTGTCTGTTCTAACCGATTGGCATCTTCTTGTCCACAAATGGAGCCATGAGCCATCATGTGGTTGGTAGTAAACATTGTTAAACAATCTATAAGAATTACATCTGCTGATTTACTGATATTTTCCCATTCATCAGCTAAATGCAAAGGTACTTCAAAATTATTCCATATTTCTCCCCGTCGTTCTTGATGTTTTTTGATGCGATCCACCATTTCCTCATCAAAAGCTTGACCCGTAGCTACATAAGCTTTTAAACCTTTTGTAGCCAATGCTAAACGTTCAGCAAATTCACTTTTTCCACTGCGTGCCCCACCGGAACACAATATAATTTGTGATTTCATAATGCACCTATACAAGAATTTATAATTTCAGTATCATTATAAGTATAACAAAGGAGCGATACTATGGAAATTATGAATATGAAACTAAAAATGATGGCTACGCTATGGGATAATACATATCGTGTTGCCATCGATGACGGACAAGGTAAATATATTGGTACTGCACGAGTAGTAGTGAATGTTCCTCTACCACCAGAAACCTTACCAGAAAATGCACCTCAAGTTGAAGCACAACTATTAGTATTAGTTGAAGATTTTGATTTCGGCGCTGATAAAATTATAAACTTTGAAACAACATTAGCCGATTTATTAAGAGAAAAATTCCGTTATGAAATTCCTCATATCTTTTTCTACTATCCTAGCCCTCAAGATGTTTTAAACCAAACAATTTCACAATAAGGTCTATAACGAGCAAAAAGCTATGTAAAATACATAGCTTTTTTTGTTTATTCAGCTCCAAGTTCTTCCTCTACACGACACAAGATAAAGCAAAGGTCGGATAGACGATTTAAGTATTTTAAATTAGATTCGTGAACACTTTCACCAGCGTCTAATACTCGCCATAAAGCGCGTTCCGCACGTCGAGTAATTGTTCTAGCTGCATGTAAGTAAGCAGAAGATTGTTTTTCACCTGGAATAACAAAACTAGATAAAGGTTCTAACTTTGCATCAAAGCGATCAATAACTTTTTCTAAATGCTTTACATATTGCTCAGTAATTACCGGAGCAGTATTTAAACTTGCAATATCGGCCATTAATGTCCATAAGTTGCGCTCTATATCGTATAATTCAGCAGCAACACGTGGATTTTCAGCATAAGCGCGAGCCAAGCCTAAAAAAGCTTGTAATTCATCGATTGTACCATAAGCTTCTACGCGTAAAGATGATTTTTGTACACGTTCTCCCGTGTATAAACCAGTTGTACCAGCATCACCTGTTTTTGTATAAACACTACTTGCCATATGATTACCTCCTATAGATATACATGGATGTAGAAATAAAAGCTAAATGATCCCAACCTTGAGATTATTTGTATTCAGGGAACCAAAGATGAATTTCACGAGCAGCGGCTTCTGGAGAATCAGAAGCATGTACTACGTTAGCATCCATTGTTAGGGCATAGTCACCACGAATACTACCAGGGGCAGCATCTACAGGATTTGTTGCTCCGTTTAAAGCACGTACGGGTACAATTGCGTTCTCACCAGCTAACACAAAAGCAAGAACTGGGCCTGATGTAATAAAATCAACTAATTCACCAAAGAATGGCTTTTCCTTATGTTCTGCATAGTGTTCTTTCGCTAATTCACGAGGTACTTGTAAGAGTTTTAATGCTTTAATAACAAGGCCTTTACGTTCATAACGGCTAAGGATTTCACCACTTAATTGACGTTTAACTGCATCTGGTTTAATTAAAACTAATGTTTCTTGCATGATACCCTCCAGTAGATACTAATTATAATATTGCCTTTTCTTTATACTTTGGGTTCATAGCTTGTTTCTTTAACTTTTGAATACGTTCTTCCGTGCGAGGATGTGTACTAAAAAGATTGCTCAAGCTTTCACCAATTCCCATCATAGGGTTAATAATAAACATATGGGCTGTAGCATTACTTGCATTAGGCAATGCACCATGTTTAGAGTAGTAGTCAATTTTTGCAAGTGCAGAAGCCAGTGCTAATGGATTGCGACACATATCTCCGCCCCCCTCATCAGCTAAAAACTCACGAGTACGGGAAATACTCATCTGAATAAGACCGGCTGCGATAGGTGCAATAATGATTGTACCAAGAAGCGCCAAAGGGTTAGTACCTTCTCGATCATCGGAACGCCCAAATATGGCAGTAAATTGAAGTATATTGGCTATCATAGAAATAGCACCAGCCATCATAGCTGCAATTGTACTAATCAATGTATCTCGATTCTTAACATGTGTTAATTCGTGTGCAAGCACACCTTCTAATTCTTCATCAGTTAATAGACGTTGGATACCTTCTGTAACAGCAACTGCTGCATGACTAGGATTTCTACCTGTTGCAAAAGCATTCGGTACTTCACTGGGAATGATATAAACCTTTGGCATTGGTAAATTACCATTTTTAGCCAATTGATCTACCATTGCATATAGTTTTGGATTAGACTGTGCAGTAACAGGTTGAGCATTGTATTGGGCTAAAACGATTTTATCGCTGTACCAATAGGACATAAAATTCATACCCATGGATATGACAAACATCATAATCATACCGCTTCTGCCGCCAATCATATCACCAATAACCACTAAAATGGCTGTTAGCGTCGCTAATAAAAGTGTTGTTTTTATATTGTTCATAGTTTCCTCCAATTATTGTTATGGACTATGCCTAACACTATAATTATACCATAAACTATATAATTAACGCTCCAGTTGTATCAGCTTCTAAGCAATATATTTTATTTTCAATCTCATTTGCTGTGAATACGGCCCCCATAGCCTTTGCTACCTCTTGTACATGAGTTTTATCAACATATGCAATCAGAGTAGAACCCGATCCACTGATAGTAGCACCGTAAGCTCCAGCAACTTTTGCGGCTTCAAAAACTTCATCACAATGAGGAATCAATGTCTTACGATAAGGTACATGCAAGTTGTCATCTAAGGCAACAGATAAATTACTTAATTGATGCGTAATTAAGCTTGTTACAAATAATGAAGCATGACTTACATTTTGTACAGCTTCTTTAAATGGAATATGATTTGGTAGCACAGAACGAGCATATTCAGTAGATACCATGACTTCTGGTACTACAACAGCAAAATGTAGTTCCGGAGGAATAGAAATGACCGTATTTAGTACCTTATTTTTTAAACCTGTAGCACAACATAAATTTCCGTAAATAGCTGGCGCTACATTATCTGGATGACCTTCCATACGATTCGCTATAACTAGTAACTCTTCTTTTGAAAGTGGATTTTTTACTAATGCGTTCGCCAGTAAAAGTCCTCCGACAATAGCCGTACTACTACTACCTAGTCCACGAGATGGAGGAATCAAAGTTTCAGACCGTATATGTCCATATTGAATTGGTTCTTGAGCAGTAGCAAAAACTTGATCCATCGCAAAGCCAATTAGATTTTTTCTAGGATCTTCAGCGCGCAGAATATCTGCTCCAAATCCTTCAAAAGTATATGTATATGCTGTAGCCTTCGGATCTGGTGTAAAGCTGAATATATTATAAAGATTTAGTGCTAATCCTAAGCAATCAAAACCAGGGCCACAGTTTGCGCTAGTGGCAGGTACTTGTACTCGAACAGTGTTCATAATTAAGCTTCCATAATACGAATAACACTATTAACAGACTTAACGGAACGCAAGCTATTAAAGGAGTCAATTAAATTTAAAATATAAGATCTTGGGCATTTAGATGTAACAATGGCAAGAACTGCAGTTTCTGGATCCATATTTCGTTGAACGATGGATAAAACAGAAATTTTTTGTTCTGCTAATTTTGCAGAGATTTTTGCTAGAACACCTGTTTTATTATCCACTGCTAAACGCAAGTAGTAGCTAGATTGGATTTTACCTGGAGAATAAATATCTTTTTGATCATAATAGAACGGTTTCAAACGCCCTGTTTCATTATAAGAGACATTCTTTGCCACTTCCATTATGTCAGATACTACAGAACTACCTGTCGGTAAGCTACCTGCACCACGACCATATAGCATGACATCATCGATACCATTGCCCTTAACATAAATTGCATTGTAGGATCCTCGAACAGATGCTAATGGGTGTGTCGTAGGAATAAATGCAGGATATACATTTAGAGATAATCCTTGAGCAGTTTCTTTAGCAATACCTAATAATTTAATATTGTAACCAAACTCTTTCCCAAATTTAATATCTTCAGTATCAATACAAGTAATACCTTCTACAGTTACATCTTCAAAGAAAATACGACGGTTAAAACTAATGGATGCAAGAATAGCCAATTTACGAGCTGCATCAAGGCCTTCAACATCAGCTGTAGGATCTGCCTCTGCATATCCTAAATCTTGTGCTTCTTTCAATACATCTTGATAGCTTAAACCTTCTTCAGACATTTTAGTCAAAATAAAGTTTGTAGTACCGTTCATAATACCAATGATTTCAGTAATACGATTACCGGCTAACGATTCGTATAATGTACGGATAATAGGAATACCACCTAATACAGATGCTTCAAAACGTAGATCTACCCCATTTTTACTAGCTAAATCTAATAAGTATGGACCGGATTCTGCTAATAAGTCTTTATTGGCAGTTACCACATTTTTCTTAGCTTTTAAAGCCCCTTCTACACAGTCCTTCGCAAAGGTTGTGCCCCCCATCAGTTCCACTACCATTTGAATGGAGTCATCTTTCAATACTTCGTCAATATCTGATACATATTTAGCAGTTTCTGGTAGTGTAATATGATTATATTTGTCTGGGTTACGCACATAAATTTTAGAAATTTCAACATTGACACCTGTACGATTTTTAATTAATTCAGCATTGTCTTGCAATAAGTTAAAAGTACCTTGTGCAACAGTACCAAAACCTAATAAAGCAATTTTTATAGTGGTCATAATCGTCCTACTCTCTTAATTAGCCTATGCTTGGCCTAAAATCTCTACCTTTATAATACCCTTCATAGAGCGAATATCTAGCAATAAATCTTCTAATGAGCCTTGTAAATCCTTGGTTTCAAAAGAAATGCTACTATTCGCAATGCCTTGTAATGGAATATCTTGATTAATCGTTAAAATACTACCGTTACGTTCAGCAATGGCTTTCAAAACGCTTGATAACATACCAGATTCATTTGACATAGAAACATAAATACTAACAATTTTTCCTTGAGCAATTTCAAAAAATGGAAAAACATAATCCTTGTATTTATAATACGCAGATCGACTTAAATCCATTTTTTCAACTGCTTCGTTAATTGTTTTAACCTCACCTAGTTTTAGAATTTCTTTTACTTTTATCGTCTTTTTTATAGCCTCTGGTAAAATATCTTCTTGAACCAGATAAAATTTATCTTTTTTTGGTTTAGACATAGAGCACACTCCCTTATTGTTCTCTTGAAGTTTCTTGGGCAACGAATTGTCGTCCATATAATGTTAATACTGCATACATACCGATGAAGAATGGCATATACTCAGCCACAACACGCCATCCTACAGCGATGATGCCCACTGTTCCATTAGGTACAAAGGCACTAAATAATACTACAAATAGACCTTCTGCAATGCCTGTTCCCCCTGGGGTTGGTGCAAAATACAAAATAAGATTTAATAAAATCATGCGATCTAAAATATCGATAATAGGAATATCTGGTGTGAAAGCATACATTAAGGCGGGTGCAATACAATATAAGCATAATAAACTCAAACCAGATTCAATAAAAACTATTAAAGATTGGACAGGTTGTTTATAAAGCAAGCCAAGTCCTTCATTTAATGTTTCTAATTTAGAAAGCCAATCTTTAGTTTTATGTGCTTTAAATCGTTGTGCTAGATTATAGACAAATTGACGCATATATTTGGTCTGTAATATATAAGTTCCTGCTAAGGTCGCTATAACAGCAAGCACGGCAAAAATCAAAAGCATATCACGAGAGATATATGGAATTTCAATAGCATCTCGTAAGAATACTAATGGCAGCATAATGACCAAAAACATAATGGAAAATACGGTACGTATTAATACAATCGGTGTACCTTTAGATATAGGTACGCCATAACTTCTCAACACCAGTACTTGCGCGACAGCACCCCCGCTAGCTCCAGGTGTCAACATAGCCATAAAATAATTACTAAAAATAACTCGTAGCACTGCTCGTATCGATAACTTGTAACCACCAATTTTTACAAGCCTTTGAAGTCGTAATCCATCAAAATACATACCTGCTGCTAGAGCGACTAAAGCTAATAATAAGGAAATACTATTAAAAGATGATATGGCTTTCAATGCATCTAAATCAATAGTATAGTAAATAATACCAATTGATATAGCCAATAACAAGAGAAACATAAAGATGCCTCTCTTCATCATTTTACTCATACCAAGTCTCCATAATTAATGAGCTCTATATCATATTGACTTATATATAATCGCGTATGACTGGAACAGAGTGCATGCAACTCATCTTCCCAATGATAACCCCAATTATAAAACTTACTAAGAATACTACTATTACTACCTGGGTGAACCATCAATTCATGTGTACCAGAATGTTTATTTACCGCTTTTAGGATACCCATTAGAGATTTCTGATTTATATGACCTCCATTTACCATGCCCCAAAAATATTGGGTTGTAGTCATACAATTATTTCGTATGATTGGTCGCGCATTAGCCGCAACCGTTGATAAACCAACTTTACCAAGAAATCGAATTGGGGAATACATATAATTCATAAAACCAGTAGACTCATCGGGTATACGTATAGCATGTATACCAAAGGATTTTGCCTGTTCAATCACAATCGGTAATACCGTTGGTAACACATGCATATGTTGATGTCCATCAATATGAGTTACCCTTAAGCCGGTATCCATTATTTGAGCTATTTGTGCATGAATCTCTTTACGTAATTCACTATAATTGATTTTGCCAGAGTAAATACGTTTAATAAATTCTACATAGTTCTCTGGAAATACACCTTCTGGTGTGAGAAGTGATGAAACTTCTGATGAATCACATACTGGTTTCACCCCACCCACCAAGGTAATATGAATACCAATGCCCAACTTAGGGTTCTGTTTTGCCATACTTACGGCTTCTGTAAAAGCTTCTCCTCCTGCCATTAAAGAGGTACTGGTAATAATACCTCTACGATGACCATCAATAATACCAGCATTAACTGCACTATGAAGGCCAAAATCGTCTGCATTTACAATTAATTTGGACATAGTTATCTTCCTTTTCATGAAAAAAAGGGAGAACTTTGTTCTCCCACAAAGGATATATGTTATTGTACCAAATACACAACTAAAAAATCAATACAAAAGCCCTCTACTTGTATACTAGTAGAGGACTTTTTATAAGGTCATAAATTTTTATCATATATACTAAGGCATCAATTGTTCTTGTACTTTATACATACATAATGCAGCAGCTACGCTTACATTTAAGGATTCCATATCACCATACATAGGAATCATAATACGATTTGTACATAGATTCATAACCTCTGGTGTTACGCCATTCCCTTCGTTTCCTAATACTAGCATAGTTCGCTTAGCATAACGTACAGTATGATAAGGATTGGAATGTTCTAAAGCAGTTACATAGGTAGTCATATTAGACTCGGTTACCATATCATGTAACAGAGATAAGGTAATGTCTTCATATAAAGGTATTTTATGTAAGGCGCTCATGGTACTGCGCACTGTCTTGTCATTAAAAGGGTCCACAGTTCCTTTCATCAAAAATATCCCTTTAACACCTGCTGCAACAGCAGTACGAATAATGGTACCTAGATTGCCGGGATCTTGAACACCATCTAATGTAATATATAAGCCATCCTCAATGTAAATGCTTTCGATATTGTATTTTGGTTTCGATACAATAGCAACTACACCTTGTCCATTTACGGTATTATCTACTTTATCAAACACTGGATCTTGTGCGATATATTTAGGTACAGATTGAACCGTGTCTAAGTCTAATAAATCTAATATATTTTGATCTTGAGCTTTAGATTCACGTATAACAATTGTTTTTACTGCCCCCATAGCTGCAATATCTCGAACAGAGCGAATACCTTCAACAATGTACTCTCCATATTTTTGGCGATTTTTACGCTGCCCTAATGAGATAATTCTCTTAATAGTCTTATTATCTTTAGATTGGATAAATTCCATACTAACTCCCACTGTGTTGATTATTCCATAGATTATAAAAGGCCCCTTTTAAGTTGATAAGTTCATCAAAAGATCCTTTTTCTATTATTTTACCATATTCCATATACACTATTTTATTGGCATCTTCTACTGTTGAAAGACGATGAGCAATACTTACGATTGTTTTACTACCTCGAATACTTTCAATACTTGCTTGAATTTGTTTCTCCGTATGACTATCGATATTAGCCGTTGCTTCATCTAGCAATAGAATAGGTGTTTTTTTAATCAAGGTACGTCCAAAAGCCAATAATTGTTTTTGTCCATCAGATAATAAGGAACCTAAATAACCAACCGGTGTATCATACCCTTCCGGAAGTTGTTCAATCATAGCATCCAAATTAACTTGTTTTGCTGCATTGACCATGTCTTCATTAGCAATTGATGTATCAAAAAGTGTTAAATTATCTCTAATGGAACCCTTAAATAGATAAGCTTGCTGAAAAACATACCCCATTAAATGGCGAAGCACAGAATTGTCATATTTGGTAATATTTATACCGTTAATATAGATAGTCCCTCTTGTTGGTTTGTAGACTCCCATCAACAATGATAAAAGTGTTGATTTACCACTACCAGAGGGACCTACAATCCCTATGAATTCTCCAGCTTTAATGTTTAATGTAAAGTCTTCTAGCGCATAAATGTCGTTATTATTATAGGAAAACCACACATGCTCAAATTCAATGGTCTCTATATGTTTAAATTCATCAGGAACTTCATCAGCCATCTGACGCTCTTCTTCCTCTAATAAGGGAACTAATCTTTCAGCACCAGCTAATGCACTTTGTAGTGAGTTATATTTATCTGCAATTTCCTTTAATGGTTGGAAGAATCGGTCCATATATTGTATAAAGGCAAATACTGTACCAGCGTCAGCTACAGAGTCTATTAAATTCGTAGTTGTAAAAATAACAATTAACGCAACAAAGAATAGACCATCTACGAGTGGTCTAAAAATAGAAAATGTAGTAACTTCAAAAAGACCTGCTTCTAAGAAACCTTTATTAACAGTATTATAACGTTCCTCAATTGCTTTTTCGCCACCATAGGATTTTACGATTACAATATAATTTAACAGTTCCTTGATACTCGCATTAGATGCAGCTACAGAGCGTCTTACCTGACGAAATGCTTTACGGGAAAACTTTTGAAACACCCAAATAATTCCACCCATTATAGGTAATAAAATTGTCATGATGATAGCTAGGGATACATTAATAGCATACATAAATCCTAATATACCAATAATCATCAAACCGCTACTAGCTAAATTCAGAATTACATCTGTATATAATGTACGTAATGACTCTACATCATTAGTGATGCGAGTTACCCAATTACCGATTGGCAACTTATAGAATTCATCATGTGGTTTATTAAGAATCTTTTTAAAGACAATACTACGAATATTATAAATTATTTTTTGACCAAAACTTTTTAAAAAGTAATTCTCTACAAAAATAAATAAAACACTACCAATTATAGTAAGTCCATACATTAGAGCATAGTATTCAATAACAGCGATATCATTAGTGGCAAAGCCAAGATCGATGACTTGCTTTGTTATATACGGTCGTAAAAGTAATAGCACTAAATTTCCTGCTAGCGCAACCGTTGCTAATAATAGAATACCTAAATAAGGCTTGATGTAGGTAGTTATATAGGAAAATAGAGCCCAGTCATTTCTTAGATTACGCTTCTTCATGATGGGCCTCTCCTTTCTGCGCTTCATATAAGGTGCGGTATAAACCATTGTTAGCTAATAATTCTTTATGAGTACCTTCTTCTACGATACGCCCCTCATCGAATACTAGAATTTTATCTGCTTTCTCTACAACCTCTAATCGCTGTGAAATACATAAAATTGTTTGTTCTTTTACATTATGTAATGTATTTAAAATAGTTGTAACTGTTACTGCATCCAAAGCAGAAAAACAATCATCTAGCAATAAATATGGTGCATTTTTATAAAAGCCGCGAGCCATATTAATTCGCTGCTTTTGTCCACCTGATAAATCATGACCTTCTTCAGCTAGCTCATGTAAATCATCATTGAACAAATCGCCTAAATCTCTATATAAGTCTGCCTTTTGTGCCGCAACCTCTACAGTTTCATGCATAGGTAAATTTTTACCAAATTTAATATTATCTGCAATGGTCGTACTTAAAAGGTAAGATTGTGTTGGCACATAAGCAATTGAGTTTCTAAGTTTTGATAAAGAAACAGCAGCTAAATCTTGATTACCAAAATAAATGGACTGTTCCGGACATTCTTGTAATCCAATAAGCAATTTAAACAATGTACTTTTACCAGAACCAGGTTTGCCAACTAAACCAATAAAAGAACCTTTCGGTATTGTCGTTGTCACTTGAGATAATACATGACCTTTAGAGTTTTCATAATTAAAATCTAAGTATCGGATGTGAATATCTTCAAGTGGCAATACCTCATCGGTATCATCTATTGTTTCAGTGGGCAAATGCAAGAAATCCATGATACGATCTAAAGAAGCAAGACCTTTTTGTACAATAGAAATAAGGCCCCCAAAGCCTATTAAAGGCCCTACAATTAACATTATAAAAGAATTGATTGTAACAAATTCGCCTATAGTCATTTTACCTTCTACAGCTAAATGTCCACAAATAAAAATACTAATACTGATACAGATAAAGGGTGCAATTCTTGTTAACGGTGTTAATATTGCATCTAGTAGTGCAACATCCATATTCTTCTTATAATTAAGTTTATTTATTTTTTCAAAAGAATTAGATATAATGCTTTCACGATTAAATGCTCGAATAACATCCATTCCTTGAAATAACTCTTGTCCAAACTCTGTTAAATCGCTATAAGTAGCTTGTGCACTACGTTGTTTAGTACGTAGCTTTCTGCCTAGTACAAATATAGCCACAATAATTAAGAATACAGGTGTCATAATTTTAAAAGCTAATACAGTATTAATCTTTTGAATTAATATTATGGAGCCCACAACGGAGTAGAAAATAATATCCACTACAATCATTACACCTAGGCCAAGGGCAACACGTAACGATGTTACATCGTTAGTCATGAGCGCCATAACCTTACCAGGTCCATTAGCCTCATGGTACGTTGTTTTTACTTGTAATGCTTTACTACACAAAATCTCACGAAAAAGATACTCCATGCGACGAATAGATCCTAATAGGGTTCTACGTGAAATAACTTTCAAAATAGTGATAATAATAAATAATAAAATAAAATAATAAATATAAGTAACTAAACCTTCCTTATTATTGCTCAATGTATCTATAGCATTGCCAATAAATTGAGGAACAAATAAAAAAGCCACATCAATTGCCATCAACATAGTTAAGCCAATGGCATAGATCCAGCCTTCACGCCGGAAAAACTGCATAAATAAATCTATTGGTTTCATAGGTCCTCTCTAATATATTCTATTAAGTCTAATTAAAATCATTGCCTATATAATCATTAGTATTATTATATTGTAATTGAATTTGAATCAATACTGTAAAAGCTAAATCAACAAACTTTATTATGTTAACTTTACTCTTTATAGTATACACATTTTTTATGATACATTAATACACCTATATGTATAACAGTTAGATTAAATATTTTTATCACAGCAGCAGTTGTATTTCAACAATATAAGTTAAATGACCTCTTTAAATTTTAATGGTAATCAATCTTAAAGTTTTTTCTAAATTAATACTATATCGAATTTTTTAGTTTACTTATGATAATGTAAATGTTATACTATGCATATAAAGAAATTTTATGCTTAATTGTAGAATGAAATTGAACAGATAAAAAATCCATAGTGAACCTTGTGT
>NZ_CAMFFZ010000014.1:0-53877 GCF_945949885.1 Veillonella parvula | reverse complement strand
GATTAGAAAATTGATTTAATTTTGTCGCATTACTTATTGCAATTCATCATATAAATAATCGCTAGAAAAATATATTTTTAGGAAAAGGGATATTATAGTTGATAAATGAGGTAAAATTAAGCAACTTATATCGACTATATTACTCTAGAAATAATAAAGACGAATGTAGTAGCACTTTATATGTATTTTTGCGAATCTGTTTCACAAAGTATCTTTCTTAAAGTAATTGTATCAATTTTAGAATAAAGATGAAATACTTATCTACTTATATTATCAGACGATATTTAAAACAATATGGAATTAATAAAAGTGTGGATAATTAATAAAAGTTGGCAGACTTTTACAATACAGGTACAATCATAGTAATTAATAATATACATTTATGTGTGTAGTTTTCAGTATGAGAGAAGATTATGGTTTTTAATTATGGTGAGACGTTGCGTATTCGAAGGGATTTATATACGATCTTAGGCAAGATACGCTATATTGATACTCATGGAAAAATTGGGTATGAGTATAAGTTAGTTAAACATAAGAATAATGCAGAGTTTTGGCTCAGTTGGGATAAGAAGCGAGATGCGTACCAGTTTTCCAAGTTGTGTGGAAAAGTATTACCAGCCGATATGAAACTCGTAGATAGTGGTTATGAGATGGTAACGGGTGCTTGGGGTGAGGTAGATGTAGGTACTACTGATACTGCTAAATATAAAGAGTATGAAAATGCTGATGGTACTGCTACGTTTTTTGTTCAAGAGTGGGCTTTTGAAACGGAATATTTAAAAGGCTTTTACATTAATAAAATATGTATCTGTCGAAAAGGATTCAGAGGTAACCGAGTCTATTCTAGATAAAATGGATACGATTAAGAAGTTGAAGTTCATAGGACCAGTCGGTTGGATTTTGGGGAACTTACTACTTTATATGCCAATCTTTGATATAAAAACATTGAATGATGTACGTGATGTACTTACATGGCCTTATATAGTAGCTGGGAGTATAGTCCTTGGTACCATTGTGGCTTGTGCTTTCATTATTTCGAGAACTATGCGTTGATGAAAACATATCGGTTATATGGGCTTCCCTTTTGTGGGGTAAATAAAAGGTCGTAAATGTATTAATACATATTACGACCTTTTTACTATAGGATTTATTTGTTAGGTGTTAGCTATTAGCTTCAGTTGGTTGAAGTTGTTCAAGTTCAGCTTCTTTAGCATCTAATTCTTTGGCGCCAAAATGAGCCAATACACAGAATGTAATACAAAGAACACATGCTACTAATAAAAGATAGAAACCTGCATTCCAACCAAATTTATCTGCTAAAACACCAAATAGTGTTGTACCTAAGTTTGCACCAACAATGTAACTCATGAATCCACGAAGACCAACAGCAGAACCTACTGCAAATGGTGGTACAATATCCATAGTTTGTACTGAAGCTAAGAATTGAGGAATGTAGATTAAACAACCTACAATAGCAGCGAAGAAAGTAACCCATAAGAGAGACTCGCTTTGCCAATAACCAAATATACAGAAGAAGATAATACTTATAGCAATGATTGCGGGTGGCATGCGATAACCTTTAAAGAATTTATCGGAAATATAACCAGCAAAAATAGTAGAAGGAATAGCCGCCCATTCAAAGAATAAAAAGGCAACAGCCATTTCTGCTTTGGAGAAACCCTTTACTTGTAATAAATAAATTGGAAGCCAAGTAAGCATACCAAAGCGAATCATGTAAACGAAGGTATCAACTAATGATACATACCAAGCGTTTTTATTTTTCAATACGTATTTTACAAAGATTTCTCTTGTGCTCATATGCGGTGCTTCAGAACTTCTGTGCGCTTTATGAGCCGTGTCGGCAATGATTTCACTTGTTGGCGGTAAGCCTTCACGTTCAGGGCTTTCTTTGATTAAGAAAGAAATGGCAATTGCTATGATAACTGCAATAAGGGCTGGTACACCATAACTCCCTAATTGCCAGTGATCTGTAGTAGTGAAATATAATGCGGCGGCTACGATTGGTGCTACGATACCACCACCGAGATTGTGGGAAATATTCCAGATAGCTCCATAACGGCCGCGCTCCTGTTTTGGGTACCATTTAGCTAGGGTGATAAAGGATGGTCCTACACCAAATCCTTGGAAAAAGCCATTTAGTACTACTAAAACTAAGAAGAAGGCTAGACTATCGGCAAAGCTCATAAAGATATTGATAATTGCACAGCAAATGAGACCGAAAGCCATAAACTTGGCAGGACTTGCTTTGTCCGCAAGACTACTCATAAAGCCTTTACTTAAACCATAAGCGATAAGCATACCACTAGATAACAAACCAATTTCTGTTTTGCTCATATGGAGAATATCTGATAAAAAGTGTGTTGATAAGGCAAAGTTATTACGAACAATATAGTACGCAGCATAACCTATAAAAATACCAATTAATGATTGGAATCTATATTTATAATATAGATTCATAATCATGCTTTGTGGAACTGATGATTTTGCCTCTTTGGGTTGTAGAAATGAAAACATAGTTATTACCTTTCTTTCTTAATAACTAAATCCTATTGCATTGTTAATACTACCATTTCTATAGAATTCATGTAAATGATTTATGAGATAAAATATTAATTTACAACTTTAAATTGTTTATTATTAGCTGAAGATGTGTATAGAAAATACTTGAATTATAGACAAGTACCTCTTAATATATTAGATTAAATATATTGGGAGGTTATTATTTATGAAATATTTACGCCGTGAACTTAATCAAGTGGAAAAAGAATATTTAAAGCAATTTGGTGAAGGTTCTTTAAATCGTGTCATCCTTCATGATCCTGATACAAAGGATAAACAAGAGGTGCAAGATACTATTGATATTCTAAAAGAAGCAATTGCAAAAAATAAACCTCTAGAACAGGTTCCAGAGGATATGTGGAAGTTTATTGAATTTTAACGTATATGAATTCCATCTAATAAAAAGGCACATTGTTTTATGCGCAGACCATCTATAAATGAATTGTTTAAGCTGGTAGTTAAAAACAATGTGCCTTTATTTTATAGCTTGTAGAGTTCAGGTTTGCGATCTCTAAAAATATTGATTTTATTGCGAATATCCTCTACTACGGTGAGGTCGATATCTACAGATGAGATGCCTTCCACGGTGCCCATTTCAAGGAGGTTCGTACCCCATGGATCGTATACGGCGGAGTGACCAGTGCTTTGGACTCGACCCACAGTACCACAGCCGTTGACTGCACATAAGAAAAGTTGGTTTTCAATGGCGCGCACTTCGTTTAATACTTGCCAGTGGCGTAAACGCATGGTAGGCCATTGAGCAGGTACAAATAATAACTCTGTATTTGATAATGCAGCCATTCTTACGAGCTCAGGGAAGCGAATATCGTAACAGATAACCGTACTACAAGGAATACCATCCAATTTGAAATGAGTGGTATGTGTACCGCCAGCAAAGTATTGGTTCTCTTTAGCAGGGCTAAATCCGTGCATTTTGGAATACTCTCCTACGAGTGTGCCTTCACGGTTGTAAGCATAGGATGTATTAAATATTAAATCCTCTTTTGCTACGGCTACAGAACCGCCCACAATGTTTACATTGTGTTCCTTGGCGAATGTACTTAATAAATCTTTTGTTCTTTCTCCATTTCTATCAGAAATGTTGATTAAATCCTTAGATGGATGAAATCCTGTGTTCCATGTTTCGGGCAAGATGATAATATCAGGACTTTCTGATAGGGCTTGTAAAAGTAATTCTTGGACGCGTGCATAATTGTATTCCACTTCGTTTACATGGACGTTCATTTGTATAAGGCTTAAGCGTTTTTTCATAAGAAATCCTTTGTCTATTGGATGAGCATAATTTTAGTAATGTGTATTATAATTAGAATATTAAAGCATTATTGAACGGATTACAATATAGCTCTAAATAATCGTAGAAGTTTTAAATGATTTTTGATACTGAAGATTTATATGAATTTAGGCTTTCAGGTGTTATAGGCATCCAGATGAAACTATGTATCCTAGATCCCGAAAATTAATTGATGAAGTACTAATAAAGCGTTACTTTTTACTATTCTTCATGGAAATGTTATAATACTCTGTATATAATTGTGTTCTAATAGAGGAGGACCTATGAAACGGATTCCGTTGGTAACACTGTTAGTTTTGGTATTGGCAATGGTTGTGGCAGGTTGTGGTTTGCTTTCACAAAAAACAGAACCTACTAGTTCAGTACCGCCTGTAAAAGAAGTTAAGATGGTACATCCATCGGGCATTCCTGTCCTTATGTATCATAAAGTCGGTGACGACAAAGATAATGATGCGGTTATTCGGAAAAATTTATTTAGAGAACAAATGAAGTTTCTCAAGGATAACGGCTATAATCCATTAACGATGGATCAATTGTATGAGTATGTTGTAAATGGTGCTGCAGTGCCTGAAAAACCTGTCGTTTTAACCTTTGATGACGGTTATGCAGATACATATTCTATCGTATATCCAATTATGAAAGAATATGGATTCTCTGCGACTGTTTTTATTAATCCTGGCGATGTTGGGACTCGTTTAACTTGGGATCAAGTGCGTGAAATGCACAAAAATGGTATCACTATTGCTAATCATGGTTTCCAACATATAGAAATGGGCCAATTGTCAGAAGCGAAACAAATTGAAAATATCACAAAGGCCCAAGAGGCACTTGCTAAAGAAGTAGGCATTAAGGATAATCCTTGGTTCTGTTATCCGTATGGAGATAAAAATGAATTCACCGACTCAGCATCTAAAAAGGCTGGCATTAAAATGGGGATGGCTATGAAATCTGGCTGGGCTCATACTGGTGATAATCCATATAATATTTTGCGTGTTTGGGTAGGCAATGCGGTAGATATCAAGCATTTTGAAGAACGCATTAGCACCGAACATTTCACTGATTTATAAGGAGAAATACATTGTTCAAAAAGAATTGGGTAAAGTTCATCGTTATGGTGTTCTTATTTACCGTTATCACATCACCCTTCGTGGTGCTCTTTGGACCATTTAATAATGTAAAGCGCGCCGTTATTGGTGCTATCTTACAATCTCGCCATCCTCATTACATTACGTGGTTGTTTAATGACGAAGAATTACAAGCTATTTTGGGGACTGTAGGGGTTGTTAAAAGCCAAGATTTGTTCAAATTTAATGCTCGTGAAGATAAGACTTTAAATCTTGAAAAAATCCAGTCTGCTCGTTATGTAGGCTATATTTTAGAAATTCCTGATCCTCGTCGTATCCAAGTAGGTACCGCAGCTAATATTCAAGAAAAAGGCGATACTACAAGTAATATTGCGAAAATGAATAATGCTGTAGCAGCGATTAATGGCGGTGGATTTCACGACCCTAATGGTACTGGTACAGGTCGTTTGCCATATGGTTTCATCTTGCATGACGGCGAATATGTTATCGGTAAGGATGTGGGCCCTGATGAAGACGTAGACTTTGTTGGTTTCTCTAAATCTGGTAACCTTATTGCTGGTAACTATGATAAAACTCAGCTTAGTGATATGAAAGCTATGGAAGGTATTACCTTTGGTCCGCCTCTTATCGTTGATGGTAAGAAGATGATTACCGAAGGCGATGGTGGCTGGGGTGTAGGTCCTCGTACTGCTATTGGTCAAAAGAAAGATGGTACAGTGCTATTCCTCGTAATCGATGGTCGTCAACCAGGGTATTCCATTGGTGCTACCTTGCGTGACGTACAAGATATTCTTTTTGAAAAAGGTTGCTACATTGCAGCAAACTTAGATGGCGGTTCTAGTTCTACTTTGTACCTCAACGGTAAAGTAGTAAATAAACCAGCTGATTTGTTAGGGGAACGCATGATCCCAACGGCGTTTATCGTGAAATAGGAGGACAGATGAAACCTTTTACGCGTGTACTGAGCGCCTTTGCGGTAGGTATTCTTCTGCAAGGTGGGGTATACCTATACCTTGATCAATATATGTTTGCGCCGACTACAGAGTTTAACGTAGCAGGCGCATCAAAAGATGATACTAAAAACTTCCCTGATGTGAAGGAAGGCACTAAATATGTATCCTATGACCGTCAATTCATGGCCGTTGTTACAGAAAACTCTTTGAAAATTTACAAGGCTAATGAAAGTACCCCTACGAATATTGATTTGAAGGGGCGTTCGATTAGTTACTTCAACTGGATGCCAGACCGTAACTATGCTGTTATGGGTTTATATGACTCCAGAGATGTTGTCATGGCTCGTCTTAATGCGGATGATCCAGAACATGAAGTTGATACGAAACTTGAAGACTTGCCTCGGGGCAGTAAAATTGTAGATGCTGCGTACTCTGAAGCGACGAATGTGGTTTATATGAAGGTAAAAGTTCAAGAACATACATATCGTATTTATCGTACCGATGCTAACTACGATACACGTCGTGTTTACATGCAAGCTACTGATATCGGTCATATCGGCGTATTCTACGATGAGGATAACTTCTTCTACGATAATGTGAGAACTGGGGATGTTTTCATGTTTAATGGCATTGAAGGTGGTTGGCGTGTTATCAACCCTGAAGGGCGTTTCCGCTTTATCGGTGTTGATATGGACAAAACTATCTATATCGCTCGTGTTGATGAGGATAATAATGCATTGACTGTTTACACTGGTAAACTAGGTGTAGGCTTCAATCCAGTTTACAAATACAACCACCCTACTACATTTAACGAGTTGACATTATCAGATGTAAAAAACATTATTAAGAATGGTAGTGAAGAAACTACTAAGGTAACAGAAGATACTACATCTTCTAAATCATCCAATAGTAGTGGTAGTAAAAAGAAATCTTAAGAAAAAGCCTTTATAATGTTCTTTCATTATAAAGGCTTTATTCCTATAATAGTATGTACCCTAAGGATATCTATGAATATATTATTTGTACGCCTTAGTTACATAGGTGATATTTTGCATGCTACACCTGCTGCGCGGTGGATTAAGGAACCGTATCCTGATGCTAAGTTGCATTGGATTGTAACGCCTAGTATGGTAGAGCTTTTACAGGATAATCCCTATGTAGATGAGATAATTCCCTGGGAACGGGATGAATACGAGGCTCATTCTAAAAAACTACATATCCCTACAATGTGGCGCATGTGGTGGGATCTTAAGGCTAAATTAGAACCTTATAAATTTGATGTAGCCATTGATGTGCAAGGACGTCTTATAACAGGGTTAGTACTATTAGCTTCAGGAGCCCCCATTAGACTTGGCCTTGGTGGCACAAAAGAGTTGAATTGGTTGTTTACTAACTATAAAACGAAGCCTAGTACAGAACACGTGATTAAGCGCTATGTAGAGGTAGCTCAGTTGTTAACAAAGGCTGTTACTGAACATGCAAATTTAGATACATCGCTTAACATAGCTAAATGCGGTGTTGAAAGCAGTTCTCCACTAAATGAATCTAGTGCTAATACACTGTACCACATGGATTTTCAGGCGCCATCAAATTCACATAGTTGGGCAGAAGAGCAATGGAAATTGATTGATAATGATGTTTCTTTGTATCGAGGCGTGGTAGAAACTCCTTTTCGCGTTGGGCTAGTATTAGGCACCTCTTGGGCAACGAAAGAGTGGCCTCAGGAAAAATGGTATTCTCTCATTAAATCTCTTCAATATAGAGCAAATTTTGTTTGTTTAGGTGGCCCTAAAGAGGCTACTCAATACAAAAACTTGATGGACTCGCTAACAAATGAAGGTATTGATAAAATCGTACTGAATATGTTAGGGAAAACGACGCTTCAAGAATTAGGGGCTTTAATTGAAAGTTGTGATGTAGTAGTTACTGCTGATACTGGAGCTCTGCATATTGCGTTAGCTTTAAATAAGCCTGTAGTAGCACTCTTTGGCCCTACGGACCCTAAATTATGGGGACCTCTGACGGGAACCTTTAAGGTGCTCGTAAATGATGAATTAGATTGCTTGGGCTGCCGAAAACGACGTTGTCCTAAGCCTGATCAATATTGTATGTCTGGTATTGAACCAGTACGCGTAAAAAAAGCAATTTTTGAATTGATAGGAGATACACATGGCAAAGTTTAAAATCCAAAAAGGTTTATCCGATGCGGATATGATGAAAAATTTTAAGGATACGGAAAATTTTGAAGATACTATGCTCAATATGGAGCGAGATGCTAAGAAGCCAGTAGTTCACCAAAGTCCAAAGCAAAAAGAAGATGCATTTTACCGTGAGTTCTTAACTGAAAAAGTAGAGACTATAATTGGTAAAATGCTCCTTGATATCAAGATGGAGTATTATAAAGAAGGAGAAGGGGCCTTTTCTATTCAAGTAAAACGGGAAGGTAAAAATATTGTCCTTGAAACTGCGCCTAAAAAGGTTAAGCCTGAGAAGTAAGGCGTATAATGGGAACTCTTAAATTTTAAAGATTACGTCAGAGCCTGTCCGTAAATGGACAGGTTCTTTTGTATGTTTATGCATTTAAAAATATCGACTAAGTTATTAATAAAATTGATGAACTCATAAGCATACCGATGTTTATCGAATTACTACATTTATAAATACCGATATATTTTGAAAAGCATTTAATAATAACTAAAAATTATTACGATATAATTTTTAGTTTCTCATTAAAATGAGCAATTACAAAAAAAATAATTTGATTAAACATACATGCTAAACTCTAGTTCCTCTGCAGTTTTTTGTGATATTCATCACGAAAAAATCATCTTTGTATACATGAAATTATGAGTAAATAGCATAATGTGGTTGTTGACAAAGAATTTTATAAGTAGTCTAATATAAGTATGTATTACGATTTTAGCGCGTTTGGCTAGTGTGAGCAGACATCGAAAAAATCGTAAAAAAAATAGGTATGAGATAGTTGTTTGATGAGTGTATAAAGTTACATACACAGACTATTTCGATTTGGAGGATTAACATGGCTAAAAAATTAAGAATTTGCGAAACCGTTCTTCGTGACGGTCATCAATCTATTTTGGCAACACGTATGCGCTACGAACAAATGGAACCAGTGCTCGGCCTTTTAGATGATATTGGTTATGAAGCTCTTGAATGTTGGGGCGGCGCTACTTATGACAGCTGTCTTCGTTTCTTGAATGAAGATCCATGGGAACGCCTTCGCAAATTGAAAGCTAATTTGAAAAATACCCCATTGCAAATGTTGCTTCGCGGTCAAAATTTGTTGGGCTATAAACACTACTCCGACGACGTAGTAGAAGCATTCTGTAATGCGGCTGTAAAAAATGGTATCGACCGTATCCGTATTTTCGACGCATTGAATGACCCACGCAATATGGAAGCTGCTATTAAGTATTCCAAAAAAGCTGGTGCACACGTTCAATCCGCTATGGTATACACAATTTCTCCAGTTCACACAACTGAAAGCTTCTTGAAAGTAGCTGAAACTTTGGTAGAAATGGGTACTGATTCCCTTTGTATCAAAGATATGTCCGGTTTGTTAGGACCTGCTGATGCATATGATTTGGTTTCTACTTTCAAAAAACGTTTCGGCGAATTGCCAATCGACTTGCACAGCCATTTCACTTGCGGCCTTGCAAGTACTACATACTGGGAAGCTGCTAAAGCTGGCGTAGATATCATCGATACTGCTATCTCTCCATTCGCTCATGCAACTAGCCAACCAGCTACTGAAACTATGATCGAAATGTTCAAAGGTACTGAATGGGATCTTGGTCTTGACCTTGATAAATACATTCCATTAGTTGACCACTTCCGTAAAGTAAAACAACAAATCGCTGAAGAATTCAACTTGAAACCAGCTAGCGATGTAATCCCAGCTGTTCGTCGTTACCAAATTCCTGGCGGTATGTTGTCCAATACTCAAAACCAATTGAACGAAATGGGGATGGGCGATCGCTTCTTCGACGTTATGGATGAAATGCCACGCGTTCGTGAAGATTTGGGTTACCCTCCATTGGTAACTCCAACATCCCAAATCGTTGGTACAATGGCTATGATGAACGTTATGATGGGCGACCGTTACAAAATGGTTCCTAACGAAGTTAAAGACCTTGTACGCGGTAAATATGGTGCGTTACCTGGTACTATCTCCGATGATATTCGTCGTACTATTATTGGTGATGAAGAACCTATCACTTGCCGTCCTGCAGATCTTATCGAACCTGAATTGGAAGGTTACCGTCAAGATTTAGCTTCCAAAGGCTACAATGGTATCACTGACGAAGACGTATTGACTTACGCTATGTTCCCAGAAGTTGCTATTAACTTCTTCGATGCAAATCGTCGTTAATCCAAACTTTAAAAGAGGATTCTTAGGAATCCTCTTTTTTTTGACCATATTTAAGCTATCCTCATAGAGAAATAGTATAATCCAGTATATATTTTGTTTTATTAAATGAAGAGATTCAATAGTTGTTTTATATTTTAGTTTTTTATAAATAGTATAGACAAGTTCCTATTAAAAGAGGAGACTAAGAAACTGATGAAATATCAGATATTACTATTTTTCATATCGCCATAAGATACATGGATGCGTGTGAAAATATAATTTTTACGAAAAGCATAAGATATTAAAAGGGTCGAAGTACCTTTGAATAATCAGTCAATTATAAACTACGTATGAAAGAATCGTGAAAAATATGTTGGATATTTGCGTGTTTTACTTGCGTTAAGCATTAAAAATAGCGTAAACTATAGAGAGTATCTACTATTTATGATATTGAGGTAATCCTGTGAATTTACAAATACGAATTTGGATATCCAATGTTGTGCTGTTTGTTGTACCTATTTTAATAGCAATTATCTTATTTTTGCTATATTTTACAGGTTTGCGCATATTGGCCAATGCCGGTTATTATTTGCGTATTGAGCAGGAACAACAGTTTAAAAGTGTCAGTCGAATAACTGAAACCATTACCTTTTATGGGTTAGAAAATGATCTAATTAATAGCTTGGTTAAGCCTAGCTATAGCCTACTTGATCCAAAGGAAGTATATGTTGAAGTACTCGATCAAGGAAACATGGTGTATAACTACGGTAATCCACAAATCTATAGTGCTTCTGCCATTGTTGGTCTTATTGATGTTAATCCTGAATTACAGGGCATCGTATATCAATCCAATAATACTTTCGTTTATGAAATGAGAAAGTACGATGGACGTCATTCCTATGTATACCATATTGCGATTAGGCGTGCTACTCATGGTAGTGATAGCTTAATGGAATCCGTATCTTTTTATATTATCGTAGTTTCCATATTGCTCTTTATTGTTACATTTTTTGCTATTAACCGATTTGTTACACGGTTTATCATGATTCACGTTAAGAACATGACAAAGTCGTTAGAAATGGCAAATCGTCAGATTGAAATGGAACAAGAACAACAGAAAGAGCTACTCGCTGGTATATCCCATGATATACGAACTCCGTTGACGGCTATTAAAGCTTATGCTGAAGGTGTTCGTGATGGTATTGCACCAACGGAAGAGCAACAAAAAAGATATATGGGGATTATTTTGAAGCGGGCCAATGATTTGGATTCTATGTTAGAGGAACTATTCCTCATAACAACATTGAACTATAAAAAAGAATCTCGTCCGTCTGAGCGAATTGAATTAGGTCAGTTTGTGCATGACTTTGTAGAAGATCATTTAGCTCCGTATCAATCGAAGGGGCTTGAGATTAAGGCTCGTATAGCTACGGAAACACCTTTTATCAATGTTAACCCACAATTGTTACAACGAGTTTTGCAGAATGTGTTGAACAATAGTGCTAAGTATAAAATGGCCGATATTGGTCATTGCGTCATAGATGTAACGAGTGATGATGATTTTGTATATTGTGTCATCAGTGATGATGGTCCAGGTGTACCGCCAGAATCTCTAGAGCGTCTGATGCGCCCATTCTATCGTGTAGATTCGTCTCGTACGAATCCTCAAGAAGGTAGTGGCCTAGGATTGTCGATTATCCGTCGAATTATGGAAATCTTTGAAGGCCGAGTTATGATTGAAAATGTAAGGCCACATGGTCTACGTATTATATTAGAGTTTCCTAAGCAAGGAGAAGAATCATGAGTGAACATATCTTAATTATTGAAGACGATTTGGATATTGCCAATATTGAGCGTGATTATTTAATGGTGGCGGGCTATGATGTAACTATTATGACTAATGGTACAGATGGCATTGAAGCAGCATTGAATACTCCTGTAGACCTTATTATCCTTGATGTTATGTTGCCAGAAATGGATGGTTTTGAAGTTTGTCGCCAAATTCGTGACAAAGTTCGTGTACCAATCGTTATGGTAACTGCGCGCCTTGACGATATCGATAAAATCCGTGGTTTAGGCGTAGGCGCTGATGATTATATTGAAAAGCCATTCTCTCCATCTGTATTGATTGCGAAGATTAAAGCTATGTTGGCGCAATATAAACGTTTAACAGAGCGCGATGCAATGGAAACTAACGCTATTCAATCCGGTGAAATTCGTCTCGATCCTAAGATGATGAAAGTATGGGTGAATGAAAAAGAGGTTCATCTCAAAAAGAAAGAATTCCAGTTGTTAGAATTCTTGATGCGTAACCGTGATATTGTATTTAGCAAAGAAGAATTATATTCTCGTGTATGGGGACTTGACTCCTATGGTGATTATGCAACTGTAGCGGTTCATATTAATCGTTTACGTGAAGAAATTGAGGATAATCCATCTGATAGTAAGCATATTATTACAGTATGGGGCGTAGGGTATAAATTCGTTTAGTATCGAAAATATGTATTCACATTATACTCACGTTATTCGTGGCTGTTGATTAGATATGACTTCATAGAGATTTTATTATAGAGATATAATCAAAGGTTTAAGAATTGTTTATATAGTTACTTTGATAGTTTAGATATTCCATGTATACTTATTTAAGTAAGGCTGACTATGACTCTAGATAAGTAATATTTTAACTTCTCTCTCTTAATAAGTTCTCTCTAAAGCTTATCTAGATCACATATACTCTCTCTCTCAACAGTCCTTACACTCTCAAACTATATGCATAAAGGGCATTTGCTAGCGACGGCTAGTGAATGCCCTTTATGTTTTTTAGACTTTAGATAGTTGAATACATTCTATATAGCTTCTTTCAGAATTCTAGGTATTTATCTAGTGGAGGATATACGGTTATAATAATTATACTTTTATAAGAAAAGTTATAAATTGATATCTTGCATTGTAAAAGCAGGCGTACTATAATAGGTTCATTAAAATCAATTTTATAAAATTAATTTTGAGATGATTTGAATTAGTGTGAGATGTGGCGTATTTATAAAGTATCATAATTATGTGATTTATGATTTGGTTCTAATCTTAACTTTTATAATCATCATTAAGAAGTTATGGGTGATGTAGAAGAATATTAAGAAGAATATAAGGAGATCTACATGACATTTTCAAAATATAAGAAAACAGTAATTGCGTGTATTCTTGCTTTGGGTATTGGGGTAGGCGGAGGATACTATTTCTTTGGCAGCCCTGTTAATACGCAACCAACAAACGTGAGAGAACAAACTAAACAGACTAAGCCTATTACTGAAACGCGTAATACCTATGTAGTACAAGCGGCTAAAGAATCTGGGCCTGCTGTAGTAGGGATTACAACACAAGTATTTCAAAAGGATATTTTTAACCGTACTATCTATGTTGGAGAAGGTGTCGGGTCTGGTGTACTTATCGATAATGATGGACATATTGTAACAAATAAACATGTTGTAGCGGGGGCTAAAAATGGGGAGGTTACAGTATCATTGTCTGATGGTAGTACGGTGACGGGGACCGTTATAGGTTCAGATTCACAGACGGATTTAGCAGTTGTAAAAATTAAACCTCCAAAAGATATTAAACCTATAAAAATTGGGGACTCTGACTCCTTACAAGTAGGGGAGCCAGCTATTGCTATTGGCAATCCTTTAGGTCTTGAGTTTAAAGGTTCAGTTACCTCTGGTGTTATTAGTGCCTTAGCACGTACAATTGATGATCAAGGTCAACGATTCCCATTGATTCAAACTGATGCAGCCATTAATCCAGGTAACTCAGGCGGTGCTCTCGTTAATGCAGATGGAGAGTTAATTGGTATCAATAGCGCCAAAATCTCTAAAGAGGGAATTGAAGGTATGGGCTTTGCCATTCCAATTAATTCTGCGATGACAATTGTTGATTCTATTATTAAAAATGGTAAGGTCATTCGTCCTTATATTGGGGTATGGGCTGTAGACCGTCAAACTGCAGCTCGTAATAATGTAACCTATGAAGGTGATGGACTCCTTATTGTGCAACTTGATTCAAATGGTCCTGCTGCACAGGCTGGTCTCGTAGAAGGGGATACGATTGCGCAAATTGATGGTAAGGATATTAGTACATTACTCGAATTAAAAGAGCAAATCGATGCTAAGAGCCCTGGAGATACAATTTTGGTATCCTATACTCATAATGGCAAAATGAAGAGTACACAGCTTAAATTAGGGGAAGCGTCTTCAAATTAGAATCTAGTAAATAAAACTTAATTAAGTATTCCAATAATGCACTAATTTCTTTTGTAGTGTTAGAAAATCCTCATCTTTTAGATGAGGATTTTTTTGTTATAATAAGGTACTTTAATAGATTTTGTATAAAAAATACGATAAATAAGAAAATTTTTTGAAAAAATTTTCTTCTATAAATGCAGGAATTAACTGTATTTTAGTATAGAATGAAGAAAAAATATATTAATTCTCAATATTCTTTTGTGAGGTACCTTGCGTTCCGAGGTACCTTATGTTATTATATATTTGTCAGTACATGATAGTGACCGTAAGAGAGCTTTCGCATTGGCAGGCAAGCACAGCCTAAAAGGGAGGAACTATGCAAGTTCAATTAAAAAAAGGTGTTATGGACATGCTGGTGCTAGCATTATTAACACAAAATGATCGCTACGGATACGAAATTGTAAGCACCATTTCGGAATATATTGAAATATCTGAAGGAACGATATATCCATTGTTTAACAGACTGAAAAAAGAAAAGTATGTTGAAACGTATTTAAAGGAGTCTTCTACAGGTCCATCACGGAAATACTATCATATCACGAACGAAGGCCGTGCAGCATATAACAAGATGCGTCAAGAATGGGATGAATTCTCTGGTGTTATCAATATGCTGTTGAAAGGAGTCGATAATAATGAACAAAAATAGCTTTTTAGATGCATTGCGTAATATATTTAAAAAAGCGCGTGTTGCAGATGTGGAGAGTATTATAGAGGTTTATGAAGAGCATTTTGCGGTAGGTTATGAAAAGGGTCTTACCGATAGTGAGATCATTAAATCCTTAGGGACTCCAGAGGAAATATATGCATCCTACGTAGATGCAGGTATCATTACAGACACAATGAATCAAGATGGTAGTGAAAGTAAATCCGTTAATATGCAGGAAATTTATGCACGATTTGATGATTATAAAGAACGTCTTTTACCTCAATTACCGGGCATGGCTAAAAAAGCATCCAAGACTTTGCTTTCTATTGGAAGTGCCTTATCCTATATTGTAGGTGCTCTTATATTCATTATTACACCGGCTATTTTGTTCTTGCTAGGTAGCTCATGGCAACCATTTGAGAATGTTACTGCATTTCCAGTATTGTCCATTGTAACTTTAGTGGTACTTGGTGGTGTAGGCTTATTTGGTGGACTTACATGCGTCTTTGTTGGTACAGAGCTTCGTGGTGTGCGTGAACGTTACTTCCGCAATGTGGACTAAGGAGGATTTATGAGACGAATTATAATAACAGCGATTTTAACCGTAATTTGTGCTGTTGGGGCATGTACATCCTTTGCAGTTAATGATTTACCTAATTTTGGTGAATGGATGAAAACGAATGAACAACAGTTTAGAAAACCACCAAAACATGATGGTCCTGATAAGCATATGGATAAACAAATGAAAGATGGTAAGGACAAACATGAGCGTAAAGATGGTAAAGGTCCAATGGATGGGCAAAATATGCCACAAAATGGGCAACCAGGACAGCTTAATGGTCAAATGCCTCCACAAGGTCAAGCGCCACAAGTAGGGCAACCAGCACAACCAAATGGTCAAGTGCCTCCACAAGGCCAACCACCTCAACAAACTAATGGTAATGCACCACAACAACAGATTGATCAAGGTGCACCACAAACTACACAAAATTAACGATACTTTATGAGTCCATTTCTTTCATAAAATATAGAGAACGTGGTCATGAAAGTGCATTCATGACCACCATAGAGCCGCACACTCTATGTGATACATTCGTATCAGAATCTCTCTCTTACACACAATAACTACACACAAACAAAAAGAGCTCCTCAGCAAAGGAGCTCTTTTTGTATCTATTTATAAATATAGATTGTACTTGATGGGCTGGGAATATTTTATTAACTTCTTAATGAAAAACGACCTATGCATGCACATAGGTCGTTAAAAATTTATTTGATGTGTTTAGAACCGCGTTCTGTCATAGCTACGCCGTCTTTGCAAAGAGGGCATTCTTCAGGTTTATAAGTTGGAACTTGAAGATTGAGTAATGCTTGTACCTTTTCGTGAGGTACACCGAATTCTGCTTTACCACCAGAACGGTTAACAAGAAGTCCTACACCTACGATTTCACCACCGGATTGGTTTACCACATTTACCACTTCTTGTACAGAACCACCAGTTGTTACGATGTCTTCTACGATAAGGACACGAGTGCCTGGCTCGATTTTAAAGCCGCGGCGCAATGTCATTATGCCTTTTTCACGTTCTGTGAAGATAGCACGAGTGCCAAGAGCTTTACCTACTTCGTGAGCAAGTAAGATGCCGCCAGTCATAGGTCCAATAACAAGTTCCACATTTTGATCGCGGAAGCGTTCAGCTAATTCTTTACAAAGTTTTTCTGTATATTTTGGGTGTTGTAATACATTAAATTTTTCAACATACATTGGACTGTGGAGACCAGATGTCAAAAGGAAGTGGCCTTCTAAAATAGCTTGAGTATCGATCAGTAATTGTTTTACTTCTTGTTCTGTCATCATTTGGATACTTTCTCCATTTCTTCAATAATTAAACGAACCGCTTCACGAGGGTTTTCGGCTTGTGTAATAGGGCGACCAATAACGAGGCGAGATGCGCCATCTTGTAATGCGCTAGCAGGCGTAGCAACCCGTTTTTGGTCGTCTGTTGTTGCAAAGGAAGGACGAATACCAGGGGTAACGATGAGAAAGTCATCGCCACATGCTTTGCGAATCATTTTAGCTTCTAATGCGGAACATACAACACCATCCATACCACAGTCTTTAGCGAGTTTTGCAAGGCGAATGACTTGGTCGGAAATTGGTAGCTGACCACCGATAGCAGTCCAAGATTCATCGTCGAAACTAGTTAAAGCAGTGATGGCTAATAATTTTGGTCGCTCAACGCCTAGTTTCTCCCCACTCTCACGAGCTGCCTCAACAGCAGCTTTCATCATGACAGGACCACCTTGACCATGTAGAGTAATTAAACTAGCACCGAGACGTGTTAAAGAAGAAACGCCATGGGCTACGGTATTTGGAATGTCGTGCAATTTTAAATCAAGAAATACCTGTTTGTTTTGCTCCTGTAAAAAACGAATTGTTTTTGCTCCTTCGGCATAGAATAGCTCCATACCGACCTTGTAAAAGCTAACCGAATCACCGAGGGATAATACGATTTCTTTCACTGCATCCATCGTGGATACGTCAAGGGCAACGATTAATCTGTCATCTGCCATGTTGCAACCTCCATACTACATACATATCTAAATAATTTTCACATACTGAGGGCCTATCTGTCAATTAAAATTGGTGTAAATGAGGTGATTATTGGTCACCTTTGAACAGTAGATTTTAGTCTATTTCATGCTATAATAAGTAGAGTAAATGAATATAATTCTTATATATAGATTTTGAAAGGAGTCCTATGTTAGATTTTGTTGCATTAGACTTTGAAACAGCAAATAAATTTAAAAATAGTGCGTGCTCCTTGGCGGTTATTACCGTAAAGGATGGACAAATTACTAAAAAGGCATATAGTCTCATCAAACCACCATTTATGAGTTTTGATGATGAATGTATTGAAATTCATGGTATCCAACCGAAGGATGTTCTTCATGAAAAGACCTTTGATCAGTTGTGGAATGCCATTTATGAAAATCATTTAAAAGGAAATATTATGGTGGCTCATAATGCGAAATTCGATATGAACGTATTGCGTGCTACCTTAGATTATTATAAAATCCCTTGGCCAGAAATAGATTATGCATGCACTGTTAAGCTTTCACGTGCTGTATGGCCTGATTTAGTTAATCATAAGTTGAATACAATGGCTGCATACATTGGAGTTGAGTTTAAGCATCACTATGCACTGGATGATGCGGAGACTTGTGCAAAGGTTGTATTAAAAGCTGCTAAGTTGAAAGGCGTTAATAGCTTACCAGATTTATTAAAGATTACAGGTGTACCGTTAGAACCATTCATTGATGATAAAAATCGCTCTGCTCAAGATGCATTACATAAAGAGCCAGAACCAGAGCAAATGTCGTTCTTTTAGTAAGGAGAGGTACTATGTTGGGTAAAGAATTATTAGCTTATGTAGATCATACATTATTGCGTCCTACAGCTACATGGGATGATATAAAAGAAGTCTGTGAGGCTAGTTTAAGGTATAAAACTGCATCTGTTTGTATTCCTCCAGACTTTGTAGCATCCGCCCATGAAGCATATCCAGAACTTAACATATGTACCGTTATCGGCTTTCCTTTAGGATATGAAACAACAGAGGTAAAGGTAGCCGAAACGAAACAGGCTATTGAAGAGGGCGCTTCTGAAATTGATATGGTTATTAATCTTGGAGATGTAAAGCAAGGTGATTTTGAAGCAGTAACTAGCGAAATTGAGGCGCTTAAGAAAGCTTGTGGTGATAAGATTTTAAAAGTTATTATCGAAACTTGTTATCTTACAGATTCTGAAAAGGTAGCGCTTTGCAAATGTATTACAAATGGTGGTGCAGACTATATTAAAACATCTACTGGATTTGGTAGCGGCGGTGCAAGCCTTGAAGATATTAGACTCTTTAAAAAGCATATTGGTTCTAATGTACAGATTAAGGCCGCAGGTGGTATTCGCTCTATTACGGATATGAAAGCCTATATTGCAGAAGGTTGTAGCCGAATTGGAGCCAGTGCAGCTGTAGAGTTGCTAAAGAATCACTTGAACGAAGAAGTATAATAGAAAACCACCTAGGCTATGCTTAGGTGGTTTCTTAGAATGGCGGTGTAACTATGCGTATGTATGATATTATTCTGAAGAAAAGGGCGAACTTGCCGTTATCAGATAAGGAAATCCGCTTTGTCATAGATGGTTATGTAAAGGGGGAAATCCCTGATTACCAAGTGAGTGCGCTCTTGATGACCATAGTTTTTAATGGTATGAACGCTCGCGAACTAGGAACCTTGACCTTGGCTATGGCTCAATCAGGTAATATGGTAGATTTGTCGAATATTGATGGGATTACCGTAGATAAACATAGTACAGGTGGTGTAGGGGATAAGACAACACTTATTATTGCGCCTCTCGTAGCCGCTTGTGGCGGCAAGGTGGCTAAGATGTCTGGACGTGGACTTGGTCATACAGGCGGCACTATTGATAAGATGGAATCTATTCCAAATTTAAAGGTATCTTTAGAGCAAGATGCTTTTATCGATCAAGTTAATAAAATCGGTCTTGCTGTTATAGGTCAGTCGGAAGGGCTTGCACCTGCTGATAAAAAGCTATATGCTTTGCGCGATGTGACGGGAACTGTTGATAGCATCCCTCTTATTGCATCCTCTGTTATGAGCAAAAAACTGGCTTCTGGTGCACAAGCAATTTTGTTAGATGTAAAGGTTGGTAGTGGCGCCTTTATGAAAAACATAGAGGATGCTCGTGAATTGGCTAAAGCAATGGTCGATATTGGAAAGAAAAATGGCCGTTCAGTTAAGGCTATTTTGACGGATATGGACCGACCGCTAGGACATGCTATTGGAAATGCTTTGGAGATTCGAGAGGTTATTAATACGTTGAAAGGTCATGGTCCAGAGGATTTAACGCATGAATGTATTATCATGGCAGCTCATATGCTCGTATTGAGCCGTATGTGTGATTATGAAACTGCTCTTAATCGTGTGCAACAAGCACTAGATTCTGGAGCAGCCCTAGAACGATTACGTTTAATGATTGAAGCCCAAGGTGGAGAAAGCAGAGTTATCGATGATGACCGTGTATTAACAATAGGTAAGTTTACCTATGATGTAACATCGCCTCAAGATGGTTATATTACCCATATGGATACAGAACGATGTGGCATTGCATCCGTTATGCTAGGGGCAGGTCGCACGGTTAAAGATGGTCCCATCGATTATAGTGCAGGTATTGTAATGCACAAAAAAACTGGGGACGCCGTTAGCATGGGTGAAAGGATAGCCACACTATATGCTTCTGATGAAAGCTTATTCACTAATGCGGCTCAGACCTATTTGGCGGCTATTACTATTGGTGATACTGCATCTAAAGTAATGGATACTATACTTGATATTGTAGAGTGAGGAGTGCAATATGAAAGAAAAGGATATTCAAAAGCTCATCAATCGTGCTGTTGTGGCTCGCGATAAAACCTATAGTCCTTATTCACATTTTGGCGTGGGCGCAGCCCTTCTTTGCGAGGATGGAAGCATCTATGAGGGGTGTAATATAGAGAATGCTTCTTATGGATTAACTAATTGTGCGGAGCGAACTGCTATATTTAAGGCCGTATCAGAAGGGCAAACAAAATTTAAAGCCCTTGCTGTAGTTGCTGATACGGAAGGACCTTGTGCCCCATGTGGTGCTTGCCGTCAGGTGATTTCTGAATTTGGAATACCTCGTATTATAATGGCGAATTTAAGAGGGGACTATACAGTTGTTGATTTAGAAGGACTATTACCTTTTAGATTTAGGGCCGATAATATGTAAAAAAGAGACCACCTATGTGGTCTCTTTTTAGTATACCTTAAAATGCAGGAACAATAGCACCTTGGTATTTTTCTTGGATGAATTTGATAATTTCAGGGCTATGAAGTGCAGCCATCAATTTTTTGATGCGAGGGTCATTTTCATTACCTTTAAGTACAGTTACGATATTAACGTAAGGGGAATCGTTAGTTTCAATCGCCAATGCATCTTTGCCAGGGTTAAGACCTGCGTTTAATGCAAAGTTAGTGTTGATAGCTGCTAAGGCTACATCGTCAAGGGAACGAGGCACTTGTGCTGCTTCTAATTCTACGAATTGATATTCGTTAGGGTTCACAGTAATATCTTGTACGGTAGATAAGATGTTTGTAGAGTCTTTTAATGTAATTAGACCTTGCTTTTGTAACAACAATAATGCACGACCACCGTTTGTAGGGTCATTAGGAATAGCGATTTTAGCGCCTTTTGGAAGATCTTTCAAATCTTTGATTTTACGGGAGTATAAACCCATTGGCTCAAGGTGAACACCACCAGCAGATACTAAGTCAAGTTTGTGAGCTTTTGCGAATTCCTCCATGTAAGGTACGTGTTGGAAGAAGTTGGCATCAATTTCTTTGTCTCCTAAAGCCAAGTTAGGTGTGTTGTAATCAGTGAATTCTGTGATTTTTAATTCGATACCATCTTTTGCTAAAATCGGTTTAACTTGTTCTAAAATTTCTGCGTGAGGTACTGCTGTTGCCCCAATTTTTAATACTTGTTTACCATCGCTAGTAGCTTGTTTGTTGTCGTTACCGCAGCCTGCGATTAATAAAGCACCGCCAAGGATTACAGTAGCTGCTAATGCTAAAAATTTTCTCATTACACACACTCCTTATACAATAATTACATATAAAATATTAAATCTATAGTACTAAATAATTTCCTATCTATCAAGAAGGAATTATTATAGGTTCTCCATAACTAAAAACTATGGAGAACCTATAATATAAGTATGTTCATTTTTAAAACAATTTGCCCATAATAAGTCCAATCGCCCACATTAGTTGATAAATCATGGCTGCCCCAGCGGTAGTGCCCATAGCCTTATCTAATTGGAACTCATCTGTATTGGTAGATAATGTATGAATTGTTTTGAAAGCTAGTGGTGCCGCAAGGAATGCTAATAAGGCGAACCATGTCATATGGCCTATTATAATCCAAGCAATGATCCAAATAAAATTGAAAATATATGAGATACTCATTAAGCTGAGCGTTCTTTCACGACCAAGCACGATTGGCAATGTGTGACGTCCATGGCTTTCATCATTTCTAATATCTCGGATATTATTCGTCAACATGATGGAACCAACTAACAATGTAGATGGAATTGCAGGAATTAACAGAGCTAAGGATAATTCTTGTGTCCAGGCATAGCCTGTAATGAGTACGATGGCAAAACCCATAGCGATACCAGAGGAAATTTCTCCAAAGGGTGTTCGAGAAATTGGTTTTGGACCGCCAGAGTAAAGGAAACTAATTAGAATACATAAGAAGCCTATAGGGATGTAATACCAAGTTATAGTAGCAGATAAATAAAGACCAATGATAATGGGTACAAACATGAGTACTTTAATCATCGTTATAATGAGTTCTGGTGTTATAGCGCCACGCGTGATAGAACCAGCATTACCTATCTTTTGACCAGCATCGAGTCCAGATTTAAAGTCTTTATATTCATTCCATAAATTTGCTATAATTTGGGCGGTTACAACTGCTAAGAATATAAGTATCGTATGGAATATAGCTAGCCCTGTGCCCTGAACGGCACCAAATGCATAATAACTAAAGGCGGCACCTAAAATAGTAGGCCCTAATGCGGCAGCTAATGTGCGAGGTCTAGTAAGGGGAATTAATTCTTGTATCATATCAAAAGCACACCGAGTGTGCACTCCTTTCCATTTCTCATACATATATCATCTTTACATGTCTATTTATGTATTGTATAGCAGAAAGATAAGCTTGTAAATTATACTATACAGTTATATATGTCGATATAGTATAATAATTTATATATGCAGTATAGATTATCTTTTAAACTCTTAATATATACTGCACAAATTATCTAACAATCTATACATAGTGTATTGTTAAAAAGGTGAGGTGTCTTATGAGAACTCTCAATAAAAAGATGATGACATTGGCTTGTGCTACCTGTTTAACTGTGGGTATGGGGGCAGTGGCATGTGCTGATACGGTTGATTTAGGTTATGGTATGTACGGCAGTACCTCCCCAACTGTGAAAGCTGTAGAAGTTATGCACATTTCTACTGATGCAAGATTGCGTAATCAAGAACAAGATAAATTTCTCAAAGTAGCAAATAAATCTGCTGTTGATACTATTAATAATGTTGTGAAAGCACAGACTGGTGTAGCTGTTGAACCAGTGAAGGGGGATTTTATTGATGGTTACTCCTTCTATCAATTGCAAGGTACTGATAAACAAGGTCATCATACAGGTAGTTTAATTGTTATTAACTATTCTAAAAATGCTATTGATCAAGTTATAGGTATGAATAAAACTATTTTAGAGAAGGGATCAGATGCGGAAAAGGCTGCATTAAAGCACTCCATCTCTAAACATGTAGAATCTTACTCTAAAGAGATGGCTCAACAACAATTACAAGGCTTAAAAAGCAACACGGTTGAAGGTGCTAAGTTATCAAAAGATTTGAAGACGATAAATGATAAAATACCTGCTCAAATTATGGGCGCTGTTGATAAAATGCTTGCTACAGATAAGAAAACATCTACAAAGGATAAACAAGAGTTCATTTCCTATGTAGAGTTTATGACGAAACAATTGCGTGTTGATGCAACTCATGTAGCGTATAAACCTGTTCAAACGCGCTATGGTACGGCTGTGACTGGTGATTTACGAGGCGGTCTTAGCTATGATGGCTTTAGAAACACTTACTCCTTAATTGGATATGCTGTTCCTACAGATAAGGGTGTATCTTTACAGCTTTTAATGTCTGACGACTCTAGTCATGATTATTGGACTAATGAATTGAATCATATGTATCAAACACAATCTCTCAAGGGAGGTAAATAGTATGAAATCTTTGAAAGTATTGGCTTGCACTGCATGCTTATTAGGAACTGTATCAAGTATTAGTTTGGCTAAGGATGTACAAACTATTGGGGGCTCTATGGTAGTACCTAATAATGTAAATATTGTTTCTGCGTCTAAAACAAATACTCGTGATTTTGTAGAGAAACAAATGCAACAGAATCCCTCAAAATCTACGATGACCAATATGATGGCTAAAGAATTTTTCCAAAATTTTGGTACTAATTTTGATGTATACCAATTACAAGGGGCAGATAAAACTGGTCAAAAAGATGCATTCGTAGTAGCTGTAGATGTTAAACAAATAGCGCAACAAGTGGCTAAAGAAAAGGCTAATGACCCAATGTTTATAGCTGCTATGACCGCTCTTGATAAAGGTCAAATTGATCCTGTAACAGAGCAACTTTTATTAGGAACAATAAATAAACAGATTCCTACTAGCACAACGGTAGTTCCTTTGAATGGACCTATTAATGTGTCTAGTCGTGATCCCCAAAAAGCAACGATTATGCCTAAGACACTTAGAACTCTAACCGTAGAAAATGCAGAACAAGTACATCCGGTGACTGGCACAAAATATCAAACGTATGCTGCAAGCTCTCGCTTGTTATATGCAGATGGAAATGTACAAACTCCACTCTATGCAAATGCTGCATTTGTGTTGAAGCCAGGAAAACCGGTGTTGTATGTAGGTATAACAACTGATGTACAACGTGATTATTTCAAACCAATATTTGATAATGCATTTAAATCAATTAAATAATTGGTTATATACGTACTTTTATGTAATATGGTATATATTGAGCTAAGTCATATATATCGTGGCATCAACATGAGTTTTATGCCATAAGCATAGTTATATTAATTTGTATTTATTTATAAAAGGAGAATTATCATGAAAACAATTTCTACAGACAAAGCACCAGCAGCAGTAGGTCCTTACTCTCAAGCTAAAGTGGTTGGTAGTTTATTATTTGCTTCTGGACAAATTCCACTCAATCCTGCAACTGGTAAAGTTGTTGAAGGGGGTATCGTAGAGCAAACTGAACAAGTATGCAAAAATATTGAAGCCGTATTGACTGAAGCTGGTATAGACTTCTCCAAAGTTGTTAAAACAACTTGCTTCTTAGCTGATATCGGTGATTTCAAAGCATTTAATGAAGTGTATGCTAAATATTTCACTTCTAAACCAGCTCGTTCATGTGTAGCAGTAAAAGATCTTCCATTAGGTGTTATTGTAGAAGTGGAAATTATTGCGGAAGTATAAGATGGATTATATTTATTTGTTACAGTCAGAGATGCGTCCTGCCTTCGGTTGTACTGAGCCAATTGCATTGGCTTATGCGGCTGCGAAGGCCGTCTCTGTTTTAGATGAATTTCCTAACCGTATTCACGCAAGATGCAGCGCGAATATTATTAAAAATGTAAAATCTGTAGTCATTCCAAATTCTGGGGGACGAAAAGGACTAACGGCGGCTGCTACACTGGGTGCTATTGTAGGTCATCCAGAGCGTGAACTAGAGGTATTAGAATCTGCTACAGACGAAGATCGTAAATGGCTTGGCACATTGCTTGATGCCAACTTCTGTACCGTTTCACTTGCTGAAGGTGTAGATAATCTATATATAGAAATCACTGCAGAAACAGATGAACATACAGCGGTTGTTCGCATTGAAAATGACCATACGAATGTAACATATGTATCAGTAGATTGCGAGATTGTCTCTGAAGCAGTCAATGAAATCAAGAAAGCGACTAAAACAGAATATGCCATGACCTTCGATAGCATTTACAAATTTGCCTTAACCGGTGATATTTCTGGTATCCTTCCCCAAATAAAACAACAAGTAGAGTATAATTCTGCTATTTCTAAGGAAGGTCTGTCCAATGATTACGGTGCTAACATTGGTCAATTATTATTATTGGACGATGAAAATCCATCTCTTGAAACAAAATGCAAGGCTCGTGCCGCGGCCGGCTCTGATGCGCGTATGAGCGGCTGTCCATTGCCTGTAGTTATTTGCTCTGGCTCTGGTAACCAAGGCTTAACGGTATCTGTACCAATCATTACGACTGCCGAGGAACTTGGTAAAAGCGATGATGAACTTTATCGCGCTCTCGTCTTTGCGAACTTGCTGACGCTTTATGTTAAATCCGGCATCGGTAAATTGTCTGCATACTGCGGTGTTGTATCTGCCGGTGTTGTAAGTGTAGCAGGCATAGCTTTCTTGAAAGGTGATAGCAAAGAAATCATCGAGAACACTCTTGTAAATGGGCTTGCAAGTTTATCGGGTATCGTATGCGATGGTGCAAAACCATCCTGTGCAGGTAAAATTGCAATTTCTCTTGATGGTGCTTTTATGGGATATAAGCAAGCTCGCCTTAATAAAAACTACCAAAAAGGCGATGGCCTTGTAGCATACTCCGTTGATGAAACCATCCGCAGCATCGGTGCTGTGGCACAAGGCATGAAAGAAACAGACGTAGTTATATTGAATGAAATGCTAAAACACTAAACTGTATGTGATGTGTTTAGTTGAATATAAAAAGAACCCTTCGTTGGTCTGTACCTTTAAAAATTGTGTCCAATTTTTTTTGGTGTAGTTCACATGAAGGGTTCTTTTTTGTTTATTGTAATTTTTTAGGATCTTTAAGTATCAATGAAGCCCCAAGACCCACTACTAGGAATGGTACAAGTGTCATCATAGCGGCAGGTAAAGTATAGGTATCCGCAAGGTTACCTACTACAGGTGCGACGATACCGCCGATAGTTTGGCTCACGCCGAGGGTAATACCAGAGGCAAAGCCGATGCTTTTAGCGAGGTAGGTTTGACCTAGTACGATAACTGGGCTGTAGCTAATTGCTTTTGCGGCACCAATCATGAGTAGTAGTAGATAGGCTACAGGCATCATGATGACAGGGGAGAAGGTTGGCACTTCTGTTAATAAGAACATAGCCGGCAACCAAATTAATAGGGATAGTCTAATGATTTTGATAGGACCATATTTGTCGCCTAATAGACCGCCGATATATGTCATGAAGATGCCTATACTAAAGAATACGGTTAATGCAAAACTGCCTTGTTCTGGACTGGTGCCGAGTTCACGAGTCCAGAAGATAGGAATAAATGCATTGATAACGCGGAAGTTTACCGATTGGCTTAGAATGATAACGAACAAGATACCAAAGTATTTCCAGTAATTTTTGAGTGGTTTGGCTACAAGTGTAGGGTTTTCTGTAGCTACCGCTTGGTCGATAGTGCGTGCATGAGCTACTATGCGAGGCATGAGGATGAATAAAATTGTTGATATGATAAGACCTACCACGGTGAAAGCCGCCAATCCATGCGGACCTACTGTATAGGCAATAGAGCCAGCAAAGAGTGGGCCGATGGCAAAACCAGAGCTACCGCCGATAGCAAAGGTGCCCATGGCTTTTCCTTTTTTGCCGCCACCGAGGCGGTTCATGATCTTTGCCCCTTCAGGGTGGAAGATAGAAGACCCCACACCGGCTAAGGTGGCACAAACAAGTAAGCTTTCATAGGAGGTGACAAAACCCATAACACCTGTGCTACAAGCAGAGAGTAAAACACCTAAGGCGATGAGTCGAGGCTGATTGATCTTGTCAGAAAGATACCCTAATAATGGTTGTAATAATGAAGATAATGCTGTATTGGCTAAGATAAGAAAGCCCGCTTGTTCTAAGCTGAGTCCATAGGTATAGATGAACAGTGGCAAGAGGGCAGGCAATACACTTTGGCAGGAGTCATTAATCATATGACTCACCGTGATGAGATAAGGATAATATTTTTTCATAGTAGTGGTCCCTTCGCAAAAAAGCGCTAACCACGGTTAGCGCTTTATATATTTTATATGGCAGAGGAGGAGGGATTTGAACCCCCGCGCCGGTTGCCCGACCTACCGCATTTCGAGTGCGGACCCTTCAGCCTCTTGGGTACTCCTCCGTGTTTTACGGCGCTCCTTAAAAAAGTCTTTCATGATTTGGCTACATTCATCACCAAGGACACCAGATGCTAGTTCAGGCTCATGATTTAAACCAGGGTGAGAGAGTACATTGAAAAGAGACTCTACAGCGCCTCCTTTGTAATCACTTGCACCATATACAACACGGTCAATACGACTGTTGATGATGGCTCCAGCGCACATCGGACACGGCTCTATCGTAACATACAGGGTACAACCAGTCAACCGCCAGCGCTTGAGTACATCACATGCTTCACGGATGACGAGCACTTCTGCATGAGCCGTTGCATCGTGATCTAATTCGCGGCGATTATGGTGGCGTGAAATGATTGTATTGTTTTGAACTAAAATGGCGCCGATAGGAATTTCTCCTAAGTCATAGGCCTTGTGAGCTTCCTCTAGGGCGAACGCCATGAAATACTCGTCCCGAGTACGCTCATCCATATTTTTAATCTCTATAGGTGTAATGTCTTTTGTCATTCTCATACCTCTTAATGTATAATATCTTACATAAAGTCTATCATAGTGTACGCAGTTATGCGAATAGATTGTGTGAGGGTATTATGGATATTATTTGGTATATATTTGATATGATTGGCACTATTGCCTTTGCTATCTCGGGAGCACTCGTTGGGGTGGCGCGAAAGATGGATATATTTGGTATGGTTGTGTTGGCATTGGCCACGGCAATCGGCGGTGGAATTGTACGGGATGTTCTCCTGGGGTATTTTCCGCCGAACTCATTACGCAATATTGTATATGTAACTGTGGTTATTTCTGTAACAATTATCGTATTTATTATGTATAACAGCCGTTATCGCAAGCATGCTATGGGCCCTCGTAGTCGAGCAAGCTATTTATTGGCCGATGCAGTCGGGTTGGCATCTTTTACAGTAACTGGAGCATCTGCAGGATTTAAACTATATCCGGAGTTGCCAATTTTCATTGTTTTATTAGGAACTATTACTGCTGTTGGTGGCGGCATTATCCGAGATATGCTAGCTCAACGGATTCCGTCTGTTTTGAAAGAAGACGTGTATGCTCTGCCTAGTGTTATTGGAGGCATCGTTTATTACTTAATGGTTATTTCTAACTGGGTTGGAGAGGCTGTATATGGTGCTTTTACCGTTGTACTAGTTATCCGTCTACTAGCTATTAAATATAATTGGAGCTTACCCAAAGTGCGCTAAAGCTAAAGGCGCTGCATTTGAGAAATAACAAGTAAATGATATAATTATACCGTTAAGTATTTCATAAAAGTGTCAGAAAAAAAGAGTATTATATAAGAGTTAATTTTCGAGTCGAGAGTACTCGTGTACACAGAAGGAGATTTGCTTTATGACAAATAAATGGTTGAAAGTAGCATTAATGGTTACAGCCATTGCTACAGGTACATCCATCAATATTGATGCAGAAACCGTATTATATGTACCTCAAGATGATCGCCCTGTAAGCTTACAATATACAGTTGACACAGCTCGTGAGGCGGGTATGACTGTGTTGACACCACCTCAACACTTGATTTCTGGTAAGACATACCAAGGTCAAGCTGATCAAATTATGGCTTGGGTAGAGCAAAATGCAGGTCGTGCTGATGTTATGGTATTAAGTACAGATACTCTTATTTATGGAGGTCTTGTAGATTCTCGTAAACATAATATTCCGCTTAGCACATTGCAAAATCGCTTGAAACGTATTGAAGGTTTAAAAGCGCGTAATAAAAATGTACGCATCTATGGTTTTGGTACGGTAATGCGTTCTCCGCGTGCGAGTGGTGGCGGTACTGAACCGGCTTATTATGCGGAATATGGTCCAACTATCTTCCAAATCGCTGCATTACAAGATAAATTGGATTCTGGCTCCTTAACACAAGAAGAAACTCAAAAATTGATGAGTCTACAAGCCTCTGTTCCTGTGGAATACTTGCAAGACTGGTTTGACCGCCGTCAAAAAAATATGAAAATCAACAAAGAGTTGATTGATGAAACTCGCAGTGGTGTATTCGACTACTTTGCATTAGGTCATGATGATACATCTCAATTATCTCAATCCGCACTAGAAGGTCGTTACCTCAACAGATATTCCAAGGATATTTCTGTTGAAAAATATGGTAGCTTCCCTGGTGCTGACCAACTCGGTCTCTTGTTGATGGCGCGTTCCCGTACCGATGTGAGCACAGAAAAACCTACATTCTCCGTAATTTATCCACTCGGTGGTGGTGGTAAAACATTGCCAGGTTACGAAGATCAAACGATTGATAAAACAATTGCTCAACATGTTGAGGCTGTAGGTGGCACGATGGTGACACAAGGCAAACCAACTGTATTATTGGCTGTTAATACACCGCTTACTACGAGTACAGGTGAATCTGAAAACTTCGAAAACTTCCCAATGATTTCCAACTCTACAAATGCTTTCGTAGATCGTATTCAACAAGCTGTTGATTCTGGTGTGAACGTAAGCGTTGCAGATATTGCTTTCAATAATGGTGCAGACAATACGTTAGTATCCGCTATGTATAAACGAGATCTGTTGTACAAAATCGGTGCGTATAATGGTTGGAATACAGCAAGTAACACAGTAGGTTACGCTATTGCTCAAGGATTATTGCTTAAATCTATGAGCCCAGAAGGTCATCGTGATATGTTGACGCAACAATATTTGGATAACTGGGCATATCAAGCAAATATCCGTAAAGATATTTATCGTATGCAAGATTCTATCAGAACAGACAATGTTCGTTACTCTGGTGAATTAAATGAACGTCTTGAAAGTTACTTAGGTGAACGCATTCAAGATTTCGCTGAAAAATACCTTAAAATCAATCCTCGTACAGTAAAAGCTACATTCCCATGGGGGCGTCTATTTGAAACGGATATCACTGTTTATGATAAACCAGTGGTACCTCTTGAAAAAGAATTGCGCTTGAAACGAGAAGCTGAAGCAAAAGCTAAGGCTGAAGCAGAAGCTAAGGCTAAGGCAGAAGCGGCAGCTAAAGCAAATGGTCAGGCTGTACCAGCTCAATCGGCACAACCTGAAAAAGCTGCAACGCCTCAAACACCTACATCTACATCTCCGGTAGTTAAACAACCAGCTACAGAGTCTCAAGGTCCACGTGTCGTACCGACACCTGCCGCTGCACCTGGTCAATAATGAATAGGGAATGGCTATGAAAAAAGCATTTTTACCGGAAATTACTTATATGCGAGGTCTCTGTATGCTCGGTGTTATCGGCATTCACGTAGGATCTTACGCATTGCAAAATCCTTTTGTAAATTTAGAACTCATCAGCGTGTTAGAAATTCTCTCTCGCTTTGGAGTGCCTGCGTTTTTTTTCCTCTCTGCATTTGGTTTGTTTTATCATACCTCGGTAGAGGGACCATTCTCATATAAGGAATTTATGCACCGCCGCATTCAGGTGGTGCTGTTTCCATATATTACGTGGTCCATCTTTTACTTGCTCTATACGGGATTGACGGCGCACAATCTCGGCAATTTACGTCCGGGTCCATTGGCGATAAATCTACTCTTTGGTACCTCTATGTATCATTTGTATTTTATGGTTATTTTGCTATGGTTCTACGTGATGATGCCGTTATGGCGGGCAATGGTGAAAGTTATCCTCAAGCGACCTGTGTTCTGGATGGTGTTATTATTTGTTGTCCAAGTCGCTATTGATTATGTATCATCGTATATGCTTGGCCGTTGGGTAACGGAAAATCTAAGTAATCAGCCGATTCTTAAATATCTTTTCGATATGCGACTCAACTATTGGGTAATTCATTATGTGTGGATTTTCCTTTTAGGTGCTGTATGTGCTGAACGATATGAAACGGTCTGTGAATACATGTGGCGCTATCGTTATCTTTTAGGTGCTAGTGCAGTAGGATCTGTATTATTGATGCTTGGATCCTATTACTATGTCATGGACGTATGGCATTACACGGTGCTAGAAGCAATTTATACGGTACATCAAATGAGTCCGATGGGTGTTCTTTACACTGGTTTGGGAACGATGTTTAGTTTATTCCTATTCCAAACACTACCTATGAATGTGACTATGGAATCCATTTGGTCTGAGATAGGGGACAAGTCCTATGGCATTTATTTAACACATCCGTTCTGGCTGTTAATCATATCTGCTGTGATGGCTAAATACAATCTCTTGTACACGGTGGTCAATGTTCTCGTTATGTATGCCATGGCGTTGGCATTATCCTATTTGACTACGGTAGGTTTCAATTATTTACCTAAGTCTATTTGTAAATTTGTACTGGGGCACTAGTATAATCAGAAAGCTTTTGTTGTATAGAGAGTCCTAATTGGTATTAGTACTTTCGTATCGACCATAGTACTAACTAGCTCTGTGGTGCTGATTTAGTATTAAAATAATATATGCAATACATCCGCTAGGATATAGTTTTTAACTATGGTATCCTAGCGGATTTTTGTATATCTAATTAATATCTTTCACAAAGTAAAGTGTGAAAATTTGAAAGTAATTGTGTTATAATAAGTCCATGATGATTACCACTTGATAGAGTAACGAAAAGAAAAAGAGGTGCTCCTATGCAAGAATTAACATATTTTAACGGTGAATTCGTTGAACCAGGTGCCAAAGTTATCAGTATTGATGACCGTGGCTATTTGTTTGGTGATTCTGTATATGAAGTTGTTCGCGTCGTAAAGGGCCGTTGCTTCGCTTTGTCTTACCACCAAGATCGTTTGTATCGCTCTATGCGTGAAATGGATATCCCTGTAAAAATGACCCCTGATGATTTGACAGAATTGCACGAAATTTTGATCGAGCAAAGTGAAATCAAAGAGGGCTATATTTATTTACAAATCTCTCGTGGTGTAGCACCACGTCACCATGCTTATGATCGCTCCAAATTAGAACCACAAATGCTTATGTCTATCCGTACCTTGGATTTAGATGAAGTCAATAAATTGGGTGAAGGTGTAAAAGCGATAGCTTTACCTGATGAACGTTGGGATCATGTAGATATTAAGACTACAAACTTGATCCCGAATATCTTGGCACAAACAAAAGCAGAAAAGAAATTTGCTTATACAGCAATCTTGTTCCGTGATGGCATTTGTACAGAAGGCGCCACATCTAATGTGTTTGCTGTTAAGGATGGTATCTTGTACACGCATCCAGCGGATAATCATATCTTAAAAGGTATTACGCGCCAAATGATCTTAACGCGTGTAGCACCATCTTTAGGTATTACCATTATTGAGAAAGAATTCGATCGTAATTTTGTAGATGATGCGGATGAATTATTCTTTACCGATACAATTGGTGGTGTCATCCCAATTACTAAGCTAGACAGAAATTTAGTATCTGGTGGTAAACCAGGTGCCATTACACTTCGTCTACGCGAAGCACTAGAAAAATTGATGGAAGAAGGGCTACCTTGATAGATAAGTTGCTTTCATCAAATGGTACACATTTACCTTAAGAAAGGAAATTATTTTGATACAATTAGAACACATTAGTAAAGTCTATGAAGGTGCTACTCGTGTGGAAGCGTTGAAAGATATTAGCCTAAATGTGAAAGAAGGCGAAATCTTTGGCATTATCGGCCAATCCGGTGCCGGTAAATCCACCTTGATTCGTTGCATCAATATGCTCGAAGCACCTACATCTGGCTCTGTTATCGTAAATGGTACAGACTTAACCACACTTAGTAAATCAGCTTTGCGTAAAGCACGCAAAGATATCGGTATGATTTTCCAACATTTTAACCTCTTGTCCTCTCGCACAGTGTATGACAATGTAGCATTTCCGTTGGAATTACAAGGTATGAGCAAGGCTGAAATCAAGGAGCGCATCGAGCCGATCCTTGATATCGTAGGTCTTACAGAGCGTATGAACAACTATCCATCTCAATTATCTGGTGGTCAAAAGCAACGTGTTGGTATCGCTCGTGCATTGGCCTCAAATCCAAAGGTTCTCCTTTGTGATGAAGCCACATCTGCCCTTGATCCTCAAACAACAGATTCTATTTTGAAATTGTTGAAAGATATTAACGAAAAGATGGGGCTCACTATTGTGCTCATTACACATGAGATGCATGTTATTCGTGAAATCTGTGATCGTGTGGCAGTTATTGAAGGCGGTGTAATACTCGAAGAAGGTAGCACGGTTGAAGTATTCACACATCCTCGCGAAAATACGACAAAAGAGTTTATTAACTCTGTAGTGAGTGAAAACTTACCTCCAGAAGCATTGGAACATCTAGAGTTGCATGATCAATGGATTGCAGGAACCGCGCCATTAGTTCGCCTCAAATTTACAGGACAAGCAACAGATGAGCCTGTAGTAGCAGGTCTTGTAAGACGCTTTAATTTAGATGTAAGCATCCTTTTTGGCGGCATTGATTACATCCAAAATACGAGCGTTGGTCGCCTCATCGTTATCTTGAATGGTGACCCAGAAAATGCACAAGAAGGTTTGGACTACATCAAAACGTTACCAATTGAAAGCGAGGTGATCGGTTATGTCAGAGCAAATCATTAATCTACTCATAACTGGTACCCTTGATACATTGCAAATGACGATAATTTCTACGGTAATGGCAATGTTATTAGGTATTCCTCTTGGTGTTGTTTTGGTTGTTACTTCTAAAGGTCATATCTTGGAAAACGTAGCACTAAATAAAGTGTTAGGTGCAATTGTGAATGCCATTCGTTCCGTACCTTTCATCATCTTGATGGTTGCCATCATTCCATTTACTCGCATGGTGGTAGGTACATCCATCGGTACAACTGCAGCATGTGTACCATTGACAATTGCGGCGATTCCATTCTTGGCGCGCCTTGTAGAAACGTCTATTAAGGATATTAATTTTGGTGTTATCGAGGCGGCTCAATCCATGGGGGCAAGCCCATTACAAATCATTTGGAAAGTATTATTACCAGAAGCATTGCCAACAATTATTGACAATGTGACGGTGCTTATCGTCAACCTCATCGGTTACTCTGCGATGGCAGGTGCTATCGGCGGGGGTGGTCTCGGAGATATTGCTATCCGATATGGTTACCAACGTTTCCAAGCCGATATTATGATCGCTACAATCATCATCTTGATTGTATTGGTACAAGTTGTACAAATGATTGGTGATGCTTGGTCTAAAGCGATGAATAAGAAGTAGGAGGATCCGATGAGTATCAATGAAAAATTGAGAAGTCAACAAAATGACGAATTGTTCACCGCCATTTTAACGCTTGAAAATACAGAAGAATGCTATGCATTTTTTGAAGACATCTGTACGATTAACGAATTAAAAGCATTATCTCAACGTTTGCAGGTAGCAAAAATGCTTCGTGCAGGGGATAGCTATGAGAAAATTGTAGAAGAAACAGGTGCGAGTACTGCGACGATTAGTCGTGTAAAGCGCTGTTTAGTATATGGTGCGGATGGTTATACATTGGCTCTCGATCGTCTAGGCGCAAAATAAAATAAACTAGCATGACAACGGTGGTCTTTGGCGACCGTTGATGTGCTATCTGTAGGAGGTTTATTATGGAGTGGCTCATTGCGGTAACAGGTTTACCATTCGATATCCTTATACTCATTTTACTTGCCGTAGCTGGTGCATTTGCTGGCTTTGTAGACTCCATTGTGGGCGGTGGAGGCCTTATCTCTGTACCTGCCATGTTATTAACAAATCTTCCACCTAGTGTGGCTCTGGGCAGTAATAAATTATCTAGTATCTTTGGAGCTGGTAGCGCATCCATTACATTTTTGAGAAATCACATGGTTGATTTCTCTCTAGTTCGTAAATTATTGCCTTTTACCTTTGTGGGCTCTATGCTTGGTACATTGGCGGTTGTTTCTTTACCTCCACTGTATGTAAAGCCTATTATCATCATATTACTTGTTTGTGTAACACTTTTTGTGGTGTTCAAAAAAGACTGGGGTGAAATCAATCGTACATCTCAGGTAGCAGGAAAAGCGTTATATATTTGCATGGCGTTTGCTCTTGGTATCGGTATATATGATGGCTTTATAGGACCTGGTACAGGTACGTTTTTGATTATGGGTTTTATCTTTACAGGTTTTGATTTCTTGCATGCTTCTGCTAACGCAAAAATATTAAATTTTACTAGTAATTTGGCGTCTTTATTGGTATTTTTATATTTAGGGCATGTGAATATTATGTATGGTCTGGCTGCAGGAGTGGGTCAAATTATTGGCGCTTATGTAGGATCGCACCTCGCCATTGTAAAAGGCTCATCTTTGGTGCGAGTTGTATTCTTGTCGGTAACGACAGTTATGTTGTTGAAATTAGTCTATGACTATGTTTCAACTTTATAGGAGGGCAAGGTATGCCTCATAAAAGTGATGTACAAGTGGCCTTGATCAGTGGTGGTACATCGGGTATTGGATTTGCTACGGCAAAGCTTTTACTCAAAGAAGGTTGGTGTGTAGTCATCAATGGTCGAAATGAAAAAGTTGGTCAAAAGGCTAAAACTAAGCTACGTCGTTATTCATCTAAGGTACAATATATTCAAGGTGATGTATCTAAAATTGAGGATTGTCAGCGAATTGTAAAAGAAACAGTAGATTTGTTTGGTGGGGTGTCTGCTCTTGTAACAGCTGCAGGCTACTATGAAGAAGAATTGCTAGCTGATGTTACAGAGGCAGCTTTTGATGAAATGTTTGGGACTAATGTAAAAGGTACTGTATTCTTATGTCAAGCGGCGCTTCCCTATTTACGATCATCAAAGGGCAGTATTGTAACGATCGCTAGTGATGCAGGTTTACAAGGTAATGTAGCGTGTTCTGTATATGGTGCATCAAAGGGGGCTGTAGTGAGCTTTACAAAATCTCTATCCCTTGAAATGGCACCTCACAGTGTTCGTGTAAACTGTGTGTGTCCTGGTGATGTAGATACATCATTAGTGGACAAACAGATTGCTAATGCCAATCAAGATGCGGCAGCTGCAAAGGCTGAAATGGGCCAACATTACCCACTAGGTCGCATTGCTAAGCCCCATGAAATTGGCGAAGTAATTGTATTTTTGTTGAGTAATAAGGCTTCTTTTGTGACAGGTGCAGCATGGACAATCGATGGTGGACTCACAAGTTGGTAATATAGAAAATATTAGAAGCTGTTATATATGGATAATTAGAAAAATTCATTTCACTTCTATCAATAGAATGGTATAATAATACTAATAATAAGACCTATAGTTGGTTCACAACAAAGGAGAATACTTATGGCAGAATATAATGGCGTAACACTTGAGCCGCTTATGGATGGATCTCAAGATCGTGACTATCAAGTTGAACAATTTATTTTCTGGGGGGCAGGTCGTGCGGCAGCATTGGCATTATCCTCTAAATTCAGCAGTGTCGCTTTGTGCGCCAATGCTACGTACATGGTAACTCGTATTGCTCATCTTTATGACGTAGAATTGCAAGCTGGTGCTGTAGTTGGTTTAGTAGGTGGTCTTAGCACAGCTGTAGGTACAGCTGCAGTATCCCTTCTAATTCCAATTAAAGCTGTTCGCGTTCCTGTAGCTATCGGTTTAACTTATGCTATTGGTAAAATTGCAAATATTTGGATTCAAGATGGTATGCCTTCTGATATCGAACGTTACAAACCGATGGTTGCTGAATTCCTTGAAAATGGTAAAGCTATTGCTTCTGAAATCGTTCGTGATGCGGGTGCTAGTATTCTTTTCACTCAAGGTCAACGTGACGTATGGGCTGGGATTGCTAATGAAACAGGTCTTGCTAAAGAATCTTTAAAGCAAGTTTACGAAGAAAAAGTAACACCTGCCATCAATAAATGGAATAATGAAACAAAATACCAAATTCATGATAACGCAGCAGAAGTTGTAGCAAAGGTTTCTGATGCAGCGAAAGAAAAACTTGATTCTGCTAAAGAAGGTATTGAAGTAGCTAAAGAATTCGCAAAAGGTGGTGTAGAAGTGGCAAAAGCTTCTGCACAGGTAGCAGTAGAAACTGCAAAAACTAAAGCTTCTGATGCTGTAGAGACAGCAAAAGATGTTGCTACAAACACTGTTAACACAGCGAAAGATAAAATTGGCGGTTTGCGTAAATAAACGCTGAAGGATTATTATTACTATGAATCCATTTAAGATTATTAAATATGGTAAGTATTTTAGCGAATCAAGATTTTTAGGGTTTCTTGGTCGATATGGTAAGAAACTTACCTTTGTACAACAAGCAGTAACCTTGTTCCTTTGTTTTCGCGACAAGGACACTCCCAAATATGTAAAAGCGGTCATTGCAGGTGCCTTAGGATATTTGGTATTACCTATTGATATTGTACCGGATACGATTGCTGTATTAGGTTGGGTAGATGATGTGGCAGTACTCGGATTAGCCTTTAAGATTGCGAATCGTTATATCAAAACGAGTCATCAAGAAGAGGCAAAAAAATTCTTTCCATTTGGTAGCAGTCGCTAACTTTTACCATTTTAGGCAGTTTGATCCACAGTGATTGAACTGCCTTTATTTATTTGACACACTAAAGTAATAGATATAGAATAAAAATTGTATACTATTTAAAAAGGACAGAATTTATGCATATTGCTTCAGTAAATGTACGATTTTATGAAACTGATATGATGGGGATTGCTCACCATAGTAATCATTTTAGATGGTTTGAAATGGCGCGCATTGAATTCCTTCGTAAGATCGGTGTCACTTTGTGGGATATGATGAATGAGGATATTGTATTTCCCATCATGAATGTATCTTGCAATTATAAAGAACCTGCGAATTTCGATGATGAACTTCACATCGAAACGTATTTGGTTAAGATGACGAGGGCTCAAATGGTGTTTCGCTATCGCATGCACCGTGCTAGTGATGGTGCAATACTTGCTACGGGGGAAACTAAGAATGCCTTTATGTCAAAATTAACAGGAAAAATTGTGCGATTAGACGATACTTTTTACCTGCCTATGTTAGCAGCTGTTGAGGAGATGCCGCATGAGTAATGTACAACAATTGCCTATCGGTGTATTTGACTCTGGTGTAGGCGGACTATCTGTGTTAAAGGTATTACAAGAACAATTTCCTAACGAAGATTTTATCTATATCGGTGATAATGCGAATAATCCTGTAGGTAATCGCAGTGATGATGAAATCACTTATTTAGCGTGCCGTATTGCGGAGACGCTAGAAAAGCAGCCTGTTAAGTTGATGGTGATTGCTTGTAACACCTTCACCGTTGTGGCTCTTGATGCGGTACGTGAACTTGTATCTGTGCCAGTTATTGGTGTATCACAAGGTGTAAAAACAGCTATTAATAAAAGTAAAAGCAAGACTATCGGTATTATGGCGACCGTGGCCACTGTAAATAGTCATATTCATAAGCATGTGGCATTAGAAGTTGATCACGAGGTTTTTGTTTGGGAACAATCTTGTCCAGAGTTGGCGGGGCTTATTGAACAAGGTCATTTAGATGATTACTTTGTTCGTGAAGTATGCAAGGATTATTTAGAACCTTTATTATCTCGAGAAATTGAGGTTGTTGTTTTGGGGTGTACTCATTTTCCATTTGTACAACCTTTACTAGAGGAACTAACATCGTGTCGCATTCAGTTCATTGATCCTGCTTTTGAAACAAGTGAATTGGTTCGTCACAGACTAGAGAGTAAAAATCTTTTCAATCCTCAAGATACTCTAGGCACCGTGACATTGTATTTTACAAAGGATGTCGAACTTGGTGATACGTTGAGTGCATCCTTCCTTGATACAAGCCGTCGTACCATTGAACATATTACATTATAAAGGAGATACCCTATGTGGTTTTATAACATCCTCAGTGCAGTAATCGCTATTATTGTGGCTGTTGCAGCTCTGTACTTATTATTCCGTTTGTTTGTGTTGAAACAAGGTAATGAAAATATTGTCTTATTAGCGAAACGGGCAACGAACTTCCAAGTGTCTGATCGTAGTTTTGAGTCCATTACTTTGTTCTGTGATATACCATTTGTAAATAAAGGGCGCCAATTGGGCACAATAATGGACTTATTTCCACGTCCATTATTACCAGAAGAACATTTTGATGCAGTTAAGGTAAATGCTTGGGCTATGGATATTAATCGTCCGCGTCAAGATGGATACTTTGAAGCTATAATTATCAAACCACGCAAAGGTGGCACAATTCGTGTATATGTTACATTAACAGGTAAAACTGGCAATATTCGAGAAGATATTAAGGGATTCCCTTATATGGACATCGATATTTACTACCAAATCGTAGGCCGGACAGACTATCATATCGATAAACAGCGTATTCGTTTGACTGCTGAAGAAGTTCAAGCAGCAATGGTTCAATAAGGAGGTATAACAATGGCAGAATTAGAGTTAGTATGTGTGCCAACACGTATTCTTACAGATAATGATGACATCGTTGATGCTATCGTTGAATTTGGCGGACATAATATTGGACCTGAAGATATCGTATGCGTTGCTGAATCTGTAGTAGCTATTACGCAAGGTCGTTTTACACGTCCTGAAGAGCTAAATGTGTGCTGGCAAGCTCGTTTAATTAATCGTTTTATCCATCCAGATGGTTCCATGGCATCTATTTATGGTATGCAATCGGCTATGAATTTGGATGGTAAATGGAAGGTATTAGGTGCTTTTATTTTAGGCGCTATTGCTAAAATTTTCCGTAAACCAGGGGTATTCTATGCAATTGCTCGGGCTGCATCCTTAACAGATGATGTAACGGGGACTATGCCTCCATTTGATAAGCACATTGTATTTGGTCCAAAGGATCCTGATAAAGTGGCTGAGAAAATTGTATCTCGCACTGGTTGTTATGGTGCCGTTGTAGCTGATGTTAATGATTTGAAACGGTCCGCTATTTTAGGTACAAGTCGTGGAATTGACGCTAAAAAAATTGCACAATTGTTGATTGATAATCCATTTGGTAACGATAGTCAAATGACTCCGATTGTTATCATCAAAAATTACGCATCTGTATCTGGTAAATAACAGAAGGCTGTACTCATCACATAGAGATGGGTACAGCTTTTTATATAATGAGCCTGAATATGGACTATACGCAGGTTTGAATAGGGATTGCATATTAGATCAAATAGAGAGTATATGCTAGCTTAAATGGAGTTTTCTTTACTACGTTTTGAGTTTGTATGGATTCTTTATTAATACTAAAAGGAGGTTATATGTTATTAGGTTTAGACGTGGGTGGTACTTTCACCGATGCGGTTATCATTGATGGTTATCGTGTGATTGGATCTGCTAAAAAGCGGACCACAAAGGATAATTTAATGCATGGTATTGGAGAGGCTCTTGATGCAGTTCTTCAAAACTGTGATACCTCGCTTATAAATCAAGTTACCTTGTCTACTACAGTTGTGACTAATACCATTGTAGAAGGAAAGGAGCAGCCTGTAGACCTTTATGTAGTAACAGGACATGGGCGAAACGTTGATTATATTTTTCCTGTAAGCCCTATATATCTTCAAGGTTATACAGATCATAGAGGTATCGTTGTAGAGCGTACCCCTGCTGATGCTGTACGTGGTATAGCCAACATGGTTCAAGCACGTAGTGGTACCGATTTGGCTGCTGTGTCCGCTAAATTTGGGGTGCGGAATCCTCAAGAAGAACTATCTATTACAGAGGAACTGAAAAATACGTATCATACAATTTCTAATGGCAGTTTATTAAGTGGTTCTTTAAATTTCCCTCGTCGTACTATTAGCGCTTATTTTAATAGTGCTGTGACACCAGTATTTACAGTGTTCAAGAAAAATGTCGAAGAGGCTCTTAAAGTACGTAATATCATTGCGCCGCTTCACATTTTAAAGGCCGATGGTGGTTCTCTACCTATGGAGCATATGGTGAGCCGACCTGTAGAAACGACCTTTACGGGACCTGCTGCAACAGTTCTTGGACTATCGGCTCTCGGTGTTATAGGAAATAAGCATATAGTGGCTCTAGATATTGGTGGTACTACAACGGATATATCCCTTTGGAAGCATGGTAAACCATTGATGACAAAAAGTGGTGTATCTATCCGTGAATATCCAAGTGCGGTACGATCCTTTGCCGTTACTTCCGTCGGTATCGGAGGTGAATCCGTAGTTCGTCTTAAAGTCGGTGACCTTACGGTAGGTCCTGAACGAGTGGGGCCATCGGTGGCTCTTGGTGGTGTAGAACCTACATTAGGGGATGCACTTATCGTGCTCGGTCATGCAAACTATGGTGACTTTAATCTGGCATCACGAGCTTTACAAGATTTAGCGGATGCTATACAGGCTACATTACGATCTAATAATGTAAATACCTCAAATAATCAATTAACTCTTATTAAGACTGCCTCTGATGTAGCACGACTAATCGTAGAAAAAGCGTTGCAAACGATTCAACATGGTATTAACGAGGTCGTAAAAGTAGAAAATAAACGACCTATTTATGTGGTAGCAGATATCGTAAATCCTGATGTATTTGTACCAGAGCATATCGTTGTGGTAGGGGGAACAGCGCCAAATTTAGGTCCAAGTATCGGTGAGTATCTAGAGTTACCTGTTACGATTCCTGAGAATGCTGCCGTAGCAAATGCTATAGGCGCTGCACTAGCTTTATCTACCATCGAACTCACTATTCATGTAGATACAAAACGTCGTTTACTTGTCATTCCAGAATTAGGCATTAAACAGCAAAATTGTACTTTAAAACGAGCAGAACAAGTTGTAGAACGAGCTAAAGAGGTTCTTAGTGAAGAGGCTTTACGTTTAGGATTAGATACAGCGCAAGAAATCGAGATCATTAACATTGAGGATTTCCCTGTGGTAGAGGGATGGCAATCTATGGAGCGTTTAATTACGGTAAAAGTTCAACTAGCGACGGGGGTGAAACACAATGTGGAATAAAGGTCTATCCTATCGTGAGCGTCATGGCCTTATAGAAAAGAATATGAATACGAAACTGAATGACGACGTGAATTCTACTATTGATAAAGCTGAATATAATCACAGTTTAGGTCTAGTATTCTTCCCTGCGTTTGACTGGAAAATTTCTGAAACACATCCTGAACGACAAGAGCGTTTACTTTATACGCGTGATCAAATCGTAGAGGAAGGTCTGTTAGATATACCGAATATTAGAGAATATAATCCAATAGTAGCTGATTGGGATACAATAGAGCGGGTTCACGTTGGTGCTCCAGATTTAGAGTCTTGGGTGACTGAAGCTCATCGGGTATCTGCTGGAGGTGCTATTGCGGCAGCTGATGCAGTCATGCGCGGTGAAGTAGACCGTGCTTTTGCGTTAGTAAGACCACCAGGTCACCATGCAATGGCTATGGTTCATGGTATTCGCGGCTTCTGTACGATTAATATTGAAGCCGTTATGATTCAACACATACGTCAAACCTATGGACTCAAACGCATTGCCGTAGTAGATACCGATGTACACCATGGTGATGGTACTCAAGATGTGTTTTACCACGATCCAGATACATTGTATATTAGCTTTCACCAAGATGGACGAACCCTCTATCCAGGAACAGGCTTTATGGATGAATTTGGTGGACCTCAGGCTATCGGTGGTAATATAGATATTCCGCTGCCTCCGGGCACAGGTGACGAAGGCTTGATGAAGGTCATGCGTGAGCTTGTATTGCCTATCCTTGAAGAGTTTAATCCAGATATCGTCATTAACTCGGCAGGACAAGATAATCACTTTAGTGATCCGTTGGCTAATATGCAGGTAACTGCGAAGGGTTATGCAGAATTAGTCGATTTGTTACAAGCAGATATAGCTGTACTTGAAGGAGGCTATTCCGTACAAGAAGCGTTGCCATATGTAAATACGGGTATCATTTTATCCATGGCAGGTCTTGATTACAGCAAAGTCGTAGAACCTGCCTTTGATCCTGTTAAATACAAACAGAGTCAAAATGTAACTAGATACCTAGATGATTTAATCGTTAAGTGGAAAATACAATGGGCTAACCGTCATAAGATGGCCGAAGACGAGCGCGTAGGTGCAGGGGATGTTTGGTCTAATCATTATAACGTGTACTACGATGAAACAGGCGTACAAGAGGAGCGCCTTGAAAAGGTGCACATGTACGAAGACAAGGTAGGCTGGCATAGCGTGCTCTCGCGAGGACAATACGGACCGTATGGGCCGCAAAGTGTATATGCTATGTTTATACCTTGGCAAGCAGATGAAGGGACGCGTCAAGATGCTATTGTAGAAGCAAAACGAGCCAAAGTAGAAGGGGGAGCAAGCCGTTACGTTGTGGTAGATCCACTTGGTGACGGACAATATGAACTATAATGTTAATTTCCATAAATAATAATGCGAGTCATCATGTTAGAATCGTAAATTATAATATGATTCGTAATACTGAAAAATAGAAAAATTATGATATAATATAAGAAATAACGCCCCTTTGTGTAAGGGGCGTTCTAATATTTAGTTTTAGAATGGTGAGGTTCCTATGCGCAGCGATAATAGAACAGCCGGTCAATTGCGACCTATTAAAATAACACGGAATTTTACAGAGTATGCAGAAGGATCTGTACTTATTGAGTGTGGTAAGACCAAAGTTATCTGTACGGCTACTGTTGAGGATTCTGTGCCACGTTGGTTAAAAGGTTCTGGGCAAGGATGGGTAACTGCGGAATACTCATTATTGCCACGTTCTACGCAAACTCGCGTGAGCCGTGAGGCTGCAAAGGGAAAACAAACAGGACGGACTGTAGAAATTCAACGTCTTATCGGTCGTGCATTGCGTGCTGTTGTAGACCTTGAAGCATTAGGAGAACGCTCTATCACTATCGACTGCGACGTTATCCAAGCGGATGGCGGTACGCGTACAGCATCTATTACGGGTGCTTTTGTAGCCCTCGTTGATGCGGTGGACTTCACCTTTGGCGGAGCAGGAAAATTCCCAATTACTGATTTTTGTGCAGCCATCTCTGTAGGTATTGGTCCAGAAGGTCCTATTACGGACCTTTGCTATGAAGAGGATAGTGCTGCCATCGTAGATATGAATGTAGTTCGTACAGGTTCTGGCAATATGGTTGAAGTGCAAGGTACAGGTGAACACGGTACATTTAATCGGGATGAGCTCAACACTTTACTTGATCTAGCAGAAGCTGCTGCTGATGAGCTCATGGCAAAGCAACGTGAAGTGCTTGGTGCGACAGCAGATAAAGTAGGTAAAGCGTATCCTACAGCTCCGGAGGTGTAAGATGGAACAAATTGTACTTGCTACAGGCAATAAAGGAAAAATTCGTGAGTTCTCCGAGGCTTTCTCCCATTTATCTATCGATTGTGTACCTGTAAAAGCTATGATTTTTATTGAGGAGCCTGAGGAAACTGGTACAACTTTTATGGAAAATGCTTTGTTGAAGGCTCGCTACTATGCAAAGGCTACGAATCGCCCATGTCTTGCTGATGACTCTGGCATTACGGTTGATGTCCTCAATGGTGCACCAGGTGTATATTCTGCGCGTTATGCAGGTCGCCATGGTGATGACCATGCAAACAACGAGAAGTTAATTCGTGAACTACAAGGGAAAAGTAACCGTACAGGTCATTATGTATGTGCTTTAGCACTTGTATATCCTGACGGTCGAGAAGTGACGGCTGAAGGCTATTGCGATGGACTCGTTCAAGATGAGCCAAAAGGGGAAAATGGCTTTGGCTATGATCCGTACTTCTATGTGCCTGAGTTTAAAAAGACGATGGCAGAGCTTAGTATAGAAGAGAAGGAAACTATTAGTCATCGTGGCCGTGCACTACGTGAATTGATTAACAAGCTTTGATATTTTTGAACTATATGGTATAGTTCATATAAATATATAATATAGTGGCATTAGAGATTAAATACAATGAAACGAATTGGCATTTTAAGTGATACTCATGGGTATCTAGAGGATATTAACCTCGTATTGGAGGCTACTGCCGATCAAGATATTGATATGTGGCTTCATGCTGGTGATTTTGGCGATGATGCACGCTATATGCAGGAACATACGGATATTCCTGTTTATGCGGTGCGTGGCAATAATGATCGTGTGCAACCGCTTGAACCACGAGAGCAATTGATTCCGCTCGAAGATACTTATATTTACATGACTCATGGTCATGAGGTATCATATTATAATCGAATACAAAAACTGATTGAGTTAGGAACTGACATGGGTGCGCGACTCATCGTGTCCGGTTATAGCCATCATCATGGTGAGGTTCGTGCCCGTGATGCGGTATTTGTAAATCCTGGCAGTATTTCTTTGGCTCGTGATCGCTCCGGTGGTACCTTTGCCATCGTTACCTACGATAATGGACAGTTTGATGTAGAGTTTGTGTATAAACAAGATATTGTTTAGTTATATGGTGAAAGCTTCGTTTGCGAAACTTTCAAAAGGAATAGTAAGTCTATGCATGGAAAGGGTTATGACATATCATGGATACACCAGTTAAAGCAAAGCCTAAAATGAAGTTATATGGTTTTAACAATCTCACAAAGACATTGAGTTTTAATATTTATGATATTTGTTATACTCGTACGGAAGAAGAGAAAAAACAATACATTCAGTACATTGATGAAGTATACAATGCGGATCGTTTAACGGCTATTTTGACGGAAGTTAGCCATATTATTGGCGCTAACATCCTTAATGTAGCGAAACAAGATTATGATCCTCAAGGTGCGTCTGTTACGATTTTGATTTCTGAAGAGGAAATTGAAAAAGAAGATGTAGTTATGCATCTAGATAAATCGCATCTCACTGTACATACTTATCCTGAAAGTCATCCGCACAAAGGGATTAGTACATTCCGTGCCGACATTGAAGTTTCTACATGTGGACAAATCTCTCCACTAAATGCACTGAATTATTTAATTCAAAGTTTTGACTCTGATATTCTTACCTTGGATTATCATGTACGTGGATTTACTCGTGATGTATCTGGTAAGAAGATTTATATCGATCATCGCATCAATTCCATTCAAAATTATATCAGTGCAAAAACTCGCAACATGTACAACATGATTGATGTAAATGTATATCAAGAAAATATTTTCCATACAAAGATGATGTTAAAAGAATTTGATTTAGATAATTATCTTTTTGGCATCACTGAGTCTGAGTTGAGCGATCGTGAAATCAAGCAAATTAAACATCAATTAAAACAAGAAATGATGGAAATTTTCTATGGACGCAATTTGCCATCTGTAAAAGCTTAAAGACAGCTTTTATGACATTGTTGTGACAGCTTTTAGCGTATAATATGAAGATAGACTTGAAGTAGATAAGCCTTATATGGTTTATCTACTTTTTTATAATTTACTTTATTGCTAATGGAGCTTAATCTTTATTACTACGGGATCTTAATGATAGTTATTTTTAAAAAGTTCAAAAAACTATATCGAAAAAACTTGAATTGTTATGTTGCATTATGTATAATACAATTAGTTAAAGGTATAAATTACCGACTCTAAAGAGTCCGAGTGTATCCACAAAGGAGAATAGTTATGGACGTACGTGAATTAGCTGTACAAAAGAAACGTGAATTAAAAGGTTTCCTTACTGTAGGAACAAAATATGAATTAAAAGACGCTCATGATTTATCTGTAGCTTACACACCAGGTGTAGCAGAACCATGCTTGCGTATTAAAGATAATGAAGCAGAATCCTTCGAATTAACTTGCCGTTCCAACATGGTTGCCGTTGTATCTGACGGTACTCGTGTACTTGGTCTTGGTGATATTGGCGCTGCAGCAGCATTGCCAGTAATGGAAGGTAAATCCTTATTGTTCAAAAAATTCGGTGATGTAGACTGCATTCCATTGGTTGTAGATACAAAAGATGCTGATACATTGATCAATACAGTAAAATTATTGCAAAAAAACTTTGCTGGTATTAATTTAGAAGATATTTCCTCTCCTAAATGCTATGAAGTTGAAAATCGTTTGAAAGCAGAGTTAGAAATCCCTGTATTCCATGATGACCAACACGGTACTGCAATTGCATGTTTAGCTGGTGTAAAAGGCGCTCTTCGTTTAGTTAAAAAAGATTTAGCTACTGCTAAAATCGTTGTAAACGGTGCTGGTGCTGCTGGTGCAAACATTGCTCGCTTGTTGTACCTTGCAGGTGCTCGTGATATCACATTGTTGGTATCCTCTGGCGTATTGCACAAAGACTACAAACGACTTGACTCTTTGCAAGCTGAATTGATTGATTTGCTTAAACTTGAAGAAAAACATGGCAACTTGGCTGAAAATGCTAAAGGCGCCGACATTCTTCTTGGTGTATCTGCAGCAGGTGCTTTTACAAAAGAAATTTTGGAAAACTTGGCTGACGATGCAATCGTATTTGCAATGGCTAACCCTAACCCAGAAGCTACATATGCTGATATGAAAGCTGCTGGTATCCGCGTTGCTGGTACAGGTCGTTCCGACGCTCCTAACCAAATCAACAATGTAGCAGTATTCCCTGGCGTATTCCGTGGTGCTATTGACGTTCGTGCGTCTCAAATCACTGACGAAATGAAATTAGCTGCTGCTGACGCTTTGGCTCACTTGATTCCTGATAGTGAATTGAACGAAGAAAACGTAATGCCATCCGTATTCGATCCTCGCGTAGCTCCAGCTGTTGCTAAAGCAGTTGCTGAAGTTGCTGTAAAACAAGGTATCGCAAAAAATCCTCAAGCAGTAGAAGATGGTAGCTACGAAGGTTAATCTATTTGCTTTACTAGCATTTTAAAATCTTATATAACTATAGAATAATACAACATGCACCTCGAAAGGGGTGCATGTTTTTATATGCTCGATTTAGCATATGATTGGCTTTATACTATTAGGGCGAATAATTTATAGATTAAAATGATATAGAGGCGTAGGCGTATAGGATAATAGAAGTAAGGATAGATATATATTAAAGAATGTATTAATGTATAAGTAAAAAAATTAATGAAGTTGTAAAAAAGTACTTGTCACTAGTTTCTATCAATGATATAATAATTTTCGTTGCAGAGCGATACTTGAGAGAGTAAGAACTCAGCAAGAGTAGTGGTTGACATCAACTACCGGGTTTGCTATAATAGCAAAGTAATTAATGACGGGGCATAGCGCAGTTTGGTAGCGCACCTGGCTTGGGACCAGGGGGTCGCAGGTTCGAATCCTGCTGCTCCGACCATTTTTTATTTGCGGGTGTAGCTCAATGGTAGAGCCCCAGCCTTCCAAGCTGGTCGCGAGGGTTCGATTCCCTTCACCCGCTCCATTTTTTTTTGCCTTTTTTAGGGTATACTAAGATAGGGTGTAGTTGACGATACATAGTACATAATTTATACTATAATAGATAATTCCATATATAGGTAATCCACATGGTTCAGTAGCTCAGTTGGATAGAGCAACGGCCTTCTAAGCCGTGGGTCGGGGGTTCGAATCCCTCCTGGATCACCAAAGAAATAAGCGGATAGTTCGTAATGAACTATCCGTTTTTTTATAAACTTTAGTAGTTTTATTAGTAATTATTTAATATTGAATATAATATAGCTATTTTAAATTTGATTTTGAAATGGTACATAGAATGAAACTTATTGTCTGTAGACATAAAGAGTGCATTTTTAGAAAATAATCTTAGGAGGTAGAAATAATGTTATTAAGAGATATTTTTAGGGCTAATCTGAAATATTATCGATTAAAAGCAGATATTTCTCAAGAAGCATTGGCAGCTAAAGCGGGGCTGCATCGAACCTATATTAGTTCCGTAGAACGGGGACTACGGAATATATCAATAGATAATATAGATAGAATTGCTAATGCGCTAGGGATTCCTGTAATTGATTTGTTAAGGGAGCGTAAAGATGATTGAAAATTTAGAAGATTTTATTGATGCTTTTGATGAAGTAAAATTATTAAATTGGGTGCAAACGCATAGAAGTGGTCCTACTGGTGTTGGAAAAACTTTGGAAGATTTATTGGAAATACCAGAAAATAATCTTGATGAACCCGATTTTGGTGAGTACGAATTAAAAGCCGCTCGAAAAAATAATAATAGTATGTTAACAATGTTTACTAAAGCACCAGAACCAGCTAGATCTAATAGGGTATTATTAGATAAGTTTGGTTATAGTAGTGATAGATATGATAATGGTAAGAAAGTACTTCATGCGACTTTATCTGCGGATAGATTTACAAATATTGAAGGGTCGGGAGTTCAATTGAAGCTTCATTGTGATGAAGAAAAAATCTCTATTCAATCAAATGATGGAATAGAAGATATTTATTGGAGTAAAGATAAATTAGAAAAAGCTTTTAATAAAAAGTATAAGAATAAATTAGTTTATGTAAAATCAGATAGCAGAGGCACTGGGGATAAAGAAGAATTTAAGTATCTTGAAGCGTATTTATTGTCTGGATTTGACTATGATTCTATGATTAACTTTCTAGAACAAGGAATAATAAAAGTAGATATTAGAATAGGCCAATATTCGGATGGGCGTATTCATGATCATGGCACTGCATTTAGGCTAGCGACGAAGGATTTTCCTCTAATGTTCCAAAGTGAGTTATTGGATAGCAAAAAGCTGTAGTATTCCTACAGCTTTTTTAGTATAACAATATATTCGTTTAGCATTGTTGAAACAGTTGCCCCAGCTTTGTTAGATGGAGAATTTTTTGAAGGCATTACTTTGTTGTGAATATTACGAGTAAATGTCGTAATGTATTGTAGATTATGAGCTTGTGCTAATTCCGCTAAAATTTTATCAGTTTCTAAATAAACCTCTTTGACGGTTCTATTACCAACTACCCAAAATTGATAGGTTCCCTTTTTGGATTTTTTGGAGGTTGCTTCTAAGCACATATCTAAATCTTTATAGAAGCTAAATACATCTCCAGAACGTTCTAAATCTTTAGAAACAATATCATTTAAAGCCGTTTTTAATGTTGGACTAGATAACTCATAAGCATATCCATTTCTATATTTAATACCCCCCATAAGTTTATTATCTAGCTTCATGCTTTCGTTACTAATATCATCTTTATTTTCTAAAAAATCACTCCATTGTAGTGTAAGGCGGCTAAATTGACCATAAGCTACTGTAGTACGGCTATCTCCATATGGTGGAGAAGTTATTAGTAAATCTATACTATTATCAGGAATACTTATTAACTCTTTAGCATTATCTAGTTTGATATGTAAATTAGAGGGGGCTAAAGTTTTAGTTTGGGTATAAAACTCCTCCATTTTCTTGATGTTTTTTAGTAAAATTGAATAAAACGTATCGAGAACATTTGGATCGAAAGTTTTTATTTTCTCTGCGGGCATTCGATACATTTTAAATTCGCCATTTCTTCTATTAGAGACTAATCTTAGTAGTTCACTAAAGGCAACAATATAGAATTTTTGGAATTCTATATTGTTAACTTTTTGTATTTCTTGAGCGATTAGTGATAACTCTAATAGTATATTAGGTTTGAACCAATAACCTATATTTTTAAAGTTTGGTACATTTATTGTTGAACGTTTTTGTTGTAAAAATTTTTTTATATAGACTGGAGCATTTTCACCCCAAGTTTTTTTGTCGGTTATATCTAAGTTTTGGGATAGTATAAAATCATCAATGGTATTAAGTGTTTCATTATGATATTTATAATTAGAGTTAATAGATTCTTGTAAAACTTTAAAGTCTTGACAGAGTTTCTTTGGATATAAAGCATTTGATTTGACTTCTGTTAATAAAATAGCCAAAGGATTTATATCTGTAGCATAAATGTTAGGAATCCCCGCCAATACACCTTCTACGGGGACAGTCCCAGAGCCGCTAAAGGGATCGAGTAATGTGTTAATAGGATATATCTCTTTTACCTTCGATATGATATTTCTACTGATAGGATAAATCATGGTAGCGGGATATGTATGTAATCCATGCGTGAAAGCATTTGTGTCTTCGTTTTTAAAGTCCCAAAAATTTTCTGGTAACTCCTTTAACCATTGAATTAGTAAACGGTCTTCCTTTGTGTGTTTAGGTGTATTTTTCACAGGGGTTAAATCCTTTTCCTTTAATTTCTTAGGTGATAGCTTTGCTGTACTAGTTTTTACTTCTACAGTACAAATTGTGTCATTATGCCAGCCTCCATGAGGAACTAATAATATGCGTTTTATACTAAAACCATTTGAGGCGCCAATGCCACCACTATTCCAACCGAATGTTATAACTTTACCATTTAATTTTAATATACGTGAAATTTCTCTCTTATGATTGGACCAGAAGGAGGATTTTGTTGTATCCCAAGTTACACTTAATCCCACATTATTGTAACATTCACTTACTTGTCGGGGAGAGTATGGTGGATCATATAAAATTCCATCTATGGAATTATCAGGAAATAATTTTAAAAAATCTAAAGCATCCATATGATAATCTGTATCGTATTCAGCGTTTAAGTCATTAGTTATGGTTGCTAATTTATTAGAGTTGGCAAATGGATCAATCCAAATGCCTTCAGTTAGTTCATCTAATATCAATTCTTTTATGGGTTTTATAGAAAATGTATTTTTATTAGGCATAGCCCATTTTCTCTCTATTATTGGGGAGATTAGTTGCTCTGACTCTTTTGAATGTGAATCTTTATTTTTTTGAGATACTTTTTTTCGCCTGCCATCGTAGGGTTTTTCTGCATCTTCTGGAATGGCCCAACTCCATCCAAATTTTTGCGCGCCTGGGATTCTATTTTCGTTGCATAGTTTGGTTAAACGGCGTTCGCTTATAGACCAAAGTTCTGCAGCTTTCTTTATAGTCATATAACTCATAGATAAACTCCTTGGATAATTTTAATAAGTCAATATTATTCTTTTCTCGGAATAATGTCAAGACGTATATGAGGGGTTATTATTGTTTTAAAATGTATATAATTTAATGGAGTATATTTTATATGAGTGTGGATAATATAAATTTTAACAGAAACTTGATTATTGGAGAGTTTATTAAGGAAGGGAAATTTCGATTTTCTGGTACAGTGAAAGTAAATGATAAAATAGAAGATTGTTATATTGCCAGTAATTGTAAGTTAGGACAATTTATCAATTTAAATGGAGAAGAAGTATGGTTAAAATCTATTAAGAAAAAAAGTAAATTTAAATATATGCTTTATGCCGTAAAAAAAGAGAGAAGTCCTATTTTATTAGAATTGCAAGCAATAAATGTTATAATTGGAGATTATTTAAGAAGACAAAGAAAATTTGAGAATTTAAAAGGCGAGATTTCTTATGAAAAAACTTTAGGGAATGGTTATAGAGCTGATTTGTATATATCTAGTCAAGATATAATTATTGAAGGTAAGACAATATTATCTGAAGATAAAGTTGCTAGTTATCCAAATGTTAAGATGGGAAGAGCGGTTTCTCAATTACAGAAAATTAAATTTTTATTAGAAGAAGTCCATAAGGTTTATTACTGGTTTGTGAGTTTAAATCCTTCATGTAATAGGCTTTTATTCAATGAGGAAAGTAATGATTTTATTGAGTTGATTGCTGTGTGCAGGAAAATGGGGATGAAGATAGTTTTCTCAACTTTAAAATATGATATAGAAAAAGGTTTTTATATTAATAGGAGTCGTTTGTTGTAATGGAGGTGAATAGTTTTTTATTTAAGTCTTGAATTGCAATAAGTAATGCGACAAAATTAAATCAATTTTCTGATCTCATGTTTAAAC
>NZ_CAMFFZ010000013.1:0-55647 GCF_945949885.1 Veillonella parvula | reverse complement strand
TCTCCAATATGAGTCTTTTTATTTGTCGCAATATATTTTACAATTCATCATATAATATTAAATTGAAGACTTTATGGTAGAACAAGATGTTTTAAATAAAATGATAGATTAATTTGACTGCATTTTAATTAGTTACTTATAGTTGTGTAATGAGGTCCCATGAAAACAACAAAATCTTTTGGAGAGTATTCCAAATATTCTCTCCATGATGCAAGGGTACAGAAAATAGAATACGTAGACGATAATTTGATCTTTACATTTGATTACATTTTTTCTTACGAAAACGGTACTGAACAAACTCATAAGGCTCAAGTTGTATTTGAGACGTGCGATATAGATTTTTTCGAAATTCTCGTATTTAATAACATAATACTAGATACTTTCACAGGTAAAAGAATTGAGTTACCTCAGTATCAATAGGATTATAGTGAAAGCGAATTTGAGGTCATTATGGAGACCTATAATTGGGGACACGCTGTATTCCAGGGGTGGTTATGGACCGAAGGGAATCCCGTACACTGTATAATGAACATATACTTTAAAGGTGATATGGTATATGTAGTTGAATGAGGTCCGAAATGAGTACTTTAGATTTTACTATTGGCGGTACAGTTACTTTCTTTAGCAAGAAGAGAAGAACTCCACCTAATTTAAATAATGGAATGTACTATCCTCATTTTGTTATAAAAGGTACTGAGGAATATCTTGGTATTAACTTTATTGATGGTGAAGATGTCATCTTTGATAAAGAAATAGGAGCTAATGCGCTACCACTTTATGAAACTGTAGATTATTCTGCTCTACAAGCAGGTACTGAGTTCTTTATCATGGAAGGTGGCAATGTTGTTGGTGAAGGGATTGTAAAAGAAACCTTTCAGCATAAGCCACATGAGAAAAAATAATTGTAGGGTATTATATCCGTTGGAGGTTATATGATTCATATTATTGATGGCAAACCGTATTTAGATCAAGTAAAAGAGCTAATTCAAGAGTATACGCAGTGGCTTGGTCGCGATTTGTCCTTTCAGAATTTAGATAAGGAATTAGCAGATATTGCTGAGAAATATACGGCGCCAAATGGTGAATTATTGGTTGCAATTGATGATAATGATGTGGTGCTCGGCATGGTGGCGTATTATCAGCATAGTGATACCCGTTGTGAAATGAAACGCCTATATGTGCGTCCCGAGGGTCGTGGTCATGCTCTCGGTAATCGTCTGATTGAAAGCATTATGGACCATGCCAAGGCATCTGGATATAAAGAAATGGTGCTAGATACAATTGAACCATTGCAAGCAGCGATCCATCTGTACAAGAAGCATGGTTTTATTGAATGTGAGCCGTATTATCATAACCCTATGGATGATTTTATCTATATGAGCAAGGAACTTGTTTAATATTATGTGACTATATAGTTATGTAGTTAAATACTTATATAGTCATATAGTCATATAGTTTAGTTAACTGATGGATACCATCTCTTTGATAGCATATATCTCGAGATTTATAGGAGGAGCTTTTATGGCGATTACGTATACAGAAGAAAGAAATTTTACCCCTCAGCAAGTAGCAGAGTTATTTCTGTCTGTTCGTTGGGTGGTAGGTAAATATCCTGATAGATTGCACAAGGCACTGATGAATTCATCGCGCGTGATTTCTGCTTGGGATGGAGATCGCTTAATAGGTCTTATTCGCGTCATGGATGATAGCGAGCTGGTATGCTTCATCAATTATGTGCTAGTTCATCCTGATTATCGGGGACAAGGTATTGCAGGACACTTGCTTGAAATGGTGAAAGACGCTTACAAATCGTATTTGTATATCAATGTTATGATTGGCGACAGCAAGAATGCGACCTTGTACGAGAAACATGGTTTTAAAGTAAAAGAAAATTCCTTACCGATGCAATATCGCAATGTGCCTAAATATACGAAAAAGTAAATTTAGTAAATATAAGATTTAGCAGAAAAAGGCTACACGTAACATCTCTACGTGTAGCCTTTATGGTGTAAAGCGTTTATACTAAAAATGATTTATTTTAGCTGACTCATTTTAAAATGTGCTCTATACAAATACATAAGTGCATAAGTACATAAAGAAGGACATTAATATGTTAATACGAAAAGCGACAACCTCTGATTTAGATTTAGTAACACATATAGAAGCAACTTGTTTTCCTCCGGCAGAGGCGGCGCCTCGTGAGGCTTTTAAGGAACGATTAGACCATTATGCAGGTCAGTTTTTAATTGCCTTTGATGAAACTACACCAATTGGTTTTATCGATGGCTTCGTATCTGATGATGAAGTCTTAACGGATGAGATGTTCGCCGATGCTTCGCTACATAATCCCAAAGGTGCTTGGCAGATGATTTTTGGTCTAAATACGATGCCTGAATACCGCAATCGTGGTGTTGGTGGTCGGTTGATAGAGGCTTTCATAGAATTGGCCAGAGAGGAAAATCGAAAGGGTGTCATTTTAACCTGTAAGGAAGAAAAGTTGCCTTATTATGCCAAGTTTGGTTTTGTAAATGAAGGGGCGTCAACGTCGGATCATGGCGGTGCCAAATGGTATCAAATGCGCCTTGAATTGTAGAGGAAAAGTTATTAATCGATAAAAATAAATTATAGAATTTTAAGGATATTTCTACAGATTGTCCTAATGAGAAGCTAAAACTCCGCTTAGTGGTTGAGTTTTAGCTTCTCTTTTGCTAAAAAGTGTAGATTTTACAAGAATAGCTGTACCCCTATACGTTTATTGACACTGTATATACCGCATGCTACGATGAGAAAAATCACATATGATTGGGTTAGGTGTCTATTGACTTAATAGAGAATTTGGTATAAGCCAAAGCGATCACGCCACTGTAACAGCGAGGTACTTTGCATAGAGGGTAAAATGCTCTCGGTCACTGAGGTTTTTGGGAAGGCGCAAAGTAACGTTAAACTGGAGCCAGGAGAACTGCCTAATTAACAATTGCCAATTGACCTGCGAGAGACAGGGATGGGGATTGATATAGATGAATTTATACTAGCTATGCATAGTTGAAAGCTCATACTATATGCTAGCTTATTAGGCGTGGTAGTTAGTCTAACTGAGATGACAGCCCGTTTCCTCTTCGTGGGGAGACGGGCTTTTTATGTGCACTTATAGTGATGGTTTTAGTTGAGAGAAGAGAGGTACTTATGTTCAAACAAAAGAAGTTTATGGCGTATTTAGCCACGGTTTTCCTCCTAATTGTTAGTATGCTCATCGCTGCATGTGGAGGTCCTAGTGAGACAAAGAAAGATACAGCGCAAAATAGTAAGCCTATTGAGATTACTGACGTAACAGGACGTACGGTAACGCTTAAAAAGCCAGCAGAGAGAGTTGTTTTACAATGGAGTGGTGCCGGTGGTCCATTCTTTACGATTTCCGCACTTATGGGCAAGGATACGCCGAAGGTTATCGCCGGTATGGATACATCCTTACAGGATTATAGAGCGGATATGTGGAAGCACTTTACTGCTGAAATGCCTGAGTTAGCTAAGATCCCAGTAGTGGGGACTATCGGTGATAAAACATTTAATGTGGAGCAAGTTATTTCCTTGAACCCAGATGTTATTTTCATTCCTCTTGACTTGAAAGAACAATATGAGTCCGATGCTAAACCAAAATTAGATGCAGCAGGTGTACAAACGATTTACATTGATTACCATGCTGAAAAACTTGAAAGTCATCAAAAATCTATCGAAGCCATAGGTAAGGCTTTGGGTAAAGAGGAACGTGCCGCAGAAATCAGCAAGTTCTATACGGATCGCGTGACAAGAGTTCTCGATCGTGTTAGTAAAATTAACAAACCAAAACCAACAGTTTACCTTGAAGTTGGTATGAATGGTCCGGAAGAATTTGGTAATTCCTTTAGTAGTAATTACTCTTGGGGGGCATTAGCTACTATGGCTGGTGCTGATGTCATCACCAAGGATGTTATTAAGAAAACGTCTCCTATTAATCCAGAGTTTATACTTGAGAAAAATCCAGATATCATCATGATTATCGGTTCTTACTGGCCTAAGAAACCTACATCCATGCGTTTAGGCTTTGATACAAATGAAGCTAAATCTCAAGAATTATTGAAAGCTTTCACCACAGAACGTCAAGGCTGGCCTGAATTGAAAGCCGTTCAATCTAAAAACGTATTCTCTACTCACCATGGTTTACCTCGTGAAGTATATGACGTTGCAGTATTCGAATACTTAGCTAAAACATTCTATCCTGAGGAATTCAAGGATGTAGATCCTGAAGGCACACTTAAGGAATTCTATGACAAATTCCTTCCATTCTCTTACGGTGGCGTTTGGTTTATGCATTTGAACTAAAAAGGAGTTTTTCATAGTGACAGAAACTAACAATCAGTACGATTATAAAAAACAGAGTTATAAAAAACTATTGTTCATTATTATCGGATTGATCATTTGTGCGGTAAGTTTTGTTACCGATATTATTGTAGGTCCTGCATCACTTACGTTAAGTGATGTATGGCTCGCATTAACAGACCCAGCAGAGGTTTCCAAAAACGCATATGTTATCATTTGGTCGATTCGTCTTCCGACGGCCATTATGGCGTTGCTCGTAGGTGCTTCTTTGGGCATTGCTGGTGCTGGCATGCAGACTATCCTTGATAACCCGTTATCTAGCCCGTATACACTTGGTATATCCGCAGGGGCTGGCTTCGGCGCATCTCTTATGGTAGTTGTAGGCGCTAGTGCATTAGAGTTTTTAGGTGTCTTTATGGTTCCATTTGGCGCCTTTGTATTTGCTAGTTTGACGAGTTTCTTTATCTATTCCATCAATAAGATTAAGAACTTCTCCTCTGAAACGATGATTCTCGCCGGTATTGGCATGATGTTCTTGTTCCAAGCGCTTCAATCCTTGATGCAATATATGGCATCTCCTGAGGCCCTTCAAAACATCGTGTTCTGGACTATGGGGAGTTTAGCTAAGGCAAATTGGGTGAACATCTCTATTGTTCTTATCGTGCTAGCAATCATGCTTCCGCTTATGATGCGTGAATCTTGGCGTTTAACAGCATTAAAATTAGGCGATGAAAAGGCTTCTGGTCTTGGTGTTAATGTTGAAAGCTTACGGGTAAAAGTATTTGCTTTCATCTCCATCATTACAGCCGTTGCCGTTTCCTTCGTTGGAACCATTGGTTTTATCGGTATTGTAGGACCACATATTGCACGTATGCTTGTGGGTGAGGATCAACGGTATTTTTTACCGTTATCTGCAGTGTGTGGCATGGCGATTTTGTCTCTCGCATCTATTGCGAGTAAGATGCTCGTTCCTGGGGCGATGTTCCCAATCGGTATTGTGACGGCAATCATCGGCGTACCTTTCTTCTTCTCGTTGGTATTAACTAGGAAAAGGAGCTATTTCAAATGATTGAAGTTCATAATCTAACCTTTGGTTATTCCGCTACGGAAGACGGACAAATCTTAAAGGGCGTTGATTTTGCTGCTAAAACAGGTAAATTGACTGCGCTCATTGGTACTAACGGTGCTGGTAAATCTACACTTTTAAAAACAATCATGGGTATCTTGAAAGGCAAGGGCGAGATTTCCGTTAATGGTAAACCTGTATCTCAATATTCTACAAAGGATTTTAGCAGTACAGTGAGCTATTTGTCTCAAGATAATGACTGTAAAGTCAATCTATCTGTTTTTGAAGTCGTTATGCTAGGGCGCATGGGATCCATGTCCTTCCGCGTAAGTGATGAGGATATTGCAGCCACACAAGAGGTATTAGAACGGTTGAACTTACAGCGCTTTGCATCGCGCAGCATCATGGAGCTCAGCGGTGGTCAACGTCAACTTGTGTTCATGGCGCAAGCCCTTGTAAAAGAACCTAAAATCTTAATTCTTGATGAACCGACAAGTGCTTTAGATTTGCACAAGCAATTTGACTTGTTAACATTGCTAAAAAATCTGACTCAAGAAAATGATTTTACAACACTAGTAACATTGCATCATCTTGATCTGGCGGCTATGTTCGCAGATGAAATCATCGTGCTTAAAGAGGGTACAGTATATGCTCAAGGCGCGCCGAAAGACATCTTTACAGAAGCCATGATGGAAGATGTATACCGTGTTAAAACGAAAATTTATATGGATGACAATGGGCTACCTCATGTAATTCCATTAGAAGCTATTATTAATTAATAGGATTCTTTGTGATTGCGTTGAGCTTATTATAGTGTTGGTACTATTTGTTATAGATAGTCATTGACGTGAATCCAGTTATTAATAGGATGTAAGACTATTAGTTAAAAATAAAAGAGGCTGAAATCTTTGCAGAGCAGCATTGATTTCAGCTTCTTTTTGTTGGGAAAAGTATTGGTATTGTATTTAAATAATCTCTTTAACTTGTGCTATACCCTTATCAGTAAGCACGTAGTGTCCATTTGTCACATATAATAGACCTTGTTTCTTTAGCTGTGAAGCAGCTTGATGAGTATAATCAGGCCTCCAGTTCAAATGCTCATGAATGGTACCGATGCCGTTTTCAACGTGCGCGATAGGTGTATCCATATGTGTATAAATATGGCATAGCATCATCGTTTCCCGATAGTGGCGACGTAAGTGACGTTGACGGCGGTATGTGGCGATATAGCCTGTCTTCGGTGTTGCGATAACAGCGATAATCAGTGCGATACCGATGGTGGTTGCAATGGAGCCCGCGATGGATACATCCATGGTGAAAGCTACTTCCGTACCGATGACGGCACAGATAATACCGATGATGATACTGCTAGTAAGCATGGCTTTCACAGAGTCCGTCCATAAATAAGCGATGGCTGCAGGCCCAATCATGAGGCCGATGACGAGAATGGCACCTACCGCTTGGAACGAGGCCACAACGGTGAGGGATACCATGGTCATGAGTACATAGTGGATGAGGGCTGGCATAAAGCCGAAGAGTCCCGCTAGTAGCGGATCAAAGGTAGATAATTGCAATTCCTTGTAGAACAGCATGACTAAAATTAAATTGATGAGCGCCACGCCTAGAGAAATCCATAGCGATACAGGCCCCAAGTCGGTGCTGTTCACAATCCATCGATCAAAGGGGGCAAAGGCTATTTCGCCGAGTAATGCGGTATCTACATCGAGATGAGCATTACCGCTGTATAGACTGACTAGAATGATGGCGATAGAGAATAGAAGCGGGAAGATGATGCCGATAGACGCATCTTCGTTGACAAGCCCCGTATTGTGTATCATTTCCGTAAGCCATACGGTGCCTACACCAACCAAGGTAGCCCCGACGAGTAGAAATGGAGAGTTTAAATCTTCCGTCATAAAGAAAGCGAGCACGATGCCGAGGAATACGGTGTGTGTAATGGCATCGGCCATCATGGACATGCGACGCAATACGAGGAAGACCCCAGGGATGGCACATGCGATGGATACCGCAATGGCAATGAGCAATATCTCTGTATGAACTGTCATGGGGCACCTCCTATGCGAGGTTGTGCGTCCTCAAGTGCGTAAATACTTTGCTGTGCCTTGGATTTGGGAGCCCTTGTGGTTTCTAACAATAATGCGTGCTTTGACTGTCTATTTTTGCGGAACTGCCAGAGCATACCTCTGTTAGGAGCGAAGATGAGGCTCAATAATACGAGAATCGATAAAATGACGATGATAGCTGGACCTGTCGGTAATTTTGGGACCGATGTACTCCAGATAGTACCGCCGATGGCAGATATCATGCCGAAAAATCCTGCTAATATACACATGGTGCCCAGTTTATTCGTCCACTGTCTTGCCCCAACGGCGGGTGCAATGAGGAGAGAGCTAATCAAGATAGCACCTACCGATTGAATGCCGATGATGATGGTCATGATCAATAATGAACGATATAAAATAAGGGTGAAAGTGACGGGAATTTGTAGTGTTTTGGCGTACTCCACATCGAAGGAGATGAGCTTTAACTTCTTCCAGAATAATGCGGTTAACACGATGATGATGAGCGCCGCTGCAGATGTGATGTACACGTCACGCGCTAATATGGTGGCGGCCTGTCCAAATATGAATTTTGAAAGCCCCGCTTGACCAGCATTGTTTAAGCTTTGTACATAGGTGAGCAATACCATACCGAGCCCAAAGAAGGCAGAGAGTATGGTGGCTAAAGCGCCATCAAATTTGATTTTGCTGTTTTCTACTGTGATGGTAATGAGCCAAGCCGCAGTGATAGAGGATAGGGCAGCACCTGCGATGAGAACTTCGATGTCCTTGATGCCCGTCAGCAAGAAGGCAATGACCACACCGGGTAGTGCCGCATGAGATAGGCCGTCACCGATGAGGCTTTCCTTGCGAAGTACCGCAAAGGTACCAGCGATACCGCTAGCGAGGCCTAATAACGCCGTGCCGAGCAGTACCATTTGCGTCGTATAGGATTGGAGTATGGTCATACAATCCTCCTCTTGCCGTAGGTGCGCTCAATAGCTTCGTCCGTAAATGTATCTGCTACGGGGCCATAGGCGACAGTTTGTTTGTTTACCATCGTTACCCAATCGAAATATTGGGGCACCGTATTTAAATCGTGGTGGACGACGATAACCGTTTTGCCTCGAGCTTTCATTTCTTGTAAAAGCGAAATAATAGCATGCTCTGTGGTTTTATCGACGCCCTTGAAGGGTTCGTCCATGAGGTAAATATCTGCCTCTTGGACGAGAGCTCTTGCGAGGAAGACGCGTTGTTGTTGTCCCCCTGAAAGCTGGCGAATTTGTCTGTCCACATAGTCGCTCATACCCATTTTTTCAATCATGGAGAGGGCGAGTTCCTTATCCTTTTTGCTAGGTCGCTTGAACCAACCTAGATGACCATAACGACCCATGAGTACTACATCTAGTACGGTAGTGGGAAAGTCCCAGTCTACGCTACCACTTTGAGGGACGTAGGCGATTTTCTTGTAATCATTTTTGTCCATTGCTAAGTGGTGATCGATATAAAATTTTACACTTCCTGAGATAACTGTTAGTAGGCCGAGCATGGCCTTTAATAATGTGGACTTACCGGCACCATTAGGGCCGACAATGGCCGCTAAGGAACCGATGGGTACCTTCATATCTACGTCCCATAATACGGGTTTTGTCGTATATGCTACGGTCATATCTTCAACTTCAACGGCCCATTCCATGGAAACCTCCTTGTATTAATGAGTGCTACTGGCTGTGAATTGCTAGTAGCACATGTACTTACAATAACAAAGTAAATTTGAGTCTATTTAAGTTAGTATACGTAAATTTAATTTGTCTTATTTAATTAAGAAAATCTAGCAATTGATTATTTAAGTGCTTTGGTAATTGTATCAATATTGGCTTTCACCATACCGATATATGTGCCACCTTCAGTGCCTTCAGAGCCGAGGGAGTCAGAGTATAATTCGCCGCCGATGGAGACGTTCCAACCTTTAGCTTTAGAAGCTTCTTGAACGGCTTCAATTGTTTTGTGAGGTACAGAAGACTCTACGAAGATGGCTTTGATCTTGTGGTCTACGATGAATTGAACAAGGTTATTCATATCTTGTGTACCTGCTTCTGTGGCAGTGCTTACACCTTGCAAACCTTTTACTTCAAAGCCGTACGCACGAGCAAAGTATTGGAATGCATCATGAGCTGTTACAAGTACGCGAGATTCTTTCGGAATCGATTCTGCTTGAGCTTTAACGTACGCATCAGTTTCATCTAACTTAGTAAGATATGCGTCATAGCGTTTTTGGTAATCTTCTTTATGGGCCGGATCGGCTTTAGCAAGACCTTCGTATACTGCTTTTGCTGCCAGCTTCCAGTTAGCAACGTCAAACCAAATATGAGGGTCTTTTGTTTTTACACCATCTTCTTCGTCAAAGTCGAGCAATGTAGCTGGATCAATGGCATCAGATACGCGGATGGTCGCTTTATTTTGCTTTGTTAGATTATCGAAAATGGAGCCCATTTTACCTTCCAAGTGAATGCCGTTGTATACTACAACATCCGCCTTAGACATAGCTGTTACATCGCCTGCACTCGCTTGATATAGGTGAGGGTCTACACCTGGGTCCATGAGACCTTGAACGGTTACATGATCACCGCCGATTTCTTTTACTAAATCCGTTAACATCGTTGTAGTGGCTACGACATTAAGTTTTTTCTGACTATCTTGGGCTGTGTCTTTTCCGCAGCCTGCAAGGGCAAATACTATAAGTGCTAATGATACGACGACTAATAAAATTCGATTAAATTTCATAATAAGCCTCCTTTTATAGATACTAAATTTAAAAACATTAATGACCTTGTTTGAGAGAAATATTTTGTTCTAATAATGAAATAATTTGAAGAAGGAGAATATCTCTCTGAATTTAAACGGAAAAATAGCCGCTACTAACGTAGCGGCTAGTGGCAGTTATACGGTCTTCTGCTAAGGTCAAAATAATCTAGGGAATAAGTGCTTGTAGATGGTTAGGCCCAACGAGGGCAACGATACCAAGTACCATCATGACCTTCATTTGAATACGCTTTCTACGTCTCATGATGAACCTCCTTTGTGTAGTTTTTTGTCATATCAACTTGATATGTGAGTCCGAACAGTTATCTTGAGTTCAATATATCATAAATGAGAAATTTTATCAATAAGAATTTATTCTTTTAATATTCATCTTTATTTAGTATGATATTATGCATAGGTAAAAGGTTAATAAGGAGGCTTCTTATGAATAAATTATTCCGATACGCTGCTGCAGCAGTACTCGTTGCATCTTTTGGCATGTTAAGTGATTATACAGCCGATGCAGCGAAGTTTTTAGAATCTCCAAGAGAGGTTACTATTGTAAAACCTGAGTTGCCTGAAATCCCTCAAACCGCTACGGTAGCGCCTGATATGCGCGTACGCTTCTTGATTGATAAAAAAGGTAATGTTAAAAATGTTTTCGTAGAGCGCTCTTCTGGATATGCTCCCGTTGATGAAGCAGTAAGAAAAGCAATTTTGCAGTGGAAGTTTACCCCTGCTATTGGCACAGATCAAAAGGCACACGAATCCATTATTGGGATGACAATTACTCTGCCTAAGCAAGCTGTGAAAGCTAAATAAGGAGAAAACGATGAATAAAGTGTTGCGTTGTATTATCTTAAGCTCATTGTTTGTAATGAGTATGGTAGCTTCTGTGTTGGCAGCTCCATATGATCCACCAGTAGCTATAGCTACACCACCTATTGACCGAGCATTGCTCGCTGCCTATGGTGAAGCTGCTCATGGTGCAGATATACGTTTTACTATCAGGGAAGATGGTTCTGTAGGGGATGTTGAAGTTGTCTCATCTAGTGGCTCTAGTGCTCTTGATGCAGCCATTGTTGATACTATTTCTAAATGGAGATTTAGTCCTGCCACAGATTCTAATGGTAAACCTGTAGCATCTTCTAAAACTGAATATATTGATTTTAAAAACTAATTAAAGGCACTCATACAGAACTGCACTCCAAAAATTGGACACAATTTTTGAAGTGCAGTTTTTGTATGCCAAAATATTCTAAAAAATAAAGTAAGGTTATTCTTTTTCATAACATTGGATTTGTAAATTTTAAAAATAAATCGAAATTGTATCTGTAGCAACTGAAAATTACTTTCAAAATGATATAATAAAAACATAATTATAGATTAGCCCGTGGAGGTATAAGCATATGAATCCATTAAAACAAAAGCTAGATATTAACAATGAACGTTACAGAATTATTGTGTCCATTAAAGAAGATTATTTAGATGGTAAATTGTCCTTAGAAGAGGGCAATCGCATTTTAAAAGAGAAACTAGGTACTTGTACACCTGATGAGTTTGCCTATGCAGAGCAAAGCTTGAAAGGTGTTTACAAGGACGAAGAAATCCTAGAGAAAATGGACGATCTCTTAGATCTATTTGATGGCGTTTTTGTGCGTGCTGAAAATGAGTATCCTGAGAACCATCCGTTGAGGGCATACTTGGAAGAAATCAACGCTGTTGAAAAGGTAGCCCTTGAAGCAGATGAATTGTTAAAACAAGAGAAGTTTATCAAAAATCCGTGGCTCGGCGTTTTTGATTCCTTAGCAGAGTGGAGAACTCATCTATCTCGTAAGCAAAATCAACTGTATCCAATGCTTGAGGACCACGGTTTTGACCGCCCAACGCGCATTATGTGGACCTTTGATGATGCTGTGCGCGATGCTATCTCTGCATCCTATGCATTGCTTCGGGAAGATAAATACGAAGAATTCCTAGCGTCTGTGCCAGAAACTTTGGCGAAATTACGGGATTTGAATTCTAAAGAACTAGAAGTCTTATTGCCAACGTCTTATAAATTGTTGAGTGACGAAGAGTTTGTTCGGATGAGTAAAAATGACCATGAAATTGGTTATGCTATCATCAATGCGCCAGGTTTATATGTAGTGCCAGGTATTAATGATTCTGCGGCGCAATTGAATGGCAATAATTCAGCTCAAGGTGGTGCTGTATCTAACGAATTTTTAAATGATTTAGCCGGCTTGCTATCTAAATATGTAGGTCCTGTTGGTGGTGCACCTGTTGGTAAGGATGCAGTCCTCGATGTAGCCACAGGTAAATTGACATTAGAGCAAATTAATTTGTTGTTCCGTCATTTACCAGTAGATTTATCCTATGTAGATGAAAATGAACTAGTTAAGTTCTACAGCGATACGGCACATCGTATTTTCCCTCGCAGTGCGAACGTTATCGGCCGTGAAGTGAAGAATTGTCACCCCGCAAAATCGGTTCATATAGTAGAAGAAATCGTAGAGAAGTTCCGTTCTGGCGAACAAAGCCAAGCGGAATTCTGGATTAATAAACCAGGCTTGTTCATCTATGTTATCTACACAGCAGTGCGCGATGAAAATGGTAAATTCCGCGGCGTATTGGAAATGATGCAAGACTGTACTCATATCCGTGAACTTGAGGGGGCCCGTACATTGTTGACTTGGGATAAAGCTGATTTTGTAGGCGATGGTGGTAAAGAAAAATCCTTGGCTCAAGAGGCAGCAGAAGAGGTAGAAGAAGAACCACTAACAACTGATGCAAATGGTCGATTCCATATCGATGCAAAAACAACATTATCTAATCTAATTAAACAATGCCCGGATATTGTAGATCATTTGATTTCTTTAAATCCTAAATTTGAGAAATTAAAAACACCTATGGTAAAAATAATGACTAAGGTAGCAACAATTAAGATGATTGCAGAACGCGGTGATTTTGAGGTAGATGATCTAATTAGCAAAATCGATGCATTTATCAATAAAGATAAGAAATAATTGTATTTTTTAAACGTGAAAGAGGCAAGTGCTTAGGACCTGGCCTCTTTTTCGTTTTGCTATTTGACTAGTTGATTTGTAAATATAACTAGTTACTTTGTAACTATGTCTAGTTTTTAAGGTGTTCTATTGCATACTAATAGTTTCATACCGCTAGGTATTAATTTATTACATTACAAATGTGTTGCACTAATTCAAAATAAACATACATTAATTTCCTATAAATCATCTGTTTTATGTATACAAATTTGATTGAAAAGGGTAAAATAGAAAATAATGAAAGTATTTGCCTAAGCAGTGTTTTCATGTACAAGATTACTTTTACAAGAGAAATTACTAATATATTTAAAGGTGAGGATCTAGATACTATGTCTACAAGACGCGTTTGGAAGCAAAGTGAAATCAAAACAAACCCATTATTTTCTATGATGCGCAGTACAATTGAAACTGCATTCTATGGGAACAATGTAACTCCTGTAACATCTGTGGCACAAGCGTATCAATTAGCCTCTGAAGAGCCAGGTGTTATCATCCTCGATATGCCAGTATTTAAACCGTTAGAGCAAGGTTTGCCAGCTGATGCAAAGGTTCTTGTTACAAACGATGGTAAAACTACTGGCCGTTATGCTAAAGCTCGCCGTATTATTGGCGATGAAGGCATAGATGAAGTTGAACTCGCTAACATTGCACGCGATGCAGTATATGATAGCCGCAATAAAGAGTGGATTTCTGCGGAATCTATCGTTGGTCTTGATAAAAAATTCACAGCTCGTGCTCATTTGATGATTCCAAAAGATCACGCGTCTATTTTGTATTCTTGGCTTATGAACTTCAAGTTCTTTGATGCGACTGTAAAAGAATTCTACAACGATAGTGTAGATATTCCAGAAGGCGATATCTATATTTACTCTGATCCTGACTATGTTGTGCCAGGTCATCCAGGTGGTCTTGCTATTTTTGACCCTGCTCATAACTGTGCCATGATTCTAGGTATGCGCTACTTCGGGGAGCATAAAAAAGGTACGCTTACACTTGCGTGGTCCTTGGCAAACCGCTTTGATTATGTTGCATGCCACGGCGGTATGAAACGTTACAACCTTGAAGGTGGTAAAACATATACTATCGGTGTATTCGGTTTGTCCGGTTCCGGTAAATCCACATTGACTCATGAAAAACATGATGGTCGATATGATATTTCTATCTTGCATGACGATGCGTATGTTATCAATACAAACGATTTGAGTTCTATTGCTCTTGAACCTACATACTTCGATAAAATGCAAGATTATCCTGTGGAACATCCTGCTAATGAATTCTTGTTAACACTACAAAACGTAGGCGTAACAATGGATGAAGATGGTCGCAAGGTTGTATTGGCCGAAGATGTGCGTAATAGCAATGGTCGTGCTATCAAATCTCAATTCTGGACGGATAACCGTGTAAACTACGTTGGTGAACCTGTTAATGCCATAGTATGGCTTATGAAAGATAAAACTTTGCCACCAATCCTTAAAATCTCCGATCCTGTATTGGCGTCTACAATGGGGGCAACGCTGGCAACTCGCCGCTCTACGGCAGAAAAACTGGATGCTCATGTCGATCCAAATGCACTTGTTATCGAACCTTACGCAAATCCATTCCGTACATATCCATTGGTTCGTGACTATGAAAGCTATAAAAAACTGTTCTGCGAATGTGGTGTTGAATGCTACATCATGAACACAGGCTTCTTCTTGGAAAATAAAATTCCTAAAGAAGTTACTCTTGATTTGTTGGAACGTTTGGTGGAAGGTACATTAGAATTCAAACCATTCTGTGAATACGAAAATCTTTCCTATGTAGAGGTACCAGGTTTTGAACCTCCATTCGAAGTACGTGAATACCATCACCAATTACACCAAGCTTTCGAATTCCGTTATGACTATGTGGAAAAACTTAAAGGTCATAAAAACGAATTGCCTCAAGAAGTATTGGATGTACTTAAGTCCTTAATGTGATCTAAAAATTAAAAAGGGCTGTAATAGAATGTGGTTCTATCGCATCCTATATGTAGTTCGTTTACCTTATAAGACATACCAAGAAATTTAGCTTTGTAAGACACTAAATTTCTTGGTATTTTTATTTTTCCCCATGTATATGTAACATATATTTTAGTAATGTATAGCTATAATAGAAATAATGTTTTATTATAAGACTTGTATACGGACATAGTTATAAGGACTTGTATATGGACATAAAAGACATTAAATATATTAGTACCATCGTTGAGATGGCATCATTTTCAAAGGCATCTAAAAAATTATATATTTCTCAGCCGGCGTTGAGTCAGGGGATTCGTCGTATTGAAGCAGAGCTAGGAGTTACGTTATTTGTTCGTGATCGCACAAAAGTCGTGCCAACTGCTGCGGCGTTACAAGTTGCAAAAGAGGGCATGCCGTTAGTTTTAAAGGTGGAGGCTTTAACGCAATCTATCATTAATCAAGGCACAGATGTAGCCTATCATGTGCGTATCGGCTTGTCTCAATTCTATGGACATCATATGCTTGGGAAAACATTGAAAAGCTTTCAACAGATTGAACCTTCTTGGGAGTTCCATGTTGTAGAGGGAGAATCTCACTTTTTGGAACAGCAAATTTGTGATGGCTTAGTAGATGTAGGATTATTTCCAACGCCGATTTATTCTCAGGACCTTGAAAGTTATCCCGTTTTAGATGAGCAGATTTTATTGGCCATTAGTGTGGAAAACAAGAAGGCCATAGATATTGCAGATTCTCTCATGACTAATGATGGAATTCGAGAAATTGCACCCTTTGGAGCATTTCCGTTTATTTTGCTAAGAGAGGGACTTAAATTGCGGACGTTGGTAAACCGTCTATGTCAAGCGGAATCCTTTGTGCCAAAAGCCGTAATTGGCGCTGAAACTTTAGATTCATGCCGGTCCTTGGTAGAAGATGATTATGGTATTACATTCTTACCGAATACTCTTAATAGCAAGGGGGATGACGATAAGGTTAGATTCTATCCTCTTGCATCGAAACTTTGTTTCCGTCAATTAGTTTTTGTGGCGAGGTCTGATAGGGCAAAACGTTTCCATTTATCTGAAGTAGCACATATTATGCAGCAATTTTTGTAATGTATAGATATAAAGATATTTAGGTGGCATATCCTGAGGGGGTAGAGCATATTAATGAATTAATAATTAATAAATAAATTAATACGTAAATCAATCAATAAATAAATTATAGAGGCTAATTCCTGTAAAGTTTAGGAATTAGTCTTTTTTGTTTATGAAAAGAAACTGAAAGAATCGAATTTAATAAATATTGTAATTATCATATTCTTAGATGTAGATGTGTCAAAAATTTCTCAAATTTTAATTGACAAATGTCCTTTCAGAAAATATACTTATGGTAGTTTAAAACATATTTAGGAGATAGGATTTAAAAACCATCATTGTAGTGGATTTAAATATAATTAAAAGTAGAATATGTTTTTGTTATTATTGGTTGGCCTATGTAGGTCCCTAGGAGGTTTCAAATGAGTAAAGATGTGGAAAACAAAAATACCCATGACCATAATCATGGTGAACAACATGATCATGGTCACAATCATAATCATGAACATCATTGCCACTGTGGCGGTCATGATCATCATGGTCACAATCACGATCATCAACATGACCACAATCATGACCATGGTCACGACCATAGTCATGCAAAGGCTCTTCCGACGGATAAATGGGTGCCACACACTCATGAACCAGGGGTACCTCATGAACATGGCGTAAATGACTATATGAAAGCCGTTGCTGAGTATCGTAAAACATGGCCTACAAAACAAAATGTTATTGAACAAACACCAGATCCTGCGGTACGCGAAATGATTCTTCGCATGGAGCAAATCGGTTGCGATACAGTATTTGACCGTTTTGATAAACAACAACCACAATGTACATTCGGTATTGCCGGTGTATGTTGCCGTATCTGCTTCATGGGTCCATGTAAAATTACACCTAAGAGTCCTCGTGGTGTCTGTGGTGCCGATGCTGATCTTATCGTAGCGCGTAATATGACACGTGCTGCTGCAGGTGGTTTGACTCAACATGGTGCGCATGCTCGTGAAATCTTGATTTCTTTGAAAGCGGCTGCTAATGACCAATTGGATATGCCAATTTTGGGGGAAGAAAAAATCCGTACTGTATGTAAAGCTTTCAATATCCCTGAAAAAAATCGTTCCTTAAAAGAAGTGGCAAATGACTTGGCAGATGTTCTATTAGAAGATTTGAGCCGTGCATTACCTGGCGAATATAAAACAATTACTGCGATGGCTCCTGCTGAACGCCGCGAAGTTTGGAAAAACTTGGATATCTTACCTATTTCTGCATACAATGAAGCCTTCGATGCATATCATCGTACATGCGTAGGTACTGATGGCGATTGGGAAAGCAACATGAAGCAATTCTTACGTTGTGGCCTTGCTTTCACATTCACTGGCGTAGTGGCAGCGGATATCGCAACAGACGCATTATTCGGGCAAGGTGGTCGTCGTACTTCCAAAGTTAACATTGGTGCCTTGAAAAAAGGGTATGTTAACATCGCTGTTCATGGTCACTTGCCAACATTAGTATCTCAAATTTGTACAATTGGTGCCTCTGAAGAATATTTAGAAAAAGCGAAAGCTATCGGTGCCAAAGGCATCCAATTCTATGGTATTTGTTGCTCTGGCTTGTCCAGCATGTACCGCTACGAAAACGTTATTCCATTGTGTAATGCTATCGGTGCAGAACTTGTACTTGGTACTGGCGCACTTGATTGCTGGGTAGCTGACGTTCAAGACGTTTATCCTGCTATTATGGACGTAGCACGTTGCTTCAACACAAAAGTTATCACTACATCTGATGCAGCTCGTTTACCAGGTGCAGAACACATTGGTTACGATCACCATCACACTAACTTGGCTGAAACAAAAGAATTGGCTCGCAAAATCTTGGATCGCGCTCTTGAAGCTCATGAATTGCGTAAAGGTATGCCTGTATTCATTCCGCCATACGAAATTACTGCTGAAGTTGGTTTCTCTCCAGAATCCACTGTTAAACATTACGGTTCCTTCAAACCATTGGCAGAGGCTTTAAAATCTGGTAAAGTTCGTGGTATCGTAAACGTAGTAGGTTGTTCCAACCCTCGCGTTATCTACGAAAAAGCAACTGTAGATATCGTTGATACACTTATTAAAAATGGCTGTATTATCCTTACAAACGGTTGTGCATCCTTCCCATTGATGAAACTTGGCTATTGCAATACAGATGCTAACAAGAAATGTAGCCCTGCATTGCAAGAGTTCTTGGGTGATGATCAACCACCAGTATGGCATGTGGGCGAATGTGTAGATAATGCACGTTCCTCCGGCATCTTCGGTGGTATTGCTGCAGAGCTCGGCCTTAATTTACCACAATTGCCATTTGCTATGTCTAGCCCTGAATGGTCTAACGAAAAGGGTATTGATGCATCCCTTGGCTTCCGCTTGATGGGGATTAACTCTTATCACTGTGTTGAGCCACCTACACAAGGCTCTGATGCCGTTACAAAATGGCTTAAAGAAGATACTAAGGATATCTTAGGCTCTGTTATGTATGTAAATACGGATCCTGCTAAAGTAGCTGAGAAAATCTTGGCAGATATCGATGAAAAGCGTGCTGCTTTAGGTTGGGCTGAAGTAAAATAGTTTATCCTTTGATAGATTATAATTTGTAGTTAAGTATAAAAACACCCTCTATAGATCTTATAGTTATTATGACTATTAGAGTTAAGAGGGTGTTTTTTATTGTTTGTGGATAGATTTTTTACTAGTCTTGTATTAGCCGTAGTATAATGTACTAATTGTTTTAGACCTATTAAAGTGTGATGGTTTCACCATCTTCAGGCACTGCTACATGGCTTTCAATGTTGGTGCCTTTGATAAATTTGCGCACATCCTTACGACTTGTTGCAGTATGATTAACTGTATCCATGTGAACCGCAATGATTTTAGCCTCTGGTTTGCGTACCACCATGCGGCCAATATCTTTTGTACCCATAATAATACTATCTTCAAAGCCTAAAATTTGAGCATATCCAGTGTTCATAATAATAACGTTAGGGTCGAAGCGAAGGAGGGCCTTCTCTACATCACTTGTCCAAACTGTATCGCCTACAAGGTACACAGTTGGTTCGTCTGCTGCTTCAAAAATAACGCCCATCGCATCGCCTGCTAATGGTGCGAGAACTGGATTGGCATACATTTCTACAGTGCCGTGTGAGCCACCTGTTTTTCTTAATGTGATACCATTAAACTCCAGACTTTCAAAAATGATGCGTACATCGATAAAGCCTTGTGAAGTAATAAGTTCTTTGTCCGCTGTATTTTGTACAAAAATAGGAAGTGATTTTGGAATAGAATTGATTGCCGTATCATCCCAATGATCAAGATGTGTATGTGTAACTACTACTGCTGTTACATCGTTTAATAGCTCATCCATTGATACAGGCAAATCAATTATAGGCATTCTTTGCTGGTAGTTAAATGTTCCTTCAAAGCCAGGATAAGTATCTTTTGGTGCTAAGAATGGATCAATAAGAAATGTTGTGTTTTTTATTGTTAATTTTCCCGTTGCATTTCGAATGTGAGTATATTGTGTCATAGTTATCTCCTTAATTGAATTATTATTGATTTAATTGAATAGATTATTATTTGTAATCTCTAGAATTAGTGTACCTTGTTTTGTTATACTAGTCTCAACAATAATTAACACTCTGTTTATTAATAGACATATTGTATAAAAGTGTCTATATTGGAGGTTTTATGATAACTCGAAAAGAAATGACACGTATGTTGTTAAAAGAAGGGTTGCTTAGTTGTTTAAAGAACCATTCTTTTGAGTCTATAACAGTAACATTGTTGTGTAAAACGTCAGGTATAACTCGTTCTACTTTTTATTTACACTATAGTAATATCATGGAGATTGTTGATGATTTAGTGGATGATGCAATCGCTTATTCAAAGCCAGGAATGGTAGATAACAACAATTTACAAACTATAGCTAACACCTTATCAGCTGCTTCTAATTCTGTTTCGTTGAGAGAAGCATACGATTCTATTTTTGATAGATTGCCTTTATGTCAGCGTATTATACGACATAAAAAGTATTTACCTTTATTTTTAGATGAACAAATTTCAGAATATGTATTAAAACGCATTATACAGTGTGAAAAGGATCGACAAGGGCTTATTATGGCAGAAGCACTTGGGGTTTCATTTGATGTGGGCGTATCTATTTTTTTATTTTTAGTACACGGACTATATGCCGTTAATAAACAATATAAGTGGTCTCAGAGTGATCAGTGGTTAGAAGCTCAGCGTATTATTTTCGAATTTGCTTATCGTGGGTTACAAAGTAAATAGTATGTATACTCATGTATTTTTATATCTTATAATTTTATTTAGCCAACGAAAAAAGGACTCCATTGGGAGTCCTTTTTTCATGTAAGGGGAGTGTTAGTATTAATATCAAATGAAACATGTATTTAAACAAGTAGTAGGTTTGGGGTTAGTATTACTTGTCGGGAGATAAATACACGTACGGCAACCAGGGAATTGTTACCTCTATCTATCATTTGACATTATTATTATAGGAATGGTAAATGAGTTAAAAATGAAGAAATTTAATAAATTTCTTTAAATTTCTTATATTTGTAAAAAACATGGTAATTAATTTTAATTATTGTTGATAAATATGGGACAATTTTGGTATTATATAAAGGAGAAGTTGTATATTTTATAAAGGTTTATCCACATTAAGCTTTTATAAAATATACAGCTCGATAGCATGAGAGGGGTAGTCATATGAGTAAAATATTCACCATATTAACACTTTTGTGGCTATTCAGCATAGGGGGGACTACTAATGCAACGGACTGGTACTATGTTGGACCAGATGCATCAGGAAACCAATTATTTATTGACAATGACAGTGTACAGAAGAGTGATTACGATGCGCTTTTGTGGCTGCGAGTTAATGAACTGGGTGGCGACGAATTGCGATATAAAGTTTATATCAGTAGATATAATCGAACCATGGAAACATTGAAGGTAGATGCGTACATGTCAGACGGGACGCCGTATGAGAATGTAGAATTTAATGAGAATCCTGAGCCCATTGCAGAGAACACAAATGGTCAAGCCATTTATATTTTATTATGGGGCTTATAGGACAGAATGTGTTGTTTTTAATGCATTTCAACAAGTTAAGCGCTATACAACGACACGACCTAAAAGTATTGCTGTAAATGAATTATATGGGTTAGCAAAAGCATTATTAGTCATAAAAACACAGGATCAAGCTACCTTTTGGGTTCAAAATCTAATGTCTTGGAAAATACGGCATAAAGTATTTTTAGTGGAAACAACAATAGATGAATATGGGACAATACGACCCAAGCATGAACGTCTAATAAAGGCAGAAAATTCCTTAGTTAAATTAATCAATAAAAATCTGTTATTTACCTATTTAGACGAATCCTTAGAATTTGAATGTCCTGCTACAAATAATCGAATTGAAGGTGGAGTTAACGCACAATTACGCGCTATGTTACGTAATCACCGTGGGCTGTCCATTGAAAGACGAATAAAAGCGGTGTTCTGGTGGTGCTATATGCACTCACCGAACCCGCTTTCATTTAAAGAAATACTTAAGGTTATGCCGATCAATAAAAGTATCTCTGACATCTATAATACCATGATACTACAATCTAGGTTAGAAAGTTCAATTTCAACATGGGGTGATGCCATTATTTGGAGTGATTTACATAATTATGATCAATCTTTTTTCAATTCATGGGATTAAATTTGCAACACGTTTTGTCCTATAACCCTATTATGGAAATAAAAGAACCATCTAGTACAGCAACTAGATGGTTCTTTTTATGTGTAAAATATTTATAAAGCATTAGGGAATATTTTATATACTACATCCTCTAGATGTAGAGAATGGTATATATGAGGTTTTTAGACTTGAGCTGTATTGCGAGTCAACTCCAAGTCTTGAATCATTTGGAGATCGTCTTGAGGTGAACGACCGCCAGTAGTTAAGTAGCCACCAACCATGATACCGTTTAGGCCACCTTTTAGAGCATAAGCTTGTAAGTCTCGTAGATTTACTTCGCGGCCACCTGCAGTCCGTATCAATGCGTTTGGCAAGATGAAACGGAATACGGCGAAGGTACGTAAGATATCCAATGGACGTAAAGCTTCGTTGCTTTCAAATGGAGTCCCTTTAACAGGATTCAAAATGTTTAATGGCACGGAGTCAATATGTAAACGTTTAAGTTCGAACGCCATTTCAACACGTTGTTCTAATGTTTCGTTAAGACCAAGAATGCCGCCAGAGCAAACACGGATGCCTGCTTTTTGTGCATTATCTATGGTAAACATTTTGTCTTCGTAGGAATGTGTAGTACAAATATCTGGGAAGTGACTAGGTGCCGTTTCGATATTGGAGTGGTATCGAGTAACACCAACTTCTTTTAATTTGAGTGCTTGTTCGTAAGTTAACAACCCAAGGGAACAGCAGATTTCAAGACCAATTTCATTTTTGATACGGCCTAATACATGGATGATTTGATCAAATTCATCAGGGTTATTAGTATTACGACCACTTGTTACGATGGAAAAACGAATTGCACCAGCCTCTTTAGCTTTACGTGCTGCTTGGAGAATGCTTTCTTCATCCATGAAAGGATACTCCTGAACGCCTGTGTTGTGGTGTGCGGATTGAGCACAGAATTTACAGTTTTCAGGACATTTGCCGGACCGAGCATTAACAATGGCACATACATCCACAGAATTATCATTGAAATGTTGGCGAATTTTATCAGCCATAGCGAGTAGAATCATGGTATCATCATCTGAAGTATGAATCAGCTCGATTGCTTCTTCTTTTGTAATTTCGCCGCCGTTCATGATGCGGTTTGCAATGGTAAGAATTTTTTCGTATGTACCCACTTGGGATGGTTGTTGATCTATAGGCAAAGCCATAATAGCCTCCGGTGAATTGTTAACTTAATAAAAACATAATATATTGACAATTTGATTGTAAACGTTCACGCATAAATTGTCAACTTAATATATGAATTGGTTAACAAAAATAATAACATGTTATGGTTCATATCTTATGATGAAAGAATATGAGCTTATCTTATAATTTATATTTATTAATAGTTAAGAGAAGTTTAGTTTAACTATATCTTTTTGATGCTAAATGATAGTTATTTTTAACTTATCTTTAAGGTTTTGTAGTATAATAAACTATTGTAATTACTATATATAACTATAATAAAAATATTAATGGAGGAGTGGATATAGATGCAGCCGTTTCGATTTATACACTGTGGTGATCTGCATTTAGGGGCACCCTTTCAATATGCTACAGGTATTAGCAATGCTGTTGATCGCGCCGTAAGTGAAGCAACCTATGTAGCCTTAGATAAAATTATTGATACTGCTATTACAGAACATGTGCATGCTGTCGTAATAGCTGGGGATATTTATAATAGCGAAGACCATAATTTAGAGGCTCAAGTCCGTTTTGTGCGCGCCATGTATCGCTTGGCTGAGCATCGTATTGATGTCTATATGGTACAAGGTAATCATGATCCTGCTGAAAGCTGGAAAGCGCAACTGCAGATGCCAGATAATGTCCATATATTTTCTAGCGAACAGGTACAGCGTTTCCCGCTCATCGTTAACAATATAGAAATTGGTGGCGTATATGGCATTAGTTGTGGTCATGGTAATGAAAGCGACAACTATGCTCGTCAATACAGAGCTTTTGAACGGGATGAGTTTTCCCTTGCTGTCATGCATGGTACTGTAGGTTCTAGTGTAGGCTCTGAAAATCATAATGTAACAGGACCTTGTAACTTAACTGATTTAACAGAGGCTGCCATGGATTATTGGGCATTGGGCCATATTCATAAATCTCAAGTTCTTAGCGAGGAACCTCTCGTAGTTTATGCGGGTAATTCGCAAGGATTGCATCGTAAAGAACATGGACCTAAAGGATGTTATCTTGTATCCGTATCTCATAATGGTCATTGTGATTTGCAATTTATCGACACTTGTGCAGTCCGATTTGAGGAAATCAAAATCGATATTGCTGGCATGCAAAATGAAACAGATTTCTTAGAGATTTTGCGGCATAAAAAAGAAAACTTGCGAAAGCAACATAAGAAAAACATCTTGCTATCCCTTGTTTTGTCCGGAACGGGACCTCTACATCGCCTATGTACGCAAGAGGAGATTCGAAAACTATGGTTGCAAGAGTCTCAAAATGAAGAGAAAGGCAAATCTATATTCGTTATGCCTTACCGTATTATTTCTAATACACGACCTAGTATTAATCTAGTTGAACGACGTTTATTAACAGATGTAGTAGGTGATTACTTGCGTGCTTATGACGATATGGTAGATGGAGATGCGATACAGACTGCGCGTCAAATCATGGCTAATCGTCCTGAATTTAAGCGCTTAGGCGCATATGCCGATTTATTGAGTGATGAATTATTGGCACGAGCTTTGAAACGTTGTGAAATTGAAGGTGTTACTGTGTTGATGGGGGCTAATGATGAACATTAAACGTATACGATTTGATGAATTTGGCCCGTATCGCGACTGGTCTTTCACCACGGGTGACAATGGAGTTCAACTCATGTATGGCCCTAATGAAAGTGGTAAAACATCCTTGCTCGAAGGGATGCGCACCTTGTTATTTGGCGGTACTCATAAGGCTTATGGCCCTATGACGGGGGCCCTTGATGTGGACCGTAATGGTGAAAGTTACTATATCGGTCGTAAGGGTAAGCAGTTAGACTTTTACAGCCCTGGTCATCCTGCCATCCATGAAGAGCCAGCTCAACATTGGTGGCATGGCATCGATAAAAAAACATATAACCGCATATTTGCGTTAACATTAGACGATCTACAAGGCCTTGATGTATTACAAGAGGTAGAGGTTCGTTCTCGATTCTTTGGCGCCGAAGGGGGAGAACACTTAGGTGGAGCTGTTAAGGATGTTGAAAAAGGGGCTACAGACCTACTTGTAGCATCCTCAAACGGTAAACGTCGCATCAATGTATTGATGGATGAGCTTAAAGAAAACCGTCAAAAGTTGAGTCAGTTGGCGGAGCATGAAGCGCAATATGTGGAATTACAAACCGTCTTTCACAGTACGGAGCAAACCGAAATGGAATTGCAAAATCAGTTGAAAGAATGGAAGGAATATCGGGATGGTATCGATGTAGTATTGCGTGCGTGGGATACGTATCGTCGCAGTGAAGAGGCGCGTATGCACATGCAGCAGTATAATAGTGAGCTCGCCTTGAGTCGTGATGAGTTCCTACACCTTGATGAAGAAATTAAACGGGCTCGCGACAATATGCAGTTATGGCAGGAAAAGGAAGCGGCATTGATGCCCGCTAACTTTAGTCCTGATAGCCCATTTGGAACTTACGGCCAAGATATTGAAGATCTTATTCAACAAGGTGCTAAATGGGAGCAATTACGCCGTGAGTGCGAAGAAGGCGATGTGTACATCCGTAAGGTTAGAGAACAATTAGAGTTTTCACGCACCTTACATTCTGCGTGGCGTCACGATGAGCCAATGGCAGAAGACATCAATTGGTTTGATGGAGAACGTTTGGCAAGTCGTTTGCGCACCGCAAAAGAACAACTTTTACATTGGCAAGACCGCAAGCCTGCAGAGGCTACCGATGAGGTGCCGACGGCGAACCTTGACGGTGCAACTTTACCTAACTTTAGTGAAGAAGAATTAGCTAAAAAAGAATATTTAGAACGTGAATTAGATCGTATCTTAATGGATATAGATCAAGTAGAGGCTAGACGGAATAGTTATGGTTCAGATGCACAGCCCACAATTCTGCCAAAATGGCTACAACGCATTAGTGGTATAGGTGCTGTTATAGCTGTATTGGTAGTATTAGCAGGCCTGTTGGTTCTTGAATCTGCATTATATACTATAGGTGGTTTTATTTTCTTGATTCTATCTATGGGGCTATTCTGGTATGCTACCTGGAGGCTTCATAATGGTAACTCTGATGTGTCTAAATTAAACTATGAGTTACAAATTTTATCTTCCCGTAAATCTGATGTAGAACATCAGCTAGAGGCTTTGATCAAGGCTGCTACACCTACAGTGAGCCCTGTACCATCCTTAGAAGGAGAGGCACATCTTGAGCGTTGGATTCAGGAAGGGCATATCTTACAAGGTATTTATGATGAAGCCCTCGCAGCATGGCAAAACTGGTTACCGCAAGGGGCGGCTAAGAGTCTCGATGAAGATGATTTCTTTGGTCTCAAACATGAATATGATCAATATCATGAGCAACTACGTACTATAGAAGGCTATGAAAAGCGTTTAGCGGAGCATAAAGAAGGTCTACGCATTATTGAAGACCAAGCGATGGCTTTGTGGTATAACCTTGGAATAGAGTCACCAGTATCTCCTACGGAATTAAAACGTATTTATAATCAATATAAGAACTTTCAACAAAATAAAATTGTATGGGAACAAAAGGAAGCACAACGTAAAAGCTTCCGCAATGAATACGATAATTGGCATCGTAAGGAAAAAGAGCTACTTCTTCGTCAACAAGAACTGCTCCATAAAGCTGGTATGGAAAGTTCCAACGAGTATCGTCAACATCTTATCGATGAGGACCAATATAAACAGTGGCAAACTATCTACAAGCAAAGTCAGGTACAGCTGGATTTACTTGCTCCTGATGCGGAGAATAAAGACCTGTTCTATCGTCGTTTGCGAGAAGGCAACAAAGATAACTGGTTAGATGAATTGGCTCACTCTGAGCGTGAAATAGCCTCTATTGAAGATAAATTGGCTACCTTGTACGAGCGCCGTGGTCAAATCGTTGAAGCAATGCGTACACTTGGATCTGACCAGGAGCAACACCAAATGTTGCAAGAACGAGAGGCTTTACAAAGTGAATTAGAGTCTGCTCTCGAAGATTGGGCTACGCAAGTATTGATAAGCCATTGTATGGATAAGGCTCAACAATCGTATGAACAAGAAAAACAACCTCATATGTTAGAGCTTGCCTCCTCTTATGTTGAAAAACTAACTGGTGAGAGGTATACGCTTGATATTCTAGGCATCAATAAAGGGGTAGCACTTATCAACAATAATGGGGAACGACTAGAACTTAAATTTTGGTCTAGTGGCTTAGCTGATCAAGTGTACTTGTCATTACGACTCGCCCTAGCTAAGGTATTCTCTTATCAAGTGGAGTCCTTGCCGATTATCTTGGACGATATTCTTGTGCGCTTTGACGAAAATCGTCAACGTAGTGCTTTAGAATTATTGGCTGAGCTTGGGAAAAATCAACAGATTTGGCTCTTTACTTGTCAACGCTCCGTATATGATATGGCTCAATCTATTATGGGCATCGATTGCCATAGATTGAGTCGTAGCTAAATAAATTTCAGACTTGAATTAAAGACTCAGTCAAATTAAAGTGGTAATGAAATAATAATCCCTGTGGAGGCATATGCTTTCACAGGGATTATTAAAGAATAAATAATGTAAGTGATTGTAACTAAAGTAACTGTTTTGGTTACCATAGTGTGTTAGTATACATTTAGAACGAAAGGGGTTGAGTACTTGAACACAGCTTATTTGGACATGATCCAAGGGAGGAACCCGGGTGTAACGCCTGTGTGGTATATGCGTCAAGCTGGCCGTAGCCAAGCGGAATATCGCAAAATCAAAGAAAAATATACATTATTTGAAATTACAAAAGAGCCTGAGCTATGTGCTCGTGTTACGGAATTACCTGTTAAGGAATATGGCGTCGATGCGGCGATTCTCTACAAAGATATTATGAGCCCAATGGTGGCTATGAATGTAAATGTAGAGCTCAAGGCTGGTGTGGGGCCTGTATTTAGCACGCCTATCCGCTCTATGGCTGATGTGGATAAATTAGAAACCTTTGATCCTACAAAGGTAGATTATATTGCGAAAACGATTACATTATTAACTTCTGGTATGCTCGACGTGCCGCTCATTGGTTTCTGCGGGGCACCGTTTACTATTGCGTCCTACCTTATCGAAGGGGGCCCAACAAAGAATTACAATAAGACTCGCGGTATGCTCATTGGTGCTCCAGATATGTGGAATGCATTGATGACAAAACTAGCGGACATGTCCATTGCGTACTTGTCCATGCAAGCCGAAGCGGGTGCTAATGCACTTCAAATCTTTGACTCTTGGGTAGGTGCTGTTAATGCAGACCAGTATAAACAAGGAATTTACCCTCATATGGAACGAATCATAAAGACTGTGAAAGCTAAATATCCTCATTTGCCAATGGCCATGAATGGTGTTGGTACGGATCATTTGGTGTCTATTTGGTCTCACTTGCCTTTAGATGTCATTGCCCTTGATTGGCGTAGTTCCATCGTTATGGCAAACGAGCGCGGCGTAACACAAACGGTACAAGGTAACTTAGATCCGGCGTATTTGTTCGGAGACGAAAAAACATTGGCCCGCGAAGTAGATCGCATCTTGCTCGACGGTGTTCGCTATGGGCGCCATATCTTTAATTTAGGTCATGGCGTATTCCCTGAGGCAGATCCTCAAAAACTCCATTGGCTAACGGACTATGTGCATGAACGTAGTCGTGAACTTTGGGCTCAAGAGAGGTAAATTAGTGAAAGTAGAAAAAAAGGGATTATTATTCCTGTCTTATGGTAGCCCTTCAAGTAAGGATGATTTAGTACCCTATATGACGAGCATTCGTCGTGGCCGTGTACCAACGGAAGCAGAGCTTACAAATCTCACTAAGCGTTATGATACAATCGGTCAATGGGAAAATGTTGAACTCCAAACTATGGCAGAGTGCCAATATAAAACCTTGCTTACTCTGTTGCCAATTATGCCTTCCGCTATTGGTTTTTTACATATGAAACCATCCATTGCAAATGCGGTTGACTCTTTAGTCCAGCAAGGAGCGGAGCATATTATCGCTATTGTAACAGCTCCATTCTTTACCGCTCTCGGTACAGGGGCTTATGAAAAACAAGTACAAGCAGCTATTTCAAATTATGATAATGTGACATTCGACTTTATCCGTTCCTGGTGGGACCAACCAACTTTCAAGGAATACTGGGTAAAAGCACTTTCAGAGTGTGTGCATAATGCTAAAGATGTATTCGTTATTTTTAGTGCGCACAGTATACCGCTCATTAATAATCATGGTGGCGATTCGTATGCGTTAGCTTTAGAGGAAAGTGCTAAAGAGATTGCTGAACATTGTAAATTACCGAAATGGACTGTAGCATGGCAAAGTGAGGCTCCTCATGGTCAATGGTTGGGCCCTACTGTAGAGGATGCAATCAATGAAGCCTTACAAACTGATGCTACTCGCATTGCTTTTGTACCATTTGGGTTTGTAAGTAATCACGTTGAGGTACTGTACGATAATGATGTGGAGTGTAAAGAACTCGTTGAAGCAAAGGGCGCAACATATATGCGTGCACCCATGCCAAATTGTAATGAAACATTTTTACAAGCAATGGCGAGTGCAATAATAGAAAGGATTCATTCGTGAACGTAACAATTGTGGGCGGTGGCTTAACAGGGCTAACAGCGGCTTATTATCTAGGTCATGCAAAGCCGGAATGGACCATTACTCTTTACGAACAAGCACCACGATTTGGGGGGAAAATACAAACGCAACGTGTGGATGACTTCGTAGTGGAACTCGGTCCTGACTCTTATTTGGGTCGTAAAACAGAAATGACAGATCTCGTGCATGATCTTGGGTTAGGAGATACCCTTGTGTCTAATGAAACAGGTCAAGCCTTTGTGTATGATAAGGGCTCTATCCACCCAATTCCGGGCGGCTCCATCATGGGCATTCCTACGGAAATGATGCCCTTTGTGAAAGCAACGCTCATTTCCTGGCCTGGTAAATTGCGTGCTGGCCTAGATTATTTTAAGAAACCATACCAACTCGATAAAAATGGGGATGTATCCATTGGTCATTTTTTCAAATACCACTTAGGACAAGAAATGATGGATAAACTCATCGAGCCCCTATTAGCGGGTATCTATGGTGGCGATATTTATAAAATTAGTCTATTGTCGACATTCCCTCATTTTATTCAAGTAGAACAAAAATATGGGAACATGGTGAAAGGTATGATGGCTGCTAAGATGAGTCACTTCAAAGCCGGTGTCTCTAAGGCCACCAAAGGGGCTGTTACTGAAGGGGATGTTCCTCGAGCTGGTAAAGGTACTATGACGGACCGTCAATTTGAAAGTCACGAAGCTAAGACTAGTCAAGATAGTTCGGCTAGTAATAGTGTAAACAATTCTAGTCATATGACAAAGACTAGTTCTAATCATCAGTCTGCTAAGACACAAGCGGATATGGAAAGTCGAAAGGGTACTGCTGCTCAATCCGGCATGTTCCGTCAATTGACAGGTGGACTTGAAAGCGTGATTACTGCTATTGTCAAGGCTATGCCTAGTAATGTACACTTGCATACAGGTGCGCTAGTTTCTGATATTCGATATATTGATGGTGTATATGCAATCGATGTAGTGAAGTCGTGTAACGATTCTTGTGGCTGTCAATCTACGGCAGACCATGTGATTATCACTACACCGCCGGCAACGTATACGAAATGGTTTAAGGATGATGCGGGTTTTGATTTCTTGCGATCCATGGAGCAATCTAGTTGCGCCATTGCTATTATGGCCTTTGATAAAAGTACCTTTGATGGTGATTTAAAAGGATCGGGTCTGCTTATTACCCGTAATACGGATACACCTCTTACAGCGTGTACCATTCTTAATCAAAAATGGCCTCAAACTACCCCTGATGATAAGGTGGTTTTGCGTGTCTTTATTGGTAAGCCAGGTAATGATGTAGTAGAACGACTCAGTGAAGAGGAACTTTCAGAATTGGCAGTCAAAGAAATTCAACATATTATGAATTTTTCTGCCAAGCCAGAGTGGGTGCGCATCAATCGTCTCATTCACTGCATGCCTCAATATAATGTAGGCCATCGTGCAGGTATTAAAGTCGTACGTGAACATGTAGCCGAGCAGTATCCAAATCTACACCTCATCGGCACACCTTTTGATGGAATCGGGATCCCTGACGGTGTAAAACAAGCAAAAGAACTCGTAGAAAAACTTGTGAATGACAAGTAAAATAGTGACTTGCTTAAAAGAGTTAGTATAGTATTAAGCGACATAGGATTATCTCAGCCTAAAAACAGTAATTTAGTCTTAACTAAAGAATATACTAATTAAAAATCTCAATAGAAACTAAATTGAAAAGACTCTATATGCTATAATAGTAAGTGGAGTCTTTTGATTTCCGTAATTATAGATATACATTATTATTTTGATATAATCACCATAGATAGGAGTGATCATAATGGGAAAGGCAATCCCTACAGTAGAAGGTTGGCATAGCCAACACATGGTATTTGCCATGGATTTCAGCGCATGGAACTGCTTCACAGAGGATGAAAAAGCAGCAGCGCGCAATGAATTAAAAGCATTCTTAGTCGACCTTGAAGCTAAACATCAAGCTAAAGAAGGTAGCTATGCATTCTATGATTGTAATGGAGCAAAAGGGGATTTAATCCTATGGATTCTCGGTCCATCCCTTGAATACTTGGCTCAAGTAGAACGTAAATTCCGTCGTTTAGCTATTGCAAGCGTGTTGGTGCAAACTTATTCTTATACTTCTGTAACAGAAGTAAGCACCTATGTTAAGGCCAAGTTAGATACAGAGGAAGTTAATCAAAAATTATATCCTCATGTACCTCGCGATAAATATATCTGTTTTTATAATATGAGTAAAAAACGCGAAGGTGATGACAATTGGTTCATGTTACCACCGCAAGAGCGCGGTGCTTTGATGAAAGCTCACGGTGAACTTGGTAAAACATACTTGGATGTATTATCTGAATTCACTACTGGTGGCTGTGGTCTAGACGACTGGGAATGGGGTATTACTATCTTTAGTAACGACGACATCCAATTCAAAAAAATTGTATACGATATGCGCTTCGAAGAAGCCAGTGCAAAATACGGAATCTTCAGCGACTTCTACGTTGGTACTATCATCGACGACGCACTACTAGAAGAAATCTTTGGATAATAAAAAAGGGACTGCGTTGCAGTCCATTTTTCTTCCCTTAACATGAAGGCTATAATTTTAAACAAAAAATTTTTGTATTTTTTTACTGTACTGCGTAAAATATAATTCACTATGTCTGAGTATCTTATTTATAACTATATTTTTATAAAAGAGAACCCCGCATCGATCCGACTTACGAGGTCAAGGCCCTAGGCCGCAGACCTGATAAGTATGGAGGAGAGATGCGGGGTTCTCTTTTATCACTTAGTTTAGAAAAGTGAATTATATTTTGTTGTACCGTCGAGTGAACGTAAATTTTCTGTTTCCAGAAAATTATACGTTCATGTTTGCGCTTTTACGCACATAGAACCAGTAGCACACAGCTACCGTTACAAGGTTGAACGCAAGTAATACAGCAAAGGCTGGGTGAATATTGCCGAACATGGAATATACAAAGCCAAAAATCTTAGGTGTAACGAAGGCACCGTATGCAGCTACAGCGGCTACGAAACCTGTAATTAAAGAGGAGAGCAATGGATTGCCAAATACGTGTGGAATCATACGGAATGTTGCACCGGTAGCAAAACCACAGCATACAAAAGTTAATACGGACATTGCAAAGAAGAATGGGAAGTTGTGCATATCTACAGCAACTGCAATTAATGCGGTGGATGCACATAAGCCGATAAGACTAATAAAGGTAACTTTTGTACCACTATTGATTTTATCTGCTAACCAACCACCCACAGGACGAAGGGCACCTGCTACGAGTGGACCTACAAATGCGATAGAAGCAAATGGAATTTCAGGGAATTCTTTGCCTACTAATAGACCAAGTGCTGCTGCGTAACCAGAGAATGCACCGAAAGAACATGTATAGAGCAATGTTAGCGCCCATGTGTGCTTGTTACCAAAGATTTGTACGAGGTTTTTAGGATTTGGTTTTTCTAGAGGTAGGTTATCCATGAAGCGAGTCATCAATGCAAGGATAACAACAAGAGGTACAACCCACATGAAAGTTGCATTAGCTAGATATACTGCGTTGCCCTTAATAATTGTTGGCGTTACACCAAATACACTACCTAAAGCCGCAGATCCCATAGCAAATGGAGCTAGGAAGTAGATTACAGAAATGCCAAGATTACCAACGCCACCGTTGATACCAAGAGCTGTGCCTTTTTCAGATTTAGGGAAGAAGTTACCAATGTATGCCATAGAGGATGAGAAGTTGGCACCTGCTAAACCGATAAGGGCTGTTAAAATCATAAATGTCGCATAAGAAGTTGTTGTATCTTGTACAGCAAAGCCGAGCCACACAACAGGAACTAATAAGATAATTGTGGAAATAAATGTCCAGTTTTTACCGCCTAACAGTGCTGGCATGTATGTGTATACAAATCGCAATGTGGCACCTACTAGGCCTGGTAAGGCAGCCAATGTAAATAATTGATCAGTAGTAAAGTTAAATCCAGCGCTATTTAGCTGAGCTGCAATGGTTGCCCATAAGTACCAAACACAGAATGAAAGTGTTAAGGCAATAGTGGATATAATGAGGTTTTGTTTAGCAATTTTTTTGCCAAACTTTTCCCAAAATTCCGGATTCTCCGGTTGCCAATTAGCCACGATTTCGCTGCGGCTTGCACCTACTTGAGGCATTTTTAGTTCGTTCATTTTGAACTTCTCCTTACTGTAACAACTATACATGTAGACAAGAAAAATATATAAGATTATATATAGTATATATAAATAGTAAAATCTAAAGAATTTCCATAGAAAGCATTCGATTTACTTACAAAACTGCGTTATAATTATTGTAGCAGTAATATTTTTCAATGTCTTACATCACAGATATATTATATAGTGTAATTTTTTTTGTGAATGTGATGTAAAACACACAGATTCTGAAATTAATAAGTTATAATAATCATATATATACGAAAAAGTATATAGTATACGTGCTTTTACTATAAATAGATTAGTATAACTAATGGATTTTGTTATAAAAGTACTGTGGAGTGATAATGGTATGGATCAAAAATTAATTAACCAATTGCTTGCTTTGCCGGGTGAGGAACTACATCTTAAAAAAGGTGATTTTCTCTTCCGTGAGGGGGACAAGGCAGAATACTTTTACGTAGTAGTAAAAGGTAGAATGAGCATTAAGAAGTTTGAAGCTAGCGGACACATTTTTGCGTTGCGTTTAGTAGGGCCGAATAATGTAATTGGTGAGATTCCGTTGTATGAGGAGAACACTAGAACATATGTGTTCAACGCCATTGCTCGGGAGGATTGCTCTGTTTATTGTATACGCTATGATGTGTTGGAAGGGGCTATTGCAAAAGACCATTCATTGGCTATTGCAATGATGAAAATCTACACTTTACATATGCGTCGTCAACAGGCAAAATACCGGGACTTGCTACTTTACGGCAAGAAGGGAGCATTCTATTCTACCTTGTTGCGCTTAGCCAATAGTTATGGTGTAAAGCGCGAGGATGGTATCTTTATTGATATTGCCCTAACAAATCAAGAATTGGCTGAGTTTGCTGCCACATCAAGAGAAAGTTTAAATCGCATGTTAAGTGAGTTACGTAAGTTAGGCTATGTAGCCTATGACAAACACCATCTAGTAATCTGTGATTTTGACGCTTTAATCGGATTACTTGATTTAGAGGTTGATGGTATTGACCCTAATATTAGTAATATCGAATAACAGGATTTTCTCCCTTGTGTTAGCACATCTAGCACAAGGGATTTTTTTGTAGTTTTGAAGGAGGACACGAGGTGAGCTTGTTGTCTCAAAAGTTTAAGTTTCTTCGCAAGAAGGAAGTATCTCCAAACGGCCATCAAATCACAGAAGATGGAGGTCGTGAATGGGAAAATTATTATCGTGACCGTTGGTCTTACGATAAAGTTGTCCGCACAACGCATGGCGTAAACTGTACTGGTTCTTGTAGCTGGAATATTTATGTTAAAAACGGTGTTGTAGCCTGGGAAAATCAAGCAATTGACTACCCTGAAACACCAGATGATATGCCAGATTATGAACCACGTGGATGCCCTCGTGGTGCAACATTCTCTTGGTATCTTTATAGCCCTTTGCGCGTAAAATATCCTTATGTACGTGGCGAATTGGTCGAGCTTTGGAGAGAAGCGAAGAAGCATGCTAAGAATCCAATCGAAGCTTGGAAATCTATCGTAGAAGATCCTGAAAAAGCGAAAAAATATAAGTCAGCCCGTGGTATGGGTGGCTTTGTGCGCTCCACATGGGATGAAGCAACAGAAATTACTGCAGCATCCTTACTATATACAGCAAAAACATATGGTCCTGACCGCAACGCAGGCTTCTCTGTAATTCCTGCGATGTCCATGTTGTCCTATGCAGCAGGGGCTCGTTTCCTTAATTTGATGGGTGGCACACCATTGTCCTTCTATGACTGGTATGCCGATTTGCCACCTTCCAGCCCTCAAGTTTGGGGTGAACAAACTGATACACCTGAATCTGGTGACTGGTATAATGCTGGTTACATCATGACGTGGGGTTCTAACGTACCGTTGACCCGTACGCCAGATGCTCACTTCTTGACAGAGGTTCGTTATAAAGGTACTAAAGTAGTATCCGTGTCTCCTGATTATGCGGAATCTACAACTTCTTCCGATGCATGGCTCAATGTAAAAGCTGGTACCGATGCGGCTCTTGCAATGGCAATGGGTCACGTTATCCTAAAAGAATATTACATCGACAAAGAAACTCCATACTTCAAAGAGTATGCAAAAGAGTTCACAGATATGCCATTCCTTGTACGCGTTGAAGCTATCAACGGCACAGTTCAACCAGGCCGTTTCTTGAATGCTAAGGACTTAGGTCGCCAAGAGGAAGGCGCTGACTTCCAAATGGTATTGATTGATGAATTAACAAATGAAATCGTTGTACCTAATGGTACAATGGGTGAACGTCACACGAACCCACAAAAATGGAATTTACGACTTGAAAATCGTGATACAGGAGCTAAAATTGATCCTCGCTTGTCCGTATTTGATCAACGTGAAGACGTGACTGTTGTTAAGTTACCGTACTTTGGTGATGAAGAACACGAAGGTATTATTGAACGCGCTATTCCAACTATTACAGTACAAACTGTTGATGGTCCTGTGAAAGTGACTACTGTATACGATCTCATTCTTGCTAACTACGGTATTGACCGCGGTATCGGTGGTGAGGTAGCGACAGCTTACACTGATGACACACCTTATACACCTACATGGCAAGAAAAAATCACTGGCGTAAAAGCGGACATTGCTATTGCTACAGCACGTGAATTTGCAGATAATGCTGAAAAAACGAACGGTCGTTCCATGATTATCATGGGCGGTGGTATCAACCACTGGTACCATGCCGATGTTATTTACCGTACTATTTTGAACCTTATCATGTTCTGTGGTACAGAAGGCGTTAACGGCGGTGGTTGGGCCCACTACGTAGGTCAAGAAAAGCTTCGTCCTGTTGAAGGTTGGGGTGGTATCATGACTGCCAATGACTGGAGTAAGGCTCCTCGTTTACAAAATGGTACATCTTGGTTCTACTTTGCTACAGAACAATATCGTTCTGACTGCATCGACTTGGCAGACCGCGTATCTAAATTGGCTAAACCTCGCTATCATCATCCTGGGGATTACAACGTCTTAGCAGCTCGTTTAGGTTGGTTGCCATCCTATCCTACTTTCAATAAAGGTAGCCAAGAATTGATTAATGATGCTCGTGCAGCCGGTGCTAGTACAGAAGCGGAAATCAACCAATATGTGGCACAAGCCTTGAAAAATAAAGATTTACAATTCTGTGTAGAGGATCCAGCAGCTAAAGAAAACCATCCACGTAACTTGTTTGTATGGCGTGCGAACCTTATCGGTTCTTCTTCTAAAGGCCACGAATACTTCTTGAAACATTTATTAGGCACAAAAAATGCCGTATTGGAAGATGATGATGCTCCTACACGCCCAGAAGAAATTAAATGGCGTGAAGCAGATGGTGCGGGTAAGCTTGATCTCTTAATTGATATCGACTTCCGTATGGCGTCTACAGGTTTATATTCTGATATCGTGTTCCCCGCAGCTACATGGTATGAAAAAGAAGACTTGTCTTCTACGGACATGCATCCATATGTACATGTATTCCAAGCAGCTGTTGATTGCGCATGGGAAACTAAATCCGACTGGGATACATTCCGCACCCTTGCAGAAACAGTATCTCGCGTAGCAAAAGAATCTGGCTTTACAGAATATGAAGATATTGTAGCTACCCCACTTGGCCATGATAGTCCAGGCGAAGTAGCGCAACCAGAAGGTAAAGTTCTTGATTGGAGTAAAGGCGAATGTGAACCAATTCCTGGTAAAACAATGCCGAATCTCGTTCATGTAAAACGGGATTATAGTCAAATCTTTGAAAAATACATTGCATTGGGACCTAATATTGAAAATAAAATGGGTGCGCACGGTTTGGCTTGGGATGTATCTGACGAATATCAAACATTGTATGCTCAAAATGGTACGATTGATAATCCAGACTTTATTTCTCATGGTCGTCCAAGCATCTACGAATGTAAGGAAGCTTGTAATGTTGTATTAACATTATCCTCTTGTACAAATGGTAAATTAGCTGTTCGTTCTTGGAAAGCTATGGAAGATAAAACAGGTCTTTCTGGGCTTGAAAAGAATGCAAAAGGTCGTGAACAAGAAAAAATTACCTTCGATGACATGGTTCGTCAACCACGCTTTATCATTAGCTCTGTAACAAGTACTGGTAAGAACGATAAAAACCGTCGTTATTCTCCATTTACAACATCTACAGAAGATAAGGTACCATTCCGTACTGTAACAGGTCGTCAATCGTTCTATTGTGATCATGAAATGATGCGCGACTATGGCGAAGCTATGGCATTGTATAAACCTGTATTATCATATAAACCAGTACAAGGTGATTATAAACAAGAAGGTATTCCAGAAATTACATTGAAATACTTAACACCACATAATAAGTGGTCTACACATAGTATGTATTTTGATAGCCAACAAATGTTAACATTATTCCGTGGTGGCCAAACAATTTGGCTCAACGAAGATGATGCAGCAGAAATTGGTGTTAAAGATAATGACTGGGTAGAAGCATTCAATAAAAATGGTGTAGTTGCAGCTCGTGCGGTTGTATCTCCACGTATTCCTCGTGGCATTTCTTATATGCATCACTCTCAAGACCGTCACATCAACGTTCCTGGTACGCAAGTTAAGAAAGATCGTCGCGGTGGTACACATAATGCACCAACACATATTCACATGAAGCCAACCCACATGATCGGCGGTTACGGTCAATTGAGCTATGGTTTTAATTACTATGGTCCAACTGGTAACCAACGTGATATGACAATTGTGGCTCGTAAATTGAAGGAGGTGGATTGGCTTGAAGATTAAAGCTCAAGTATCCATGGTCCTAAATTTGGACAAGTGCTTAGGCTGTCATACATGCTCTATTACTTGTAAAAATACATGGACGAACCGCGAAGGCGCGGAATATATGTACTTTAATAACGTGGAAACCCGCCCTGGCGTAGGTTACCCTCGTAATTGGGAAAACCAAGAAAAATGGAAGGGTGGCTGGACTCTCGATAAAAGCGGTAATTTGGCGCTTTCCACAGGTTCTAAAGGTTCTCGATTGATGAAGTTGTTCTATCATCCAGAGCAACCAGAAATTACGGATTACTTTGAACCTTGGACATACGATTATGAAACATTGATTCATACCGGTCGTAAAAATAATCAACCCGTAGCACGTCCTCGTTCCTTGTTAACAAAGCAAAAAATGGAAGTAACATGGGGCCCTAACTGGGATGATGATTTGGCTGGAGGTCATCATGCACGAGAAGATGTGAACTTGGCTAAGATGGGTGACGATATTGTATTTGACTACGAAGAAGTATTTATGCGTTATTTACCACGTCTTTGTAACCACTGTTTAAATCCTGCATGTGTAGCGGCATGTCCATCCGGTGCCATCTACAAGCGTGATGAAGATGGTGTTGTACTTGTTTCCCAAGATGTATGCCGCGGTTGGAGACATTGCGTTCCATCTTGTCCATACAAAAAAATCTTCTATAACTGGGAAACAAACAAAGCTGAAAAATGTGTATTCTGTTATCCTCGTTTGGAAAATGGCTTGCCTCAAATCTGCGCTGAAACATGCGTAGGTCGTATGCGCTATGTTGGTGTAGTTTTATACGATATGGATAAAGTTCAAGAAATGGCATCTACTAAGGATGAACAAGAAATTTACCCAAATACAGTAGATTTAATTTTGGATCCTAATGATCCAGAGGTTATTAAAGCCGCTCGTGAAGCGGGTATCTCTGAAGCATTCTTGAAAGCAGCTAAAAAATCTCCTGTTTACAAGCTTGTAAAACAGTGGGGCGTTGCGTTGCCGTTGCATCCAGAGTATCGCACATTACCAATGGTTTGGTATGTGCCACCGCTCAGCCCAATCTTACAACGTGTAACATCTGATGTATACTTGCCAGATGCACATGAAATGCGCGTGCCTGTACAATACTTGGCTAATATGTTTACTGCTGGTAATACAGATATTTTAGCTCGTGTATTACAACGCATTCTCGATATGCGTGAATACATGCGCCGCCGTGAGACAGGTGATGAAGCGATCGCCCACGAAGTAGATCTTACAGAAGAGCAAATGTATGCTATGTACAAATTGTTAGCATTGTCTAAATATAATGATCGTTTTGTTATCCCATCTGATGTTAACGTATCTCGTGAAGGTCGCTTAGAAATGCAACACAATCGTGGCTTTGCATGCCCGACAGGGGGTTGCCATAATGGATGATGCACAAAAAATAGCTCTCATTGCTTCTTTTTTGCTTCGGTATCCAGATGAATCTTGGTACAATGAACTTGGTGAATGGAAAGAGGATACTCGCTCTGTTGAGCATCCTCAGCTTCGCCAAGGATTGTTAGAGTTCTTTGATTACATTGAAGAAACGGATCGTAAGGCCTTTGAAGACCAATACGTACGTGTCTTTGACTTCAGTCGTAATACAACGATGTACTTATCAACTTATGAATTGCAAGGTACAGGGGAACAAGCAGAGGAACTCGTTAAATATAAAGCCTTCTTCCTAGAAAATGGCTATGATTTACCAAAGGAGATGCCTGACTATATTCCAGCTATTCTAGAGTTATGCGCTGTTATCGAACCTGAAAAGGCTCGTGAAGTGTATGATTATTGTAAACCAAAGCTAGAATATATTAGGGATCGATTGATCGAAGCAAAACTGACCTATGCATTCTTATTTGATATCATATTGTCGGTTGCAAATGGATTGGAGGATGGTGCACGATGAATCTATTTTTATGGGGCGCTTTGCCATATATTGCGTTTACATTCTTAATCGTAGGCACACTTGTTCGTTTCTTCTACTTTGAAAGAAACTGGACTACAAAATCAAGTGAATTTTTAGAGAAAAAACAATTACGTATTGCCAATCCATTGTTCCACTTTGGTTTGCTATGCGTTATCGGCGGTCACGTAGTAGGTGTATTAGTACCTAAAGCTTGGACTGCAGCTTTGGGTATCAATGACCATATGTACCATGAAGGTGCATTATATATGGGTGCTGTAGCGGGTATCATCTTCATCGTTGGTTTCTTGCTCTTGATGAAACGTCGCTTTACTGTACCTGCTATGAAAGTAAATACATCTGGCCTTGATAAATGGTTATATTTATTCTTAACATTAGCTATCTTTAGTGGTATGGCTGGTACATTGCTTAATGCATCTGGTTTTTTTGACTACCGTGTATCCATCGGCCCATGGTTCCGTAGCTTACTATCCTTTATGCCTGATCCATCCTTGATGGAAGGCGTGCCATTCATGTTTAAATTCCACATGTTGGCATGGATGGTGGTTGCTATTATCTTCCCATTCAGCCGTTTGGTACACTGCTTGAGTGTTCCACTCAATTACTTAACACGTCCATTTATCATTTATCGTAAACGTGATCAAAAATAATTAGGATGATGATGGATTTATATGCCTATGTATAATAGGACACATTGATCCTTTGCCCCTTGTATTGTTGAAAGCTTATGCTGACAACTGCAAGGGGCTTTTATAATTTAGAATTATTCTTATATTGAATGCTAGATATCTGATATGAGTAATCTATAAAATTCGATTTAAATGATAAAATATATTAAGTAAATTAGATAGTATAGCTATCATTGTTACATATGTCTATTTCTAGTGAAACCTAAAACTAGTATTATTATCAGTTTGAGTCATAAATGATTGTGAGATTGATATACATTTTCTCTTTATTCGCATAATGAAAATTGTTATTATCTGTATGTTAAACATGATAATGATAATTAGAACTGAAAATTCATTATCTATTCATTTTTTGCTTCTGTTATTTTATTGTGTGAGGTTTAGTATGATTAAACGTAAAATGACCAATGCTTTTGCAGTGGCAGCCATGATGGGTGTGGCTACAGCTTTTGCTGTTAACCCATTTTCCGATGTCCCTTCTGATAGCTGGGCTTATCAAGCAGTAGAGCAATTGGCTACAGCCGGTATTATCAATGGATATCCTGATGGTACTTTCAAAGGCCAAAATAACATTACTCGTTACGAAATGGCTCAAATGATTGCGAAAGGCATGGCTAATCAAGACCGTGCTAATGCAGAACAACAAGCTATGTTGAATCGCTTAGCTGATGAGTTTTCCAATGAATTGAATACACTCGGTGTGCGTGTAGCTAAATTGGAAGATCAAGTAGGCAATGTCAAAGTTACTGGTGATGCTCGTATCAACTATATCGGTAAAGAGGGTATCGATGGTTATGATTACGAAGATAAAATCACAGCTCGTGTACGTTTAGGTCTTGATGCAAAGGTTAATAAAAATACATCTGTTAAAGCACGGATTACAACAGGCTCTATTGAACTAGGTGATAGCTCTAAAGAGGCAGAAGCTAATTGGGATTTAGCATATGTAGAGCACAAATTCGGTAAAAATGTTGTGGTCGATGCGGGTCGCTATACTCAAAAATTTGGTGGTGGCTTGATTTATAGCTCTAACTTTGATGGGGTAGGCGCTACAGCTAAGCTTGGTGATAAAGTTACATTAAATGGCGCTTATGGTTACATGACAGCAGGTCGTTTTGCTAAGACTAGTAAAGCTGATAATGGTGATGTAGGTCTTATCAATGCTAATGTAGCTGTTAATGATCGCTTTGGTTTTGGTGGTATGTTTGCTCATGTAGGTACAACGAATGTACGTATGGGTAATGGCAAGAAAAATAACGAATTCGATAATGTATATGGATTTAATGCTAAGTATAATATTGGTAAATTCGGTATTGATGGCGAGTGGGTAAAAGCATCTGGCTTGAGTGATTCCGATATTTGGAACGTTGGCGTTAAATGGGGCGACTATAAAATTAATAAGAAGAACTCTTGGGCTATCCGATTAGATTACTTTGATCAAGCTAAGAATGCACCTGTATTTAAAACACAAAAATATGAATCTAATGATTTATTAAAGAAAACACGGTATGAAGGTTATAAAGCATGGCAATTAGGTGCATCCTACGCACCAGAGAAAAATATCGGCATTAATGCATATTACGGTTTCAATGCTAAAACACAAGAGGGTAATCGCGTAAATGATTACTATCGTGCGGATCTTAACTTTAAATTCTAATTTAATAATTGGATTCTAATTTAATCAGTAATTAGTTCTAAGTAGAATGCTATAGGGTGAGAGTGTTTTATTAGCATGCTACATTAGGCCAAACTAGATGTATACTTGTAGATCCTATAAGACATAGAGAGGTTTATTATGGCAGAAGTTGTAAAAAAACAGTTTAAGAGTAAATACCATATTTTAATTTGGATTGCAGTTTTATCCTTAATATTTATGGGGATGGTGGAATATGGTTATGTAACAGGTGGTAGATCATTCGGCAATTGGAAGGTTCACTTAGGCCTTATTCCTTATGTGGCATGGCTTGTATTAACATACATTGCAACAAAACCAAAATGGTTTATCAAACGATACAATCCAAAAGAAATGTTTGAAATTCATCGCATCGTAGGTATTGTTAGTGTGGTTCTCGTATGTGCACACTGGTATGTATACTTCTTGAAAGCTTTGAAATCCTTTTTAGGCTTCTGGGGTGGTTATATCTCCCTTGTGGCTATGTTTATTGCTCTTATCTTTGCGGTATTATACTTAACACCTTGGGTAGGGAATATGGCAAAATCTGTATCTCGTAAAAAAGCAATCTGGATTCATCGCTTGAATCTTGTTGCTATTATTGCGGCAAATATCCATGTTCATGGATTTGGACGTTTATCTAAAATGGTGCCATTCTTACCTGTATTTGACGTAGTGACTTATGCGCTTGTTATTTACTATATTTATTGGATGTTCAAACAAAAATAATATATCGTAGGTATCTCTTTCTTTGGTAAAAGTAGGAGAATCACACGATAAAAAAGACCATCTGTGACCCTTATGGGTATAAGCGATGGTCTTTTTAGGTTGTTTGCGATACAATAGAATTATAAGTATATATTCTATGAATTTATGTAAATATATGCTGTTGCATTCTTTTGAGGTAAGAGTAAAAATCTGTTCTATAAACATTTCTTTTGTATTATAGTATTCTTTAGCTCATATCGATATGTATATTACTACCTTTATAGGTAATTTCAAATAAGAAAGAAGGATATTATGGATTCTTCTTGGAAACGAATTATATACCTAATCTGTACTATACAGGTTGGTGGGGGTATAACAATTATTGGTGTATTATCCTTTCTTCCGTTATTTTTAGCTGAGCTAGGTCTTCATGATCCAGGAGAAGCCGCTATGTGGGCAGGCCTTGTATCAGGTGTAACGCCTTGTATGGTGGCACTGAGTGCACCCTATTGGTCGCGTAAGGCTAATCAGCTTGGTCCGCGTAAGGTAATGATGTTCATCTTGTTTACCCTGATGGTGACTGTTGGTGCCTGTGCTTTTACACAAACACCATGGCAGTTATTAATGTTACGTATATTGCAAGGTGTGGTAGGAGGCTATGTTCCAATAGGATTGGCTATTATTATTCTCGTAACCCCTGAAAATAAGGTACCTTGGGCAATGGGCTTATATCAAGCCTCCATGGTTATGGGCCTCGTTTTTGGGCCACTCATGGGTGGTTTGGTGGCGGACTTATTAGGTTATCGTGCACCATTTGTTATGTTCTCAGCCTTAACAGGGCTTTGTATGTTGGGAATTTATCTATTCATGCCTAATCTACAGTTTGAGCATAAGGTAGATGCTAGAGAGTCGCAGCTGTCTCTAATTAAATCCTTTTTGGTCATACCTCGAGTTCGCCTCTTGGTAGGGCTATTGTTCTTATGTAATTTTGGTATTACTGGTATTGGTCCCATTTTACCACTATACATTAAGCACTATATGCATATGAATGATGAGTTTGTAGCCACTATTGTTGGTATAATCATCTTTGGCGCCGGTTTGTTTAGTGCTTTAGCTTCAATCTCCATTGGTAAGATAACAGAACGTTTAACCATGCCTCGTATTGTTTTTACTGCTACATGGGCTGTAGGGACTTTGTTTATACTTCAATATATAATGCCTAGTATATGGGGCCTTGGAATATTCCGTGCCATTGCAGGATTCTTCATGGGTTTTATTACACCGATTGCCAATACGCTCATATCCAAGGCGGTTCCTATTGAGCGGAGAGGTATCGTGTTTGGTGCGGTGTCTAGTGTAGCCATGATGGGAAATGTATTGGGACCTGTCCTTAGTGGCATGATTGCTCGTGCCTTTGGGTACGGAGCGGTCTTTTGGTCTACAGCAGCTATATTCTTTGTAGCGGCGCTGTTTATTTATCGTAGTTTAGTTATTCCCAGTGAAAGTCAATCGGCATAGCTGATTTGCTTTCACCGTTTTAGACATAGTTAAATATATTTAGTAGTATGTATAGAATCTATAAATACTATGTAGAGAAAACGTATGGCAAACTCCAATATGGGGCTATATGTTGCGAAATGTTTCAAAGGTATTGAGCTGTCTAATCTGCAAGAGAGATGAGAGTGCATCGTTATGTTATTAAAACAATTAGAGTATTTTGTGTGTGTAGTAGATAACAACAGTTTTACACAAGCTGCAACAGAGCAATATGTATCTCAATCTGCTATATCTCAGCAAATCAAAGCTCTTGAAACTAGTCTTGGTGTTGAACTAATGGTTCGAGAAAAACGAAGCTTTCATCTAACACCAGCAGGACAATATTTATATCGATCTGGGAAAAAACTATTAGAACGGTTTCATGATATTAAGGTAGAAACGATGCGTATCGGTACAGATGCACGTGTGAGTTTGCGCATTGGTTATTTGAATCGTTACAGTGGAATTGCTATGCAGCAAACGGTGATTCACATAGCAAAGCGTTATAAAAATTTAGATATTCGTATGTACAGCGGCAGTCATGAAGAGCTATATGGCATGCTCAGTGATCGTCGTGTAGATGTAGTATTTAATGATCAATGGCAAATTTTATCTGATGATTTTGAAAGTCATTTAATTGATAAAGCCACTACATTTATTGAGGTACCACAAGGATATACTAATGAAGACTGTGTAGAACTAAAGCATATCGATGATTTACCACTTATTTTATTGTGTCGTGGGAAATATACCTTGTCTGAAGAAGAACACTATCGCAAAGCCATAGGTTATAATGGCGCCTTCGCTTATGCTCGTACGTTAGAAGAAGCACGATACTTGGTTGCAGGGCAGCAAGGGCTATTACTATTAGATTGTTTTAAATATTTAACAGATCCTATGCCAGGTATCGAACGTAAGGTATTGATGAATCATGGTAAACCTATGGAACGCCACTACTACTTTATATCTCAACGAAATCAAAATAATTCATATATTGTAGCACTCAGAGATATGTTCCAGCAGGTACTTGAAAAATTATAAATGAGATTATAAATGAAAAAGCCGTTAGCAATTTGCTAATGACTTTTTTTTTTCTGTACATCGTCTATTTGTATTTTCCTTATATAGTTATGATAGTATTAGAAATTTAAATTTTTCTTGTATCTATGAGTATAGCCTTACAAAAAGTTTTTTAACATCATGAGGCCATCAATACATAGCTTAATACCGTAAATGACGAGAACCGAACCACAGAAACGGTTAATCCATGCCATATGAGTAATCTTAATTTTTTTAGCTAGAAGATGCATTGTGGTAGCTAGAGATCCAAACCAAATAGGTGTCATTACCAAGAAACCAGAGAAGAAGTGGTAGATGCTTTCTTTTGGAATATTAGCCTGAAAAGCACCGAGCATCATTGTCGCATCTAGAATGGCTTGTGGATTGCCCCATGATACAGCGATGGCTGAGACGATAATTTTCCTAATTGGAATATGCGTGTCTACGTTGCGCATGTCTGGTTGAGTTTTAAATATATTAAAACCCATATATACAATGAGGAGTCCCCCAAAGATGAGAACTATGAGTTTTGTGAGTGGCCACATTTCAAGAACGGTACCAATACCATAGAAGGCGGCAGCACTTAAACTCATGTCAAAAAACGCTAGTATGATCAGCGTCAATATAATACGGCGAACAGGTTGTACCAAGGCCGTATTAATAATGAAGAGGTTTTGCATGCCAACAGGGGCAAACGTAGCGAGGCCGACAAGAAGTCCTTGTAAGAAGTACATATTAACCCTCCTGACTATGGTATGATAAAGTACTAATAAGGTGAATAGTAGCACGAAACCCCTCCATTACTGGAGGGGTCCTTACTATTCTATTTATATATAATTATAACATAATATACAATATCTGTATATTTTCTACCATAAACCTATCATATGTTGTGCCATAAGGCTTACAGCGGAGATAGCAATCCAGCAACAAGCTCCTAAGGCAAGGGCTGAGCCACCGGATTTTAATAATTTTACAATATTTGTATTAAGGCCAATTGCTACCATGGCCATTGTAATAAAGTATTTGGAAATTGTTTTGAAGATACTCAAGAATTGAATATCTACATTAGCATAGGATAATGCTGTTGTGACAAGGGAGCAAAGTACAAAGTATAAAACAAATCTTGGAAAAATTTTAGCAATACTAACATTTGCGCCATCTGTTTGAGAGGCATTTTTCTTAGCTTTGTATACTTGATAACTAGCAAGACCTAAGCATATAGGAATGATAGCTAGGGTACGTGTTAGCTTTACGATAGTAGCATATTCCAGAACTTGTGTGCCAGTACCTTTCATACTATCCCATACAGCAGCTGTTGCTGTTACAGAAGAAGTATCGTTAACTGCAGTACCGGCGAATAATCCAAAGCCCATGTTAGAGAGGCCAATGGCGTCACCTAATTGAGGAAATACAAAGGCGGCTACTACATTGAAAAAGAATACAACAGAGATTGCTTGTGCAATATCATGATCCTCTGCTTTAATAACTGGAGCCGCCGCAGCAATAGCGGAACCACCACAAATGGATGAACCAACACCGATGAGGACTGCTGAGTTAGAGTCAATATGGGTTAATCGATAAATAACATAGGATACGATTAACGATGTAGCGATGGTAGAAATGATGACAGGTAAAGAAATCCAACCTACATGTAGAATCTGTGTAATGTTAAGACCAAAGCCCAACAAAATAACGGCCCATTGTAAAATCTTTTTTGATGTAAACCCAATGCCAGCACCTGTTTTTTCCCGTTTCCATGATGTGAAGATAGAACCGATAATTATACCTAAAATAATGGCAAAGATTGGACTACCTACTAGATGAAATTGCTGTCCTAGCAACCAACAAGGAATAGCGAGAATGGCACAGAGTAAAATGCCTGGCAACGTTTTTTGATTGATACCCATTATAAAACCTCCTTACTGTACATACAGTTCACGTCATATGTGGTATCATGTGGCGTTTGCTTTCTATAGTGTTAATAGTACCATAGGAAGGGTTTTTAAATCTACTACATATATAAGAATTATACAGAATATTCATCGCATTTTTGAAGATTTTATATGATTGATATAAATAAAAACTAATTATAAGATAGAAGTTAATATCATTGAGTTAAAGATTTTATATAGTCGTAAAATTCATAATAATAATTTATAAGTTGTAATTTAAACTTGTTTTGTGATGAATAAGGTGTATATAATGAATAGAATCTATTTCAGGTGGAAATAGAGTATATAAAATGAGGACCCTTATGATTGACATTGCAAAAATAATTGAAATCAATAAAGACTATGTAAAACATCATCCTGCGCTGCCAAAGGCTGGATTAACAAGTCATCCTACAAAAAAGTTAGGTATTGTAACCTGTATGGATACCCGCTTAGTAGGTATGCTAGAAGAAGCACTAGGCTTTCATCGAGGAGAGATAATTGTCATTAAAACTGCAGGCAATAGTGTAACACAACCTATCGATAACATCGTGCAAAGTCTGCTCGTTGCTACCTATGGTATGGAAATTGAAGATGTGCTAATTATCGGTCATGAAAACTGCGGTATGATCGACTTTTCTGCTACTACATTTATGGAATCTATGAAAGCGAAAGGTATTAGTGAAGATGCTATTCGCATGATCGAACCAGGCCTTATCGATTGGATGGATAGATTTCATATTTCTGAAGACAATGTAATTTATACAGTTAACTTCCTACGCCACCATCCACTATTTCCAAAAGGAATGGGGTTCTATGGAGGTATGATGGATCCTGATACAGGTGAATTTCGCTACCTCGAAATCTAGGCTAAGATTTGATGGGGCCCAAGTTGATTTGTACATTTAGGTGAAAAAGAACGATAACTAACCTCTACGCTCCAAAGCGAGCTAAGTCGCTAATCGGTTAGTTATCGTTCTTTTTCCAACTGTACCTATGAATTAGTCTCATCAAATCTGAATGTTCATTAACGAGTTAGCGTAGTTTCGCCGCATCAAGAGGGGAAAGAGAAATTAATGGGCCCCGTTAGATAACTACATTTAGGTAAAAAAGAGTGATGACTAACCTCTACGTTCCAAAGCGAGCTAAGTCGCTAATCGGTTAGTCATCACTCTTTTTATAACTGTATTTGTGAACTCGTCCTATCGAGTCTATTCATAAATCAATAAAACAAAATTCACTGTATCAAATGAGTAAGGGACGAAAAAGTTATCGTTCTTTTCCCATATAGCCAACCTATTATTATCGTATTCAAAGTAGCGGTCTGTGACTCTATGGGACTAATACTGCGATAATGTTATAAAAAGCTGTGTTCCTAAGCGAAGTGCGACTTAGTTTACTATGGAGCGCGGAGGTTAGGGACACAGCTTTTTAGCTAAAATGTAGTGATGTATTCGGGCCCCATAGAGTCACAGCATCGTAAACTTGAACAGTAATAATAGGTTGACTATATATTCCTTTTCGCTGTATATTGTAATTAGATTGTAAACTTACTCATATAAATTAGTTAACCTATGCGGCAGTAAGTATTCGCTTGAGAGGAGCTTTGTATGAAGCAGTTAGGTATTTCTATAATTGGTACAGATACAGATGTAGGTAAGACGTTTGTGACCGGATTATTGGGGGCGATGGCTGTAGACGATGGCTTTGCTGTTGGGATGGTGAAACCTGTGTCTTCTAGTGCAGTGCCTTTCCCTGAATGTGTGACGATGGATGAGGATAATTATAATATCGGCCTTGAGAGTAAAGATGCGACACATTTGATGCGCTCGGCAGGTATTCCTGAAGCTCGTCGTCATGAAGTGAATCCTTATGCTATTGCCGGTGATTTTTCTCCTCGCCTTGCAGCGGAATTGGCTGGTATCGAGATTGACTATGATGGCCTTGTAGAACATACATTAGATGTAGTGAGTGGCTATGACATAACCTTTGTAGAAGGTGCTGGTGGTATCACGACCCCTCTCTATGGAGATAAAACTTTCACGGATTTTATGAAAGATATCAAATTACCTGCTATTATCGTAGCAGATGGTCGGCTTGGCTCTATTAATCGTGCCGTTTTGACTTGCGAATATGCTAAATTGCATGGTATCGAGGTGAAAGCCATTATCGTAAATAATATGACAGCTGTAGACCTGTTTTTATTGAAAACAAATGTGGCAGATATGGAGCGTTACACAGGTGTTCCTGTAGTAGCTGTAGTACCGCCATACCAAGGTCCGGATATTCACAAGGTTCAACTTGGTTGGGCTCGCTCTTTTATTGATTCTAAGGAATTATGGAACATCGTCTTAGGGCTATAAAGCTTAGATTGAATAATTCGTTATTTATTAGTGGTAGAAACTTAGCATAAATTATATACATCAATTTAGCGTAGTTAGATATGTATAGTTATATAACTTACTATATATATAGTAAGTTAACTTACATTAATTATAGTCATAGAGAGTTATAGTTTGTAAAACTTAGTAAGTATGAGGTGACGAAATGGCAGAAAAACAGCTTTCACAAGCAGCACAATGGGACCACGAGTTTGTATGGCATCCATTTACACAAATGCAAGATTGGCTAGCACAAGAGCCAGTAGTAATTGAACGCGGTGAGGGGGTATATCTCATCGATGAGAACGGTAAAAAGTATTACGATGGCGTATCTTCGTTGTGGGTTAATATTCATGGTCACAACCATCCTGTATTGAACCAAGCATTGAAAGATCAAACCGATAAAATTGCGCATAGCACATTATTAGGTCTCGTAAGTCCTCCGTCTGCACAATTGTGTAAAGAACTTGTAGAGCTTGCTCCAGAAGGCCTCGATAAAGTATTTTTGTCCGATGATGGCAGTACAGCTATCGAAGTGGCTATTAAAATGGCATATCAATATCGTCAGCAAGTGGGCCAAACTAAGAAAACTAAGTTTATCGCCCTCAATGCAGGCTATCATGGGGATACATTAGGCACGGTATCCGTAGGTGGTATTCAATTATTTCACCAAGTATTCCATAATCTATTATTTAAACCATTAACATTGCCAAGCCCTGGTGTGTATAGAGATTTGGCAGATCGAGATAAAGCTTTTGAAGAGTCGTTGACTGAATTGGAACGTATCCTTAACGAAGAAGGTGATGAAATTACAGCTCTTGTTATGGAACCATTGGTGCAAGCAGCAGCGGGTATGCTCGTAATGCCTCACGGCTATTTGAAACGTGTTCGTGAGTTAACAGAACAACACGATGTATTCCTCATCGTCGACGAAGTGGCTACAGGCTTTTGTCGGACTGGTAAATTCTTTGCCTGCGAGCATGAAGGCGTATCTCCAGATTTTATGACTTTATCCAAAGGCATCACTGGTGGGTACCTTCCATTAGCAGCAACATTGACTACAAAACGCGTATTCGATGCATTCCTTGGCACTTTTGAAGAAAAGAAAACCTTCTATCATGGTCACTCTTATACCGGTAATGCCTTGGCCTGTGCCGTTGCGTTGGCTTCTTTGAAAGTATTCCGTGATGAAAAGGTAATTGAACAATTGCCTGCTAAAGTAGAAGCTTTCACAAAGGCTTTAGAACCTATTAAGTCATTGAAGCATGTTAAAGAGGTTCGTCAGCGAGGCCTCATCGTAGGTATTGAACTTGAAAAAAATGTGGCAACTCACGAAGCGTATCGCCCAAATGATGCGGTCGGTGCTAAGGTGGCAATCCTCGCCCGTGAGCAAGGGCTTATCTGTCGTCCTATCGGTGACGTGGTTATTCTCATGCCTCCATTGGCATCCACTGTGGAACAATTAGAGGATATGGTTCATATTGTGGGTGAAAGTATCCAACGTGCAACTGAGGAAGAGGGGATACTTGAAGATATGCGCCCAATTATTTTATAATGCTAAATTAATTATTGGAAAGCTACACCTATTGTCTTTTGTTAGTAGTTTAAGGCAATGGGGTGTAGTTTTTTTTGTATAGCATATCGAAATTTCGTCATATTTTAAACTATAGACTATACATTGCCAAAATTCGATGATTATTTAGCATATCTATGATACTATATATGTATAAAGGAGGTCATCGTATGGACATTTATGTAATTATGCAAGTTATTATTTTATTTGGTGCCATCTTCCTCGGTGTTCGCCTAGGCGGCATGGGCATCGGTTACGCTGGCGGCCTTGGGGTTGTGTTGTTAAGCCTTGGTATGGGGATGTTTCCGGGACAGATTCCATGGGATGTAATTCTGATTATCATGTCTGCTATCGCAGCCATCTGTGCTTTACAGTTAGCCGGCGGTCTTGATTATTTAGTGCGCATTGCTGAAAGTATTTTGCGTAAAAATCCTAAGCATATCAACTACTTAGCACCAACTGTTACGTATTTCTTAACTATTTTAGCGGGTACTGGTCATACAGCATTCTCTATGATTCCAGTAATCGTAGAGGTGGCGAAAAGTGAAAACATTAAGCCATCTGTGCCACTATCCATCGCCGTTGTAGCAAGCCAAATTGGTATTACAGCGAGTCCTGTATCGGCAGCAGTAGTTGCTATGAGTGGGTTCCTTGAACCATATGGTGTTAACTATCCTACATTGCTTGCCATCTGTATTTCCACAACATTCGTAGGGGTTATGATTACGGCATTTATCATGTCTACCTTTGCGAATAATGATTTATCTTCTGATCCAGTATATCAAGAACGTTTGGCGGCAGGTCACGTGGCGCCACCTCGTGAAAAAAGTACTGATTTCCATTTAAAACCTGGTGCGAAAACTTCTGTACTGATTTTCTTGATTGGTATCATTTGTATCGTATTCTACGCAACTGCAATTTCCAAAAATATTGGCCTTATTAAACCAGTTATCTTTGGCCGAAACGATGCTATCATCGGATTTATGATGATTATTGCGGCTGCTATAACATTCTTCTGTAAGCTTGATACAGCAGAACTTGTTAATACAAGTACATTCAAATCTGGCTTATCTGCTTGTGTTTGTGTACTAGGTGTAGCATGGTTGGGCGATACCTTTGTAAAAGGTCATATTCCTGAAATCAAAGCTCTTGCTTCTAGCATGGTAACAGCATATCCGTTCCTATTGGCGGTAGCCTTCTTCTTTGCAAGTACATTGTTGTATAGCCAAGCGGCAACTACACAAGCTTTGGTACCCGCTGTAATTCTAGCTCTCGGTATTACACCAGAGAACACAGGATCTGTTTATATTATTATCGCATCCTTCGCAGCTGTATCTGCACTCTTCGTATTGCCTACATATCCAACACTTTTGGGGGCTGTACAAATGGACGATACGGGCTCTACGCGAATCGGTAAGCTTGTATTTAACCATCCGTTCTTCATTCCAGGCGTACTTGCCATCGCCATTTCTGTAGCACTCGGTTTCGTAGTGTCTCCGTTGATGCTGTAATTGGTGAAAGCTAAATAAGGTTAATACAAAATATATTTTAAAACTAAAAAGGACGTAACTATCAGTTGCGTCCTTTTTGTTGTTTAAACATTAGTTGTCTATTTTCTACTTCTTATTTTTGCACTTCTTACAAATTCCTGCGATCTCAAGGTGATGTTCCGTTACAGTAAATCCTGCATCGTTAAGTTCTTGTGGCATTTCTACGACGGGACAGGTATGGAGCGGTATCATGGCACCACAGCTCGTACATACAGCATAGTGTCGATGTGTATGAGGGGTAATTTCATAATATGCCATCTCACTACCCATGAGCGTGGTACGTGTAACGATACCCTTAGTTTCTAATAGTTCAAGTGTACGGTAGATAGTAGACATCCAAGTAGTGCTACCGTCACCTAAGCGTTCTGCGATTTCAAGGGCTGTAATAGGTTTATCTGTAGTTGTTAATACAGACCAAATGGCTTCGCGCTGTTTGGTCTTTTTTATGCCTTCCGGCCAAGCTGTTGTATTCATAACTCTTTTTCGATTCTGTTTTAATACTAAAATTGTTATACACTTGTATAGTTAGATGATTTATATGGCTAATAATATATCAAATATACTATCGGATTTAGTTAGCTGTATTTTTTTATTTAACTAATTATATTATTCAACTCTAACTAGCTATATTACTCTAACTAGCTATGTTGTTTATATCTAAACATATTAATGATTGTTTTAGTTTATTTGCTAAACTGCACGCGCCGTATGATAGCTCGAATATTCTTAATGACTAATACTACTAGCAAAATACCTACCGATGTTAGAGACACGAAGCCACCAGGAGCTACGTTAAGGAAGTAGGATCCAAAGAGTCCAATGATCATAGCGAGCAAGCTAAATCCAATGGAGCATAATAAAGTTATTTTAAATCCTTTTTCTAATTGTAATGCAGATGCTACAGGTAACGCAATCATGGCACTCAATACGAGGACACCGACAATCTTAATAGAAATAGATACGGCCGCAGCCATTAAGATGGCAAAGATATAGTTAATAAAATCTACCTTAACACCTGCTACACGAGCGGCCTCTTCATCATAGGCGATGTAAAGAAGTGAGTTGTATAGGAAATGTAAGGTGAGTACAGATAAGATTGTAAGCACAGCAATACTAATCATATCAGTTGCGTTTACCGTTAGGATGCTACCAAAAAAGAATACATTTGCATTAGCCTTTAGTTTGCCTGAGCTAATAAGCGTAATAGCTGTACCAATGCTGAGGGATAAGATTATAGTAAGAATCAAATCGAGATGGTGTGAAAAATATTTTCGCAAGAACTCGATGAGTGCACCGCAGATAGCAGTAAAGATAAAAGCCCCTAAAATTGGATTAGTATTCGTCAATAAACCTAGCGTAATACCTGCTAGAGATGCATGACTCATAGTGTCCCCAATCATACTGGAACGGCGTAGCACCATGAAGATACCAATACATGGACATAAAAGAGAAATACAAATCGCTACGAAGAAGGCATTTTGCATGAAATCATAATTAAACATGGTGCACCTCCTCAATTGTGGTATCATCGGCCTGAGCCTGAGCCTGAGCCTGAGCCTGAGCCTGAGCCTGAGCCTGAGCCTGAGCCTGAG
>NZ_CAMFFZ010000012.1:0-57832 GCF_945949885.1 Veillonella parvula | reverse complement strand
AGAAAGACCCTTATAGGGTCAGAGCAAACCACCCGTTTTACGGGTGGTTATGATTTCATGAAATCTCTTTATTCAACCTATATAATACTTTCATTAGTCTAATGAGAGGGTAGGTATAGATGAAAGATACTGCAAAGCAAATTATAAAGTATTGGTATTCACTTGAGTGTTTACAACCGAAAGAAGTTCCAAAGTATAAAGCAATTCCTAAGAAGTATATTAAAGAACTCATATTTAAAAGTAAAAATGATACAATTACTATTTATCAACAGTCTGTAATAAAACCTTATTGGAAAAGAACAAATTCACGTGTTTCTACGTATGTAGTACCGTTACCAAATGATCCTTATAATTACTCTATTATTGATGAGATTAAATATTTTAAGGATGAAAAGGACTATGTTTTAGATGATGAGCATGCTGTTCTGTTATGTGTAGTTAAAGGGACTGAAGTATTAGAGGCCTTCATTGATAAACTAGAAATTGAATATCCTGAAAAACCATATTTAGGGAATGTGTATAGTGCATCGTTTGTTGTTGATGCAGAGGGATACTATAAAGAGGGCAGTCTGCAAATTGCTTCTTTTATTTGGGTGATTCATCAAATGATGTCTCAGCCTGATGTGGAGTTTAAAGATATTAAGTTAGATGGCTGGAATGAGGTTGTTAAAGAAATCGAGGATGGTTTTAATCTTCCTGAGGAAAAGGTATCCCTTGATAAGGCTGCACGTGTGATCAATGTGTATATACAAGAGCATATCCTGGAGTCTATGGGCGTTACCATGTTTCGTGCCGGTGATATTTATGGTTATTGCGGTTTTAAGGAAGAGGAGATTCAGCTTGTTAAAGCTGATACAATGCCTATTAATGATTTAAAATCCAGTTTTTTCCTTGATGATTTACAGTTGGTCTTACGGCACATTGATACATTAAAGGATAATGATAAGGTATTATCTTATATCAATAGTCTTAATCAGGATATTGAGCATTATGATTTGCTGAAAGATACTGATCAAATGCGTAAGTGGTATAATCCAAAGGTTTTACCTTATGGTAGATGGCCTTCAAAGTTTAATTTATCCTTTATGCAGCAAATTGCTGTTAATATTGCTAAGGATAATCCTAAAGACATCTTTTCTGTTAATGGGCCTCCTGGTACAGGCAAAACCACGTTATTGAAGGATATAATTGCTAGTAATATTGTTGAACGTGCTGCCAAGTTTTGTGAAAGTAATCATGTAAATGATATCTTCAAAAAGGTTGTGGGCAGGGACGGAACCTCTTTTTACTATGATATACCTAGTGATATTGCAGCATATGGCATGCTGGTGCTTTCATCAAATAATAAGGCCGTTGAAAATATTACATTAGAATTGCCAAATATTTCCTCTGTGGAAAAGGGGACTAATGGGTCTACATTATTTCATCCGGATTCCTCTGATCAACAGGTTGATTTATCTTATTTTGCTAAGGATAAGAAGTATCAATTTGTTAAATCTAATGAGGTATATTTTACCTTTTTAGCAGATCGTTTAGCGGAGAGTAATGAACAATGGGGCCTAATTTCTGCGAGACTTGGTAAGAAGTCTAATATAAACACATTTATGCCAGTATTAGATGTATTATCTTCAGATATGTCCTTTATTATGCGTATACCTAGTGCTCAAGATGCTTTTGAAAGCGCTAAAAAACAGTTTCAAGCTCAATATAATCTTGTAAAAGCATTATTTACTTATGTAACAGCATATGAAGAGAATATTCATTTGATTCAAGAATTAAAGTTTAAAATCGATAAATTAAAAGAGGAAGTTCTTGTAATCAATGAACAATTAAGTAAGTATGATGATTTAGATGATAATTTAGATGATAATTTGTTGAAGTTGATAGAGCGTAAAAATAGTATTGAGCCTAAATTAATAGAGTTGAACAGCAAACGTTCTATTATTGATAAGATTTGGAGTGCTACTAACTGGTCTATTTTAAAAGCCATGAGTAATACTGCATTGTTATCAGTTATTGAAGAGGAGACTACAAATCTTCAAAAGGTTAAATGTCAATTGGATACATTACATCAGTTAGTTAATGAGCGTGAATCTATAATCAATACGAAAGATGGTCTATTATCTGATATTAAAGAACTTGATAGTACTGTTCAAAAAGCAGAAAATACACAGCAAGATATCCTAGGTATATTAAAAACTAGTGATAAAGATTTTATACATTGCTTTGATGATATAGAATCAAAGTTAATGTCATCTGATGAGGAGCGTGCACAGGCCCACACAGCTTTCTTATATGTGTGTAATTATTTGAATGAATGTAGAGAGCGTTTGTTATATGATGCCTTACAATTACAAAAAGCTGTAGTTATGAGTGATGCTTTCAGAAAAAACATGCAATTACTTAGTCAGTATTGGGGATCATTAAGTGATAGGAAAAAATTGCAGAAAAACTTTGATCTTAATATTATTTTCCCTGCACTAATTAATTCTTTGATGATTGCAGTGCCTGTTATTTCCTCCACCTTTGCTGCTGTGGAAAGGTTTTTGATTAATTGTAAAGCTAAAAACTCGTTAGGTACCATCATTATTGATGAGGCAGGACAAGCGTCACCTCATATGCTTGTAGGAGCCTTATTCCGTGCGCAAAAGGCAATAGTAGTTGGTGATCCTAAACAGATTGAACCGGTACAAACTGTGCAGGATTTATTTGTCGAAAAAATTGGTGGCGAAGGTATTGGCAAATATCGGAGTAAAGAGTTATCTGTACAAAGTTTAGCTGATGCACAAAATCCGTTTGCAGGCATTATCAAAAATCTTGATGGTTCCGAATCTTGGGTCGGTTGCCCGCTTGTTATTCATAGACGCTGTAAAGATCCAATGTTTACAGTCGCTAATGAGTTATCTTATGGTGGTTTTATGATTAATAAGACTATCAATCCTAAAGAGCCTATTGAGCCATGCAAAGAGAGCTGTTGGATAACTTATGATGCAAGTAATATTGAATCTACTATGGGTAAAGATAGATATATACAAGTACAAGGCCAAATTGCTTTTGAACTGATACAAAAGTTACGAGCAAGAAATACCAAATTTAAAGATATTTTTATCATTACACCATTTACCAGTGTGGCATATGGTTTTAAAAAGTATATGGCATCCCTTAGTAATGATATTGTGAACTGGACTAAAGAAGATAATAAGAAAGATTGGTTAGATGATAATATCGGTACGGTTCATACCTTCCAAGGTAAAGAAGCTAAAGTCGTTATTTATATGTTAGGCTGTCAAAGCGATGGCGCTGCTAATGGGGCTATTAAATGGGTTAACGCTAACAATGTAAATGTAGCCTTTACAAGAGCAAAAGAATATATCTATGTTATTGGCGATGCGGTGAAATGGGCAGAACTCAATAAAAATCTTGCATTCGCGCAAAAATACCTACCTGTACATACTTTGGAGGATTTTTGAGTAAATTCATGAGTTGTGTAACTCTCGTTTACCATATAATTTTAGGACTATAGCAATAATTGTATTTAATGCGAATAAGAGAGCAAAGCATACTAAAGCAGTAGTGTAGCCATAGCCTGCTTCGTGAAAATATGATACGAGCATAGGGCCAACGATGCCCGCCAATCCCCAAGCAGTTAGAATACGGCCATGAATAGTAGAAAGTTGGCGTATACCGTAGAGATCCGCAAGATATGCTGGCATACAGGCGAATCCGCCGCCATAGCAAGTGATAATGAGAAGGATTAAAATTTGAAATGTTAGCGCGCTATTGGTTTGGGCAAGTAAATAGAATGCGGCGATTTCTATAATAAAGAATAGTATGTAAGTTTGTGCTCGTCCAAGATAATCGGAAATAGTAGACCATGCAATACGCCCCCCGCCATTGAAGATACCGATGATACCAACTAGCGATGCAGCTGCTGCAGGTGTCATACCAATGGTTTCTTGTGCCATAGGGGACGCTAAGGATAGGAGGCCTATACCACAGGTAATATTAATAAAGAATACCCACCAAAGGGCACCGAATTGCCAAGTTTTCATGGCATCATTGGCTAGCATGCCATGGTTATGAACGTACATGGTGGATTTATCTTTCGTAGGTCGAGTTGGATGTTTTGGTTGAGGTGCTTTTAAATAGAGAGAAGAGGCGCCCATAATTACGAGATAGATTACGCCGAGGATAATGAAATTATTTACCAATCCAACCTGAGCTACGAGGTATTGCATAAGAGGCCCTGCAATGAGTGAAGCAAACCCAAAACCCATAATAGCTAAACCGGTAGCAAATCCTGGGCGATTTGGAAAGTATTTAACGAGCGTAGAAACTGGTGTTATATAACCAATACCTAGTCCAATACCACCGATGATGCCGTAGAAGAGATAGAGTAAAGTAAGATTGTGGATGTTAAGTGCATAGGCCGTACCGAATAATCCGGTTACCCAGAATAACATAGCGATAAGTCCACTTTTCTTAGGACCAATTTTTTCTGCAAAGGATCCAAGAAAACCCGCAGATAGTCCGAGCATTAAAATGGCTAAAGAGAATGTCCATGTTGTTTGTGATAAGGTAAACCCCATATCTGCCATGATTGGACGTGTAAGTACGCTCCATGCGTATACGCTACCAATGGATATGTGTAGACCAATGGCTGCTAGTGCAATAAGCCAACGATTTCTCATAATAAAACTCCTTTCATATAGGTGAGATGATTAAAGATTTGTACAGTATGATTTCTCGGGAGAGAACAAAAAAAGACCGCCTGAACAAAAGCTTGCCCAGACGGTCGGCTATCACACGATGTGCGCTACTGTGCATGTAGTCAATTCTACGAATCCGTCAGCCCAGTAGTAATATATTACAAATATAGCAATTAAGAGGAAATCTTGTCGATGATATAAGTCACTATCGTATGCACTATGAAAATCTATAAATGAAAGAAGGAAAGAAATCCTTAAATTTCCTTCCTTGTTTATATATGATATAATTTATATCAAAGTGAGGGATAAATGGTTTGGACGCCAGACTTCGCTTCTATATTGATTTAATTTAAGCAACGGTCTGACTTCACCGTCAGGCTGTTTTTTATGTCCTAATGCCGTGAAAAGCTAGCTTTAGCTAGATGGCAATTCATTTAGCTGCCATAATAATGGTCGCCACAAGTATGCCAAAAGAAATCATTAACGATAACACTTTGTATGTTTGAAGTATTAGCTTCTTTCGTTTAAGGAGAAATCGAAATAGGTATATCTGGATTGGTTATTGCCTTCCTGTTTAATCCTTATGTAATTCCTATGATGGAAGCAATAGTGATATCATTTATTGAACTAATAAGTGGTAGGATTAAGGCAATATAGATAAATTTGAAGTTGTGGAGGGATGTTCTCTATGAAAACAATTATATTAAATGCGAGTCCAAGAAAAAATTGGAATACCGCCAAGCTATTAAAATCAGCTGCCGAGGGTGCTTTATCGACTGGTGCAGACGTAGAGTATATAGATTTATATGATTTGAGCTTTACGGGTTGTAGAAGTTGTATGCTTTGTAAACGCAAGGATGTAGAAAGATGTCATTGTTATTGGAAGGACGACCTATCACCAATTATTGATAAAGTATTTTCAGCAGATACGCTATTAATAGGTACTGCTATTTATCTAGGAAGACCAACAAGCCAGTATTTTGCATTTATGGAAAGACTGCATTTTTCAGCGCTCTCCTATGATGATTACAGTAATTATTTTAAAGGCAGAATAAACGTAGCTATGTTTGTCAGCATGAATGCGCCGAAAGAATTCTATGATAAATTATATAAAGAAAAATTTGAGGAGTATGCCAAAGAGTTGGAGATGTTAAACGGGGAAGTTACGCTGTATCCATGTTATAACACTCTGCAGGTAGCAGATTATTCTAAATTTAATATGGGAAGCTTTGACGAAAATCTAAAGAAGGTTGCGCATGAAGAGCAGTTTCCAAAGGATTTGGAAGCTGCGTACAGGATAGGAGCGCAACTGAGTCGATAGTTCCTATACCTAATATGGATACTATAAATAGATTTTCTTTATATCATTCTCAAGTCAATAAATTGAAATTTGTTTAAATGGCGTACAATAAAAATAGGGAAAGGAATCATATGACTTTTTTCCCTATTTAGATATGATATAATTTATATCAAAGTGAGGGATAAATGGTTTGGTCGCCAGGCTTCGCTTCTAGTTTTTAAAATTGAAGAAACGGTCTGACTTTACAGTTGAGATTAGAGGTTCCTAATAGTCACCTAGTTGACCAATAGGAACCTCTTTCATTTTGTAATTATTTTCATAAAAATGAATTAACTATGTTACAATACAGTTAATATTAGTGTTTAATGGGGGATGTATGTATGAAGCGTTGTATTACACTACTTAGTCTAGGCTTGTGTTTAGCAGTACCGATGCTTTCACAAGCAATGGATATCAAGCCTCTTATACATGTTACGAATGTACAAAATGGTCAATATGATGAGGCGTTAGATGCAATTACAGATACCAAGTTTTATGGACCGTATCAATTCCGAGTACTAAAAGAAGCAGTAGAAACAAAAGGTGAAACAAAGGATATCGACGGTAGGGTGTTTAGAACCTCCGATGGTGTTTTTATGCATGTGAAGGCTAGATCTATTGATGATACAAGTGCGACCTTAGATAATGAGATTGAAAAAATTGTTAAAGATAGAACGGTTCCTGAACCTACCGTAAAGATGGTATTGCCTATTAAGCATAATGTAATAGAGGTCAACAATGATGGTGTGCGTAGTTTACTAGCTGAATTTATGTATGGGTGGCCGTTGGAGTATCGTACAGATATGGTATTAATGACCGATTATGAAGGAACTCGTTATTATTATAATTTGCAATTTTATAGAGATAAGCTACCTGAAGGTGTTCGCATTGAGCAGTTGCGCCAAATGATTATGGATGCGCAGTTCAGTTATAAATAAACCATATTGCTTCAGATTTTTATATTCGGGCAGACAACAATATTAGTGAATGTATAATATTTAGATAAATAGGCATAGTGAAAGTAAATAGAAAAGAGGGTCCCCTTAGTCAGCTAGTGACCATAGGGAACCTCTTTTGTTGTGCAAGTAATTTATATAGTTAGTAAATTATTATAGAATACTTTTACCCATAGGGAATATAGTTTTGCCGAAAACTTTGTTAACAAGTACGGCACCGGAACCGTAGAATCCCAATAGGGAGATGAATAGTTCAGACCATGCTGCAAGAGCGAAGAAACCTGTTTTGCCGCCTAAGAATAGGTCTGTTGCTAGACCAAAGAATAGGAAACAGATTAGTAGCATAATAGCGAATACAACTTTATTTGTTTTTAAAGCTGCAATAGTACCAAAGATAGAGAAGATTAAAAAGCCCACAAAAGCGAATGCTAATTGTGTTACATCGAAACCTTTTTGAATTTCAGGACCGAAGGAGCCCATTTGGATCAACCAAACTCCAGCCATTGCAGACCAGAATAAACCGTATGCACCGAATACAACGGAGCCGAAAGGATTGTTTTTCTTGAAATCAAAATAACTTGCCATTAATTGGGCCAAAGAACCTAATAAAACAGCCCAAGGTATAATAACGGATGTTGTTGGACCAGACCAGCCTACGCGGGACGTGGATACCACAAAACATACAATAGCTAAACCTAGTAGACCAAGACCTGTTGGATCTGCTACATTTTCACTCATTTCAACTTTTCTTACTTCCTTTTCCATTTGTTCCTCATTTCTCTGTCAACTAACTACAACCATACAGTAAAATATTCACATGATATTATGCGGTCATCTCCTGTTCAATACACTAGCTATTGAATTGACGGCGTATCTATGTGAAAGCACTGCCCCATAAATGTAACATATATCACATTTTTAAGGCAATAGATTTGGAATAGTAGCTATGCGTAAAAAGTATAATGTGAAAAATGAAATAAAATTGAGCAAATAAAAGAAAAACCGTACAAAATGAGAAGTTTAAGATTTTAACTCCTATTTTTGCACGATTTTAATTTATAAATCTCTTATTTATATGAATTTGCTATAGATTATTGACAAGAATTTAGAATATATCAATGACTATATTCAATATATGAGTAGTGCCTTGAATATGACTAATCTTATTATAAATTCCATGAAACGGTGCATATATTATTTATTTAAGGTTTCAATAATGCTTAGAATATCATCTGCTTTTCGGGCAATATGTGTTACGCCTAGTTCTTGATGGAGAGATTCCGCTCTAAAGCCCCATGTAACACCAATACAAAGTAGGCCGGAGTTTTCTGCAGTAGCTACGTCAACTTCAGAGTCACCTACATAAATAGATTCTTCTGGTTTAGAGCCTAGTTCTTTTAAGGCTTGGAGTACCATATCTGGTGCTGGTTTACGTTGTAATCCTGGTCTTTCACCAATGGCAACAGGTAAGCGGTCGCCAAAGTACTCTTTATTGAGTGGTGTTACACCTTCTTGGATTTTGTTGGATACGATAGCTAATTTATAACCTTGTTCACGCAATACATCAAGCATATCTAGGATGCCTGGGTAGGGCGCTGTTGTGTCTTTTAAATGCTTACCATAGTAAGCTTTGAATTCCTCAATGTATGGCTCTAATTTATGATCAGCTACTGTACTTGGGAGACACTGACGCATTAAATATGTTACTGCATTACCCAGAGCTGCTTTTACCTCTGCTAGAGATTTTTCAGGGAAGTTATGTGTACGTAGAACATGATTTACGGCGTTAGCTAAATCTGTAGCTGTATTGAGTAATGTGCCGTCGCAATCAAAAACGATGGTAGTATATTTCATAGAGGCCTCCGATATTAAATCAATATGTACTTTTTAAGTATATGATAAATATGTAGAAAATCAAGAGAATAGACCTATTAGTTATTATAATTGTGTTACAATAATAGAAGTAATAAGTACAGTGTATAGGAGGCGTAGTATGACTGAAATACAAGCTCTTTTATTGATAAAATCTATTCTCGAATCTGCAGATATTCACGGTATTGAACATATTTTAACTGAAGATTGCGAGTACCTGTCTACAGGCCGGGGCATCATTGGACGAAACCGCAATGAAACTGTTGAGTTTTTGTCCTCTATGGCTGAGTCTATTAAGGCTGATAATGTGCCTGTTACCTGCAAGGTCATGCATATTACGGATGTGTACGAGGGGGACGCGCTATTTTATGAGGGGCGTCATGGGTTGACTGTTTCTTATGAAAGCGGAGATAACTATGTGTATATGATTTTTGTAGACGTAAATGATGAAGGCCTTGTAGATCGTATCGTTTCAAGCCAAGAAAATTATAGCATTGAGTATGATGATCTCCGCTTTTTTGGCGACGATGAAAGTGAGTATGCTTTTATTTCAGCGCCTACAACTGTGAAAGACTGGATTACAGCCCTTAGTATGTGGTTAGAAACGGCAAATGTCGATATTGATGATTTCTATCAATATATCGATAAAGATACGCGCGTTGTATTCCAAAAGGGCGATTCTGAATCGATTACACTTGAAAGTGGCCTTGATGTAGAGGACTATTTTGATCAGTTAATGAATCAACACTTTGATGTGGTGCCTCATATCATTCGCGATGAGGAAGATGGTCTTATTTTGACTTATGGTCCTATGAGTGCTATTGCTACACTTAATGAAGAAGGTGCACTAGCACTTATCAGTATCTATATCGATATACGCGATGAAGATGAAGCGACTGATGAGATTGGTTATATAGAAGAGGACTTAACGAAGGAAACTATTATTGAAGAGGATTTATATTAGTCGATACTATTCATTTGATATATCTAATTTAATTAGGATTAATAGATAAAATAAAAACTACCAGTTAAACATATATCTTTTAAACAGATCTTCTACTATGGAAGGATAAGCCACTAGATATTATGAATAACTGGTAGTTTTTTGTATTATTTACATTTCGTCATGGTCTTTAATGAGACCAGCTTTTTTCTTTTTCCAGTAGGAGTAGTAGAATGGCAAGATTATGATACAGCCGCCTAGACCCCATAATAATTGGTTAGTTTGAGCTTGGGCAAGCATCCATAGGGATGTGCCGATAGCGATGACTGGGATTAAGTAGCCACCAGGGATTGTGTAGGAACGAGCTTTGTCTGCCCATTTACGACGGAAGATAATAACAGCCAAACACGTTGGTAGGTATTGTGTAAAACGAGATACCGCGCTGATTGCTGCTAGTGTTGTAAAGGAACCGGACCAGGCAAGTAATACACTGGCAATGGCAGTAACGATAGCTGCTACATATGGTGCATTGTAACGATTGCGTTTTGCTAAAGCACTTGGTAGCATACCATCTTCCGCCATGGATGTTGCCACACGAGGCGCATAGTAAGCTTCAGCAAAGTTGATACCGCCCATAGAGATTAAGGTGCCTATTAATACGATATACATACCAATAGGTCCAACAATTACGTTGAATGCATCTTGTACTGGAGCCTTGGTATTTGCCAAGGCAGTACCGAGTACGCCAATAGATACGGCGAGGATTGCCATATATAGGACAGATACGAGAAGCATACACATGATAATAGCACGTGGTAAGTTCTTTTTAGGATTTTTCATATCCTCTGCAGCAATGGCAATAACTTCAAACCCTGTATAGGCAAAGAATAGAAGAACTGCAGCTTGAGCAAATGATCCATCTACATAGATGTCTTGAGGGAAGACTGGTGTAAAGTTAGCTCCATTTATAAAGAAAATACCGATTGCAATAAATAGGGCAAGAGGGACTAGCTTAGAAATAGTGATTAAGTTATTAACGAATTTGGATACGTTAACACCAAATATATTTACAACCGTAAGGCCTACAATTAAGATAAATGAAATGACGTCCTTTGCAAAATCACCACTTAAAGCTGGTACTGCAGCACCTAATGCTGTAGCAAAGCCAACGGCCATAGCCGCCCAGGCAATAACGGTTACGATCCATTTTAAAACGCCCACTTCAAAGGCCCAAAAATCACCTAATGCATGTTTTGCATATAGATAAGGACCTCCATTACGTGTAAATAGGCTGGCTGCCTCTGCAAAGCAAAGGGCGATACAACCTGCGATAACGGCGTCAAATAACAGGACGCCTAAGCTAGCGGAACCAATTATAGAATATGCTTTGTTTGGTAGTAGGAAAATACCTGTTCCTACAATACCATTGATGCCTAGGAGTACAATACTCCAAAAGCCAAATTTTCCTGTTTCTTTTATGATATAATCTTCCTACTATTTAGTTATATTTTCTCGAACTGCTTTTACGAATGCAGTAAATAAACGTTTTGCATTTTCGTCATTTGTAGACATCATTTCTGGGTGGAACTGACAGGCTACTAACCAAGGATAAGATGGATCCTCTAAACCTTCTACAGTACCATCCTTAGCTCTTGCTACAACTTGTAATCCTTTACCGACATTTTTAACTGTTTGGTGATGATGGGAGTTCGTAATCCAAGTATTGTAACCTATAGCACTAGCTAGTTTTGAGTTGGTCTTAATCTCTACAGTATGGGTACCAAGAGAAGGTGTTTGATTCTGAGAGTGTTTTATTGTACAGTTTTGATCATATTTTAAGTCTTGGAATAAAGAGCCGCCACGATATACATTTAAGATTTGTAAGCCACGACAGATGCAAAAGATAGGAATTTGTTTTTCTTCTGCTGCTTTGATTAAAGCAAAGTCGAATTGATCTCGCTCCGGAAATACATCGCCAAGACCTTGCAAAGGTTCTTCTCCATAGTGGAGAGGGTATACATCATGACCGCCGGATAATAGTAAGCCGTCAAGTTTTGCTACCGTTTCGCGAGCTACATCAAGATTTTGGGTAAATGGAATTATAACAGGAATGCCACCAGTCTCCTCAATAGAACGAGGATAGTCTTGGTTTACGTAGGAGCGCAATAAATCTACGTAAGGACCACCATTATCTCGTAAGATATTGCCAGATATGCCAATGAATGGTTTCATCATAATATCACCTCATATGTGTAAAAATCTGTACAACCTTATGTTAGTGTATCAGATTTTATGGATAAAAACACTACTAATAGATATAATTATAAGACTTATAATTATAATAGAGAAAATATGTTAAAGTTGATACATTTTACTATATTTTCTTTCCAGATATAGTTGTATCTGTTTATTGCGAAACATGATATGATAAACTACGAATGAACTGTGAGGGAGGGTTACTATGGTTTTTCTAACATCTTTACAAAGTATCATACCTATTGTGCTACTTATTTTGTTAGGATATATATTAAAAGGGCGGGGCATGTTTAATCCTACCTTTAGCGGTAATTTATCGCGATTTATCATGTCGGTTGCATTACCAGCGGGAGTATTTGTATCTGTATTACATCACCTACATACTTCTGATATATGGAATTTACGATATGGCATGTTAGTGGTTGTGCTAACATATGTTATCGCATATATCGTAGCGTTTATTATGATGAAAATGTTGAAAGTTCCTAAAGGACGACGTGGTATTTTTATCAATATGGTAGTAAATGATAACTGCTTGTTTATTGGGTTACCAGTGCAAATTGCACTCTTTGGTCAAGATGCGCTGCCGTATTTCCTGTTATATTACATCGGTAACACTATTTCCGTATGGATGGTGGGAGTATTCCTTATAGAACTAGATCCACTGCCAAATTCTGAAGTAGATTTTAATAATGGCTCCTATAAGATTGATAGTATAAATAATAGTTCAGAATCTACTGAAGGTAAAAGCAAGAAACCTAAATTTGATTGGAAGAAGTTATTACCACCACCATTGATAGGTTTTTTTGTGGCCTTAATCTTCTTGTTTTTTGAAATTCCTTTACTTCCAATTTTGCATACTACCTTGAATTACTTAGGTGACATGGTAACCCCATTATCCTTGATTTATATAGGTATTGTACTTCATGATGCGGGCTTAAAAAGCATGCGTTTAAATAAAGACTCCATCGGTGGGATTGTAGGACGATTTGTCATTTCCCCGATTATCATGTTCTGTTTGATTACGGTCTTACAATATGGAGCAGGCATTGTATTGGAGCCGATCGCAATCATCACCTTTGTTGTACAATCAGCAGGACCAGTCATTGCTGTATTACCAATTGTAGCTAATGAATCAAAAGCTGATTTGCCATTTGCTACAGGTCTTGTAATGATTAGTACCATACTATTTGTTGTAGTAATTCCAATCATAATGGAAATTTTAACAATGATAGGTATACAGGCTTAAAATAAGGAGAAGATTAAAATAAGTAAATAAAAAATAGGTTCCTAATGGTCATATAGGTGACTATTAGGAACCTATTTTTATGTAAGTATATACAGCTTATCTAAAGAATCTACCAACGAGTGGCATGCTAGCACCATCGTTTTTATTAAGGCCTTTTAAAAGAACCATGATAATTACGTATAGTAGTAATCCTTCAATACCTGTGAGTATAAAGTTAGCCCACATTGGTAGGATGTCTATTAAGTAATGGTAACTTATGAAAATAAGTATACCCATAACACCGGCACTGACCACGTTTTTCCAAAGAAGGGAAATATCTAGGAAGTAGCCTGTGTATTTTTTGATATAAATCAAGTTAAGTAATGCGGCAAAGCCAATATCAGCAACGGTTGCCCAAGCGGCACCGCCGATGCCCAGCCAAGGAATAGCAGTCAGTGTCCAGTTAAGGATGACCTTGATTATGAGGGAAATCCCCATATTTATGACTGGAATACGTGGTCTATTGAGACCTTGTAGAATACCTGTTGTTACTTGATGTACACCTAGGAAGAATATAGAGAACGCCGTGATTTGCGTTGCTAGTTCTGCCTTAGGCGCATTGTAAATCAGTGTAACAGTTGGGGCAGCAAGTACATATAATAGCACTGTAAATGGTACGGTTGCCATAAATGTTAAACGCATAGAGCCAGCAGTGCGATCATATATACCTTGATGATCGCGTTTTGCAAAGGCATGAGAGATAGCTGGTACAATGCTTGTCGCAAGGGCTGCGGTAATGATGGTAGCCAAGTTGATGAGCGGTACCGCCATCCCAGTAAGGTAACCGAACAGTTCTGTTACTTCGTTCATTGGGAACCCAGCATCTAATAAGCGACGTGGTACGATAAGTAAGTCTAGATTCGCCGTCAACGGTAACATGATACTTGCTAAGGAAATTGGTATGGATAATGTTAAGAGTCGTGACAAAATTTCTTTAGCTGATTCACGGGGACCATCGTAGCTTTCACCAGAACTACTTGCCTTAGGTAATTTGTAGTAGTAATACAACAGCACCAGGAAGGCCCCAAAAGCACCTACACCAGCACCTAAGCTAGCGCCACCTGCCGCGGCCGGTAAGCCGTAAGGTAATAAAATAGCAGCAGCACCAAGCATAACGATAACCCGTAGCAATTGTTCTACAATTTGGCTAATCGCCGTAGGCGTCATCATTTCATAGCCTTGGATATACCCGCGGAAACAGGAAATCCATGTTACAAAGAATACTGCCGGAGCGAGCGCGATAATAGAGTAGTAGGCACGGCTTTCAGCAATGAGACCACTAGAGATTAACCAATCTGCACCAAAGTACATGGCAAGACTGGCGATAAAACCTGTAATAGTCAACATTGTAAAAGAAATATTGAATACTCTCTTAGCACCACTAAAGTCGTGTAAGGCTAATCGTTCTGCCGTCAAAATAGAGATGGCAATCGGCACACCTGCGCTCGAAATTTGCAATAGTAACAAATAGATAGGAAAGGCCATCTGGTAGATGCCGATCCCTTCACCGCCCAAGATGCGGGATAGAAGAATCCAGTTGATACTACCGATGGCTTTCACTACGAAACCGGCAATGGTTAAAATTAAGGTTCCTTTTAAAAATCCACTAGCCATTGATTATAGTTTGTTGGAAGAACCTAAAACATTTTTTATTTTGTGAGCTACCATGCCTTTAATAGCATCACGAGCAGGTCCTAAGTATTTACGAGGGTCAAATTCGGATGGATTTTGAGCCAAGTATTCACGTACAGATGCAGTCATAGCAAGGCGAAGGTCTGTATCGATGTTGATTTTGCAAACTGCCATTTGAGCTGCTTGGCGAAGCATTTCTTCAGGTACGCCTTGTGCACCAGGAATGTTGCCACCGAATTCATTACATTTTGCTACGAATTCAGGTAATACGGAGGATGCCCCATGCAATACGATAGGGAAGTTAGGCAATAATTCGCCAACTTTTTTCAAACGATTGAAGTCGAGGTAAGGGTCTCCTTTGAATTTGTAAGCACCATGGCTAGTACCAATAGCGATTGCTAAGGAGTCTACGCCAGTTAGGTGTACGAATTCAGCAGCTTGTTCTGGGTCTGTAAAGCGAGCATCTGCATCTGATACGTTTACATCATCTTCAACACCAGCCAAACGGCCTAATTCTGCTTCTACTACAACGCCATGAGCGTGAGCATATTCAACAACTTGTTTAGTGATTTTTACGTTTTCATCGAAATCATAGTGAGATGCGTCGATCATAACGGATGTGAAACCACCATCTACACAGTCTTTACAGATTTCAAAGGAATCGCCGTGATCAAGGTGAAGAGCGATCGGTAAGTTGCTGTCTTCAAGAGCTGCTTCTACGAGTTTAACAAGGTAAATATGTTTAGCATATTTACGAGCACCTGCAGATACTTGCAAGATAAGAGGGGATTGTTCCTCTTTCGCTGCATCTACGATACCTTGTACGATTTCCATGTTGTTTACATTGAAAGCGCCAACAGCATAGCCGCCTTCATAGGCTTTTTTGAACATTTCTGTAGTAGTAACTAATGGCATGTTGTCCTCCTTGGCTCTAGAGCCTGTCATATCATGTTATTAATACTGTGACTGCTAGTATTTCTAGCGCATATGAGCTAGATAAAAAAACTAGTGTTATTGCAATCATATATCAATTCAAGTTAAGTTAAGTTAAGTATATCAAGAAACACTATAAAGGGCCAATATTTTTTGTATAACTTATGCATAAAATTCGTCTTGTTATGTGACCCATGTGGGTTATTTCTGTGTAGGAGCATTTATTTAGGGTATTATATCAGCTCAATCGTTTAGCAATACTTTCATATCCTCTGGCATTTCTGCATGCAGTTCGAGCCATTCATTTGTTACGGGATGGTAAAAGCTTACGCGCGCTGCATGCAGTGCTTGGCGTTGGATAGATTCTAGATGACCACCGTATAAGTCATCACCAGCTAGTGGATACCCTAGTTGAGATAAATGAACTCGAATCTGATGGGTGCGTCCTGTGTGCAATAAGCACCGTACATGGGTAAACTGATTATAAGATGTAAGCGAGCTGTCAGTTGAACATACATTACTATTATTATTCATCGTAATTACATCATCAGAATTAATCTTACCACTACTGATTTTGTTTGTATTTTTACTAATAATAGTTATATCCGTGCGAGCTGGCTTTCCTTGGAATGTACAACAGCGCTCAATGATACTGCCTGGTTTACGACCTATAGGCCAGTTAATGCTTATAGGCACAGCAGGGAGATGTCCCTCTACAATGGCGTCGTAGCTTTTGTAAAAATGGGTGTGTTTTTTATCAAAAGCATGTTGGACCACCGATGTTTTAGCAATGATGACAATACCTGAGGTATCCTTATCTAATCGGTGTACAGGATGGAAATCATAATGCTGATTTGTTTCTTGGTAGTAATGAAGTACACCATTTGCCAGCGTATGATCTCGGACGATAGAAGTAGGGTGCATAAGAATACCAGCCGCCTTATTAATGACTAAAATATATTCGTCCTCATATATGATATCTAAACTCATAGGGCTTAGGCTAAACTCTTGCTCTGGAGTTAACTTCATAACGAGATGATCGCTACCGTGAATGAGCGTATTCCAGGTAGCAAATTTACCATTAACTGTTATGATGCCTTCATTTCGTAAACGGCGTCTCATGCGCTGGGAAATATGCTGTTGTTTTATAACATGATTTATAGATTGTGTATGTACATTAGAGTTTACAATCAAATCGATTATCGTTGCTGCTTTCATACGTATTATTATAACAAATAAAATATAAATGAAGAATTTTTCATAATTCGTTGTATTTATGAAGGTCCATATAGTATAATTTGAATTATTAAATTTTATACATTATTTATGTGTGAACTTTTTTACTGTAAAACTGTGTGTTTAGTTATAACAGTATATATTAAGAACTATGTATGTATGTTAATGACTGTATGGTTATAGCTTATTCTATAAAAGGAGAGGTTTATGAATATTAACAAGAAATCTGTATTAGTCGCATGTGTGTTAGCGGCTATGTCTACAGCAACTTTTGCGGCATCTACTACAACATCTACTAGTAGTACAACGGTAACAAACCACGATACACCAACATCTACTAGTACACGTGTTACTCGTGAGCAACATACAACAACTACATCAACTTCTACTGTGCGCACAGAAAGCTCTAGCTCCACTAAAAGCACTAAAGCTAGTGTAGGCGTAATGACTCCTCAAAAACTTGAAGAACGTAGTGCACTTTCTGGTTATATCGCGGCTGATGTATCAAGTGCATTAAACCCTTATCGTGATGCACCAAAATCTTTGAAATCTGGTAAAGGTACTACTTTCAAAAATGACGAAGTGCTTGAGCATGGTGTATTAGCATCTATGAAACAAGGTGGTAAATGGGGTATTATTCGTCCAGATGGTACTGTTGCTATTGAACCTAAGTACAAAGAAATTAAAGATGTTGATTATAAAACAGGCAATGTGTTAGCTCAAGTAGATAAGAAAACAGAAACTTGGGTTACACCTAAGGGTGTGGAAATCTCTGAAGAGGAAGCTTTAAAAGAACGTGTTAAACAAGAAGCAACTCAAGAGTATCCAAGCGATTCCTATGTAGAGTTTAAAGAAAAAGGAAAATACGGCTTTAAGACTACTGACGACAAAGTAGTGATTGCTCCACAATTCCGTCAAGTTGTGACTGGTTTTAGCGAAGACCGTGCTTTTGTTAAGAATGCTAAAGGTAAAATCGTAGCTATTGATGGTACTGGTAAAGAATTATTTAATGCTCCTTCTAAAGAGGTATATGCATTCCGCAATGGTCTTGCTGAATATCGTCGCTCCGTAAGTGGGTTTAACTTAGGTGGTCTTGTAGGTGGCTTTATCGTGGGAGGTATCCTTGGTGGTGCACTTTTAGGTGGTCAACATTACCACGTAGGTGGTTTTGCTTATGATGGTGCAAAACGCGGCTATATCGATCGCTCTGGCAACATTGTTATCGATAGCAAAAAAGATAAAGTATGGCCTATCACAGCTTATGGCACAGTAATCAAAGATGCTGGTAATTTATATTTCGTGAACCGTAAAGGTGAAGTTGTTATTCAACCTGGCGATTATGATGCAGGTGAAATGGATAAATTGAATGGTCTATTAGCGTTAAAAGATAATAAGACTGAAAAATGGGGCATTTTTGATGTATCTACAGGTAAACAAGTAGTGTCCTTTAAATATGATTCTATTTCCTTTGCAGGTACAGATCGTTTAGTAGTCGTGAAAGATCATGTTAAAAATCTTATTGATATGAGTAATGGTAAATCTATGTATTCTGCTCAAACAGAAGCAACTATTGAACCGTTCAACAACGATACTGTAACGTGGGTTCATACTGGTAAAGAGGGCTATACGATCATCGATAATGACGGTCATGTATTATTTAGAGATACAAACAAACTTATTGAAGATGCTAAATCCTTCAACCATGGTTTTAGCTCTGTTAAATCTAAAGGTAAATGGGGTATTATGAATTCTAAAGGGGAATGGATTGTACAACCTAAATATGATGCGGTAAACGTTTTGTAATATCAATTGGCTTTTAGGTCTTTATGAATTGTTATTGTCTTTAGTTATGGTTCATAAACTAAATACAACATAATAGAGTTATATGAGAACTAGCAATGTACATGTATTATGTATGTTGCTAGTTTTTTTTGTGTTATTGGCCTTATGTATTGCATTGTGTACCGTATTAGAGAACTTCCACTATACTTATAAAAGCTTCATTAATACATAGCTAACAATTATAATTAAGAAAATCGATTTACCTAGAAAATAAGCCTGTTTTAAGGTATAATTATAGAGATATATTCTGTTTTGGTGTAGTTTTACACTTTCACTTGGAATATGAGGATGATGAAAGTAATGCTATGAACCTTATGCCCAACAGGTTCAGGTGTAGGAGGTATAAAATGGCTAAAGATTGTTCCTTTGACGTTGTGTCTGAAGTGGATATGCAGGAAGTGGATAATGCGGTAAACCAAGCAAAAAAAGAAATTGGTACGCGTTATGATTTTCGTGGCTCTAAAGCGGAAATTAGTCTTGAAGGTGACACTATCAAAATCATCGGTGATGATGAATACAAATTGAATGCCATTATCGATGTATTAAAAGGCAAGATGGTTAAACGTAACGTAGCGATTAAAAATCTTGATTACGGAAAAGTTGAACCAGCAGCAGGTGCAACAGTTCGTCAAATCATTACTATTAAAAAAGGCATCACCAAAGAAAATGCTAAAGAAGTAGTAAAAGCAATTAAAAACATGAAAATTAAGGTACAAGCATCTATTCAAGAGGATCAAGTGCGTGTATCCGGTAAGGATAAAGATGATTTGCAAGCAGTAATCCAAATGTTAAAACAATTGGATATCCCTGTAGAATTACAATTCGTTAACTTCCGTTCCTAATAACATATGTTCATAGGATAGGGTTAGTTAGACTCGTTTGAGTCGCTAATACTATCAGTGTAGGAGGCCTTATGAAAGTGGAGGACATGAAGGGTGGCTATACCACAGGTTCATGTGCTACGGCAGGTATGAAAGCTGGTTTATTGGCCCTCTTAGATAAGAATATTGTGGACCAAGTGGTCATTGAGAATCCTCAAGGTCAGTACATTGAGGTTCCTATTAAAGCGGTAGAGGTTATATCCGATACAGAGGCGAAGGTGATCGTTATGAAAGACGGCGGCGACGATCCTGATGTAACTCATGGCAATGATGTGGAAACGACAGTGACCCTTGATGATACTGGTGAACTACGATTCCGAGCGGGCTTTGGCGTAGGGACCGTAACAAAATCGGGCCTTGCTATGCCGCCTGGAGAACCGGCTATCAATCCAGGACCTCGGATGATGATGAACATCGTCTTTGAAGAGCTATGTGTACGTGGACAAGGGGTTACCGTTACTGTTAGCGTACCGAACGGTATGGTATTGGCTAAGAAAACGTTAAACCACACATTGGGAATCGAAGGTGGCATTTCCATTATTGGTACTACAGGTATTGTTAAGCCTATGAGTGAAGAAGGGTTTAAGAACTCGTTAGTGCCTCAGTTAAAGGTTATGAAAGCGAACGGATGTGAAACGGCGGTTCTCGTGCCGGGACGAATCGGACAGGACTTAGCAGAGCAGGTGCTGGGTATTCATAAGAACCAAATGGCAGAAACGAGTAATTTTATTGGATTTATGCTTGAAAAGACTGTACAGATTGGATTCAAACGAATATTAATCATCGGTCATATCGGTAAATTAATCAAACTAGCTAGTGGTAGCTTCCATACTCATAATCGCATGAGTGATGGCCGTATGGAAAGTATCGTGGCATATGCTGCCTTAGAAGGGGCATCGCAAGTGGTTTGTGAAGAGTTATTTAATTGCCAGACTACAGAGTCTACGTTCCCTATTTTGGAGCGAGAAGGACTGACTGGTGTATACCAACGTGTTGTAGATCGTGCCTCTCTACGGAGTGAGCGATATATTGCTAATGAAGCAGAGGTAGGCATCATCATTACGACCTTAAAAGGCGAGATTTTAGCAATGGATAAGCATGCAAAAGAGATGGGAGAACTTGAACAATGGCACATACCTTGTATATCGTAGGCATTGGTCCAGGTAATCCTGATTATGTGGTGCCTAAAGGTCTTAATTTAATTAAACATGCTACGGTCCTGGTGGGCAGTGAACGATCTTTAGAGGACTTTCAAGAACCTGGCCAAATTACATATCCTGTAACGGGTAAGCTCAGCGTATTAGCGGAGCAAATTGAGCGTGAGCTCAACGACCATGACGTTGTAGTTATGGTTAGTGGTGATACAGGCTATTATAGCTTATTGCCATATTTAAAGAAAAAATTTACTGCTAACCCTATTGAGGTGGTGCCTGGCATTAGCTCTATGACCTTTGCCTTTGCCCGTCTTAATGAGGTGTGGCATGATGCGGATTTAATGAGCTTTCACGGTCGCCAACCGGCACCAGAGAAACTCGTATATGAAGCAGGTAAAAAGATGGGATTCTTAACGGATCCTGAATATAATCCAGCGCATATTGCGCGTATTTTAATAGATGCAGGTTGGCCAAAAGAAACGAGAGCAGCAGCCCTTGAGCGCTTGAGCTATGATGATGAAAAAGTCGTAGACTCCACGTTAGAGGTATTAACTGAGCTTGAAGGCTTTGGCCATTCTGTAATGGTGGTACTAGGATGAGACATTTTTTCGGAATTTCCGATGAGGAATTTATCCGCGGCGATGTGCCGATGACAAAATGCGAGATTCGCAAAGCCGTTATGAACGAGGCGCGCATCGAGGAGGATAGCATCGTCCTTGACGTAGGTGCTGGTACGGGCTCTATTTCTATTGAAGCAGCCTTGGCAGCTCCTAAAGGGCATGTATATGCGATTGAGCGCTTTGATAAAGGCATCGACCTTATCAATGAGAACATGAAGAAATTTAATATAACTAATATGACTGTTATCAAGTCCAAAGCTCCGGAAGGCATGGAAGAATTGCCTGAGCTTGATGCGGTTATTATCGGCGGCAGTGCTGGCGGTATGACAGGCATCATGGATGAGGCACAACGTCTATTAAAAATTGGTGGTCGTCTAGTTGTAACCGCTGTAACGATGGAAACTGGTTATACCATCCTTAAAGAGTTGAAAGGGCGTCCTTTCACCTATGAAGGGTACCAAATGTCCATCAGCCGTTACCGCAAGGCTGGTCCCTATCATTTGTTAGACCCATTGAGCCCGATTTTTATCGTATCTGCAACGCGTATCGCAGAAGGAGAGTAATATGGTTGACGTACATATCGTAGGCGCAGGCCCTGGAGATCCTGAGTTAATTACTCGTAAAGGGTATCGTTTAGTGCAAGAGGCAGACGTTGTTATTTACGCTGGCTCTTTGGTAAACCCTGCCATTTTAGAGGCTTGTAAACCAAGCTGTGAAATCCATAACAGTGCTACTATGAACCTTGATGAGGTGTTGACTGTTATGAAAGCTTCTGTTGAGGCTGGTAAAAGCGTAGTTCGCCTTCACACAGGTGACCCTGCTATTTACGGTGCTATTCAAGAGCAAATGGATGCACTTGCTAGCATGGGGATTTCTTATGAAGTCGTACCAGGTGTAAGCTCTTTCCTTGCTACAGCTGCGGCATTGAAACAAGAATATACATTGCCAAATGTATCTCAAACAGTCATTATTACGCGTATGGAAGGTCGTACACCGATGCCTCCAAAGGAAAAATTGCGCATGTTAGCATCTCATGAAGCGACAATGTGTATTTTCCTTAGCGTTCAAATGTTAGATAAGGTTGTAGCTGAACTCATCGAGGGCGGTTATGACAAAACGACTCCAGTGGCTATCGTGGTAAAAGCTTCTTGGCCAGACCAACGCATTATTCGTGGCACATTGGAAACTATTGCGGACATCGTAGCTAAAGAAGGCGTATTGCGCCAAGCTATGATCGTTGTAAGCCATGTATTAGATAGTGAATACGAATTGTCTAAACTCTATGATAAAGGCTTTGCTCACATGTACCGCAGTGCTAAGGATTAGTATGATGAAAGAGCTAGAAACTGTTGTGCCTACGACGGGAGCTAAGAAGAATAGAACGGCTATTCTTTCTGTTTCTGAGCGAGGAGCAAAGCTAGGTCAACGCATCAAGTCTCTGGTGGCACCCCATGCGGATTGCTTTGAAAAGGAAACCCGTCCCTCTGGTGGAGAGGCCATCTATTTTGATTCCCTTAAAAACCATATTGGACAAATTTTCAAGGATTACGACCAAGTGTTATGCATTATGGCACTTGGTATTGTAGTGCGCATGATTGCACCGTATATTGAACATAAATCTAAGGATCCTGCGGTAGTCGTAATGGACGAAGCAGGGCACCATGTTATCAGCTTATTATCTGGTCACCTTGGGGGTGCCAACGAATGGACGCAGTCCATTTCGCTGGCCATCGATGCGGACCCGGTCATTACAACCGCAACGGATGTAAACGGATTGCCTGCGCCTGACGTGTTGGCGCGCCACGAGCATCTGTTGGTAGATGATTTTCAAACATTAATCAATGTAAACTCTGCCATTGTTGGGGGCGAACGGGTTGATTATTACATCGACGAAAGCGTAGCGAATGCAGAGCATTTAGAGCAATCTGCAAAAAATCATATTGGTGAACATGGTACGGTTCACGTTGTTTCTCTGGAGCAACTCGAGTCTATCCCATGTAGAAACGATAGTGCTGAAGAGGGCTTATCTCGGGTTGTAATTACCGATAAGGTGATTACCGAGCATGGTTATCAATTGATTTTACGTCCTCGTACGTATACGATGGGCATTGGTTGTCGCCGAGACACACCAAAGGAATTGATCCTTGACGCCATTCAACAATCCTTGGCAGAGCATAAGCTTTCACCAAAGAGCATTGTAACGGCGGCATCGGTCATCGTTAAACAAGATGAAGTAGGCCTGTTAGAAGCTATGCAAATTATGGGGTGGCCTATCGTGTTCTATACACAGGACGAGATGGCACCACTCATTGAAGAAGAAAAATTAAAAGAATCTAATTTTGTAAAAGGAACTATAGGAGTAGGAAACGTATGCGAGACAACAGCATTACTAGCGGCCAAGAGCCGAACACTAATACAGCACAAAACAATTTATCCCAAAACAACGGTAGCCATTGCACAGGTAACATCAAAGTAATTGGCATCGGCCCTGGCGATGAAGAGTTTATGACGCCTCAAGCGCGCGAAGCTATCTTAGCTGCTGACCGTGTTGTAGGTTATTTGACTTATCTTGATTTGATTAAAGACCTCATCAAAGGCAAAGAAACTGTAGGTACTGCGATGATGCAAGAAGTCGATCGTTGTCAACAAGCTGTTGATTTAGCGGTAGAAGGCCATCAAGTGGTAGTAGTATCCTCTGGTGACTCCGGCGTATACGGCATGGCAGGTCTTGTGTTGGAACTTGCTAATAAAGTACCAGCTGAAAAACGCCCTTCCGTAGATATCGTACCTGGACTTAGTGCTGTAAACGTAGCGGCTTCTGTTTTAGGCGCTCCGTTGATGCATGACTTTGCAGTTATTTCTCTTAGTGACTTGATGACTCCATGGGATTTAATTAAAAAACGTGCTGACCTTTGTGCGCAAGGGGATATGGTTATTTCTTTATATAACCCACGCAGTAAAAAACGCGTAACACATCTAGATGAAGTTCGTGAAATCGTTCTTAAATACCGCGACCCTAAAACACCTGTTGGCATTGTGCAAAAAGCAGGTCGTTCAGGTCAACAAATGGTAATTTCTGACCTTGAAAACTTCACAAACGAAGAAGTAGATATGCAAACACTTGTTATTATCGGTAACAGCCAAACCTATGTTGAAAACGGTCGCATGATTACACCTCGAGGCTACAAATTATGATTTGGGTCATCGCTGGTACCTTAGATGGTCGTACCTTAGCGGTAGAAATCCAAGAACGGACAGGTGAAGAGGTTCTCGTTACTGTTGTGAGTCAGTATGGGGCAGAGCTTGCTGCCCATAAAGGCATTACTGTTCATACGGGCCGTCTTGATCAAGAGGCTATGCAAAATTTGATAAAAAAACACAACATACGTTTATTAATCGATGCAAGCCATCCGTATGCTGCTATTGTTACAGCTACGGCTCAAGATGCAGCAAAAGCTGAAGGTATTCCTTTTGTTCGCTTTGAACGTAAAGAGGTACCATTACCGGACTATGATAAATTGCATATCGTAGTGGATGAGGTAGAGGCCGCAAATTTGGCTGGCAAATTGGCAAAGGAGAATAACAAACATGTGTATTTGACCACAGGTAGTAAGACAATGCACATCTTTGCTAAATCTGATGCTTTACAAGATTGTGAAGTATGGACACGTATTTTGCCGACCGCAGAGGTGTTACAAATGATGGAAGACCTCAACGTGAGTCCTAAGCGTATCGTTGCTGTTCAAGGTCCATTTTCTTATGATATGAACCGCATCATGTTCCACGATACACAGGCAAGCGTTGTAGTTATGAAAAACTCTGGCCTTGTAGGTGGTGCTGATACAAAATTACAAGCTGCTATGGATCTTGGTATCCATGTTATTGTTATCGATCGTCCGCGTGTTAAACTTGAAAGTCACGTGGTATCATCAAATGATGAATTCTTTAAATTATGGAGGACACTAATGGATTACGTTAAAAATCCTAAAGCTATTGAAGATAAAAGCATGGAAATCATTTACGATTATGTAAAGGATTTAGGCTTAACAGATGATGAAGTGCGCGTTGTATCTCGTACAGTACATGCGTCTGGCGATGTTGAATATGCTCAACTTGTAAAAATGAGCCCTGATGCCGTTCAAAAAGGTATTGAAGCTTTGGATAATGGTGCAGACATTTATACAGATGTAGAAATGGTTCGCACAGGTATTTCTAAGCCAGCTCTTAAAATTCGCGGTAATGAAGTGCACTGCTTAATTAAAGATGAAAATGTAGCTAAAATGGCTAAAGAATTAGGTGTAACTCGCTCCATCGCAGCTATGCGTACCTTTGGCAAACAATTAGAAGGACAAATCGTTGCTATCGGTAATGCACCCACTGCATTGTATGAAGTATTGCGCCTTGCTCTTGAAGAAGGCATTAAACCAGCTCTTATCATTGGTATCCCTGTAGGCTTCGTAGGTGCTGCAGAATCTAAAGACTATTTGATGGAAGTATCCCCAGTTCCTTACATCACTGTAAAAGGCAACAAAGGTGGTAGCCCAATCGCTGCCTCCGTATGTAATGCATTACTTTACACAGACGTAAAACGCAATGACATGCTTTTTGTAGAAGGTAAAGAATCTAAATAATACAAAACCCGAATCGTGTTTTAGTAGTTTTGCGATTCGGGTTTTACTGTATATATTTTCACAATAATTAGCTGAACATGGCCAATTATAATGTATTAGATCTCTTAAAATGTAGTTAATTTTTGAGAGGGGGTTCATATGGCATCAAGTAATGAACGAAAATTATTTCGTGTATCAGTGATTTGTATCTTAATCATCGCCGTTATTACGAGCATGATTATATCTCTTATTTGGGGATCAACACCCGTATCATTAGCTGAGATTTGGCATACATTATGGTCTAGTGAGCTAACTGATACATCTTCACAAATTATTTGGAATATTCGATTGCCTCGCAATATTGTAGCTGCGTTAGTGGGGGCTTGTCTAGCTGTATCTGGTGCAATTTTGCAAGCAGTTATGAAAAACCCCCTAGCGGATCCACAAATTGTAGGGGTATCCTCTGGTGCAGGACTAGCTGGTGTTATCATATTTATTTTATTTCCTGGATATGATCATATAGTTCCTTTAGTGGCCTTTTTAGGTGCTATGGCTGCAGCACTCATGGTGTATGCATTAGCATGGAAAAATGGAGTGCGACCTAGTCGTATTATCTTAGCTGGTGTTGCGGTCGCAGCCTTTTTAGGCTCAGGTATTTCAGCACTACTTGTATTCTTCGGCGATCGTGTACAAGGGGCATTGCTTTGGATGGTAGGGGGACTCGCTGCACGCAGTTGGCCTCAGGTAGAAGTGCTGTTTCCATATGCTATAGTCGGTCTTATTTTTGCCTGTTTAGGAGCTAAACGACTTACCATTTTAAGCTTAGGTGATGAAACTGCAAAGGGGTTAGGCCTTAAGGTAGAACAAACACGGTTTATTATGACTGCAGTGGCTGCTCTTTTAGCGGCTGGTGCTGTAAGTATAGCTGGACTTATCGGATTTGTAGGTTTGGTTATTCCCCATATGTTACGTCTTATAATCGGTAATGACTATGCATATTTACTGCCTGGATCCGCATTATTAGGCGCCCTAGTTCTTGTTGTCAGTGATACAATAGGACGAGTTATGTGGAGCCCTATAGAGGTACCAGTGGGCATTATTATGGCATTTTTTGGAGCGCCGTTCTTCTTGTATTTATTGAGGAGGGATAACTAATGAATACCGCTATTGATATAAAACAGTTATCCGTAACTCTTGGTAATCGTCATATTCTACATGACATTAATGTATCGGTTCCTATCGGTAAAATTATGACATTAATAGGGCCTAATGGTTGTGGTAAAAGTACGCTTTTACGATCTATGATCGGATATATTCATAGCCCTCATGAATGTATTACCATTTTTGATAAACCGTTACAATCATATTCTCAAAACAATCTGGCACGGCAAATGGCATTTTTGCCACAAGTACCGAATATGCCAAAAGATATGACTGTAGAAGAATTGGTATATTGTGGACGGTATCCATACCAAACATGGTGGAAAAACACGGCTAAAGAAGATCGTGAGATTGTTGACTATGCGTTACATATCACGAAAACGAATCATTTGCGAGAACAATTAATCCCATCCCTATCTGGTGGTGAACGGCAACGCGTTTGGATTGCTATGGCGCTAGCACAGCAACCAAAATTATTAGTCTTAGACGAACCAACAACATATTTAGATATTAATCACCAATTAGAAATTATGGAGTTATTGAAACGATTAAATAAGGAACAAGATTTAACCGTTCTCATGGTACTTCACGAACTAACACAGGCGGTTCAATATTCACATTATATGGCTGTTATAAAAGAAGGGCATTTAGTAGCATCAGGAGAGACAAGTAAAATTATATCGGATGAGTTGTTTAGAGATGTATTCTCTGTAGATGTACAACTTGATACATTTGATAATAAAAAATATGTGCGTGTAAAAGGATTAGTTGAGTAGCTTGATATTAATAAAAAAAGAGGACATTCCTTGTTTGGGGGATGCCCTCTTTCGCATGATGCAATATGTTAAAATGTAACATTAATACCGTATGCTTCTTTAACTAAACGTGCCATAGCTTCAGGTGTTTGTAGTCCTGGGTTTAATAGGAATAGTTTAGATGGTAAGTATATTACGCGGTTATTTTGTACGGCTTTTAAATTAGCCCATGCAGGATTATCTGTCATAGCTTGTTTCATAGCTTTTGTAATTTCTTCTTCTTTACCCATTGTAACAACAAAGATAATATCAGGGTTATCTGCAGTCAATGTTTCAAGAGAGTAAGGGACAGTTTTGTCCTTAGTTGTACCCTCTAGGTGAGAGGCAACAACATTTGTCATGCCTAGCTCTTTTACCATGGATGCAGTAACTGCTTCATCAGTTTCGGCAGTTACACCTTTCCCTGTGGCACGTAATACGGCAACACGTGCAGGCTGTTGATTCTTAACTGCATCTTTTACCTTGGTAATATTGCTTTCATAGGTAGTAATAACAGATTTAGCCTTATCTTGATGATTAGTTAACTCGCCAAGAAATGTTAACATTGGTACATTATCTTTAATACCATCGTAATCAAAAAGTACGGTTGGAATATTATTAGCTTGTAATTGGGATTCATATTTTTTATGTTGATTTACTAAACCCAATACCACATCTGGCTTCAAGCCTAATAGTTGTTCCATGTTGATATTTGCAGTTTGACCAAGAGCGGGTAGAGCTTCTAATTCTGGGGCTAATTTATCCGTTGTATTGGCACGGCTAATGGCTTTACCATCGACAGCATAAAGCATAGATAAAACAGAATTAGATAATACAGCAATTTTTTGTAGATCCTTTGGTACAGTATAGGTTTGACCATTAAAGGTCAATTCCTTCGTAGTAGCAGAAGAGCTGGATGTGGTTTTACCACACCCAGCTAGTGCTAGTACAATCATAACCAAAGCGATACTACCGAGTAGTATTTTTTTCATGATGTACTCCTATAAATGTTATATGTGTAATAACAATACTAGTTATATTGATTATTTTTCTAATGCGTCCCAAGCTTCGTTAGCACGTTCTACAAAGATGTTACGGATATTTTGGTTTTCGCCTAAACCATGAAGGTATGTATCCACTTTGAAACCATCTTTTTCAAGGATAGACTTATGGGAATCTGGTTCTTCGCCCGCCATGTCGTTGTTTGCATGGTCACCAGCTACCATCATGAATGGCATTAATGTGACATGTTTAATGCCTTTAGCTTTTAGTTGTGGTACAACTTGTTCAAGATTTGGTGTACCTTCTACAGTATAGATATAAACATTTTGCAAACCAAGGGAATGGATACGATCTTGGATTACAGAATAGTATGCGTTGGAAGGATCTGGAGTACCATGAGCCATGATAAGAAGCGCATCTTCTTTACCTAATTTAGGGAATTGAGATTGAACTGCTTTAATTGTTTGTACAACTTCATCTGTTTGGCCTTCTTGACCCATCCAGTACATAAGAGGAGTGCCTAGTGTCATTTTTTTGAAGTTATTTTTGTAAAGGTTATAGACTGCTACATCATAGTTATATTCCATCCCAGGAATAACATCCAAAGATGTTAAAGCTACACGAGAGTAGCCTTCAGCTTTTAATTGATCTAATGCTTCTTCCGGAGTAGGATATGTAATGCCTTCTTTTTGCTGGATACGGTCACGAATGATATGGCTTGTGAAAGCAGTTACCACTTTAGTGTTTGGATGTGCTGCTTTAATAGCGTCTACAGTTGCATCAATAGTTTTAGCGCGAGTTTCTTTGTAAGTTGTACCAAAGCTCATAACAACGATAGCATCTTTGTTTTGAAGATTTTGAAGCTCTTTAGTTTCATGTGTGCGAACACCAATAGTAGATGCCTCTTTTAATGCAGGTGTAGGATCTTTTACTTCTTCATTTAATTGATATGCAGCATTAGATACAACAGGTGCACCAAAGGATACTGCAAGACCTAGAATAGCGGATGCTAAAGCTAATTGTTTTTTCATTTCTATACTCCTATTTATAACTATAACTACACTAATATGCAATCATTCACATAGCTCTAATATAATGAGAACTATGGATTCATCGCATATATATAACTTTAAATCAATCGTAGCAAAGGGGATAAGGGGTGTCAATAAACCCTATACCCCTAGAAGTATAGAGCAAATAAGAAAGTATTAATAAATTAATGTGATGAATATAGTATGATAGTACATTTTATAATTATATTCTTTTTGGTTATAAGGATATGAATATGTGAATATGTGAGTAATTTTATTTAGGATTATTTTGATGGGGCCCCATAGTATTACTACAATTAAATTAATCGTTATAAATATTAATTTTGATATTTTTTCTCATTGACTTCTATAGATTAATCTTGTACTATTATTACATAGTAGTTGATAACAGTTTTCAATTGTGAAAATTGTTTCATGTATGAGTAATATGGAGGTCACATATGAAAGGCATAATTATTGCATCCTTTGGATCAATTTACCAAGATGCTGTGGAGAAATCCATTGGCAGGATAGAGAAAAAAGTACGTTCCATGTATAGTGATATGGAGGTACGCCGCGTATTCTTATCTGATGCATTAGTAGAGAAGTGGAATGAGAAGTACGAAGATAAGATTTCTTCTTTCACAGAGACTATGCAAGATTTCGCTCGTATGGGTATCGATGAGGTGTACATTCAACCTATTACATTGGTGGCAGATCAGTGCTACCAACAAATGCGCAAACAAGCATTAAAATTTTTACATAGCAATGAATATGGTTTTAGCCAGGTAAATATCGGTAAACCATTGCTTACCTCTTTAGGTGTAAAAAATTATGCCGATGATTATGAAGCAACATTAGAAAGCATTGTTCGTCACGTTAATACAAAAGCACTTAATAAATCTGTTGTGCTCATGGCGAATGGCCAAAATCAATTAGAGTTCAGTACATTGCAATTAAAGGCGATGTATGGTGCAGCACCAAACGTAGTAGTATTTACTACAAATGGTTTTCCTACTTTTAAACAAGCTCTTACTTTCTTGGATCGTATGGGGCATAAAGATTTATTAGTTGTACCATTGGCTCTCATAGGTTCTACACATTTAATGGACTATCTTGGCGGTGAACGCTCCGATTCCATTTATGCTTTACTCGCTGAGGAAGGCTATAATGTTGACATCTGGAATGAAGGGCTTGGGGAAAATCCACATGTACAAGATTTATTTTTGAAACATTTAGGTCAAGCTATCCGCATGTCTGATCGGAAGCGACCCATGCCTAGAGAATCCGTAAAACCTGTGATGACAAATTCTCGCTTGGAAGCGCAAGGTTTGATTTCTTGATATTTGCTATTACATAATTAGACATACATTACTGCACTCCTTCACATTAATAAAAATCCTCCTTGTTGGATATCCAATGAGGAGGATTTTTACTTTTACCATGAAAGATAAGAATAATTTCCATTTTATACGTACCATGGTATGCCCCTAGAGAATGGTCTATGGTATGATTAAGATACATTATTAGTTAATATAAGGAGACATTCATGAAACAAGCTATCTTAGTTGTTGCCTTTGGGTCCACTGTGGACAGTGCTCGTGAACATAATATTGATTCTGTAGTAGAACATATTCGTAAATCGTATCCGGATTATACTGTAGAATTAGCTTTTTCGTCTCGTATCATCGTTAAGCGCTTACGTGAGCGTGGTATTGAGATTCCTACTGAACAAGGGGCGTTAGAAAAACTGGTTCAAGAAGGTTATACACATGTATATGTGCAGCCACTTCATTTCACCGGTGGTGAAGAGTTCGATAAATTAAAAAATAATATCCTTGCTCATGAAGGTGAAGGACAACTCGAAGTGTTGCGTGTAGGTAGACCTCTTGTATACTACATGGGACAAGAAGAGCATCCAGATGATTACCAAATTTTGATTGACCGTTTCATTAAATCTCTTAATATTTCCAAAGATGATGGTTTGTTATTGGTTGGTCATGGAGGTCTTGGTTCTGGCAATTCTTCATATGGTAATTTACAGTTTAAGCTAATCCGTAATGGACTTACGAATGTGCGTATTGCTGTACTTGAAAACGCACCATATGTGTCAGATGTAGCAATGCCTTGGGAATGGCTTGATGGTAAACGCCCAGAAACAATTTATGTACATCCTTTATTATTGGTACTCGGGGATCATGCACAAAATGATTTATTTGGTGACGAAGAGGATAGCATAGTGAATGAACTCGCTGGAGCAGGATATGAGGTTAAATCAATTCATAGTGCTCTAGGTGAATATGAAGTGATTCATGATATTTTCCGTCAACATGTGCAAGATTGTATCGACGATTTGTATGGCAAACGTAGCCCACATCGTCCTGCAATACCAAATATTAAATAGTATCTTTGTATATATTGTATAAATTGGTTATAATAAAAGATATTGCAATTATAAATAGAGTGTGACTATAAGAATAGGAGATACCCATGAAAGGTAAATTATATGGTATTGGCGTAGGCCCTGGCGATTCTGAATTAATGACTGTGAAAGCTGCTCGCATCGTAGGAGAAGCAGATATTATTATCACACCTAAAACAGAAAAGAAAGATGGTTCCGTAGCCCTTGATATCGCATCCCCATATATCCAAGAACATACAGAAATCGTTCCCGTAGTATTCCCAATGGTGTTGGATGATTCTACGCAAGAGGAAGGCTGGCAAGAGGCTAAACGCGTTATCTTGTCTTACTTGGATGAAGGTAAAAGTGTTGTATTCTTAACATTAGGTGATCCTATGTTCTACAGCACATATATGTATGTATACCGTTTGATTGAAAACACAGGGCATGAAATTGAAACAATTCCTGGCGTTACTGCATTCTGTGCTATCGGATCTCACCTTGGCTATCCAATCGTAGAGAAGGAAGAGGTATTGGCTATCGTTCCAGCTACAGCGCCTAAAGAAAAAATCGATGCTGTATTGGCTGTTGCAGATGATGCAGTTATTATGAAGGTATATAAAAACTTTGATGAAGTACAAGAAACCTTGATTAAACATAATATGGCAGATGATGCGGTTATGATTAGCCGTGTAGGTTTGCCTGATGAGCAAGTATTCGTAGGTTTAGATAATATACCAAAAGATACTAAACTCAACTACTTATCTACAATTCTTGCAAAACGCAAGGATCGTTAACAAACACATCGTATTACGAGGTAATATCTATGAACACAGTACAGATTCCACGTGTTGTTATTGCTGGCACCAATTCTGGTGTTGGTAAAACAACTATCGTAGCGGGCTTATTGTCCGCTTATGCAAATGGTGGACGTACGGTGCAATCTTTTAAAGTGGGCCCGGATTATATTGATCCGGGCTTTCATAAAATTGCATCCGGCCGTGACAGCTATAATTTAGATACGTGGCTCGTGCCACCTCACAAGTTGACTCCTTTCTTTGCTACAATGGCACATGATGTAGACCTTGCCATTATTGAAGGTGTTATGGGCCTTTACGATGGTGGTCGAGAGGGCGTTAGTTCTACGGCTCAAATTGCTAAACAGTTAAATGCACCGGTGGTGCTTGTTATTGATTGTAAGGCTATGGGTGAAAGTGCAGCCGCTATTGCTAAAGGGTTCCGTGACTATGACCCAGAGGTAAACTTTGGTGGTGTCATCTTGAACCGCTTAGGCTCAGCCAATCATGAGCGTATGGTTCGTGAAGGGATGGATAAAATCGGGGTACCTGTTATTGGTGCCATTTATCGTGATGATCGTATGCATTCTCCAGAACGTCATTTAGGACTTACACCGGTTACTGAAATTGATCCAACAGAGGCGATTAATACGATTCGAGAAGCTGTTGAGAAGATGGTAAATTTCAATGCACTATTGGAAATTGCTACTAATGCACCAACTATCGAACTACCAGATGCTATAGATGTTAAAACCATTGAAAAACGTGTGAAAATCGGTGTAGCTTATGATGAGGCGTTCTCTTTTTACTATCCAGCTAGTCTTGCTGCGTTAGAGGAAAAAGGGGCTGAGCTTGTTTACTTTAGTCCGCTTAATGACTCGGTAATTCCTGATGTAGACGGACTTGTATTCGGTGGTGGCTTCCCAGAAATGTTTTTATTTCAGTTATCTAGCAATGAGTCTATGAAGGAATCTATCCGCCAAGCTAATGCACAAGGTATGCCTATTTATGCCGAATGTGGTGGCCTCATGTATCTTTGTGAAAGTATTAATGACTTTGGAGGTTCTGTATATAAAACTGTAGGTATTGTACCTGCCAATTGTGTGATGCAACAAAAGCTTCAAAAGGTGGGCTATGTTACAGCAACTGCAAAGAGAGATACTTTATTAGGTGCTATGAATACAGCTATTCGTGGTCATGAGTTCCATTTCTCTACAATGGAGCCAACTATAGATGACTTCCCATGGGCTTTTCATTTAGAAGGAGGCCGTAAACCTCAATCGTATGACGGCGGCTATGCAACAAAAAATGTATTAGCTTCTTACTTACATTTGAACTTTGCTGGCTCTGATGAAGGGGCACAACATTTTGTTGATACATGTGCTGCTTATAAAGCCCAAAAGTAATAGATGTATAAATGTATTTAATAGGTTTATATTACTATGTATTATCACAATTAAATACATAAGTATTGTAATGTGCTATTGCAATTGCAATTATATTCATATGTATTGTTGTGATCCTATTAGTAAATATGAGGAGAATGTAATTAATCAGGAATAGTTAGTTCTTAAAGTTATTGCGGGACAGTTCGTATTAAAGGAGCTATTATGGAAGAACGTGGATTAATTCTAGTTAATACAGGAAATGGTAAAGGTAAAACAACAGCGGCATTAGGCGTTGTTTTACGTGCTGTCGGACAAGGTTTCAAGGTTCTTATATTACAATTTATTAAGAGCGGTAATGGTTATGGTGAATTGGCAGGTCTCGCTAAACTAGGTGATCAAGTTGAAATTCGCTCTATGGGAAAGGGTTTTATTTACTATAAACGTGATGAAGTAGGAGAAGCTGAACTTGCTCGCCACAAAGAAGCAGCACAAGCCGCTTGGCGTACATTAGTAGAGGAAGTAAATTCCGACAAATGGGATCTAATTGTTATGGATGAAATTAATAATGCCATTAATTATGAGCTTATCGATGTGCATTCTGTAGTGGAAATGCTTAAAAATAAGCCAGAAAGACTTCATGTTGTTTTGACGGGTCGCTATGCTAAACCTGAAATCATTGATATGGCAGATACTGTAACGGAAATGAATGTAGTAAAGCATGCTTATGAAAAGGGCATTAAGGCTGCTAAAGGAATTGAGTTCTAACTAAATTCAAAAAAATCGAAAAATATCGAAAAAGAACTTGCTAAAACTATATCGAAAATGTATAATATAGTCATAAGCACAGAGGTGCTCAATATTCTTGACATTAAGTATGTATATAAGACTAACCAGGAGGTTAACTATGGCTGTACATGATTACATTAAATCTGGCGATTTCGCTACTGAAAAACACGTTCCTGTTATCGAAACAGTTGACACTGTAAAAGCAGGTGAAACATTCCACGTTACTTTATCCGTAGGTAAAGACATTGCACATCCAAACACTGTAGAACATCACATTGATTGGATTAAATTGTACTTCGTAGCTGAAGGCACTCAATTACCATTCGAAGTTGGCGCTATCGAGTTCAACGTTCATGGTGACGGTGCAACTGCAAATGAAGGTCCTGTAGCAGCAGTTTCTGAAGGTACTTTAGCAGTAGCTTTGAAAAAATCCGGTAAATTGATCGCTGTTTCCTACTGCAATATTCATGGCTTGTGGGAATCCGAAAAAGATATCGTAGTTGCTTAATTAACTAAAACAACTAATAAAGACCAGCCCGAGGGCTGGTCTTTTTGTATATCTATGTGTTTACATAGCTTAATAATGAGGTAAAGTTAAACTTTCAATAGTAGATATTTAATGGCATTATGGCTAATACATGTTAGGATTATTTAATGCATATTCATAATATTATAAACATATTATTTGATTTTTAGTGTCCGCATAAAAAGGAGTTTTGTATCACTCCAGTGGATTAATTGCTGTATATCCCTTTACAGTGCTATTTGTTTGTGGTAAAGTATATGCATATTGATATTTAGTAAACATAGTTAAATGAGGGATTATTGTGGCCTTAATCGTTAAAAAATTTGGTGGTAGTTCCGTAGCTACACCAGAAAAAATATTTAATATTGTTGATCGCGTTCTTCGTGAGAAGCAAGCTGACGATAAAATCGTTCTTGTTGTATCCGCTATGGGTGATACAACTGATGACTTGGTGGCCTTAGCTAAACAAGTTACATCCAAGCCGTATGGTCGTGAAATGGATCGCTTGTTATCTACAGGTGAACAAGTAACAATTGCATTGATGGCAATGGCTTTTAACGAACGTGGTCAGGAATCTGTATCCTTAACAGGTGATCAAGCAGGTATTACAAGTAGTGATACGTTTAATAAAGGTCGCATTTTGGGCGTTGATCCTAATCGTGTGTTTGAAGCTTTGGATGAAGGTAAAATAGTAGTAGTTGCTGGTTTCCAAGGTATAACTGAATATGGTGATATGGTGACATTAGGCCGTGGTGGATCTGATACAACAGCTGTTGCATTGGCAGGTGCTATGAAAGCGGATGTATGTGAGATTTTTACGGATGTAGACGGCGTATATTCTACAGATCCTCGCGTGGCGAAGGAAGCTTTCAAATTAGAAGAAGTAACGTATGGTGAAATGCTTGAAATGGCACGCCTTGGTGCAGGTGTAATGCAACCGCGTGCCGTAGAAATGGGTTTCCGTTATGGTGTACCTATTCATGTACGTTCTACATTTAGTGATAAACCAGGTACTATTATTCGGGAGGATTATACTGTGGAAGCAAATAAACACGTAATTACTGGCGTAGCTGATGATACAAATACAGCAAAAGTAGCCCTTGTAGGCGTTGAAAATAAACCAGGCGTTGCAGCGACTGTATTTAAAGCATTAGCTGCTAGAAACGTTGACGTAGATATGATTGTTCAATCTATCCGTTCTGTGGGAGAGCCAAAAACTGATCTTATCTTCACTGTAGCTATGGATGATGTGGTATTAGCTCGAGAAGTATTAGAAGAATTACAAAAAGCAGTAGATATTGAAGCTGTTAATATCGATGAAAAAATGGCGAAAGTTTCCATTATTGGTGCAGGTATGTTAGGACAACCTGGTGTAGCTGCGCAAATGTTTGATATCTTGAGCCAAGAAGGTATCAATATTGAAATCATTTCTACTTCTGAAATTAGTATTTCTTGTCTTGTTGCTGAAGATCGCGTAAAAGATGCCGTTCGTGTAATTCATAACGGCTTATTGTTAGATCAACGAGGTTAATTACTTCATGGATAGTCTACGTAGTTTTATGGATGAAATGCTCAATGACCAAGGTCGTAAAGAAGGTTTCATTAGCGATCTACTAGGAAATCTAAAAAATCAGCCTATTCCAACATTGGAACAAGCTCAAACTGGTTATACAACAATGAGTAATTTACATGGTATCTTCTATGATTATGATAAGTCTGAGGTTACTATTACTTACAAGGTTGTACCAGATATGTATCAACCATATACATTGAGCTTTATACAATTTGAAGCCGTGTTAGAAGGCTTATTAACCTTACGTCGCAATCAAAAGTGGCAGATGCAACATAATAAATAATATGAACCCCATGGGTATACTTGCCTATGGGGTTTTGTAATTCGATAATTATTCTTAACATCTATATATAGAGTCATCGATATGATATAATAAATTATTCAGAGAGAAATCATTATATTAGTATAGAAAGAAGGGACAGCATGGAAATAAATAAGGTTTATTCTGGCTTTCGCCTTGACCGCATTGAGCGCATTGATGAGATCAATGGTACCGCTTATGAAATGAAACATGAAAAGTCTGGTGCTCGTTTAATTTATATTGATTCACCAGATTCTAATAAAGTATTCAATATCGCTTTTAGAACAACACCACATAATAGTACTGGTGTAGCACATATTATGGAACATTCCGTTTTATGTGGTTCTCGTAAGTTTCCTTTAAAAGAACCATTTGTTGAACTTGTTAAGGGGTCTTTAAATACGTTCTTAAACGCTATGACATACCCTGATAAAACGATGTATCCTGTAGCCAGCAAGAATGATAAGGACTTCCACAATTTGATGGACGTATATCTTGATGCTGTATTGTATCCACGTGTTCGCGATGATGCAGAAATCGTGATGCAAGAAGGTTGGCATTATGAACTAGATAATGCGGAAGATGAACTTACCTATAAAGGTGTTGTATTCAATGAGATGAAGGGGGTTTATTCCTCTCCGGATTCCGTTCTAGAACGCCAAATGATGCGTGAACTTTTCCCAGATACCACTTATGGTGTTGATTCTGGTGGAGATCCTGACCATATTACGGACTTAACTTATGAAGAGTTCCAAGAGTTCTATCGAGTTCATTATCATCCGTCCAATAGTTATATTTTCCTTTATGGTGATATGAATATTGAAGAGCAATTGGCGTTCTTGAATGATGAGTACTTAAGTCATTTCGATGCTATTGAGGTTAATACAGAGGTTGGCTTACAAGCTCCATTTACGGAAGGTAAGGTGGTGAGCTATCCATACAGCGTAGGTTCTGAAGAACCTACAGATAACCGTACTTTACATTCTTTTGCCTATGTTTTACCTGATGTAACACCTGAGCATAGTTTAGCTTTTGAGGTCTTAACACATGCATTGTTAACATCTCCTGCGGCTCCTCTTAAACAGGCTTTGGTGAAAGCAGGTATCGGCTCTGACGTAAGTGGTTATTATCTTGATAGTATTCGTCAACCAATGTGGACCGTGCAAGCAACTGGTTCCAATCTCGATAAACAAGCTGATTTGCAACGCATTGTTGAGTCTACCTTGCAAGAACTTTGTGATAACGGTTTAGATAAAGAATTATTAGAAGCTTCCTTAAATAGTATTGAGTTTGCTCTTCGTGAAAGCGACTTTGGTGGTCGCCCAATCGGTTTAGCTTATGTTATTCGTATGATGGATAATTGGCTATATGACAATGATCCACTGGAGCTATTACACTACGAAGAAGCATTAGTGAATATTCGTAAAGGCTTATCTGGTACGTACTTTGAAGATTTGATTCGTCAATCTATTTTAAATAACAATCATAAAGTGCTTGTTTCTATTTATCCTGAACGTGGTCTTCAAGAGCGCAAGGATGCAGAGGTTAAAGAGCATTTAACTGCTGTAAAAGCTAAGATGTCTCCAGAAGAAATCGAAGCAATTGTAGAGCAAACAAAACGACTTAAACTTCGTCAAGAAGCTCCAGATAGTGATGAAGCGTTAGCGTCGATTCCATTGCTTGAATTATCTGATTTAAATCCTAATATTGAAGAGGTAGAGCGTCGTGAAAGTAAAATTGGCAACACTACAGTACATTTTGTACCTACTTTCACAAAAGGTATCAACTATGTAGGTCTTTACTTTAATTTAAGTTGTCTTACAGAAGAAGAGTTGTTCTATGCCGATATTCTAAGTGATATTATCGGTCGTATCGACACATCTGAACGTGACTACGAAGCATTGGCGAAAGATATCAATATGAACCTTGGCGGTTTAAGCTCAGATATTACGGCTATTAGTAAAGATGGTAAGCGTGATGAATTTACTCCTCTCATGATTGTTCGCGCTAAAGCCTTGCATTCTAAATTACCTGACTTATGTCGCTTGATTAACGAAGTAGTACAAAAAGCAGATTATAGTAACGATAGACGCTTGACTGAACTTGTTCAAGAAAGCAAAGCTATTTGGGATAATGAAGCGTTTCGTCGTGGTAATTCCATTGTAAGTCAACGTGTTATGGCACAAGTATCTGCAGTTGGTAAATTTAGAGATAATGGTAACTTTGGTTATTATCAAAAGATTAGCGAATTGGCTTCTAACCCTGCGGCATTACCATTATTGCCGGAAAAATTAGCTGATGTGGCTCGTAAGATTTTCCGTGCTAATAATGTGGATATCATGTTCGTTGGTGAAGAAGGCGAATTAGAAGCCTTTGAAAATCTTATGAAACTATTGATTGAAACCTGGGATACTACTGACTTAAGTAATGATACATTAAAGATTACACGTTTGTCTGGTAATGATGGTATCGTTACAGCTGGTAAGGTTCAATACGTAGCTCAAGGTGGTAACTTTGTAGACCATGGGTATAAACACGTAGGCCCAATGAGTGTATTGGAAACGATTTTACGGTATGAATATCTTTGGATTCGTATTCGTGTACAAGGCGGTGCTTACGGGGCTTTTGCAAACTTCTACGACGATGGTAATATGATTTTCTGTAGCTATCGCGATCCAAACTTGGTAGAAACATTAAATGTATATAAAGAGTTACCTCAATACCTTCGTGAGTTCACATTGACTGATCGTGAGATGCGTAAATATATTATCGGTACTATGAGTTCTTTAGATTTACCAATGACTCCTGCATTGCGTGGTCCACGTGCGATGGGCATGTATTTTAGCGGTACTAAATTAGAGGATAAGGTAGAGTTTCGTAAACAAGTTATCGCTTGTAAACCAGAGGATATCGTTGCTTTAGCAGATGTGGTTGAACCTGTATTGAAGGACAATCATATTTGTACAATGGGGAACGAACAAAAAATTAAAGACGCTGGTAAAGTATTCGATAACATTATTTCTCTAGGATAATCGTTTTATATTATTTATAGTGGCATATTCTGTGTAAATTTACGGGATATGCCACTTGTTTTGTACTGTAGGAGGGCATCATGAAAGGTCGATTTGCTCCAAGTCCCACAGGATATATCCATCTCGGCAATGTGTGGATAGCCCTCTTATCTTATGTTTCTACGAAACAACAAAAAGGGCAGTATGTTGTGCGAATGGAGGATATAGACACCCAACGCTCTAAATGTGAGTTAGGGGAAGCTCTATTAGATGATTTAGAGTGGTTAGGATTTGAATGGGATGAAGGGCCTCGTGTTGGTGGACCAGAATCAACGTATTGGCAAAGTGAGCGACAAACATATTATAGAGACATATTAGAACATCTTGCATTAGAAAAACTAATTTATCCTTGCTTTTGTAATCGTACAAGGCTCCAGTCTATTGCTTCGGCGCCCCATGTTGGGGAAATAATTCATCGATATGATGGACACTGTCGTCATCTAGAGGATAAATTGATAAAAGAGTTTATGACGTCTAAGGAACCATCTTTGCGTTTAGCCGTTAATTCCTGTGATATAGATTTCGTAGATCGCTGGCAAGGCTTTCAACATATTCATTTGGAAGGTGAATTAGATGATTATGTATTGCGTCGTGGTGACGGTATGTATGCCTATAATTTAGCTGTCGTACTGGATGATATTGCTATGGAGATAACGGAGGTCATTCGTGGAGATGATTTACTAGAGACTACGGGGCAGCAAATATATTTATATAAAACATTACAATCTAGTTTTACATCTAAAAATATACAAATACCTTCTTATGGACATGCTCCATTATTAATTGATTCTGAAGGGCATAGATTATCTAAACGACAAAAAAGTATTACTATTCGTGAATTACGTGAAAGTCAATGGTCTCCTAATAGAATTTTAGGTGAACTAGCTATTGCTGGCGGCTTAGTTGAAGCTCATACATTTAGTCGTAGAGAAATTAGTTTATCTGAATTAATTGAGATTGATTTAAATTTACCTAGTCTTAGTCAGAAAACGATTGAGATACAAATTAAAGAATAGAGTAATAGAATAGTATTGCTTTATGTTATAGGATGATTGCTAAAAGAGAATAATTCTTTAGCTATATAATTCGATATAATATATTGACAATATTCGATATTTATTTATAATAGTATATAAGAGGTGGTCGAAATGACAATTCAACAAGCTTTAGATCAAAAAGTATGGGCCGTTATTGGAGCTACCCATAAAACCGAAAAGTTCGGTTATAAGATTTATAAATGTCTTAAAGATCACGGATATGAAGTATATCCAGTTAATCCTAATATTGCAGAAATAGATGGAGACACGTGTTACTCTAGCCTTTCTGCACTTCCTGTTGTGCCTGCTGTGGTAGATTTTGTTGTGCCAGAAGCAGCGGGATTAGCTGCACTTGATGAATGCAAAGAACTTGGCATTTCTATTGTGTGGTTGCAACCGGGGGCGGATAAACCATCTGTTGTTGAAAAAGCACATGCTTTAGACCTGCATGTCATTCAAGATTGTGTATTAGTTCAATTACCGTAGGAGGGTACAATGAGCGAATTAAAAGACTTAAAAACTGCTGAATATCAAGATTTAGTAAACCAAGGTGGTGTTACTGTTGTTGACTTCTGGGCTCCATGGTGCGGTTATTGCGTACGTATGATGCCAATCATTGAAGAAATTGCAGGTGAGCTCGAAGGTAAAGCTAACTTTGTAAAAGTAAACGCTGATGAAGAACCAGAATTAGCACGTAACTTACAAGTTGAAGTATTGCCTACATTCGTTATCTTAAAAGATGGTGAAGTAGTAGACCGTAAAATTGGTTTCTTACCTAAAGGCGATCTTCAAGCGGCTATCGAATCTAAATTCTAATACTATAATCAAAACTATATAAATAGAGGAAAACCTCATCAATGTATGTGTTGTACATTGATGAGGTTTTTTGTGCTTTTTTGAATATAGTCCTAAATATCTTTAACTTTTATGAGTTACTAAACATAATACATCTAAAAGTGGGGATTATGTTCATCTAAGGAGTGGTATTTCACCATTGTGGTGGAGAGTGGTTTAAATTGATTAGTTTTAAATATTTAATCGAACATATGTATTGTAGAAAGGCGGAGAAAAATAGAGATTAAACAAGAAAAATATAAAAAAGTGGGATAAAAATGGATTTTTTATTGTGAAAGGTGGGGAATTGTGGTAGAATTTACCATATAGTGGTGGATAAGAAATAGTGAAAGGCGGTGATACGTATGTTCATGGGCGAATATAATCACACTATTGATACAAAAGGGCGGATGATTATACCTGCGAAAATACGTGAACAACTAGGCGATTTGTGCATCGTTACAAAAGGCTTAGATAACTGCTTGGCTATTTACACCGAAGAGGCGTGGAAAAAAATTTCTACTGCTTTACAATCACAATCCTCCACTAAAGCTAGCGTGCGTGCCTTAAAACGTTTTGTTTTTGGTAGTGCTGCTGAACTTGAATATGATAAACAAGGTCGTGTCCTCATTCCTGTACCACTACGTGAATATGCAAGCCTTGATAAACAGGCTGTTATTGTAGGTGCTGGGGACCACGTTGAAATTTGGAGTCGTGAAAAATACGATTTCTATGATGAGCAAGTGGCTGAAAGCATGGAAGAGTTAGTTGAAGGGCTTGAAGGGATTATGTTATAGGAGGCTATGATGGAATTTAATCATACTAGCGTACTCTTACGTGAAACGGTGGACTCCGTCGTAACTAATCCAAAAGGCATTTATGTGGACTGTACCCTTGGTGGGGCAGGACATGCTCACGCAGTGGGAGAGATGCTAGACCCAGAAGGCATGATTATAGGTTTAGATCAAGATGAAGATGCTTTGAGTGTAGCTCGACAGCGTTTATCTGATTTGAAATGTCAGGTGTTAACAATACCTACAAACTTTTCTAACTTAAAAGAAGCCCTCCGAAATGCGGGCATTTATGAAGTAGATGGTTTTATATTTGATCTTGGCGTATCAAGCTATCAACTAGATACCCCTGAACGAGGTTTTTCATATATGAATGATGGACCTCTTGATATGCGTATGGATAAAGATGCACCTCTCACGGCAGAGGAAGTTGTTAATGAATATGACAGTGAACAATTACTGCAAATTATCCGCGACTATGGGGAAGAACGATGGGCTAAACGGATTGTTGAGTTTATTGTTGAAGCACGCCAAGAAAAAAGAATTACTACTACTGGTGAGTTAGTTAGAATTATTAAGAATGCAATACCTGCAAAGGCGCGACAAGATGGACCTCATCCGGCAAAACGGACGTTTCAGGCCATACGTATTGAAGTAAATAGAGAATTAGCAATTTTGCATGATAGTTTTGTAGATGCAGTATCGATGTTAAAACCAAAGGGAAAGATTGGAGTTATTACATTCCACTCCTTGGAAGATCGAATTACAAAGCAAACTTTTAAAGAGTTAAGTACCGCATGTATATGTCCTCCACAATTGCCTATGTGTGTTTGTAATCACAAGGCAGTTGTAAAGGCAAAAAATAAGGCTATAGAGCCAAGTATAGGGGAGATTGAAGTTAATCCGAGGGCTAGAAGTGCTAAATTGCGCGTAGCAGTAAAGTTGTAGAATTGGAAGGGGTTAAGTGTTATGTTAGCGAGAAAGGCTGTTGTGGGCCAAGTAAAAGGTGATATGTTGGTCATTGCACAAGGGAGAAGACGTAGTGCAAACGTAGCTTTAGATTTAAGCCCTATGATGTGGCAAGTTGTATATGGTATTGCTGCATTAGTTGCATGCTTGCTTATCATGATGGTTATGAATGCATACAGTACAAAGTTGGGCTATGAGGTAGTTAAAACACAGCAAGCTGTAGTACAATTAACAAAAGATAACGATGCATTGGACGTTGAAGTGGCCTCCTTGAAGTCTCCTGTACGTATCCAACAAATCGCAGAAGAACAACTAGGAATGGTTTTGCCTGATTCTTTTGTTTATAGCACAAAAAGCGCTGTTACTGAACGTAATGTACAAGAGAAACAGCAAATTATAGACTAGCAGGCGAAGCAGCTCGTATTGGGCTGCTTTCCTTTGCGTGTAAAGGAGATTGTATATGCACTTACAAGATATAGTAAAAACCTTACATGCACCGCATGTAGAAGGTAATACAGCTGTTGAAATTTTAGATGTTACTGCTGATTCTCGTGCTGTAAAAGCAGGTAGTTTATTTATTGCTTTAGATGGTGCCACTGTAGATGGTCATAACTATGTAAATAAAGCTATTGAGGCTGGTGCAGTAGCTGTACTAGTATCTAAACCGGTGGAGGTAAGTGGTGATGTTTGTGTTATCACTGTTGAAGATACACGTGCGGCTATGATGGTCTGTGTACCGTACTTTTTTGATTATCCAGCCAACTCTATGCGCATGATTGGCGTTACTGGTACTAATGGTAAAACGACTACGAGTCATATGATTCGTCATATTTTGAAAGCTCAAGGTCATAAGGTTGGTGTAATTGGTACCGTTCATATTATGATTGGTGATACATCATATCCGATTCATAATACGACACCTGACGTAGTAGATTTACAACATATCTTGTATCAAATGGTGCAAGAGGGGGTTACACATTGCGTAATGGAAGTATCTTCTCATGCATTGGCATTAGGTCGTGTATCTGGGGTTGAGTACGATACGGCAGTATTTACAAATCTTACACAAGATCATTTAGACTTTCACAAAACATTTGAGAATTACTTAGCAGCTAAATGTAAACTATTCGAACAAGTTAGCAAACCAAACCAAATAAAATCTGGTAAGGGTGCTGTTATCAATATTGATGATGCCTATGGGCATCGGGTTGTTGAAAACACCACAGCCCCTATCATTACCTATAGTATTGATGGAAATGGTACGCTGAATGCGCATGATGTAGATATGACTCCTAAATCTAGCCGTTACACTGTATCCTATGACGGACATGACTATACGGTAGCTATGAATACAACGGGTTTATTTAATGTGTATAATACATTGGCGGCTATTGGGGCGTGCCTTTTGGAAGGTATTTCCATGGAAGATATCGATAAAGCATTAAAAACATTTAGCGCTGTACCTGGGCGCTTTGAGTTGATAGAAGAAGGTCAACCATTTGCTGTTGTTGTAGACTATGCACATACACCGGATGGTTTAGAAAATATTTTACAAACAGCAAAGGCGATTCAAGAGAATCGTATTATCGTAGTCTTTGGCTGTGGCGGGGACCGAGATGCAACCAAACGCCCTATTATGGGGCGTATTGCGGCACAATATGGTGATGTTGTGTACGTTACATCTGATAATCCGCGTACAGAAGATCCTGTACAAATTGTTAAAGATGTGGAAGCAGGTGTTAAAGAAGGGCTTCGTGAAGGCTCTTATTATGAAGTTATCGTTGATCGTCGAGAAGCGATTCAACATGCAATACAAAATGCAAAACATGGGGATATTGTACTGATTGCAGGTAAGGGGCATGAGGATTACCAAATCTTAAAGGATAAAACGATTCATTTCGATGATCGTGAAGAGGCGCGAGCAGCTCTCAAGGAGATTTAATATGGTAGAATTTACATTGTCTCAAGTAGTGGAAGCCACACAGGGGACAAGTGCACATACCGACAATATTAAGTTTTTAGATATATCTACTGATACGAGAACTATTGAATCGGGATTTTTATTTGTAGCATTAAAAGGCGACACTTTTGATGGTCATGATTTTATCAATACGGCTATTGAAAAAGGTGCCACAGGAGCTATCGTTGAAAAAGGACGTGCTGTAGAAGGCATTGCTTGTATCGAGGTAGACAATACTTTGGTAGCATATCAAAATTTGGCACGTTATCATCGTCGCCGTTTTGATATTCCTGTAGTTGCTATTACCGGTTCATCTGGTAAGACTACAACAAAGGAAATGGTGGCAGCCGTACTTGGTACAGAATTTAATGTATTAAAAACTGAGAAAAACTATAATAATGAAATTGGCTTACCAAAAACCTTGTTACGTTTGACCGCTGAGCATGAAGCCTGTGTTGTTGAAATGGGTATGCGTGGCCTCGGCCAAATTGAAGAACTGGCGTTGATTGCAGAACCAACGATGGGGATTATTACCAATGTTGGTACTAGTCATATCGAGCTTTTAGGTTCTCGCGAAGCCATTGCCGAAGCAAAAGGTGAGTTGATTCGTTGCTTGTCTGAAAATAGTGTAGCTATCCTTAATGAGGACGATCCATATGTAAAAGCAATGGATAGCTTAGCTAAAGGTAAAACTATTACGTATGGTATTGAACGTAATGCTACCTGTATTGGTAGTCATTTGCGCTATAAAAAAGATGGTATTAAGTTTACCTGTAAGTGTTATGATGAAGTTTTTGATATCTTCTTGCCTATGATTGGTGAACACAATGTATATGATGCATTGGCGGCTATCGTCGCAGGCCGTGTTTTAGGTATAAAATCCAATACAATTCGTAAAGGTTTGAGCGAGTTTACTGGAACTCCAATGCGTCAAGAAATCGTTCCGTTTGAAGATATTGTTATCTTAAATGACGCTTATAATGCAAATCCATCATCCATGGCTGAAGCGATTAAAGCTCTTGGTCAATTGGAAGGTAAGCGTAAAATAGCGATGCTCGGCGATATGCTTGAACTTGGTGACCTCTCTGAAGAAGCACATCGTGAAATCGGTCATTTGCTTGCTGAAGAGGGGTATAGTGTTGTATTCACCTTTGGTGATGCTGCTGCCTTTATTGCAAAGGAAGCGAAAAAAGCAGGTTTAACTGCATTCCGTTGTAACAGCCATTTAGAAATGGCAAACGCATACAGTGATATTCGTGAAAAAGGGGATGTTATCCTTGTGAAAGGTTCCCGTGGTTTACGAATGGAGCGCGTTGTTGAAGAATTAAAGGATCGAGAATAATAGGTAACGGCTAGTTATATCTAGCCGTCCTATTTATTAATAAGTAGAGGATTCATATGATAAATCACATTCTGTTAGCCTTCGTAGCGACTTTCATCATTACGGTAGTGCTAGGTAAAATTGCTATTCCTATGTTGCGTTCTTTGCACGCACAACAAAGTATTCGTGAAGAAGGCCCTGAAAGTCATCAAGCGAAAGCAGGTACGCCAACAATGGGCGGTGCTTTCATGATGGTAGCCCTTGTTATTGGCGTGGCATTGTTTGCACCATGGAATGTGGGCACAGGTATGTTATTATTTTTAACACTGGGTCATTGTTTATTAGGTTTTTTTGATGATTTTGTAAAAGCAGTAAAGAAACGAAATCTTGGTTTAACAGCGAAGCAAAAATTACTTGGACAATTTATATTGGCTGCCGTATTCTGTTATTGCATTACTGAGATTATGGTTGTTCCTACCACATTATGGATTCCTGTTGTAGATATACAATTACAATTGGGATGGGGGTATTATGTATTGGCATTCTTGATTATTGTAGGAGCTACAAATGCAGTAAATTTAACAGATGGTCTTGATGGTCTTGCTGGTGGTACATCAGCAGTGGCGGCGATAGCATTCTCTGTTATTGGCCTGATGGCTGCATCGATGACAAATTCTATCGGTGCTGAAAGTGTTGCGTACTTCGGTGCTATTATAGCAGCTGTATGTCTTGGCTTTTTGGTATATAATGTGAACCCTGCAAAAGTATTCATGGGGGATACAGGCTCTTTGGCATTAGGCGGTGCCTTTGCAGCAATGGCTATTTTAACTAAAACAGAATTGTTACTTGTGGTGATTGGCGGCATTTTTGTTATGGAAGCATTATCTGTTATTATTCAAGTTATTTCTTTCAAAACACGTGGTGTGCGTGTATTTAAGATGAGTCCTATTCATCACCATTTTGAACTTTCCGGATGGGCAGAACAAACAGTTGTTAATCGTTTCTGGTTTGGTGGAGCTGTTTTAGCCATTATTGGTGTGCTTTTAGCGACTATAACTTTATAAGATAATACTTAACGGAAGTTGTAAATAATGGTATGCTTATTAGATAGGATACATTAATTTTGTAGATAATTTAGGTGATATAGATGGAATACGGAGATAAACATATACTTGTTCTTGGCGCTGGAGCCAGCGGTATAGGTGCATCTTGGGTATTAGCCCAAGTGGGTGCGCATGTTGTGTTAAATGATTATAAGCCCATGACACTGCCTACGGCTGAGGAGAAACGACTCGTTGCGGCAGGGGTAAATATTATTACAGGACGTCAAGATGAATCCTTGCTAGATGGCGTGGATCGTATCGTTATTTCTCCAGGTATTTCTTTAGATATTCCGATTGTAAAAGCAGCACAGGCTCGTGGTATTGACGTGGTCAGCGAAGTAGAATTAGCTTATGAAGTATCTAAATCACCTATCGTAGCTGTTACTGGTACAAATGGTAAGACTACGACAACAACCTTATTAACTAAGGTTCTAGAAGGCTCTGGAAAACCAGTTCGTGTGGGAGGGAATATTGGTGATTCCCTTAGCGAAGTGGCGTATGCTATGCCTGCAGACGGTTTTTTGGTAGCCGAATTATCTAGTTATCAATTAGAGACAATCAAGCATTTTAGGCCTGTTGGGGCTATTATGCTCAATATTACTCCAGATCACTTAGCTCGTCATAAGACGATGGAAAACTATATTGCTGCGAAGGAACGCATCTTTGAAAATCAATTAAGTACAGATTTTTTAGTACTTAACATTGATGATTCCGTTGTAGCTGATATGGAACACCGTGCGCCTAGTCATATTTTACAAATTAGTCAAAACCGAGCTGTAGAGAATGGCGCTTATTATGCTGATGGGCAATGTTATATTGCTAAAGATGGTATAGCAAAATCTGTTGTTGGAAATGAAGATATTCATATTCCAGGCCGTCATAATATTGAAAATATATTGACCGTTATTGCTTTATCCTATGCGTTGGGCGTATCCGTAGAGACAATTCATCGCATTATTAGCGAGTTCCATGGAGTTGAACATCGTTTAGAGCGCGTTAAGACGATTGGTGGTATCACATTCTATAATGATTCCAAAGCCACTAATGTAGATTCTGTGATTAAAGCATTAGAATCCTTTGATCAACAAGTTATTCTATTAGTTGGTGGCCATGATAAAATGACGCCTTTAGAAGATTTCATGGAGTTAGTTAAAGAGAAGACTAAAGCTGTTATTTTCATGGGGGAAGCGGCAGATCGTTTCGAGACGGCTGCAAAAAAGGCTGGTGTGAAGCCGATTTATCGTGCTTTATCCATGAAGGACGCAGTAGAGAAAGGCTATAAATTGGCAGAGACGGGCGATATTGTGCTATTATCTCCGGCTTGCTCAAGTTTTGATTGGTATAGCTGTTTTGAAGAGCGTGGAGATGATTTTAAACGTTGTGTTCATATGTTGCAAGAGGGAGGACACCATTAATGAAACGTATTATTATTTCAGGTGGTGGTACTGGTGGACATATATATCCAGCAATAACTATATATAAAGAAATCATGAAACAAAACCCTGATGCAAAGGTGTTATACGTTGGCACCAAACAAGGCCTTGAGGCTACATTAGTTCCTAAAGAAGGTATTGATTTTAGTACAATTCCTGTGCAAGGCTTGCAGCGTCAATTATCATTAGGTACCATGGTCACGCTAGGTAAAACTGCTTTAGGTATTGTGAAAGCTAATGCCATAATTTGTAAGTTTAAACCTGATGTAGTTATTGGTACTGGAGGTTATGTATGTGGTCCTGTTCTCATGGCTGCAGCATTACACAATATTCCTACTTTAATTCAAGAACAGAATGTCATAGCAGGCATTACTAATAAAATTCTGAGTCGTTTTGTTGATGTGGTAGCCTTAGGCTATAAGGATGCGGAAGCATCATTTTCTAAAGCAAAGCGCGTAGTCTACACTGGTAATCCTGTTCGTCCAGATGTGTTAGTTGATTCAAGAACAGCGGGACGTAACTATTTCAACTTAAGTGATGATACCTTCACCGTACTCATAGCTGGAGGTTCTCGAGGGGCGAGAACTATTAACAATGCTATGATAGATGTACATAAACACTTCCAAGGTGTGGAAGGTATTAAATTAATTCATATTACGGGAAACGGAGAATATGAATCTGTTTTATCTCAATTAGGTATTACCGCTGGGGATGGTTTAGGTAGTTCATCTTTGATTTTGCCGTATTTACATAATATGCCAAAAGCACTAGCAGCAGCCGATTTAGCAGTATTTAGATCTGGTGCTATAGGTCTTGCGGAATTAGCAGTTCGCGGTATTCCATCCGTATTGATACCGTATCCATACGCAGCGGAAGATCATCAAACCTATAATGCACGTATCTTTGTACAAGAAGGGGCGGCGCATATGATTGTAGATAAAATGTTGAGTGCTCACGATTTAATAGGGGAAATTGAGATGTTTATGGCCAACCGTGATTTGTTGGCACAAATGGGAGAACGAGCATTGCAATTGGGAAAACCGAATGCGGCTCATGATATTGCAAAATTAGCTTTATCTATTGCAAAGTAATAAGGAGAGGTTTTATGTTAGACGGTATTCACAAGATTCACCTTATCGGTATTGGTGGATCTGGTATGCGTGCGATAGCGAATATTTTGATTCAAAAAGGGTATGATGTATCTGGTTCAGATGTAGCTGAATCTGCAGTGATTTCTAAATTTAGAGATATGGGTGCCACAGTGCATATCGGTCATAATAAAGAATATGTAAATGGTGTTGATGCCATAGTTCGTTCTACAGCGATTCGTGAAGACAATCCTGAAATTGTTGCTGCTAAAGAGCAAGGGATTACCATTTTACACCGTTCTGATATTGTAAAGGCTGTGTTAGATGTGACAGATGGTATCGCAGTAGCTGGTGCGCATGGTAAAACATCTACAACTTCAATGATTGGACAAATTCTGGTGGAGGCTAATGCGGACCCTACGGTAATTATCGGTGGCGAAGTAGATTATCTCAAAGGTAGCAGTTGCCTTGGGAAAGGCCATTTTTCAGTTGTGGAAGCGGATGAGAGCGATGGTTCATTTTTGAAATTGCATCCACATACTATCGTTATAACTAATATTGAAGATGATCATATGGATCATTATAAGACTATGGATAACTTGTTAAACGCTTTCTGTGAGTTCGTCGAAACGTTACCAGAAGCGGGCAAGGCTATCGTATGTGGTGATAATGAAAATATTCGTTATATTATGAGCCGCGTAAAACGTACTTTTATTACATATGGCTTAGAGGATAATAATGATTATGTAGCAAAAAATATTCATTATGTGGACTCTTCCTTGGTATATGATGTATATCATAAAGGCATTAATATAAGCCGTATCAGCTTGCGCGTGCATGGAGAACATAATGTATTAAACTCATTGGCAGCCTTTATTGTGGCTCATGAATGTTGCGGTGTAGAGAATCGCTTTATTACAAAAGCGTTAGGTAAATTTATCGGTGCAAAACGACGTTTTGAAACAAAAGGTCATGTTGCTGGCGTCTGGGTTGTCGATGATTACGCACATCATCCAACAGAAATTAAAGCGACCTTAAGAGCGGCAAAAGAGCTTGAAAAACATCGCGTTATTTGTGTGTTTCAACCGCATCGGTATACACGTACAAGCTTGTTGAAAGATGAATTTGCCACTGCTTTTACCAGTGCTGATGAAATATATATGACAGATATTTACAGTTCTGGTGAAGATCCGATTGCAGGTATTGATGGACGTACTATTCCTGACGCTGTTGAAGCCGCTACACATAAGGTTGTACATTATGTACCATCTGTTGACGACATACCGGCTGTATTGGCAAAAATTGTGCGACCTAATGATCTGGTTATCACAATGGGGGCCGGTTCTATTAATCAATATGGACCCAAATTATTAGCTATATTGGAGGAAGGCTTACAATGAAAGATAGAAAAATAATCGTATTGATGGGTGGCCCTTCCAAAGAGGCTGAAGTATCTCGCCGTACTGGCGCTGCTATTGCGGAAGCACTCGAAAGCAAAGGGTATAATGCGCAAACATTAGAACTTAATCCTCGTACTGTTTTAAAAGATATTGAATCCTTAGGCGGAGAGATTGTATTTAATGCAATTCACGGCCGTTATGGTGAAGATGGCGCATTACAAGGCTTGCTTGAAATGGCAGAAATTCCATATACTGGATCGGGCATCATGGCTCATGCGGTAGGAATGAATAAAAAAGTAAGCAAAGATGTTTTCAAAGGAGCTAATATTCCAACAGCCGCTTCTGAATCCTTTAATGGTAATTTAGAATCTGCAGAAGATATTATAGGACATATTCGTAAACAGTTTACAATTCCTGTAGTGGTAAAATCTGCTACTCAAGGATCTAGTATTGGCGTTACCATTGTTCGTGATGAGGCACAATTGGAGGATGCTGTTACAGAGGCACTAAAATATGATCCGATTCTTGTAGTAGAGCAATTTCTTGATGGTCGCGAATTTACAGTATCCGTTCTTGACGGCAAGGCCTTGTCAGTAATCGAAATCCGTCCACATTCTGGGGAGTATGATTATACCAGCAAATATACTGTAGGTGCTACAGAATATTTAGTGCCTGCGCCTATTAGTGAAGAAATGACTGCTGAGATGCAACGCATAGGGGAACTTGTGTATCGCGAAGTACAAGGCAGTGGGGTTATTCGTGTTGATATTATGACAGATCATGCAGATGATATGTATGTTCTAGAATACAATACTGTGCCAGGTATGACGGCAACGTCTTTAGTACCAAAGGCAGCTAAAGAAATGGGAATTGACTTTCCAACATTATGTGAAAAGATTCTATTAACAGCTAGTATAGGGAAATTTTAAGGGCTGAATAGAACATAAGGAGTTATCTATGGATGATAAGCAATACCATCCATCCAACTCTGGGGAGATGCAGTCTTCTACACCTGTTCAAGATGAACGGGCTGTATTTAGAAAACGAGTGTTAAAAATCGGTGGTGCAGTTACTCTCGTGTTGGTGGGATTGTTTACACTACCTATTCCTTTTGGATCCTTAAAAATTATAGGATCGGATAAGGTAACTGTACAAGATGTAATGGTAGCAGGGGATATTCATGAACCTGTAAATATATTGCAAATTAGTACAGAGAAATTAAAAACTAGATTGGCGAAAGACTTACGGGTTGAAGAGGCCCAAATTAGTTATCAATTGCCATTTACAATGGTTGTACGTGTCATAGAGCGCAAAGCTGTTGCAGTTGTACCGGCTCAGTTTGGTTATTTAACACTTGACAGTAAAGGTCAAGTGATTGCATCAGAGCCTGCAATACAAGATACGTCGGTACCAATGATATCAGGTGTTAAGGCGGGAAATATTTTGTTAGGTGATACCGTTGTTGATAGGCCCATTTTAGCGGCTCTTGAATACTTAAACTCTCTTGATGAGAGCACCTTCAAGAATATTGCGGAAGTCAATATAGGAGATCCTGATGCAATAATGGCTTATACCGTATCGGGGGTGCAGATTAGATTAGGGGATAGTAAAGACTTACCTAAAAAAGCCGAGTTAACTCAGTCTATGTTACAAGATATTAAGACAACACATAGCAATGTACAATATATAGATGTTAATGTTTCATCACCATATATAAAAACTGATGTAATACCGGAAGTTAAAAAGCATCAGACTGGAACAAAGACAACAGAAAATTCATCTACTAAGAAGGATGATAAAAAACAAGATAAACAAGGTCATGTTGAAGATAAAAGGTAGATGATTGTCGTGAGACACGAACGGTGGGCAATAGCCTTAGTCAGTTGCATATTGGGCTTCATGGTTGTTACTCAATATAAGATGACTCAAGATAATATAGAAGAAAATATCCGTTTACAACGGGCTGGTGATTTAGCCGTACAATTACGAGAGGCTCAAAGTGAACGTGATGCATTGTTAAAACAAATAGAAGAACTTAAACAGTCTGGTGCTAGTAGTAATGTTAAAGCAGATGAACAGTTGATGATGAAAGCAGCTTTAACTAATGTTAAAGGTACGGGTGTTAGTGTATTAATTGAGGATAGCCTAAAGCCTATTCAAAGTGGTGAAAATCCTAATTTATATGTGATTCATGATGAAGATATTTTACGTATTGTTAATGAATTGCGAGCTGGTGGGGCTGAGGCGATAGCTATCAATGATCAACGTCTCATAGGGACTTCTGAAATACGATGCTCTGGTCCGACTATTACTGTGAATGGTAAGGTTTTTGGGGCTCCTTTTACAGTTAAAGCGATTGGTGACCCAAAAACATTAAATTCTGCGCTCACCATGCGAGGCGGTGTGGTGGATTCTTTGAAACACTGGGGTATAAAGGTAACCATAAAGGAAGAAAATGAAATAGCTATTCCAGCTTTTACAGGAACCTTCAGAGAAGAACATATAAAGCCTAATGAAACAGGAGGTAAAGAATGAATATTTATATCTTTGCCATTGTTGGTTTAATTGTAGGTACTACATTAGGGTGGCTTTCACCATTTCATATACCTATAAGTTATGCAAATTACACATCAGTCGCTGTTCTGGCTGCACTAGATGCTGTATTTGGTGGTAGCCGGGCTGCATTGGAACGAACCTTTGATCTTAGTATTTTTGTGCTTGGGTTCTTTTCAAATGTTGTGTTAGCTGTTATTCTTGTATATGTAGGTGACCTCATAGGAATTAACCTATATTACGTAGCTCTTATTGGCTTTGGTCTACATGTATTTATTAATGTAGGTGCTATACGCAAGATTATTATGACTAAGCGATTCTAATAAATCACATTCTATATAGTGGAAAGTTTTTAAATTTTAGTGTAAAATAAATGTAATTGTTATAAGATTGTCAGTATATAAATCGATACATTGGGACGTATATTGATACGATAGATAACGATAAGAGGAGGAAGTTCAATGTCTGATTTTGCAAATATTAAAGTTATCGGTGTTGGCGGTGGCGGTAATAACGCTGTTAATCGCATGGTAGATAGCGATCTTAAAGGTGTTCAATTTTTATCCGCTAATACTGAAAGCCAAGTGCTTGAATTATCTAAAGCGGATGTAACGATTCAAATTGGCGAGAAGGTTACAAAAGGTCTTGGTGCAGGCGCAAATCCACAAATCGGTGAAGAAGCTGCTCAAGAAAGCCGCGAAGAAATCATTAAAGCTCTTGAAGGTGCCGATATGGTGTTCGTAACTGCCGGTATGGGTGGTGGTACTGGTACAGGTGCTGCTCCTATCGTTGCAGAATGTGCTAAGGAAGTTGGAGCATTGACAGTAGGCGTTGTAACTAAACCTTTTGCATTTGAAGGTAAACGTCGTCGTGCACAAGCAGAAAAAGGCATTGAGTTTTTGACTCAAAAAGTTGATACAATTATCGTTATTCCTAATGACAAATTGTTACAAGTTGTAGATAAAAAATGTTCTTTGAGCGATGCATTCCGCACGGCAGATGATGTTCTTCGCCAAGGTATCAAAGGCATTTCCGATTTGATTCAAGTTCCTGGTTTAATCAATCTTGACTTTGCAGATGTTAAAACTATCATGACTGAACAAGGCGAAGCATTGATGGGGATTGGCGTTGGCGAAGGTGAAAACCGCGCTGCTGATGCTGCTAAAATGGCTATTAATAGCCCATTGTTGGAAACATCTATTGATGGTGCAAAAGGCATCTTGCTCAATATTTCCGGTAGTGCTAACTTAAGCTTGTTTGAAATCAATGAAGCAGCTGAAATTATTTCTGACGCTGCAGATCCTGATGCAAATATTATTTTTGGTTCTGTTATCGATGAAAGCTTAGGCGATAAAGTTCAAATTACCGTTGTTGCAACAGGTTTTAACTCTAATGCAAAAAGTGTACCAGAATTTGGTAAATCCACTAGTACTTCTCGTCCTGCATCCACTACAAATACTAACAGTGGTATCCCTGATATTCCTGTATTCATGAAACGCTAATTTATAGATTGTATAATTATTATACTTATCAATTAGTAACTTATTAAGACATACCATTGGTATGTGTATAGGAGGTAAAAATGAAGAAATTAGTATTATTAACTTTAGCAGCTACAGTTGTAGCCGGCAGTGCATTTGCTGCAGCTCCTGTAACAAAAATTAGTGATGGATCCACTAAGGTACAAGCTGATTATGCTTTTAAACAACACGTATCTAACGGTGGTGGCAATAGCAATGATGGTTTCGGTGTTTCTTTACAACACGACCTTTCCAATAAAGCTGCATTACAATACTCTTACGATAAATTAAATGCAAAAAATGGCGATATTAAAGATCATCAATTAGCATTGGTTTATAAGGTACATCCAAATGTAAATCTATATGGTGCAGGTACTGCGATTCGTACAAATGATACTGAACTTGGTTTCCAAGCCGGTGTTATCGGTCATGTACCTTTGACTAATAAAGTAAACGGCTTTGCTAAGGCTGGTTGGGGTAATGATATTAAGCAAACTTATCAAGTAGGTGCTCAATATGAAGTACGCCCTGATGTAGATTTGAATGTATACTATGGCTATGATAAATATAGCGTAGATAGCAATGATAAAACTGCAAAAGGTTTACACGCTGGTGTAGGCTACTCCTTCTAAGGATGATAAGGACCACTCTTTTGAGTGGTCTTTTTTATATATTTACTGTTTTATTGTATATTTGTTAACTATTTTTCCTAAATAAGGTA
>NZ_CAMFFZ010000011.1:0-60167 GCF_945949885.1 Veillonella parvula | reverse complement strand
GAGATCTCCAATATGAGTCTTTTTATTTGTCGCAATATATTTTACAATTCATCATATAGTTAGTAGAAAGGAATATTATCATGTTCAACTTCAATCAAAACAATCTTAAAAATGCTAATTTATTCGCAGCAGGTCTTGCATTGGGTACTGTAGGTCTTAAAGTATTAACTTCTAAAGACGCCAAAAAAGTATACGCTGGTATCTTGGCAGCTGGCCTTCGCGCTAAAGAAACTATATTAGAAACAGCTGAAAAAGTACAAGCATCTGCATCTGATGTATTGGCAGAAGCTCAAGAAATCAACGAAGCACGCAACGAAGAAATCTTTGAAGAAAACAAATAATTGAGGATTTAACTATGTTACAATTTTCTGTTGTACGAAAACTCAGAAATCGCTTGCATATTAAGCTTACAGGTCATCGATTTACAGAAGCAGAAGCTGCTTATGTAGAGGATACATTGTTGCTTAATGATGCAATTGTAGATGTAACCTTCTACACTCGCAGTAGTCAAGTTGCCATTAAGCATACTGGCGATGTTGATGCTGTGCGTGATGCAGTGCTGGGTCTATGCGATTTAGACTTGTCCGAAGCACCTGCTTTGAACGAATATTCTCCGCGTTTGGTGAATAAAAAGTATCGTGAAATGATGCTTAATAAAACGGCTTTATACTTAGGTAAAAAAGCTGTTTTACCTGCTCCGATTGCCGCAGCATGGGCTTGGTGGGATGGCCTTAAAATCATCGGTACCGCGATTAAGACTTTATGGCAACGTAAGTTGACTGTTGAGGTTCTTGATGGTGTAGCAATTGGTGCAGCTTTACTTCAAAAAGATTACCCTACAGCAAGTGCCGTAATGTACTTACTTGGTATTGGTGAAATCTTAGAAGAATGGACTCACCGTAAATCCGTATTAAATCTTGCTCAAAGTATGTCTTTGAATGTAGATAAAGTATGGGTATTGGTGGATGATATTGAGGTAAGCAAGCCTGTTAATGAGGTTGTAGCTGGCGATCAAATCATCATTCGTCAAGGTGAAGTAATTCCTTTGGATGGCGTTGTTATCGATGGTGTTGTTCTAGTTAATGAAAGCTCCATGACTGGCGAACCTGAAGCTGTTCGCCGTGATAAAGATACTTCTGTATATGCAGGTACTGTTGTTGAAGATGGTAAAGCTGTCGTAGAAGTATATAGTACATCTAAATCATCTCGTTATGAAAAAATCGTTAGCCTTATTGAAGAGTCTGAACAAATGAAGTCCGGTATGGAACAACAAGCATATCGCATGGCTGATAAATTAGTTCCAATTAGCTTTATTGGTGCTGGTTTAACATACTTGTTGACTCGCAATGTGATGAAAGCATTATCTTTCGTAATGGTTGACTTCTCTTGTGCATTAAAATTATCTATTCCTTTAGCAGTACTTTCCGCTATGCAAGAAGCATCTAAACGCGGTATTACTGTTAAAGGTGGTAAGTTCTTAGAGCAAATCGCACAAGCGGATATGGTTGTGTTTGATAAAACAGGTACTCTTACTAAAGCAGAACCTGAGTTCGAACAAATTATTCCATTCAATGGTCACGATGCAGATGAAATGTTGAAATTAGCTGCTTGTATCGAGGAGCATTTCCCACATTCCATGGCTAAAGCTGTTGTACGTGCCGCAAAAGATCATGCATTGCCTCATAAGGAAATGCACTCTGACGTTGAGTACGTAGTAGCCCATGGTATTGCATCTAAAGTTGGTCGCTATCGTGTACGCATTGGTAGTGCTCATTATATCTTTGATGATGAAAAAACTAAGATTCCTGCAGATGAGCAAGAAAAATTTGATAATTTACCAAATACATCTTCTCACTTGTATCTCGCTATTGGCGGCACATTAGCAGCGGTTATTTGTATTAAAGACCCTGTTCGTGAAGAAGCTAAACGAGTTATAGCAGAATTGCATGAACTTGGTATCAAGAAAGTCGTAATGATGACTGGTGACTCCAAACGTAATGCACAGCGTGTAGCCGAAGAAATCGGTATCGACGAAGTGCATGCAGAGGTATTACCAGAAGATAAAGCAAGTTATGTAAAACAAGCAAAAGCAGAAGGTTACACAGTTATGATGGTAGGGGATGGTATCAATGACTCCCCAGCTATTTCTGAAGCTCATGTTGGTATTGCTATGAATGAAGGCGCTCCAATCGCTCAAAAGATTGCGAACGTTACTATTTCTTCCGATAACTTACAAGCTCTTGTAGATTTACGTCGCATTTCTTTGGCCTTGATGAAACGTATTAAAGCTAATTACAATGGCATCGTTGGATTTAATGGTGCCCTTGTAGGCGGCGGTGTTCTAGGCATTATGCCTCCAAACCAAACAGCTTGGTTGCACAACTTATTCACATTGGGGATTGGCATTCAAAGCATGACTCCATTGTTGAAAAAAGAAGACGAACCAGCAGAAGCTCTTTCTACAATTGATGTAACAGCTGACTCTGTAGTAGCTTAATCAAAGGAACCTCCATATAAGGTATTGATTTACCTATATGGAGGTTTTTCTTTTTTGATGACATTTATCTATGATTATTGTAAAATACAAGGAGATTACATATTGTAGGAGATTTATATGAACATTTTGATAGATATTTGCAAACGCTCCTTTTATTTGAATCTATTTATTGTGGTAATTCCCATTATTGCATATATGATTCATAATGGATCGAGTGCGACAGTAGCACTAGTATGGTATTTGTTGTTATCCTTGTGTATACCTTGGACCTATTTATCATTTAAAAGCAGTACCTTTGGTGATGGTAAATCTATAAGTCGCATCGCTTATGTAGTGAGTTGGGTCGTCATTCACGGTATCAGTTATAAAGGTATTTTTTTAGGCATTGATTTATCCATATTGTGGGGATGGCCAACAGTAGGTCGTGATATAGTCTTTTTATTAGCTATGTATTTTAGTGTCACATTTAGCTTGATTATAGCTTATGGCTTAACTCGATTAGTGGGAGGCTGTAATGAATAAAAGTTTTTGGCTATTTACGTTAATTTGTTCACTTTTTGTAAGTGCTATTACGACAGTCCTTTCATTAAGTGGGGCACTATCATTACCCATTTTAGTGTTCCCAGTTTTGTCGCTAGTTATACCAATTATGGTGCGACGACTAAAGAATGCCAAGTTTAATGATGATTTACCGCTAAGCATGGGGTATCATTCTTATAGTTGGGCTTGGTGGATGGTATTTTCGTTTCTTCATACACCATTTAGTTTTAATGTAGATAATGAATTAGCAAAAGCATTACTTTTGTTTGTAATATATTTTATCGTTCAAGTTCTTATTGAGTTATGTGGTTTATTAGCCACAAAGTATTTCAATCGTACTCATCGATGGGGCATGATTGATGAAGCGTTAGATATAATTGCCTATACTATACCGATTCCGTTCTTGTATATTGCTTCAATCTTATATATAGATTTACAGGATCCGATGGTATATTTTATGTATGCATCATCCATGAATGTAAATATATTATTTGCTGAACTTGTATTATTACTAGTTTCTTTATTAGTCTTTGTATTCTATTTGTATCCAAGAGATTTAGCATATAAAGGCGTACGTTTGTTGCGTATCATTATTACTGCAGGTATATGGCTTGCTATGAACGCTCATATCTTGTATGGTGGTTATATTCCAGAATTTATTTTATCTTTAGTTCCCACCGTTTTTCCAACGTATCAAGGTAATCCACTAGTGTTTGTAACTCCAACTTTATTAGAAGCTGGTATGACCGGTGGAGCAGTAATTATAGGTGCATTGGTAGAGCGTGGTATTATTTCACGACGCCGTGAACGTATTTAATTTCTAGTTTCGACTTATATCCGTAAGGAATGAGAGCGAAGGAGGATCTATGAACAACATTGGACGTCCACTGGATGATAACTCAACTGTATCAATCCACGACAATGAAAAACTGAAGCAAGTTGAACGTAAAGAGGTCAAGAAAGAGAAAAAAAGTGGCATTACGATTCGAGAATTGACAATTATTGGTCTACTAGCAGGTATCACTATTGCATTAGGACTTTCTGGTTATGGTATTATTCCATTAGGGCCGTTAAATGTAACAACTTTACATATACCAACTCTAATTGGTGCTATTGTAGAAGGACCAAAAGTGGGGGCCTTTGTTGGCTTTATCTTTGGTTGCTATAGTTTGTGGCAAAATATTACAGCTCCTAATATTTTATCCCCACTATTTATTAATCCAATCATTTCCGTATTACCGCGTATACTTTTCCCAGTATTAGCATATTTGGTATATCTATTATTGTGGAAAGCACCGCAAGGTCCGCGTATTATTGTTTCTGCTTTTATGGGGACTGTATTTCATACGATTATGGTTATGGGATTAATCTTCTTACTCTATGCAGATATGTTTGCTCTTAAAATGAATCTTAGTCCAGATCAAGTATTAGGCTCTATTGTATTCTTGTCTGTTACACATGGTATTCCAGAAGCAGTTTTTGCGGCTGTAATTGTAACACCGGTGGCAATGGCTTTACGAAAAGTATTGCGTAAGGATGCTCCTAAGAAAACTAAAGGTGAAGCTATGCGAGACGCAAAAGTTACAGACCATCAATTAGCAGAAACTGAAGTGGTAGAAACCAAATAAGCTGAAGTTGTAGACGAAAATATAACGAAATAGTATTTTACAGGCTTTTTATAAATATGATAAAATAAATATCATTCGATAAGTATTGAGGAGGATAATCATGGCTAAACGTATTCGTACTATCAACACTGAATCCTTACAAAAAACTGCTAAAACTGGCGGTTGTGGGGAATGTCAAACATCTTGCCAATCCGCTTGTAAAACAAGCTGTACAGTTGGTAACCAAGTTTGCAAACAAAAATAATGAAGAGGCTCGCTTAGCGGGCCTTTTTTATTTATGTTTTAAAGACATACATTGTATAGTATATCTTTATGACTCTTTTTATAACGTTTAGTGTGGAAATGTGGTACAATTATCTAGAAAGTTCTATATACTAGAGCTTTTACCATACAAATCAATTGGAGGTACCATGTTAGAATTAAAACCAATGATCCATAAGTTTCGGATGAAGGATAACTATTACTGCTTAGACGTAAATAGCGGTATTATCCATGTTATCGACGAACTCATCGATAGAGTTCTTGACATATATGATGGCACTAATCGCGATGCTGTACATGCTGCGTTAGATGCTAAAGAAGATGCAGTAGAACTAGATGAGATTATGGACGAGTTAGATGAGCTCATCAAAGCGGAGCAACTATTTGCACCGATGAGTAAAGAGTTTAAACTTGTAGTAGGTGAGAAACCTATTGTTAAGGCATTATGCTTAAATATTGCTCACGATTGTAATTTAGCATGCAAATATTGCTTTGCTAGTCAAGGGGATTACGGCGGTGTTAAACGAGAATTGATGAGCTTTGATGTAGCAAAACGAGCTGTGGACTTTCTTATTAAAATGAGTGGACCTCGCCAACATTGCGAAATTGATTTTTTCGGTGGTGAACCATTGTTGAACTGGGATGTTGTTAAGCAAACGGTTGAATACATTGAATCCATTCAAGAAAAGCACAATAAGATATTTAAGCTTACATTGACTACGAATGGTATGCTTTTAACACAAGATAAAATCGACTATGTAAACAAACACAAGATGAGTTTAGTATTGTCTTTGGATGGTCGTGAATCCGTACATAATGTAATGCGTCCAGTAGCAGGTAGTGGTGCAGAGTCTTATAAATATATTGCTAAAAACCTTATCAACGCAGTAAAACAACGTCACGGTCTTGAATATTATGTACGTGGTACATATACTCATAAAAACTTAGACTTTACTAAAGACGTTATGGCAATGTCTGATCTTGGCTTTGAGCATTTGTCCATGGAGCCTGTTGTCGGTGAAGAAGGGGACTATGTGCTTCGTGAAGAAGATTGGCCAGCTCTAGAAAAAGAATATGAAAAATTAGCAGATATTTATTTACAACGCCAGTTAGAAGGCTGGGGCGAGAGGTTTAACTTCTTCCACTTCCGCATGGATTTATATCGTGGGCCATGTATGGCGAAACGCCTTCGTGGTTGTGGGGCAGGTCATGAATATATGGCAGTCGTACCTAATGGCGATATTTACCCATGTCACCAATTTGTAGGTAAAGATGGATACGTGCTTGGTAATGTGTATGATGGTTTACAAAATACAGAAATTCCTAAAGATTTCCGCAATACACATGTATTCTCCAAACCAACTTGTGCTGAATGTTGGGCGAAATTCTTCTGTTCCGGTGGTTGTCATGCTAACAACATTACATTGGGTGGCGATCTAGAAACACCTTATGAATTTGGTTGTCGTTTACAGAAGAAACGCATCGAATGTGCTATTATGATTCAAGCCGAATTAGAACAAGCTGGTATTGATGGAAGTATTCCTGTTGCATTAGGTTAATTACACTTGATTCTCCGAGTATAGTAGGAGTTTATATGAAACAAAATAGTAATCAAACTACAGAACGCTGGGGAATTCGCTATACCGGTATAGTTCAAGGGGTCGGATTCCGGCCCCTTGTTTCTATGTTGGCCCATTCCCTAGGATTAACAGGTTTTGTATATAATGATAGTCAAGGTGTGTATGTTGAAATTCAAGGTTTTCTAGGTGAATTGCAGTTATTCTTAGATGCTGTTCAAGAGGAGCAACCTCGTTTATGTCGCATTACTAGTCAAACTGTACAGCATCTTACACTTAATATGCATGAAAGTGATTTTGTTGTACAGCCATCTCCATTAGGTGAATCCGTGAGTACCTTTATTAGTGCCGATACAGCGCCTTGTAATGATTGCCTTAAAGAGTTACAACAAGATAAACGTAGAAAGGAATATCCTTTCATCAACTGTACAAATTGCGGACCAAGGTATACGATTATCAAATCTTTGCCCTATGATCGGGAGCGGACGACGATGAACGAGTTTCCCATGTGTGAAGATTGTAAGGCTGAATATGAAGATATAGAAGGGCGTCGCTATAGAGCAGAGCCAAACGCATGCTCTCGCTGCGGTCCCCAATATACATTGTATAAGCCCAATCGTAAGGCTGTGGATACAGTGAATATATGGAACACTACGCGGGAATTAATTAATGAAGGTAGTATTATCGCAATAAAAGGTGTAGGAGGATATCATCTTGTTTGCGATGCTAGAAATGACGCTGCTGTACAACGCTTACGTAAGCGAAAGAATAGATCGCATAAACCATTAGCAATAATGGTGGGAACTCTAGATATGGCGATTGAGTTAGTACATATTAATGATGTAGAACTAGATATATTGACGGGGATGGAACGTCCTATTGTGTTATTAGAAAAAAATCATAATAGTTCTGTCCATTTGAGCTCTTATGTGGCTCCTGATAATCGTATGTTAGGTGTTATGTTGCCTTATTCACCAATGCATGAGGTGTTATTACCTTCTGATGCGGCATGGGTTATGACCAGTGGTAACAAAAGCGGTGATTCCGTATTATATAACGACGATCAAGCGTTTAATGAATTAGGTGAGGTAGCAGATTATTTCCTCGTTCATAATCGTGAAATCTATGCGCCCCTTGACGATTCAGTGGTGGTGGTCATCAATAATAAACCTCGATTTATTCGCCGCAGTCGTGGTTATGTGCCTGAACCTATTCATTGTGAAGGTTTAGATAATTCGTCGATATTAGCAATGGGTAGTGATTTGAAAAATGCTTTTGCTATGAATAAAGGTAGTGAAATTCTTGTAGGTCCACATATTGGTGATTTAGAAAATATATCAACTCATGAAACACTAGAATGGACTATTAAACGTTACAAGAGTTTGTTTTCTGTACAACCAGATAAAATTATCATAGATAGTCACCCCCAGTTTTTCTCTTCTCGGTTGGGTGAAAGAATAGGCGAAAGTTTCCATCTTTCTGTTGTACCTGTTCAGCATCATCATGCTCATATAGCGTCTGTTATGGCGGAACATAATTTAAGAGGGCTTGTACTAGGGATTGCTATGGATGGTACTGGCTATGGACCAGATGGGACTATATGGGGGGGAGAATTTCTCCTTTGTAAAGGCAATCAATATCAGAGATTGGCACATATTCATGCGGCTCCATTGCCTGGCGGAGAAAAGGCTGTTACTGAACCTTGGCGACAAGCCTTATGGTATATTCGTAATTATTATGGTGATGATATCCCTTTTGTATATCAAGAATGGATGAAGGAACTTCCAAAGGGATGGGAAATTTTAGATAAAGCATTACAATCTAGAATGCCCATGATTCAAGCTACAAGCTGTGGGCGATTATTTGATACTGTAGGTGCTTTATTAGGTCTTGGTATGGTCCATAGTTATGATGCACAAATTGCCATTGCTTTAGAAACTCTATGTGGTGATGAAAAAGGATCATTACTTGCTTACAATTATGATGGACATATTCTTGACTTTACACCTACAGTTCAATCTATTATGGATGGTGTTGTTCGTGGTGAATGTCGAGCTCATTTAGCCGCTTCATTTCATAAAACAATGGCAATAGCACTATGTGAAACGGCTGCAGACTTGATGGAGCGATATAATATTAGTAATGCGGCCATGTCTGGTGGTGTATTTCAAAATCGTAAATTATTAGAATTCATATATAGGACGTGGCATATAGGTAATTTATATATGAATGAAGCGGTTCCTTCTAATGATGGTGGACTTGCTTTAGGACAATTGTGGTTAGGAAGTCAATTATAAATTGTCACGTAGATCTTATTCTTAGACAAATTTATTTAGTAATGTTTTGAATATTGTTTAATCTATATGAGTTGTATAGCCAGTTTAAGCTCTAGTTGTTTGTGGACACTATCACTAAATAATGAGTGTAACTGTGATACAATAATATTAATTTTATTCATATATTTTGGAGATGTTTTATTAAAGTAAATGTATATAAAACTTGTTATAAATGATATAGATAAGGAGATATTATGTGCTTAGCTGTACCAGCGCAATTGATTGCTGTGAATGACGCTATTGGTACCGTTGAATTGACAGGTGCTACCCGTGACTGCAGTTTGCTCCTCGTACCAGATGCAAAGGTCGGAGACTGGTTGTTAGTTCATGCAGGTTTTGCTGTACAAATTGTTGATGAAGAAGAGGCTCAAAAAACATTAGAGGCCTTTAAGGAGTTAGAAGAACTTGAAGAAGCTTACTTTGCAGGAAAAGCAGCACACAGCTGATGCTTTGTTAAGGCGCATCAATGCGCTTCATAAGCCCGGTGAAACTGTGCGGCTTATGGAGGTCTGTGGTACGCATACAGTATCGATTTTCCGAGAAGGTCTTCGTCAATTATTGCCAAGTGGCATAGAACTTGTTAGTGGACCAGGATGTCCAGTATGTGTAACTGATCAAACCTATATGGATAAGGCTTTAGCCTATGCAGAACGTGAGGATGTTATTATTGCTACTTTTGGGGATATGTTGAAGGTCCCTGGGAGTTATAGTAGCCTCAGCGAAGCTCAAACAAAGGGCGCTCACATCCATGTTATCTATACGCCTTTAGAGGTGATAGAACTAAGTAAAAAATACCCAGAAAAGAAAATAGTATTTTTAGCTATTGGCTTTGAGACGACTATAGCCGTAATTTGTGCTACTGTAAAAGCCGTTCATGCTGCGGGATTAAAGAACGTATTCTTTCTTGTATCTCATAAGTTAGTACCACCAGCATTGCGTGCATTACTAGATAAACAAGAAGGCCATATCGATGGATTTATTCTACCTGGTCATGTTAGCGTTATTATTGGGGAAGAACCATACCGATTTTTGCCCAAAGAATACGGTATCCCATCTTGTATCGCTGGCTTTGATGGCTTAGAAATATTGTCTGCCATAGCTAATATTTTAGAGCAACGTAAGTCTGGTAATATTGTGGTGGGCAATACGTATCATTCTGTAGTTATGCAGAAGGGAAACCCTGTAGCCCAAGCTATGATCGAGGAAGTGTATGAAGTATGCGATGATGTATGGCGTGGTATTGGTGTTATTTCTAACTCTGGTTTAGCATTAAAGGGTGAGTATGCAGCTTACGATGTAGAGCTTGTCCTACCTATTAACTTAGATAAACCATCTCTTGATCCTAAAGGCTGTCAATGTGGACGTGTTTTGCAAGGCCTTATTAAACCTAGTGAATGTCCGTTATTTGGTAAAAGCTGTACTTCGGATCATCCAGTAGGTGCTTGTATGGTATCTGTAGAGGGTAGCTGTGCTGCATGGTATAAATATGGTTATTCTAGTGGTGGATCGACGTGGGAGGATTAATATGGAACGAGTTCGCTTAGTACATGGTAATGGTGGACGATTTAGTCATGAGTTGACGGACCGTTTTATTTTGAAATATTTTACAAATGATTTGTTGGCGCCCCTACACGATGGTGCCCAGTTTCCCGTTATAGCCGGGCGCATGGCCTTCTCTACGGATTCCTATGTGGTACAACCTTCATTCTTTCCTGGTGGTAATATTGGTAAGTTGGCTGTTTGTGGAACTGTGAATGATTTAGCCATGAATGGTGCGATACCTCAATATTTAAGTTGTGGTCTTATTTTAGAAGAAGGCTTGGCCTTTAAAGAACTAGATGAAATTCTTCGCACTATGTCAGAAATGGCAAAAGCTGCAAATGTTCAAATTGTTACAGGTGATACAAAGGTCGTTAAAAAGGGTGAAGTAGATAAAATCTACATTAATACTGCTGGTATTGGCATGATTCCAGCTGGAATAGATATTGGTCCACATCGCGTGAAAGCAGGGATGGATATCATTTTGTCAGGTGCTATTGGAGATCACTCCATTGCCGTTATGGGGCAGCGATTTGGTTTAGATTTATCTGATTCCTTAACAACAGACTGTGCACCACTAAATAAGATGGTTCATGCGGTATTAGATAAAGTAGGAGCTCAAGTTGCTTTGTTGAGAGATCCCACTCGTGGAGGTTTAGGTACTGTTTTAAAAGAGATAGCTGATCAGAGTCAAGTAGGCATTAAGGTTAAAGAAACGGCCATACCTATTCATGAAGAAGTACAGGCAGTATGTAATATATTAGGATATGACCCTTTATATTTAGCGAATGAAGGGAAAGTAGTTCTTATTGTTGACCCATCTATTACAGACGAAGTTCTCAAGATTCTTCATAGTTTTGAAGAGGGAAGCGAAGCTACTTTAATTGGTAAAACTTTAGATAAAAATATTGGTAAGGTTGGTCTACAAACGGCTATTGGAGGTGTTCGTCTGATTGATTTATTAGGCGAAGATCAGGTCCCACGAATTTGTTAAATTTATAATTAATAATAGTAATTTAACTATATCATTTTGTTAATTTTTATATTTTAATTTTTGAGCTTTCTAGATGTAACTTATATTAGATGTTGACACTATTTATCGTTGATGGTAGCATTAAATTAAATTGCGTAAAATTCATTAAGAATTCATCGTAAATTTATAATATGTTAGTATCTTTATGTGTAAGTTCTTATACTTTCACTAGAATCTATGTATAGAATTTGTTAAAATATAAGTATCTATAGGAGGCTTATTATGAAAAAGAAGATTATTACAGCTGTTCTAGGGATTTGTTTAACTACAACTGCATTTGGTGGCATCTTGACAACTCAAGCTGGTGGACTTAGTAGCATTCTTGGTGGTGTAGCTAAAATTGGTGGTATCGGCATTGTTGTTAATAAATTTGGTCCACAAATTGACTCTTTCCTAAATAAATTATTGAAACAAAATAACTTGAGTACTGAATATACAACTAAAGTAGTTCCTATTATCAGTATTGGTACAAAAGGTTATATCGGTGCGGCTCAAGTTACTGGGCCTGCTTCTAGCATTGAAGAAGTTAAAGCTGTTGCTCAAGTAGAAGGTAGCTTTAATGGTATGGTTCGTGTAAAAGGATTAGTTCCTGTTAATAGCACAAACCCAGTTGGTGCATCTCGTGTTCAAGGCGTAGGTGTATCTGCGATTATTGATTTGAAAATTTAATGGCCACTGAGCATATAAATTGATAGACTCAGGGAATAAGCACGGTCTTAGGCCCGTGCTTATTCTGTTGTATAACAGTTATACATTAGATACATTGTGGAGGAATTTATGAAGAAACAAGTACTTACACTTTTAATGGCATCCCTAATTTCAGGCACTGCATTTGCCGCTCCTGGTACAGTAACTGAAAAAACAAATGTTTTAGAAACTACTGTATATGGAGCCGTACAAGATGGTGCTGTTGTGGACCGCATTAATCAACTTGATGAAACCGTGTATGGTACTGGTTTCAATGGTAATTCCGCAACATTGAGTAAACGTGTTGACTCCCTCTACAATTCTGTAGAAGGCAGTGGTACTAATATTTCTTTGCGCGAAGAAATGGATGCATTGGAATATACATATCAAAATAGCATTAACGCAGGATCTCTTGTAGACCGTGTAGAAAAGATGGAACGTAGCGTTAATGGTCGCATTGGTAGCGGTTCCTTACAAAAACGTATTATCTCTTTGAAGACAAAGGTATATGGTAGCAATGTGGCTCTTACTAACCAAGTAGGTACATTGTCTGGTAATCAAGTGTTCAAAGTGACTCTAAATGAAGCGGTTTCTTCTAAAACTAGTCATGAAGGTGACACTGTATCCTTTACTGTTGCAGAAAATGTAATGGATGGCAATGTCTTATTAGTACCTGCGGGCACTGTAGGTTCCGGAACAATTACTTCTTTGAAAAAGGCTCGTTCCTTTGGTCGTAATGGTGCGTTAGATATTACATTTGATACAATCCCAGCTATTGATGGTACAGAATTTACTGCTGTACAAGGTAAAGAGGCTAAGGATAAAACTCGTAGTGAAGTTAAAGCAGCAGGTGCATCTGTGGCGGGCGCAGTTCTACTCGGCCCTGTTGGACTTGTAGGGGGCGCTTTCATCAAAGGTAAAAATATTGAGTATCCAGCTGGTGCTACTGTATATGTACAACCTCAAGATTCCGTAACAATTCAAGGTCTTGTTATTGGTGGCGATGGTTTAGCTCATAGTGATAATGAATTAGCTGATGCTGTAACTGTACCTAATACAACCGGTGAGTCTGAAGAATATGTAGAAAATAATGGTGTTGATGAAAATGCAACTGTAGCTGATGATACTACAGCGGTTGAGGAGCCAGAAGAACCTGTAGAAAATGTTTCTCAACCTATCGTTGTTGTAAAGCGTAATCAATAATTAACAAATTCTTAAAGTAATAGGAGTTCTAGTAACCATGAGGAAACGTAAAGTACAATGGCTGGCAGCGGCATGTGTTGTTTGTTTAGCACAACCTGTATTTGCCGCTACTGAGTCAACTATTGTATATCAAGATACATTGGATAGCGTAGGTCAATCCTATGCAGGAGAAATTTCTAAAGCATCTACACCTGAATATAGTAATATCCGTGTTGTACGTCGTGGTGAAAAAGCGAAATCTGCTACTCCTGCTGAACAGTTGCCTACACGTATCGATGCTAATAAAATGTCTTATACTGGCTCTACAGGTGATGTATATGCTCAAGGCGATGTTGTGGTGTCTCAAGGTAATCAAACTTTGATGGCTCCCCGTATTGAAGGTAATACTAAAACTACAGAGTATCGTACTGTTGGAGGCTATCGCTATTTGGAAGATGGCGGTAAAACAAAAGATATTACAGGTCAAAATATGACGTATCGCACTAGCGATCGTCACTTTGAGGCGGACCAAGCCATGGGATGGAGCGATCCCTATTATGTAAAGGGCAATAATGCCACTTTTGATGGACAAATAGGTCATATGGAAAAGGGCATGGTAACTACAAAACATGCAATGGCATTTGTTCATACTCCAGATTATCGTGTGGAAGGTCAAGATATTAAGGTATATCCTGGTGATAAAGTCGTTATTAAAAAACCATCCTTCTATATTAAAAACTTTAAAATATTATCCTTGCCATCTTATACGACTTCATTGCGTCATGACAAAGAAGGCAAATTTAGTATTTTTTCCTTAATACCAAAGCCTACGTATAGTAACGATGATGGTATTGGCTTACATGGTAGTACAGAATATCCTATCGGTAAAAACGGTGAAGCTTATATTGACTATCGTTGGTATTCTAAATCTGGTTTTAAACCACAGATGGGATATCGTCATTATTTACCTTGGGGGACTGCTTCTGTTGGTTATAGCAAGGAGTCTAATGAATATAATGATGAAACAGTATGGGTAGAAAAAATAGGTGAAGCTCGTTTGGATACTCATACATATCATGTAGGGAATTCTCCAATTACTGTACGTGGTGGTGTTAATGCTGGTTATTGGAAAGAGGGCTCTGTAAAAGGTTCTCATAAAGAATACTATGCAGAAGTTTCTCATGATCCGATTAAGCTTGGCAAAAATGCTGATTTACGCTTCTTAGGTGGTTACCAACGTGACTACTATGGTTATGATGGTAGTATCCGTAGCATGCCTTATTGGGGTGCTAGATTCCAATCTAAAGTTGGTAATCGTGCTAATGTATGGGTTAGCTATAATCAACGAAATATTACCTACAATAATTCACCTTATCGTTTTGATACGACAGAGCTTCCAAAAGAGCTTATTTATGGTGGTACGTATAAATTGACTCGCCTTGATGATATTTCTGTAAGTGTTAAGAACAACATGATGAGTGGGGATATTGATTCTGTCTATTATACATGGCATCGTGATTTACATTCCTTCGATATGTACTTAACATATAAAGATGGACATAAAAATAAAAAGAATCAATGGAAAATTAAATTTGTAGGTAAAGACTTTTAGTTAGGAGAATACTATGCAACGCATTAGAAAAGCTGTAATTCCAGCAGCTGGTTTTGGTACACGTTTCTTACCAGCTACCAAGGCACAACCCAAAGAAATGCTTCCTATTGTCGATACACCTGCTATCCAATATATTGTGAAAGAAGCTTTAGATTCTGGTATTGAAGAAATTCTAATTATTACAGGGCGTAATAAACGTGCTATTGAGGACCATTTTGATAGTAGTGTTGAATTAGAATTGTTATTACAAAGTCAAGGCAAAAATAAACCATTGGCTATGATTAAGGATTTGGCGGACATTAAAGTTCATTTTATTCGTCAAAAAGCACCTCGTGGACTTGGTGATGCTGTATTGTGTGCAAAAGCATTTATTGGTGATGAGCCATTTGCAGTATTACTTGGTGATGATATTGTTTACAATCCAGAAAATCCATGCTTAAAACAGTTGATTGATTGCTATAATGAGCATCATGGTATTATTTTAGGTGCTCAATTTGTACCGGAAGATAAAGTTATCTCTTATGGTATCGTATCTGGCGAAGCATTGGCTGATAATTTATATCGCGTTGATAACTTGGTGGAAAAACCTAAGAAAGAGGATGCTCCATCTCGACTCGCTGTATTAGGTCGTTATATTTTGACACCAGATATTTTCAATATCTTAGAAGCTACTAAGCCTGGTGTAGGTAATGAAGTCCAATTAACTGATGCATTGGCAGCCTCTAAAACTGATACGTATGCATTAGCATATGAAGGTATTCGCTACGATACAGGGGATAAATTGGGCTATTTAAAAGCTACTGTTGAGTATGCATTGCGCAACGAAGAATTGGGTGAAAGCTTTAAAGCTTACTTAAAAGAGTTAGATCTAAAATAGATAATCTATGAGACTTCCACGTGAGGGGCCTATGATATATGTCATAGGCTCTTTTTATTGGTTATAGTTTCAAACTCATTTGTTATTTGTTAACATATGGATAATGCCTTTTGTTGACGAATGAAATAATGTTGATTATAATCAAGATATTGAATAAATAAAAGGACTGTGATTATATGAAAACATTATTTAAAGCATTATGTAATAATGATTTGAATCTACCAGGACACAGCGTTATTAAACATATGCATTATGATTCCTCAGGTAGTGATAGAACGGTATGTGAAATCGTATCGAAGGTGGCTAAAACTACCACAATTGGTATTATGGATCGCTCAGGCTTCTTGATGGTTGATTTACGACCGGTGCCGAAACAATTCAGCATTCGCGCTACAATACATCAAGAGGAAAGCAGTGGTGCTATATCGTTCTCTAAGGAAGAGGTCATACGATTTGTAAATGATATTAATGATACGAATCCAATCCATCGTGAGAATCCTTATGTTGTTCCTGGCTGCATGATTTTAGAAACGATGTGGGATTTTTGGAATATTAGTAAATCTGCTCTGCAAATGGCGATTTATTTTCATGCACCTGTTATTGCAGATGACAAGGTAACTTTGGTGGAATATCCTGAAGATGCTCATGTAGAAGGTTACATTGGTGATACATTGGCATTTTCGGCTACATTTTTTGGTGAAAATGAAGATTCATCATCTTTGAAACAAAGATGTATTAGTTAGAGGTAATTATGGAAACAAGACGTTTAACAAAAATGGCTTTATTAACAGCCTTATTATGTATTTCAGCATATATTTCTTTTCCCTTACCATTTAGCCCCGCTATGGTAACGGCTTTGACTTTGGTAGCTACATTGACCGGCTTATTGTTACAGCCTAAAGATACACTTATCGTATTTATTATTTATATTTTGCTTGGTGCAGTAGGTTTGCCAGTATTCGTTGGAGGAACGGCTGGTCTTGGCAAATTGTTGGGACCAACAGGGGGCTTTATTTTTTCTTGGCCAGTTGCATATACATTACTAAGTATATTTAAAGGTTCTAAAAAAAGCTTTTTCTCTTATGCCTGGCGATCTCTTGTGATTACCATTCCTGTAGTGTATCTCTTTGGTGTAGCAGGATTTATGATTGTAACAAAAACAGAGCTTTGGGCGGCCTTGCCTGTAGTCATGTTCCCATTTATTCCTGGAGATATTGTAAAATGTCTGGTTGCTTCTTGGTTAGCAACTAAAGTTAAAATTTAGAATACAATTAAAGTGGCATTCTGCGGGATGCCTCTTTTTTGCTTTTAATAGAAGGAGCATATATGTCAGTATATATTCATGGTGGGCTTAGAAGTCCCATCGGCGTTTTAAATGGACAATATAAACGTATGAGACCGGAGATGTTAGGTGCGCAACTCATTGATGAGTTAATCAATCGTCATAGTATTTTGCAGGTGGACGGATTATTTTGTGGCAATGCAGTTGGTACCGGTGGTAATATAGGACGTCTTATGGGGCTTATGTGTAATTTACCAAATTCTGTGCCTGCTATTACCGTTGATATGCAATGTGCCTCAGCTTTGATGAGTATTGAGATCGCCTATGCACATATTTTGTCTGGTATTATGGATTCCGCTATTGCAGGCGGTATTGAAAGTTCGTCGTTACAGCCAGAACGGGTGTATGCATCAGGGGATGACCGAAAAGGAACCTATAAGGTAGCTCAATTTACGCCCCAAGATCAATCGCCTTTAGCCATGCTCGAAGGGGCTGAGCGGACTATCCATAAACACAATGTAACAAAGGAAGATTTATATCTGTATATTATTGGCAGTCATCAAAGAGCATCAGCTGCTTTAGATAACCCATATTTACAGTCATATATTATGCCTATTACTATAGATGGTAAAAGATGTATAGATGAATGTATTCGACCTACGATGAACGAGAAACTCTTGTCTAGGATGAAGCCTTTGTTGGGAGCTGACTCTATTACAAATGCAGGCAATGCGTGTTTAACTCATGATGGAGCGGCCTTTGTATATTTATCTAATAAAAAAGGTCCTTTTAAAATTCATAGCGTTAAACCTTGGGCAGGAAATCCTCAGTTTAGTCCGGAGGGCGCTCTTGAAAGTACAGAAGGCATTTTAAAACGTACAGGTTTAACTATGGATGATATTGATGTGGTGGAATGGAATGAAGCTTTTGCCATCATTGATGTTCTTTTTAACAAGGCGTACCCTAATCACATTAAAAAATATAACATGCTTGGAGGTGCCTTAGCTTATGGACATCCCTATGGATGTTCTGGTGCCATATTAGTGCTTCACTGTATGGCTGCTTTAGAATCTTGTGGTGGTCGCTATGGTTTATGTGCTATTGCTGGTGCAGGGGGCACAGGTACGGCTTTAATTATGGAACGCATGTAATATGACAATTATTGAACGCTTACAACAGCATAAAGATTTAGAGCCCCATAAAATGGCTTTAATCGTAGATGACATACAATATACATATGGTGAACTATATGATGCTATTCTATCGGTCGGTATTAATAATACAAGTCGCATTGTAAATCTTACTCAGTCTAAAAAGACATTAAATACTAAGATTCTTTTAATTCAGGAACTGTCGTTTGTTGAACAACTTACACAGTGGCTTGGGGCATTACATAAAGGTAATATTCCTATGGTATGTCACAATGAGATGGATACGGCTTATGTAGATGAGCTAGCTCGTGTTATAGCCTATGAAGGTGTACCGCCATTAGCTGATTTTGGGGTACTTACATCGGGGACTACGGGACAACCAAAACCTTTGTGGAGACGAGAAATGTCTTGGTGCGATTTTTTTGATATTCAAAATGATATTTTTCATATAAATAAAGATACTAAAATCTTTTTACAGGGAAGCTTTAGTTTCACAGGCGTTAGTAATATGGTCATTGCCGCTTTATGGGCTGGAGGGACCGTGGTTACAACAAGTTCATTGCGTCCTAGTAGATGGATACAGCTTATAGAAGGATATAATGTAGACCATATATATGCATTACCAACGAAACTACGATTATTGGTGCGGCACTGTAAAAATAAATTATCATCCATTAAATACATCATTGCAGGATCTCAAGTTCTGGATCGACAACTAATGGAACAGTTACAACATATATGTCCTGATATGGAGTTTATTTTGTATTATGGTGCATCAGAGCTTAACTATATAACGTATTGCACCGGTAAGGAATGGCTAGCGCGAGAAGGTACGGTAGGGAGACCATTTCCAACCGTGAAAATTGCAGAGAATGATAATGTCATTTATGTGACAACAAATTATCGTATTGAAGAGATTCCCAATACGTATACTGTAAATGATTGTGGATACATTGATAGTGACGGGTATCTTATGTTTAATGGGAGAGCAGGCGACGTAATCAATAAAGGGGGATATAAAATTTCTATCCCAGAGATGGAATTGTATTTACAATCCTTACAAGGGGTATCCGAGGTTGCTATTATCGATATTGCTGATGAGATACGAGGGGAAGACTACGTAGTTTATATGGTGCTAGATGGTGAGGTTAGATTGAGTGAAGTTATAGAACTTATTCATAATAAAAGACCTCCTGTAGAGTGGCCAAAAGCTATAATAGAAATTCCTATGTTACCCCTTACGGAATGCTCAAAAGTTGATAAACGAAAGTTAAAAGAGTGGTATAATAAAGGGTAAACATTTTTTGTACTACAAGGAGGCATCATGCAGATTAATAAGGCGGCGCTAGAGATTTTCGACTTTACGTCCTCGTTAGCTGTATATTCTGAACATGAATTAAAGGTTGGCGATCAAGCTATACAAGATTATATTGCAAATCATGTAGTTAAGGCTTTCAAAGATCCAGGGGCTAGAACCGGAACCTTACATGATGCGAGTCCTGTAGGCAAACAATTAGTAGACTATAAAAATGGAGCCCTTAAGTTTATTGATTTATCTAAGAATTTAGGTGAAAGCTTGTTTACATACATGAAACAAGCTACGGATTCCGTTGTTATTGATACGATTATTTGTGAAGCCGTTACGGATACGTCCTATGTTTGTATTCTTCTGTGCCAAGCTCATGATGCTTTTACCCATCAATTATTTAGTGAAGATGATGGGACATTGGCTACGGAGCTCGTTTCTCATAAGGCAGTACTGCCGATGCCGTCTCAAAAATTACGGGCCTTTGCATCTATTAATCTCAATGATTTTAGTGTTCGTGTTTTTGAACCTAAAGGTGAATTTGATGGTGAGGTATCTTATATCTTAGCAGATAAGGTCTTGCAATTAGGGACTAATCAATCCTCGCGAGATACGGTGAGAAAGGTAAAAGCTATCGTGGATAAGGTGGCTCAAGCGCACGAGTCTGATGGCGTCATTGAACTGACAATCGCAAAATCTATGATTGCTAAAAATGCTGAAGTATCAGATACCGTTGATCCTGTTCGTATTGTAGAAGAGGTATTTAAAACGAATCCTATTCAACAAGAGGCGGCAAAGAAGGAATTGGCTGATGCGGATATGTTGCGTCCGTTGCCAGTAAATCGTGAGTTCGCCACAAAAATTGGTGAACATCATAAGATTAAAACAGATACAGGCATTGAGATTTCATTTCCTGTGGAATATATGAAGAATCGTGAGTTTATTGAGATAAAAACTAATGATGATGGCACCTTGCGCATTGAATTAAAAAATATTAATAAAATTGTAAACAAATAGTAATGGAAAATTATATTTATCTATAGAAATATATTATGTAATGATTAAATTTATTTGCTATGCTAGTATATGGAGGTTATGATGAGTAAAGAGAAACATAAAAAAACAAACGCATTACGTATTTTAGATACTCATAAGATACCTTATAGTATTAGCGAATATGAGTGGTCTGAAGAGTGTGCCGCTGGCCTTCATGTAGTAGAAGCATTAAGACTCGATGAGAAACAAGTCTTTAAAACATTAGTTGGTAAAGGTGACAAAACTGGATATGTAGTATTCTGTATTCCTGTAGCTGAAGAGTTAGATATGAAACAGGCAGCACGTGTTAGTCATAATAAGTCTGTAGAGCTTGTTCATGTTAAGGATTTGTTAGGTATTACAGGTTATTTGCGCGGTGGATGTTCTCCAGTAGGCATGAAAAAAGCATTTCCTACCTATTTTGATGCTACTATGGAACCCCAAAAGTTTGTATATGTAAGTGCAGGTTTACGCGGTATGCAAATGAAGGTAAATCCAAAGAATTTGGCATCTGTTGTAAATGCTGAATTTGTTGAACTGACAATGGACCATTAAGGGGGACGTATGGCAAAAAAGTTTTATGCTGTTCGTCAGGGCCGTGTACCAGGAGTTTATACTACATGGTCTGACTGTGAGAAACAAGTAAAGGGCTATGGTGGTGCCATCTACAAATCATTTTCGACAGAAGTAGAAGCACGTGCTTTTGTAGAGAATTCAGGTTTGTCTTTAAGTGATTTTATGAGCGCTAAAAAGAGTGAACTTAAATTGCCACAAGAAGTGAAGTTTAAATCTATAAATTCTAGGCCTATAGGTTCTAGTTCTAGTATTCAAAGTAAAGTATCAGCAAGTGTTGTGAAACCAGATTTTACTACTCCAAACTATATGGTTGCGTATATCGATGGTAGTTATAATAAAGAGACTAATACTGTTGGTGCAGGTGGGGTTATCTTTTTGAATGGCAAGAGGAAAACTTTTTCTTTTCCCTCTACTGATGAACGATATACATCGTTTTGGAATGTAGCTGGCGAGTTGTTGGCTGCTATGCATGTTATGAAATATGCTGTTGATAATGGAATTTCTGAATGCTCACTTTACTATGATTATATGGGCATAGAAATGTGGGCTACTAAGAGATGGAAACGTAATAATGAGCTAACCAAAGAGTATTCAGCATTTTATGATTCTATAAAAAATCATGTGCGAGTATACTTTCACAAGGTGGCTGCTCATACAGGCGATACATATAATGAAATGGCTGATGCACTAGCAAAACAAGGTGCAGGTATTTAAAGATATTAGAAGGGAGGGCGCTATGAATATATGTGTTACTGGTGGGGCCGGATTTATTGGGTCCCATTTAGTTGATAGATTAATTGAATTAGGGCACGATGTACTCGTTATAGATAATTTATCTACAGGTATGCGCTCCTTTGTACATGCAGATGCTCGATTTATTGAGATGGATGTACGAGATCCAAAATTACTATCTGTATTTGAAGAGTTTAAGCCGTCTATCGTATTTCATGAAGCGGCGCAAACAATGGTTCAATCCTCCATGGAGAACCCAAGTTATGACTGTGATGTAAATCTAATAGGGCTTATTAATGTTCTCGATGCTTGTCGTAAAGTGAAAGTTGAACAATTTTTAATGCCTTCATCAGCTGCTGTATATGGTGACTTGGCAGTATTGCCATTGACTGAAGACTTGAGTGGTATGCCTTCGTCTTTTTACGGCTTGACAAAGCTTACTGCAGAAGGTTATTTGCGTATTTATCATGAAGCTTTTGGATTAAATACAGTATGCTTTAGATATGCTAATGTATATGGACCACGTCAAGGTGATGGCGGTGAAGGTGGCGTTATCAGTATTTTCAACCGCCTGATTGTCGAAGGGCAACCATTAACTGTATTTGGTGATGGTGAGCAAACTAGAGATTTCATTTATGTAGATGATGTGGTAGATGCTAATATTAAGGCTATGGGGAATGGTCAATGCACAGGTATTTATAATGTATCTACCAATATGGGAACATCTGTGAATGAGTTGATTACGCGATTCCGGGCTATTAGTGGGACAGATTTTATGGTTTATTATGAAAATGAGCGTATAGGGGATATTAAACATTCGCGCTTAAGTAATTTGAAAGCTGAACGTGATTTTGGTTTTATTGCCACTACAACATTAGAAGTTGGTTTACAAAAGACATTGGAGTATTTTAAAGTTCATCATAAGTAAGAGAAATAAGGTTTGGGGATATGAGTGATACGCAATTTTGGGTGACCGTAGGTATTTGGAATCTTATCGTATTTAGTCTGTATGGATATGATAAATTATGTGCCATTAATGGATATGATCGAATTTCGGAGTTTACATTATTATTTTTAGCGTTTGCCTTTGGGGGTGTTGGTGCTTTATTAGGCATGGTCCTATGGCGTCATAAGACATTAAAAATTAAATTTAAATTAGCCATTCCTTTTGCATTACTTTGGTCTGTATATGCAGTTGGATTCGGTTATGGTTTGTGGGTAAAATGATTGTATAAACTAATATTTTATTCATTTTTTATGGTATAATAAAAGAATATTGTACATAAAATGTCAGTGAAGGAGATATTTGATGTTGCGATTACAATCAGGTTTTGAGTTAGATTATGCTAATATATATAATGAAAGTTGTATACAAGAACGCGATGTGAATAATTTTGAACGGGCTATACAAAATGTATGGCGTCATACAAATATTTTGCGTTCTACAGGCTTCGAAGAAGGTCATGTTTCTAAAGATGGTTTACCTGAACCTGTGTTGTTTTACCAACTTCCATATATTTCAGAAGATGGTATCAATACACCAGATATGTTAGAGCGGCTTTACGAATTACGTGACTATGCACGCCATAATATTGATACAGTTGTATCCGTAGGTATTGGGGGCTCCTATTTGGGGAGCAAAGTTATTTTTGATGTGCAGTGTGGAGCATTTTGGAATAACTACAGTGCAGAGGAACGCAACGGCTATCCTAGGATGTACTTTGCAGGCTTTAATGTGGATGGTGATTACTTAGTAGGGCTAATTCGTACGTTAGAGTGTCAAGCTCAGGAAAAAGGTCCTGATTATAAGGTGATGCTCGTTATTAATTCTAAGTCTGGATCTACCATTGAACCAATGGCTAACTTCATGATTTTGGAGAAGGCTTTACAAGATCGTAATATTAACTACGAAGTGGTAGCTGTTACAGATGTATCTAATGATGAACATCCTACAATTTTACGATCTATGGCGATAGAAAATAATTGGAAGACCTATAGCATTCCTTATGGTGTAGGTGGTCGTTTCTCTGTATTTACAGAAGTTGGTTTTGTAACAGCCGCTCTTGTAGGATTTGATATTGAAGGATTCTTAGCTGGTGCTGCATCTATGGATGCAGCCTGTCAAGAAGAAGACATTTTTAAAAATCCAGGCCTTTTAAGTGCATTATTGAAATATATTGCATCTGAACGATATGGTCGTATTATAGAGGTGTTTATGCCTTATAGTGAAGCACTCCACTCATTATCTGATTGGTATGTGCAGCTCTTATCCGAGTCTCTTGGAAAAATGAGTAATACTTGTCTACCATATGGCCGTACGCCAGTTGCTGCAGTAGGTACTATGGATATGCATGCTCAAGTTCAAGAGCATCAAGAGGGGCGCCTAAATAAGGTAGTTCAATTTATTAAGGTTAAGGATTGGAAACATAATCTCATTGTTCCGGATTCCTATAGTCAATATGAACGTTTACACTCTCTATCTGATGTAGGCATTTGTGATATTTTAAACATTGCTTTAGATGCTAATAGAGAAGCCTTGTCTAGTGACAATCGTTTTAACATGACTATAACTGTACCAACATTAAACGCATTCCATTTAGGAGAAATTATGTTTATGCATTGTTGGGCCGTTTATTTTGAGTCCATTTTTGCGGGTGTTGATGCTTTTGATCAACCAGGGGTAGAGGTTTATAAGCGTCTCATCGGGCCCAAATTAGCTCGAGCAAAGGAAGTACATAATTCATGAGGGGGGAACTATGAATATTTTAGTAACAGGTGGTGCGGGTTATATTGGGAGTCATACTGTACGTGCTTTACAACAAGCAGGATATACACCAATTATTGTAGATAATTTATCTCGTGGGCATGTAGAATCTATTCCTGAGGGGGTAAAGTTCTACAATATGGATATTGCTGATCCTAAACTAGTAGGTATTATGAAAGAACATAACATCCTAGGTGTAATGCATTTTGCTGCTCACTCACAAGTTGGTGAATCCATGCAAAATCCAGCTATTTATTATGAAAATAATGTAGTTGGTTCTTATCACCTTATTGAGTCTGCTCGTACCGCAGGTATAAAGCATTTTGTATTTTCTAGTACGGCTGCTGTGTATGGTGAGCCTAAGGTAGTTCCTATTTGTGAGGATGCCCAGCTACAACCAACAAATGTATATGGTCGCACTAAATTGATGATAGAAAAAATGTTATCTGATTATAGTTCTATTTATGGTTCTACATATGTTGCGTTGCGTTATTTCAATGCGGCCGGTGCAGATCCGTCTGGTATGATTGGAGAAGACCATCATCCTGAAACTCATTTGATTCCACTTGTGTTAGATGCGGCTCGCGGTAAAAGAGAGCATATAACTGTATTTGGAACTGATTATGATACAGCTGATGGCACATGTGTACGCGACTATATTCATGTCAATGATTTAGCAGCTGCTCACGTATTGGCTATGGACTACTTGCGTAAAGGCGGAGAATCTCAAGTATTTAATCTTGGTAGTGGTAATGGATTCTCTGTAAAGGAAATCATCGAGACTGCAAAAGAGGTTACGGGTATCGATATTCCTATTCAATATGGTGATCGCCGTGCTGGTGATCCAGGAACATTAATTGCGTCCTCTGAAAAAATCAAAAATTTACTTGGTTGGGATCCTAAATTTAGTAATGTTGCTGATGTTATCAAAGATGCATGGCATTGGCATACATCTCATCCAGATGGGTTTAATAGTAAATAAAGAACAAATTGTTTTGATTTGTCAATATAATGAATGACTCTATTAGTCACCTTGGTGACTGGTAGAGTCATTTTTTTGTAGGATTTTAAAAGAGTCTCCTAGAATATGTCAGCAGGAGGTGGATTATGAATTTACGAGACTATATAGAACGTATGAAAATGTGGATTGATAAGCAGCATTTTATTATGTGCCACTATAAGTTTGCACTTGGTATTTTCTTTATCATTACGGTGGCCCTTTTAGGCATTGGTATTTTTTATCCTCATGAGGAGGAAAATGTTCATATTAGTTTAGATCAATCTAATGGAAGAGATGGTAATCAAATTGAACGAGGCTCAGAAAAATTATCAAAAGAAACAACACATGGTAATAGAACAGGGAAAGGAAAGAACTATTTTAAAGATGAAAGTGATATAAAAAATGTAAAGGATAGAGAGGTAAAAAGCAATGTTCATGGACGATTATTATATGACATCACCGGTGTTGAGCGAGCAAATCCTTGGCGAGAGGTTTTTAAAGATATTCCTATAGATGATTTACTTGGTCAGAATAAGATAACTAAAGATAGTAATGGCAATTTCGTTGATATAAATAACAATTTATATGAATCCGATGATGAAATGAGTACTTTTGGAAAAGCGGAAGATAAAAGTCGTAGAAATGGAAAATATCAACAAATAAGAAATAATAAAAAGCATAGTGGTAATTATATTGAATTAAAATCTAAAGATATTAGTGCTAGACGAGTTGAATCCAGTATACAACCTTCTATAAGTAATCCTATCAAACAACATCCCATAGAGCTTATAGGTATTATTGAGGGACAGCAGAATATTGCTATTTTACGAAAAGGCACAGAGGAACAAATAGTTAGTATTGGAAGTGTTTGGCAAGAAGTATCGGTGTCTAATATAACTGCAAGTGGCGTAGAAGTTATTGAAGGAGGTTCATCACGGTGGCTAAGAATCGAATAAGCCTAATAGGTCTAACATTTTTAGATAAGATTATAGTGACTGTTATATTGCAAATAAGCTTATGGATGGTCGTAATGTTTGTAACTCCCTTCATAGTATTTGCTAATGGTACTGATAGGATAACTACTAATAGTACTGATAGGATAACTACTAATAGTACTGATAGGATAACTACTAATAGTACTGATAGGATAACTACTAGTAGTTCTGAAAACATTGTAAATAGTGGTAAAGTAGCTAAAAATGAAAAAAATATTGAGAACAAACTCATAACGATTTCTGTACGCAATGCATCCTTAAAGGAAACCGTTTTAGGAATTTGTCGTAGTTACGGTATATCTGTTGTTGGTGTAGAGTCGTTAAAAGGGACTGTTACGGCCACTGTAACGGGAGAATCCCCAGAAGGGATTATTAATGAATTAGGTAAGTTATATCATTTCTCCGTATCGAAGGAGCATAACACACTTCTTATTGATTCTGATGATGAAACACTTGAAAAAAGAGAACTATATGTTATATCACCTGAACATTTACCGGCTGAGTCTTTGAAAAATGTGGTAGGCACAGTGGTAAAAAACGATAAAATGGCAGTGCTTTCAGAACAAAATGAAGTAATTATGCATTTGACGAGCGGAGAAAAGCGACGTGTAGAAACCTTAGTACGTGCTATCGACAAGGAACCAAAACAAGTGCAATTGGAAGCTACCATCATTGCTATGGAACAATCCTATGCTAAGGAACAAGGTTTTAGATGGTCTTGGCTTAGCTTGACCGGTCATGGAGAAGATAAAACACATTCCTATGGTGCCGTTACCTTTGGCAAAACACCGACTGGGGAAGCCTATAAGTTCTTTGTAAAGCCAGAGCTAAGTCTTATGGAAAGCTCAGGTAAGGCCGTTCTAATTGCAAAACCATCTATCATGGCTCTCAATGGTGAGACTGCGCATATCTTAATAGGTGAAAGAATACCTGTTATAGAGGAGTCAGAAGTGAATGGCGAACGAAAGCGTTCTACTCGTTATGAAGAGGTGGGCATTAAGTTGAATTACACTCCTATCATTACCGCTGATGGTGGTGTAGATGCTAAAATACATGCAGAAGTGAGTACACCTATTATGGTATCTGAAATGAAAGCCTACAAAATAAGCACACGTCAAGCACATACAAGAGTACGATTACAACCAGGAGAAGTGTTAGTTATTGGTGGACTCATGGATAATCGAGATCAACATCAAATACAAAAAATACCTATTTTGGGAGATATCCCTTTGTTAGGAAAATTATTCCGTCATAGTCGAAAAACAAAAGATTCTATAGAAATGTTAATGTTAGTGAGGGCAACTGTGGTATAATGAAGAGTAAATGATTAGGAGGTTGTGAATGGAACGCATTCGAATGATAGACCTTGGAAAATCATTTGGAGTGCGCCAAGTATTTTCCAATGTGTCTTTTGAGATAAAAGAAGGGGATCGACTCGCCTTGGTAGGCCCTAATGGGGCTGGGAAATCCACCTTGTTAAAGTGCATATTAGGCTATGAAGAGCTTGATGAAGGTAATGTAGTCAAGTCGCCTGTTGCTAGTATTGGCTATTTACAACAAGATGTAAATCTTGGAGATGATAGCCTTGCTACGGAAATCGAAAAGGCTTGGGCTGATGTTCATGCATTGGAAAAACAATTAAAAGAGCTCACTAGTCGCTTGGAAACCGAAGAGGCTAGCGAATCGGATTTACAACGCTTAGATTATTTACAGAATCGTCTAGAATGGCTAGGTGGTTATGACTACGAGCAAAAGACAAAGCGCATAGTCTATGGTCTTGGTTTTACTGATGATGACTTAGATAAGCCGGCTAATGCTTTTTCAGGTGGTCAAAAAACGCGTATCAATTTAGCTAAAGCGTTAGTACGTAGTCCTGATTTTTTATTCTTAGACGAACCGACTAACCATTTAGATATGGATATGCTGGAGTGGTTAGAGGGGTACTTATCTGCCTATCAAGGTGGTATTCTCATTGTCAGCCATGATAGATATTTTCTAGATCGTATCGTCACAGGTGTTGTGGAGTTAGATAATCACAAGGCTACAACCTATCGTGGTAACTATAGTCGCTATATTCAACAACGTGGTGAACGTTTAAAGGCTGATATGGTGGCCTATGAAAAACAGCAGGAGTATATTAAGAAAACAGAGGCTTATATAGATAAATACCGCGCTGGTATCAAGTCTAAAATGGCTCGTGGTCGTCAGTCTCAACTAAATCGATTAGAGCGGCTAGAGGCACCTGTTACTTCACATCATTTACAATTTTCTTTTCCTCCTGCTGCGATGAGTGCTGATAAGGTTTTAGTCTTAGATCACTTATCTGTCGGATATGGTGAAAGTCGCATTATTGATGATATCTCTCTTGTTGTTCGACGAGGTGAATCAGTAGCGCTTATTGGACCTAATGGCGCGGGTAAGTCTACACTGGTGAAAACCATTGTAGGAGAACTATTCCCTAAAGTTGGTCATGTGGATATTGGCAATCGCGTACAAGTCGGTTACTTCTCACAAGAACACGAAGAATTGCATGATTCTTGGCAGGTAGTGGAAGAGATCATGAATCACTTTAACTACAGCGAGGATAAGGCTCGTAATGTGCTGGGGGCTTTCCTGTTTAAAGGGGACGATGTATTTAAGTTAGTAGGTGAATTATCTGGTGGTGAGCGCGCTCGTTTAGCTTTGCTTAAATTATTTCTTCAAGGAGATAATTTCCTAATTTTAGACGAACCGACAAACCATTTAGATATTCCTACCCGAGAAATTGTAGAGGAAGCATTGCAACAATTTGAAGGGACTTGTTTTATTATTTCTCATGATAGATATTTCTTGGATCAAGTTTCTACAAAAACAGTAATTCTAGGTGAAGGTAAAATTACAGAGTATCTCGGTAACTATTCATACTATAAGGAAAAGCTGAAAGAGCAAGAAGACTTATTAGCATTGGCTAATGAGAAAAACTCTGATAGCAGTAAGCGTGATAGTAAAGCTACTCCTATTAATGAGTCAATGCTTTCAGTATCAGAAACTACGGAGGAAAATCAGAAGAAGCCAAATGCTTATATGGTAGAAAAACAATTGGCTAAGGTAGAAGCTGAAATTGCTCGTTTAGAGGCGACGATGAAGATGTATGAAGTGCAATTAGCGAATCCTGTAGTTCAGCAAGATTTAGATGAAATGTCTAAAATTTCCACACAAATTGAAGAGACTCAAGCTGAGTTGAATTTATTGTATGAGAAGTGGGAACGGCTATGTGAATAGCTTTTTAATTTATATATTATTAAGGAATTAAAATCATTTTCTTTTAATTGACAAAAGATTGAAATTTCTCATAATATAGGTATAGAATCAAAGTTTTATGTTTTAAAGGAAGGGTGTAATATGAATAAATCCATGTTAAAAAAAGCAGCCATTTTTGGCCTTGCCGGTGTAATGGCAGTTGCTGCTGGCTGTGGTGGAAATAAAGATGCAGGTAGTGCGAATAGTAATGAAGCTAAAATTGCATTGTTAACAACAACAACTGGTGGGGCAGCAGCTTATGGTGAATCTATTAAAGCTGGTGCAGAATTGGCTGTAAGCGAAATTAATGCTGATGCAAACGCTGTAAAAATTAACTTATTAGTAGAGGATACTAAAGGTGATAAAAATGAAGCTATCAATGCGATGAATAAAGTAATTGCAAAAGATAAAGTAGTAGCAGTTATTGGACCTATGCTATCTGGTGAAATGATGGCTGCTGGTCCTGTAGCAAACAAGAGTAAAGTAGTTGCTCTTGGTACATCTACAACGGCTGAAGGTATTACGGATATCGGCGATTACATTTTCCGTAATGCTGTACCTGAATCCTTGGCAGTAGATACTGCAATTAAAGAAGCACATAAAACTTTAGGCTTCAAAACTGCAGCTATCATGTACTCCAACAACAATGATCAAATGGTATCTGTAAATAATACAGCTCGTAAAGCATTGGAATCTGAAGGTGTACAAATCGTTGATACTGAAACATTTGCAGATAAAGATACTGACTTCTCTGCACAATTGACTAAAATTCAACAAGCAAAACCTGATGTAATTGTAGTTGCTTCTCTTTACCAAGAAGGCGCATTAATCATGAAAAAAATGCGTGAAATGGGTATGAATCAACCTGTAGTCGGCTCCAATGGTTTCAACAGTCCACAATTCATTAAAATTGCTGGCGATGCTGCTAACGGTGTTATTGTTGGTACGCCATGGTTCCCTAACAAAGAAGACCAAAAGGTTAAAGATTTCCGTAAAGCCTATGTGGCTAAATACGGTAAAGAACCTGATCAATTCGCTGCTCAAGCATATGATGCAGTATATTTCTATGAAGTAGCTTTGAAAAAAGCAGGGTCCACAACAGATCGCGAAAAATTCCGGGAAGCATTGAAAAACATTGCTGACTTCGTTGGTGTAACTGGCCAATTCAAATTCAACGAAAAACGCGATCCTTCTATGGAAGTTCAAGTATTACAAATTAAAAACGGTCAATTTGACGCATTAACAAAATAAATTGAGGTAGTATAGTGTTTTTACAACAATTAGTTAACGGGTTAACCCTCGGTAGCTTATATGCTGTACTCGCTATTGGCTTAACACTTGTGTTCGGTGTTTTGAATATTATCAACATGGCTCACGGAGGCATCTTTATGATAGGTGCCTTCGTTGGTCTTTTTATGGTAACAATTTTTAACGTTAACATTTTTGTAGCCCTTATCGTAGCTATGGCTGTAGGTGCTATCCTCGGTTATCTTTTAGAATTTGTGGCGCTTCGTCCACTACGCAAGAAAAAGGTGTCTCACTTGGCACCACTTATTAGTACCATTGGTGTTTCTATTTTCCTTGAAAGTTTGGCATTATTGCTTTGGGGCCCTCAAACTAGATCATTCCCACCAGACTATATTGGTGGCCTAATCGACTTTGGAGCTTTCAAAATTTCTATGGTACAAATTATTGGTTTAGGCGTTTCTGTTGTGCTAATGCTGATTTTAAATGTAGTTATTAAGAAAACTAAGATTGGTAAGGCTATTCGCGCTGTATCCATGAGTACGGAAACAGCGGCTCTCTTGGGGATCAATCCAACAATGATTATATCTATTACTGTTATGATTGCATCTGCTTTAGGTGCAGCGGCAGGTGTATTGGTAGGGTTGTCCTTTAATGCTATTGAGCCTACTATGGGTGTTATTATAGGCTTTAAAGGTCTGGCAGTACTTATCTTAGGTGGTCTTGGTAATATTACAGGCGCCATGGTTGGCGGCTTTATTTTAGGTGTAGCAGAAATCTTCTCTGTTGCTTATGGTGCATCTACATTCCGTGATGCTGTGGCCTTTGGTCTCATTATCCTATTATTATTCTGGCGCCCACAAGGCTTGTTTGGATCTAAAGATAAAGGGGGTAGACCGTAATGGAATTATTAAACCCGTATTATCTACAGATCGTGATGTTTTTCATCATTAATGCCATCATGGGTATTTCAATTTATTTCACACTGGCAAGTGGACAGCTTTCTTTAGGGGCTGCTGGCTTTATGAGTGTTGGTGCATACGTAGGCGCTATTCTTTCTTTGAAAGCTGATTTGCCTATCGTTGTAGGCATTATTATTGGTGGCTTAATTGCTAGTCTTGTGGCTGTTATTATCGGTTTGCCAACAACACGTCTTAAAGGTTTGTATCTTGCCATTGCTACACTTGGATTTGGCGAAGTTGTGCGTGTTATTTTTTTGAATTTGGATATTACAAATGGTGCATTAGGCCTTTCTGGTATTCCATCCATTCCTCAAGAATTGACAAATTATGCCTATGAATTTGATCTCGATGGTTTAATGGGCATTGATGCTGTTGCATGGGGCAATCTAATGGCTATCATTATTTTGTTAGCTATTTTAGTATTGATTATCGCCTTTTGTGTACGGATTAATAATAGTCGTGTGGGTCGTGCCTTTGCAGCGATTAAGGCTGATGATCATGCAGCAGAATTGATGGGTATTAACGTTGTATACTACAAGATGATGGCCTTTATCATTGGTGCTTTCATCGCTGGTATTGGCGGTGGTTTGTATGCCCATATTACAAACTTTATTAATCCTACAGATTTTAGTTACCACAAGGTAGTACAAATCCTATTATTTCCTGTATTTGGTGGTTCTAATGTAGTATGGGGCTCCGTATTAGGTTCCTTTATTCTTACATTATTACCAGAAGTATTGCGTTTCTTATCCGACTATCGGGACATCATCTATGGTGCATTACTAGTCATTTTGATGGCTGTTCGTCCAGATGGTATTCTGACAGAATCTATGGTAGATAAAATTAGTCGCAAATTAGGCTTTAAAAAGGCTCCATATATTCCAGAGTCACAAGTATTAACAGAACGTTTTGAAGCATATAAACGCAAACAACAAGAAGAAAAACAAGGATAGGAGGGAACTGAATGCTATTAGAATTAAATGACGTAAGTAAAAGCTTTGGTGGCGTTGCAGCCCTCACAGGAGTATCTTTTGGCGTTAAACAAGGTGAAGTATTTGGTGTCATCGGTCCAAATGGTGCTGGTAAGACCACACTATTCAACTTGATTACTGGTGTATTCCCTGCAAGTTCTGGTGAAATTGTATTTGATGGTATGTCTGTTGTAGGCATTAAGCCTCATAGAACTGTTGAAATGGGGATTGCTCGTACATTCCAAAATATTCGTCTCTTTGGCAATATGACAGCTCTTGAAACTGTTTTAACCGGTATGCATTGTCGTACTGGCTCTGGCTTCTTATCTAGTTTTTTGAAAACAAAACGTCAACGCATTGAAGAAGAGCGTTGTCGTGGTATTGCTTATGAGTTCTTAAAGCTTGTAGATCTTGAAGCAGATGCAGAAGAGGTTGCAACATCATTACCGTATGGTAAGCAACGTCGTCTTGAAATCGCTCGTGCCTTAGCGACACACCCTCAGTTAATCTTGCTTGATGAACCGGCAGCAGGTATGAATGATAGTGAAACTGAAGTTCTGCGTCAATTGATTGGCAAGATTCGTGACCTAGGTATTACCGTTGTGGTTATCGAACATGCCATGGAATTGATGATGAATATCTGTAATCGTTTGGTAGTACTTAACTTTGGCAAGAAAATTGCTGAAGGTACACCTCAAGAAATTCAAAATAATGAAGCTGTAATTGAAGCATACTTAGGTAAAGAGGAGGTGTAATATGTTAAAACTAGAAAATATTGTGGCTGGTTATGGACATATTACAGCCTTAAAAGATATAAGTTTAGAAGTTCCACAAGGTTCGATTGTATCTCTTATTGGTGCTAATGGTGCTGGTAAGACTACGACGATGAAGACTATTATGGGACTTGTAAAACCCACATCTGGTCGAGTGATTTTTGAAGGTCAAGATATTACAGGTCGCCAAACCCATCAAGTTGTACAAAGTGGTATCTCCTTAGTTCCTGAAGGACGTCAAATTCTACAAGATATGAGTGTTTATGAGAATCTTGAAATGGGTGCTTATACACGTAAAGATAAAGAAATCGAAGCAGATATCAAAAAGGTATTTAAACGATTCCCTATTCTTGATGAACGAAGTTATCAATTGGGTGGTACTTTATCAGGTGGTCAACAGCAAATGCTAGCTATTGGTCGTGCACTTATGGCTCGTCCAAAATTGTTATTATTAGATGAACCATCTATGGGCCTTGCACCTTTAGTAGTAAATGAGATTTTTGAAACCATTAAAGAAATCAGCGCCGATGGAACAACAGTTCTTTTAGTAGAACAAAATGTGCGTCAAGCATTGAAGATTGCTGATTATGCGTATGTTTTGGAGACTGGTAAAATGGTATTATCTGGCTCTGCTGATGAAGTTCGCCATAATCCTCGCGTTATGGAAGCTTATTTAGGCGGTCGTGTTGAATAATTAATTATATAGAGCGATCATTAGTGTCAAAAACTTTGAATAAGGTGTATATACTAGATTTCTAGTATATACACCTTATTTTTTTATCACTAATTCTGATATAAATAGAAGCACTATGTGAGCTAATAATGAAGCGAGTTTATATATTTTTTATTATTTTTAAGAAGTTCAATGATAAAACTAGTGAATTAGGAATGAAAAAAGCAAATAATAATTAATGAGCATATATTGAAAATACTTTATTTTTAAGGGGTTATTGTTGAAGGTTTTATGAAGTTCGCTTGGAACATACTAGATTTGTAGAAGTATATTTAAAAAAATGATAAAATAGCATGACTGATTTTTTAGATATAAGATACATCAATAATTAAGTGATGAATTAAATAAGTTGAATAAAAAAGAGGTAAGTATGAAGAAGAAACAGTATATGATGATGGCTGCATTCTTATGTACTACAACAATGGCTATGGCTGCACCAGTTAGTATAAATACTAATCAGCCTTATAATGCTAAGAATGTACAAATGGACGGTCATGCACCATTGGAAACTAGCGCATCTGTAATTAGCTCTGATAAAGAATATCGTCTGCGCCAAGGAGATGAACTAAATATTCAAGTGGTTCAGCAGGCAGAGCTTGGTACGCGTAATGGTAACGACATTGTGTATACCGTCAGACCAGATGGATATGTATCGTTCCCTATGGTTGGTGCCGTAAAAGCAGATGGCTTAACTGTAGATGAATTTACAGCTGAGTTACAGCAAGGTTTGTCTCGTTATATCATTAATCCTGATATCACAGTAAATGTATCGAAATTGGGCGGCGTTCGCGTATATGTATTTGGTGAAATTAATAAGCCTGGCGCCTATACGTTGACTAAATCTAGTACAGTTATTGATGCTATTGGGGCTGCAGGTAGTTTTAACTGGGATACAGCAAAGAAAAAAATTTATTTGATTCATCAAGACAATCCAGAGAAACCGATTCCTATCAATTTGAATCGTATTTTACAAACTGGAGATATGTCTGAAAACTACATCATGCGTGAAGGTGATATTCTTTACTTAACTAAGAATAGTCGTATCAACTTTGCTCGTGATATTGCTCCAATCTTAACAGGGGCTTACATGGTATCACGAATAGGTAAGGATTAAAGATAAGACGATATCTATCATATAAGGGGGCGTTTTTTTGCGTTCATATTTATTACCATCCATATTGTTTATTACAGATATTGTGACGATTGTAATCGTTGCTTTTATCAGTCTTTTTATTCGATTTGATGGACATATAGAACCTCAATATATTAGTCAAATGGTGGATGCACTTCCGTTATTACTTATTTCGTATATGTTGATGTTCTTGATAATGCATTTATATACACGTATTTGGCGCTATGCAGGGATGCGAGAGGTATTAGCAGTATTTGTAGCGACTACAATTGGTACGGCTTTATTCTATTCCTCTATGTTTGTATTTGGTAAGTCATTACCACGTTCTGTCTATTTTATTACATGGTTCCTCACTACAGGTGCTGTTGGTATGGGGCGTATGTTGCTTCATTATGTGGCACTTCACTATAGCAGTGGGGCCGATGGTGAAAGTGGCCAAGTGAATACATTAATCATAGGAGCCGGTGATGCAGGTGCAACTATAGCTCGTGAAATTGAACGATATCATAAGCGTTCTCGTCGAGTGATTGGTTATGTTGATGATGACATGTTTAAACATAATCGTCTTATGAATGGTTTTAGAATTCTTGGTAATCGTGAAGATATTCCAGCATTAGTTGCTAAGTATAAGGTAGAAGAAATTATTATTGCCATGCCTTCCGTGAAGAGAGATATTATTCAGGAAATCATGGAAATCTGTTCTCCTTTAAAATGTAAAATCAATATTTTACCGGGGATGTATCAATTACTTGATGATGAAGTTCTTGTATCTCATTTACATCCTGTTTCAATCGAGGACTTGTTGGAGCGTGATGAGATTCAGCTCGATACGTCTAAGGTTGAAACATATCTTAAGGATAAAGTTGTTTTAGTTACTGGTGCAGGGGGCTCTATTGGTTCTGAAATTTGTCGTCAAGTTTTACGTGTAAAGCCTAAAAAGCTATTGCTCCTAGGCCATGGTGAAAATAGTATTTATCTTATTCATCAAGAATTGCGCAATATTGTGCCCCAAGCTACATTGGTTCCAATTATTGCAGATATTCGTGATAAGAATCAATTAGAACAAATTTTCAAAAACTATAATCCTGATGTAGTATTTCATGCGGCAGCGCACAAACATGTACCGCTTATGGAAATACAGCCAATTGCTGCGGTATTAAATAATATTTATGGTACTCGTAATGTTGCGGATGTAGCCGGAGCTCATGGGGTAGATCGATTTGTTATGATTTCCACGGATAAAGCGGTGAATCCAACCAGCGTTATGGGCGCTACAAAACGAGTTGCTGAAAAAGTTGTACTTGGTATGAATCACACATATGATACTAAGTTTATAACAGTTCGTTTTGGTAATGTACTTGGTAGCCGTGGTTCGGTAATTCCTTTATTTCGTAAACAAATTGAAGCAGGTGGCCCTGTAACCGTTACAGATCCAGAAATGACACGTTATTTCATGACTATTCCTGAAGCCAGTCAATTAGTACTTCAAGCTGGTGCCATGGGGAATGGAGGCGAAGTGTTTCTTTTAGACATGGGTGAACCGGTTAAAATTGTCGATTTGGCTAAGAATATGATTCGCCTTTCTGGCTTTGAGCCTAATAAGGATATTCGTATTGAATTTACTGGATTACGTCCAGGTGAAAAGTTATACGAAGAATTATTGACTGCCGAAGAAGGTACGAATACTACAACACATAAGAAAATTTTTGAAGCAGCTCTAGAAGATGTTAATCAAGAATGGCTAAGTCGTGAAATAGAGCGTTTTGATACATGTAAAACTGATATAGATGTAATTAATGTGTTGCAGGATATCATTCCTACATACGACCCAAATCATAATGTATAGGTCGTGGACGATACATTTATTACCCGATATATGTATAAGACCATTTTAATTTTGATATATTGTGCCTTTATCGAGAGGGTTAGGTACAGTTAATATTCTAAGTGGGAGAGACCCTGTTGTTTGTATACTTTTACAGAAAGGGGTATATGGGTGGAACAAATTATTGATTTAAAAGAGGTGGGCAGAGTCCTCATTAAAAAGCGCCGTAAAATTATTAATATTACGGTAGCATGTATGGTTTTAGGTGGTGCGTATGCCTTTCTAGCACCATCTACATATCAATCTACATCTATATTGCGCATTAAACAGGCACAAGGTTTGAGCAATTCTGTATTATCTAGTGCTAATGTCTATTCTGATTCTATGTCTCGTCAATTGATGAACACAGATGCAGAAATTTTAAAAAGCCGTAATGTAGTAGAGCCAGTGATTGCTGCAATAGAAGATCCTGAAGGTACTGGTAATGCACCGACGTACGAAGATTTTGTTAAAACTCGCATTGAAACTAAACCGTATAAAGAAACCGAGTTATTGCAAGTAAGTGTAACAGGTAAGACTCCTGAGCAAGCACAAGAAGCTAATAAATTACTTATTGATACTTTCTTGAAACGCCTTGCTGAAATTTCTCATGTTGAACAACGAACTACTCGTGAATTCTTACAGAAACGCGTTGTTACTGCAAAAACTGAATTAGAGCAGGCAGAAAAGAAATTACAACAATTTCAAATAGATAATAAGGTGTACTCTACAGCAGATCAAATGAAAGGCTTAACCGATCAGATTACTCTTATCGATCGTGAGAAAGCTCAAAATCAACTTGATTTAGAAACAGCACAAGCTGCACTTGGTAGTATCAATGAGCAATTAGGTTCTGCTGGTAAAAGTATTGCCGATAGTGCTACGGTTCAAGCCTATAAAGGGCAGTTAGCAGATCTAGAATCTCGTAAAGCTTCTTACGTTGGTAAATATACTGATGAACATCCAGCAATGAAAGAGATTAATCAACAAATTGAAGAGGCTAAGAGCGGTTTAAATGCTGAAATTAATGCCATTGCATCTCAACAAGCACCATCCAGCAATTCTGCACAACAAGGCTTGTTAGCGGATAAATTTAAAAATGAAGCTGCTTTAGCAGTAGCCCAAGGTAAACAATCTACATTAGCTGAGTTAGATAAAGTAAACGAAGACGCTATGAAGGGCTTACCTGAAAAAGAACGCGGTTATATCCAAGCAAAACGTGATGTAGATGTGGCACAAGATATCTATCAAATGTTATCTACTCGCTTAGAAGAAGCGAAGGTAGCAGAGGTTATGGTACCAAATGAAGTTCAAATCGTTGATCCTCCTACATTACCAGAAAAGGCGATTGCTCCACGTAAGGTTCTTATTCTATTAGGCTCTGCCATTTTAGGCCTCATCTTTGGTTGCCTCTATACATTGGGCCAATTCTTCGGTAATCGCAAAGTTCAATCTGTACAAGAAATTAATGATATTCTTGGCATTCAAAACTTGGGCGTAATTCCAAATCATAAAGAAAAAGAATACGAGGAGCCTAGTAATCGTATCGTAGCATTGTTGCGCAAAATGAGAGGTTAATATGATTAGACTAATTTCTAATGAACGTGGTGATACACCACTTGTGGAAGCATATCGTACATTGCGTAGCAATCTTCAATATGTATGTAACCAACATAAATGTAAACTTATTTGCATTACTGCAGCTACTAGTGGTGAAGGAACTTCTGAAGTGGCAGTTAATACAGCATTAGCTTTATCTAAAAATAATAATAAAGTTCTTCTAGTAGATGGCAATCTACGCAATCCAGCACAACATATAGCCTTTAATGTACAAAATAAAGGTCTTACAAATGCGGTAATGATGGATGAAGATTTGACGATTCATCGTAATGTAGTGCCTCATTTGGATGTGCTTACGGCTGGTGAAGTTGTTGAATATCCATCTGATATTGTAGACTCCAGCAAATTACCTACGATTCTTGAGTATGTACGTGATGAATATGATGTGGTTATCATCGATACACCATCAGTATTGTCTGTTACAGATGCCGTTGTATTGGCTGAAAAATCAGATGGTGTAATACTAGTTGTTAAAAATGAAGTAGCTAGTCCAAAAGATTTGATTGAAGCTAAGAAACGCCTTTCACAAGTGGGCATTCCTCTTTTAGGATCTATCATGATTGACGCGTAATATAACTGTTTTAATCAACATTCTATGTGATAAATCAAGTGTATCAATATGGTACAGAAAGTATTGAGGTGATGTATATGAGAATTAATTTTTCTCCTCCAGATATTACAGAGTTAGAAATCAATGAAGTCGTTGAAGCCTTAAAAAGTGGGTGGATTACGACAGGTCCTCGTACTAAAGAATTAGAAAAAAAGATAGCTCACCAGTTAGGTACACCTAAATCCGTTTGTTTAAACTCTGCTACTGCAGCGCTTGAAATGTCCCTTCGCGTATTGGGAATTGGACCTGGAGACGAAGTCATAACTAGTGCTTACTCATATACAGCTAGTGCGAGTCCTGTAGTTCATGTGGACGCTACATTAGTGCTTGTTGATACACAAAAAGACTCCTATGAAATGGATTACGATGCAGTCGCTCGCGCTATCACACCAAAAACAAAGGCTATCATCCCTGTAGATATTGCGGGTGTGCCTTGTGACTATGACCGCTTGCGATCCATTGTAGAGGAAAAGAAATCTCTTTTTACACCATTTAATGATATTCAATCAGCATTAGGTCATATTCCTATCGTAGCGGACTGTGCGCATTCATTTGGTGCTTCTTATAAAGGGGTACCAACAGGTAATATAGCCGATTTTAGCAGCTTTTCCTTTCATGCAGTAAAAAATTTTACTACTGCTGAAGGTGGTTGTGCTACATGGCGCCATATAGATGGTATTGATGATGAAACTATTTACAAGCAATTCCAATTGCTATCTTTGCATGGTCAAGATAAGGATGCTCTTGCAAAAACAAAAGCAGGTGCTTGGGAATATGATATTAAAGGTATCTATTATAAATGTAATATGACAGATATCATGGCGGCTATTGGGCTAGCTCAATTTGAAAGATACCCAAAACTTTTGGCACGTCGTAAAGAAATTATCGAAGCTTATGATACAGCATTTAAGGATTTACCTGTTACATTGTTGAACCATTATACAGATGAGCATGAGAGTAGTGGTCACTTGTATTTAGTCCGTTTAGATGGCCGTGATGCGCAATACCGCAATAAGGTTATTGAAGCTATGGCTGAGGCTGGCATTGCGACGAATGTCCATTATAAGCCAATCCCAATGCATACTGCTTATAAAAACTTAGGCTTTACAATCGATGACTATCCAAATGCTTATGACCAGTTTAAGAATGAAATTACATTGCCACTTCATACGCTCCTTACAGACGATGAGGTGCAATATATCATTGAACAGTTTAAAAGGATTATTACCGAATGTTAGTAAAAAACTTTCATGATCTACCACAAGAGCTACAGTGTGAAGCGGTTCGTCCCTATTTTGAAATATTAAATCAAAGACGTACAAGCCTTCTTTGTAAAAGCATTTTTGACCGCGTCATGGCAGCGGGAATGCTTATTACATTAAGCCCTATATTCTTGGTACTAGCCATCATGATTAAACGAGATAGTGAGGGAGAGGTTTTTTTTCGTCAAACTCGAGTGACACAGTACGGTCGTACCTTTGGCATCTATAAGTTTCGTACTATGGTAAAGAATGCGGAATCTTTAGGGGCACAAGTGACATCGCAAAATGATATGCGTGTTACTAAGGTCGGAAATATGCTTCGCAGTTGTCGTCTCGATGAATTGCCTCAGCTTATTAATATCCTTTTAGGAGATATGAGCTTTGTCGGTACAAGGCCTGAGGTTCCACGTTATGTGGCCGCTTATACAGATGAAATGAAAGCTACCTTATTATTACCTGCTGGTGTTACCAGTGTTGCCAGTATTACTTATAAGGATGAAGATCAACTTTTACAAAATGCTCAGAATGTTGATGAAGTCTATGTTAATGAGGTTTTACCGGGCAAGATGGCTTGGAATTTAAGGAGTATTAAGGAGTTTTCTTTTTTACAAGATATAAAAACGATGATTGATACAGTATTAGCTGTATTACGTTGAAAGAGGTCCCTATGAGTACATCTATGACAAAGGAAATACAAGAAAAAGAGCTGAATATGTTACTGTACTTTAAAGAGTTCTGTGATACACATAATTTGCGCTTTTATCTTTGCGGCGGTGGTCTCATTGGGGCTATACGTCATAACGGCTTTATCCCTTGGGATGATGATTTAGATCTTTTCATGCCTCGTCCAGACTATGAAAAGTTAGCTGAATTATGGCCAAAATATGCTGATACTGAACGATTTACGTATTGTCGTACCGATCGCAATCACATCTATCATGATGCAGGAGCATCTATTAGAGATAATCATACGACCTTTATCAATCGTCATAGTATGCATGAAGATGTTTGTCATGGTTTGGCACTTGAAATTATGCCTATCGATGGCTGTGCACCCGGCAAAATTAGTCGTGCATTGCAGTTGATGTGGGCCATGACTTTTGCACTCTTTAATGCACAGCGTTTGCCTGATAATAAAGGACCAACATATCGCGCTTTAGCGGGTTATATTTATAAAATCTTTTCAAGTCAGTCTATACGCTATCATATTTGGCGATTTGCAGAAAAGAGAATGACTCAATACGACTTTGATACGAGTGATGAGTGTACGGAGTTAATCGGTAGCTTAAAAGGTATGAAGCTACGTCATCCTAGAGAGGACTTTGCTTCTGTTGTATATAAAGACTTTGAAGGTCATCAAATACCTGTTATGAAAGGGTATGAGAGATATTTGCGCCTCATTTGGGGCGACTATATGCAATTACCACCTGTAGAGCAACGTGTAGCAAAACATGATGCAGTATTTGCTGATTTACATACACCTTACAAGGAGTATAAAGGCATACATTATGCCAAAAAAGAAGCTCAACCATAAGGAGGGCCTATGAAACGAATAGCAGTAATCTTTGCGGGTGGCGTAGGTGCTCGTATGAAAAACAGTAAGACGCCAAAACAATTTTTAGAATGGAACGGTAAACCGATTTTGATTCAAACCTTAGATGTATTTGAACAAACGAAGACTATTGATGGGATTGTTCTTGCCTGTAAAGCAGAATGGATTGATCATACTAAACAACTCATAGAAAAGGCGGGGTTACAAAAGGTATTATCCATTGTGCCTGGTGGTGAAAGTGCTTTGGAATCCCAATATAATGGGCTAGTAGAGGCTAAGCGTTTATTCCCTGATGACGCGGTGACTGTATTGATTCATGATGGGGTTCGTCCACTTGTAGATAACTCTACCATAGAGAGAAACATAGAATCTGTTGAGTCAAAGGGTTCTGCCATTACTGTTACTCCAGCTATCGAAACGGTTATGGTTACCCAAAATGGTTCTATTAACCGCATTTTAAATCGTAATGAATGTCTTATGGCTAAAGCTCCGCAGAGTTTTAGATTGGATGATATTATATCAGTTCATAATCGTGCAAAAGATGAGGGCATTCATGACTTTATTGATTCCGCATCGATGATGATGCACTATGGTTATACTTTATACCCTGTGTTAGGGGAAACTGAAAATATAAAGATTACAACTCCATCTGATTATTATATGTTCACAGGGATTATTAAAAATCGTGAGCTAGAAGGATTAAAAGATGAGTAATTCCGTTATTCAACGCGAGTTAACGGCTTTAGTACAGGAAAAAAATTACTTTCATTTCCTCCGTCATCAACGCATTCTTATAACTGGTGCAACGGGGCTTATTGGATCTATGTTTATAAAATTACTTATACTTGCCAATGAGACTCATGACCTGGATTTAAAAGTGATTGGTCATGTGCGAAGCCATGAAAAGGCAAAAAATATTCTTGGTGAGTATTTAGACAATAAGTCGTTAACCCTAGTAGATGGCTCATTAGAATCTATTGATGTGCCATGTGATTATATTTTGCATGGAGCCGCACCAACACAGTCTAAGTTTTTTGTAGAACATCCTGTTGAAACTATCCGTGCCTCTATTTATGGTACGGAGGCCATGCTTGAGTTAGGTCGCCGTCAAAAGGTAAAGAAACTAGTTTACTTATCCAGTATGGAGCAATATGGGGTACCTTATGAATCTGGCCAAGTTATGACAGAGGAAAGAATAGGCTATTTGGATCACCTAAATGTTCGTAGCTCCTACTCCGAAAGCAAGAGGCTTTGTGAATGTTATTGCAAGTCCTATGCTGTGGAGTATGGCGTTCCTGTTGTAATAGCTAGACTAGCTCAAACATTTGGGCCAGGTGTTCCAGTAGCTGATAATCGCGTTTTTATGCAGTTCACTAAGAGTGCTATTAAAAAAGAAGCCATTGTACTTCATACAAAGGGCGATTCTATGTCGAATTATTGCTATATTACTGATGCCTTAACTGGGCTTTTAACTCTTTTAAAAGCAGGGATACCTGGTGAAGCATATAATATTTGTCATGATGAGGAGACGCGTTCTATTGCAAGCATTGCTCATTTAGTCGCAACTCATGTTAGCAATGATAAAAGTGAAGTCATCTTTGATATTCCAAACGATGTGCAAGGGCTTGGCTATGCGCCGACAGTGCATATGTTCTTAAGTTCTAAGAAGTTAAAATCCCTAGGTTGGCAACCTAAGGTATCAATGGCACAAGCTTATAAAAGACTAGCTGAATATATCCAAGAGGAAGGCTTATGAAAAAGGAAATAATAATTGTCACCATCTCCCTTGGTAATGATGGGGCTGAACGAATATTAACAGAGTTGGCCCGTCAGTGGGTACATGATGGTCATCATATTACGGTTATCCAAACAAGCCCTAATCGATATGGTAATGAATATGCGTTAGAGGAAAGTATTGAACAAGTTAAAATTCATACTACAAGCTCTAATAAAGTCATTCGCTTTATGCAAGAAATAAAAGAACTAATCAAAATCTTAAAGACTAGACCAAATGCGACATGCTTATCTTTCTTGTCTGCATCTAGTTTTATATTAGCGATTAGCTCTTGGTTTATAAAAAATCGCATTGTGTTTTCTGAGCGAAATAATCCACGCAAAGTTCCCATTGGTTGGCATCAACAAGCATTGCGCAATTTTGCCTTTAGATTTGCAGATGCACTAGTATTTCAGACGGAAGATGCTCGTTCTTATTTTCCAAAATCTGTGCAAAATCGTGGTGTTATCATACCAAATCCTATTAATGGTAAATTGCCGCCACCCATAGAAGGGGAACGAGAAAAGACAATCGTTACAGCTTGTCGTTTGCATCCACAAAAGAATTTGCCTATGATGATCAATGCCTTTAGTATGTTGGCAGATGAGTTTCCAGAATATAAACTCGTTATTTATGGTCAAGGTGTATTAGAGGATGAACTGCGAGCTCAAATTAAGTCTCTTAATTTAGAAGATCGCGTTTTATTGCCTGGCTTTGCTAGCAATATTTTAGAAAAGGTAGCTTCTTGTTCCATGTTTGTATCATCTTCTGATTTTGAAGGCATTTCAAATTCTATGCTGGAAGCATTGGGCATGGGTCTGCCGGCAGTAGTTACAGACTGTCCTGTAGGCGGTGCTCGCATGGTAATTAAAAGTGGAGAGAATGGTATCCTTGTGCCTGTAGGTGATACGCAGGCTATGTATGAAGCTATGCGCAGTATATTAAAAGATCCTGCACTAGCAGATAAGCTTTCACGGGAAGCCGTCAAAGTACGCGATGAATTTCCACTATGGAAAATCGCTAAACGTTGGTTAGAAGTTTTATGAGTTGTAAGGAGGGGAACCATTGAAGTTAAATATTACAGCTCTTGCTGACCGTATGATATGGTTCATAACTCTAATCTTTTTAGTGTTGTCGTTGACCATTTCCTTTGCCCTTGGTGATGCGAACTATGGTGCGTATGTATTATTTGTATGCTTATTTGGGCTCATTCTTTTTTATCTCATAAGAGAACAAGGTGTTATTAAACTGCGGCTTAATTGGTTGCATGGTTATATGCTGCTTTTTATTGGAGCCTGCTATCTGAGTACGATTAATGCTATAGATACAGCTGTGGCGATGAGTCGAAGTTTTGATATCGTCAAGATATTCTTTATGCTCATCATTTTATATATGTGTTATCAAGATAAAAAATCGGTAGATACATTATTGAATCTTGGCATGTGGACAGGTTATATAGTTTGTTTTTATACCGTTTTTTTCTATGGTTTAGATTATTTCATTACTGTTTTGTCATCTTCAGCGCGTATTGCCAATGATGCATTGAATGCGAACACAGTAGGTCTTTTAGGGGCCAACGCTATCGTTATGACTTTATATTATATGTTGTACGATCGCCCTCGCTGGTGGCATATCATTGCATTACCAACACTAGGTATTTTGGCAGCTACTGGTAGCCGTAAGGCCTTAGTTTTTGTTCTGGCTGGTACCGTATTACTTTTTATCTTTAAAAGTTTTCGCAGTGCCAATGCAGTCAATACTATTATAAAAATTATTGGCTCCTTACTAGGGCTTACCATTGTAAGCCTTGTGGTATTGCAATTGCCGATGTTCTCTGAAGTGTTAGATCGTATGTCTAGTATGGTGGAAGCCTTCGAAGGCACTGGTGGTGACTCATCTACTATTATTCGTATGGCCTTGGTGGATATTGGGTGGGATTTATTCTATCAATCTCCCATAACTGGTGTGGGTGCTAATAATCCATCTGTATATACTTACTTTTTGTATGGGATAGAAAACTACTACTTACATAACAACTATATTGAGTTACTAGCTGGTACGGGGATTATTGGTTTACTAACGTATTATTCAATGTATCTTTATGTGGCTTATAACTTGATTCGCTATCGCGATTTCCGTAGTAATGAATATGTAATGGTACTTATTCTATTTCTTTCACAAATCGTAATGGATATGGGGATGGTGTCTTATGAAAGTAAAAGTACTTATTTTTATATGATGTTGTTTTATTTAGAGGTGCAATTGCTTCGGAAAGGACGTAAAAATGAAAATCAGCAAATTATGTAAAGTTGGCATGTCCTTTTTAACAAAACCCTACTATCGTACAAGAGTGTTAATTAAATTAGGTTATTATGACTCTTTGTCTGATGAAGATTTTTTAAAGAAGATTTTCCCTAAATATATGGGATATCCTTTAAATTTGGAGAATCCAAAAACTTTTAGTGAAAAGTTACAATGGCTTAAAATTAATTTTAGAGACCCTATACAAACAGAGATGGTTGATAAACATGAAGTTAAAAATTTTATTGCTCGACGTGTAGGTAATCAATATATAATACCTACGATTTTTGTATGGGACTCTGTAGATGACATTGACCTTGATAAGTTACCTAATCAATTCGTTTTGAAATGCACACATGATAGTGGAGGCATTGTTATTTGTAAAGATAAATCAACATTTGATTGGGAAGCAGCGAAAGCTAAATTAAGTACTTTCTTAAAACGAGATTATTCACGTATTGCTAGAGAATGGCCTTATAAGGATGTTCCTCGACGTATTATCGGAGAAGAATATTTGTCGGAGTTAGGTAGCAATAACATATTAGATTATAAGATGTATTGCTTTCATGGCGAACCAAAGTTAACAGTAGTTTGTTCTAATCGTTTTTCTAAAACAGGAACTCGGATGAATTTCTATGATGTGGATTGGAATTCTATGGGAATTCATTTTGGACATTATCCACCATTACCAACAGAGTTTCCAAAGCCAGATACATATGGTGAAATGCTACAGGTTGCGGCGGAGCTTAGCAAAGCATGTCCATTTTTACGCGTAGATTTTTATGAAATTAAAGGGCGCCTATATATTGGAGAGCTAACATTGTTTCCTGGTGCTGGATTTGAAAGATTTCGTCCTATATCAAAGGATTATGAGTTAGGAGAGTGGTTACATCTTGAAACTGTACATCGGAGCTGATTTTGTCCCTACGGATATCAATATAAATTTATTTGAAACAGGTAATGGTGAAGCATTAGTAGGAAAAGAGCTTTATGAAATTTTGAAGCAATCCGATCTAAATGTTTTCAATTTAGAGGTTCCACTTACTGATGCAGAAACACCAATTGTAAAATTTGGCAATAATTTAATCGCCTCTACAAAAGCGGTTAACGGCTATAAGTCTTTAGAACCACTATTCTTAACATTGGCTAATAATCATTCATTAGATCAAGGTGTGGAAGGATTAACAACGACCGTAGACTTGTTGAAACAACATGATATTGCTTATGGTGGTGTGGGATCAAACTTGAAAGAAGCTAAGAAACCATTTGTTTTTGAAAAAGATGGTGTACGCATAGGATTCTATTTGTGCACCGAGAATGAGTTTACCATGGCTACTTGTCATACAATGGGGGCCAATCCTTTTGATGTGTTAGAAAGCTTTGACGAAGTGGAAGCTTTAAAGGCACAATGCGACTACGTCATCGTTCTATATCACGGCGGCAAGGAATTCTATCGCTATCCATCCCCAATGTTACAACGTTATTGTCGTAGGTTTGTCGATAAAGGTGCAAATCTTGTTGTTTGCCAACATAGTCACTGTATTGGTTCTCGAGAAAACTATAATGGTAGCTCTATTATCTATGGTCAAGGCAACTTTATCTTCAATTCTGATTTCTTTGGAAACCATCAAGAATTTGTAAAAGATGCGATGTTAGTTACAGTAGAGGTTACTAAGGATGATTTTGTGGTGTCTGAATTGCCTATTCGTAAAACCGATAATGGTACACGACTAGCCACAGAAGTTGAAGCTGCAGAAACATTAAAGGTTTATAGAAAATGCAGTGAAGAAATTAAAGATTCTCATTTTGTGATTCAAGCTTATAAGGATTTTGCTGATACTCATGTAAAACGTTATTTGCGTGAATTTTTGGGTAGATCATTTATTGTACGTGCTATTAATGCTTTAGTTGGACGAAAACTAGTAGAACTTATTTTGGGCAATACAAGTTATTTAGCAATACAAAACTACTTGGAATGTGAAGCTCATCACGAACTATTCTTGAGAGGCATTAAGAATATCAATAAAAAATAATGGATACTAAAATCGTAGCGGCTGCTAAATGGTCTGTTATTACAGAGGTTTTGGCAAAGCTTATTACACCACTGACAAATATAATATTGGCCCATATGTTAGCACCGTCCGCATTCGGCATATTGGCGACGATTATGATGGTTATATCTTTTGCGGAAATGCTTGCTGATGCGGGTTTTCAAAAATTTCTCGTTCAGCATGAGTTTGAAAGTGCCCAAGAGAAGCAAGAGGCCACAGATGTGGCCTTTATTGCCAACCTAGTATTTTCTTTACTTTTATGGGGCGCTATTATAATAGGTCGTGATGAATTGGCAGTCTTAGTAGGTAATGATGGCTTAGGTATACCTTTAGCTGTGATGGGGGCTATGATTCCTTTATCTGCCTTTAGTAGTATTCAAATGGCATTGTATCGAAGAGACTTTAATTTTAAGTTTCTTCTAAATATTAGGCTCATAACAATTCTTACACCTATATTGATATCTATACCAATGGCGCTTATGGGCTACGATTACTGGTCTTTAATTGCTGGTATATTAGGAGCCCAGTTATTTACGGCGTTGGCCTTATTAAAGAGTCGAAAAAATCAAATTAATTTATTCTTTAGCGGTCGCGTCTTTATGAAAATGTTTAGTTATAGTGCATGGTCTTTAGCAGAAGCATTTTCTATATGGCTTACAGCCTGGGTAGATACATTTATCATTAGTCGATGCCTTGATGCTTACTATTTGGGTATATATAAGATGCCAATGGCTATTGTTACTACCGTCATGGCTATGGCAACAGCATCATTGGCACCAGTATTATTCGCGGCCTTAAGCCGAGTACAGCATGATCAACAGGCCTTTTCGAATACATTCTTTACATTCCAACGCTATATGGCTTTATTTCTAGTGCCTATAGGGGTAGGATTATTTGTATTCCAAGACTTTGTAGTTCATATATTACTAGGTCCTCAATGGAAATTAGCGGGTATTGTATTAGGTTCTTGGGCATTGAGTTCGGCTATTATGACTGTAACAGCTAACTTGATTTCCGAAATATTCCGTGCAAAAGGAATGCCAAATCTATCATTTTGGGCTCAAATATTGCATTTAATTGTTTTAGCACCAGTCATTTATATTTTTGTTCAATATGATTTCAGTACATTTGTGTATGCTCGATCGTTAGTGCGGATGGAATTGCTAGCGGCAACTATGCTTTTATTGGCTTTGTTCGTCAATATAAGTGCATTCCGCATTATATCTAATATAAGTGTTTATCTTATTACAGCATCTATAGTTGGTTTAATTGCTTATAGTGTTTTACATCTATATGATGCGGTGTGGTGGACCATTGTTTGTATGCTTTTATGTGTTGTACTATATGTGGCTATCTTATGTGTCATTCCATCTGAGCGCACAATTATTGTTTCTGGTTACAAGAAAGTACTAAGTAAAGTAAGACGTGCTTGATTAGCAGAACTATGAAAGGAGTACATATGCTTTCGAAAAATGTAGATTTAAACAACACGGTAATCCTCGTAACGGGAGCCGCTGGATTTGTAGGGGCTAACTTAGTTATGTCTCTCTTATCTGAAGCAGAAAGAACTCAAATAATCGGCATAGATTCTGTTAATGATTACTACGATGTAGTATTGAAAGAGTATCGTTTGCAACAAATTGACGAGATTAGCAAAGACAATAAAAATACATGGATTTTTAAAAAAGGAAATATTGCAGATAAGGCTTTTATTGATGAAATTTTTGATGTATATAAACCACGAGTTGTAGTCAATCTAGCAGCTCAAGCAGGGGTTCGTTATTCCATTACTAATCCTGATGCTTATATAGAGACTAATATTATTGGGTTCTATAATATTTTAGAGGCTTGTCGTCACTCTTATGACGATGGTGAAAGTGGTGTGGAGCATTTAGTATATGCTTCATCTTCCTCTGTATATGGTGCGAATAAACAAATCCCATACTCTACAGATGATAAGGTAGATAATCCTGTATCTCTTTATGCAGCTACAAAAAAATCAAATGAGTTATTAGCATACTCCTATGCAAAACTTTATAATATTCCAAGTACAGGGCTTCGATTCTTTACTGTTTATGGTCCGGCAGGTCGCCCAGATATGGCGTACTTTGGATTTACAAATACATTACGTAGTGGTGGAACTATTAAGATTTTCAACTACGGTAATTGTAAGCGTGACTTCACTTATATTGATGATATCGTAGAAGGTGTAGCTAAGGTCATGTCTACTGCACCAGAGCGTCGCAATGGAGCGGATGGCTTACCAGTGCCGCCGTACGCTATTTATAACATCGGCAATAGCAATCCAGAAAATCTGCTTGATTTTGTGCGCATTCTTTCAGAGGAATTAGTATCTGCCGGGGTATTACCAGAGGATTATAATTTTGAAGAACATAAAGAGTTAGTGGCTATGCAACCAGGTGATGTACCTGTTACATATGCTGATACGAGTGCATTAGAAGCTGACTTTGGTTTTAAACCTAATACAACTTTACGTGAAGGTTTAAGACGTTTTGCCATATGGTATAAAGATTTCTATATGACGGAGGGCAAATAAATGAAGATTGCAATTGCTGGTACAGGCTACGTAGGCCTTTCTAATGGCGTGTTGTTAGCTCAACACAATGAAGTGGTGGCCCTCGATATCATCCCAGAAAAAGTGGATATGTTAAATCGCAAAGAGGTGCCTATTGTAGATGCTGAATTGCAAGAATATTTAGCAACTAAGGATTTAAACTTTAAAGCTACGCTAGATCCAGTAGAATCTTTTAAAGGTGCAGATTATGTTATCATTTCTACGCCTACAAATTATGACCCACAAAAAAACTTCTTTGACACATCTTCTGTTGAACAGGTTATTAAAACAGTGTTAGATATTAATCCTGATGCGGTAATGATTATAAAATCAACAGTACCAGTAGGTTATACTGTACAAATGCGTGAAGAATTTAACACAGAAAACCTAATTTTTTCGCCAGAATTTTTACGTGAAGGTAAAGCTTTATATGATAATTTACATCCATCTCGTATTGTTGTGGGCGAGGATTCTGACCGAGCACGTCGTTTTGGCCAATTATTAGCAGAAGGTGCTATTAAAGAAAATATTCCACAATTATATACTGATTCTACGGAAGCGGAAGCGATTAAATTGTTTGCTAATACGTATTTAGCATTACGTGTAGCGTATTTTAATGAGTTAGACTCCTATGCTGAAGTACGTGGCCTTAGCACAAGTCAAATCATCAAGGGGGTTTGTTTAGATCCTCGTATTGGAGATTTTTATAATAATCCTTCCTTTGGTTATGGTGGTTATTGCTTGCCAAAAGATACAAAGCAATTATTAGCTAACTATAATGATGTACCACAAAACTTAATTTCTGCCATTGTCGATGCAAATAGAACACGTAAAGATCATGTGGCAGATACTATTATTGCTAAAAATCCGAAAATTGTTGGTATCTATCGCTTGACCATGAAGATGAACTCTGATAATTTTAGAGCATCAGCCATTCAAGGTGTTATGAAACGTATTAAGGCGAAGGGGATTGCTGTGGTAGTATATGAACCTACACTAGATGCAGAAGACTTCTTTAATTCGCCAGTTATTCGTAATTTTGAAGACTTTAAGCGTGTTAGTGATGTAATTGTAGCTAATCGCTGGGATAGTAGCTTAGAAGGTGTAAAAGATAAAGTTTATACAAGAGATATTTTTGATAGAGATTAATACAGCTATATGTATTGTGGCGTTTAGGAGAGTAGTATGAAACGTTGGATACTATATATTGTGTTAGGTCTGATTGTGTTTTTTATATGGGATAATTCCTTGCAAAATGGAGGGAACTCTGATGGGTTTAGTCTTATTTTTGCAGAGTGGCTTGCCCCTATAGCTGATAAATTAGGCTTTTACGGAAATATATGGGCCTTAAATAGGATTGTTCGAAAATTAGCCCACCTTACAGAGTTCACAATCCTTGGTGGTGTTTTATATGTAGTTCTACGCCACTATATTGAATATGGCACAGTAGTAAAAACTATAGGAGTGGGTATAGTAATAGCTAGTCTAGACGAATTTATACAATTATTTTCTCTAGGTCGCAGCTCTCAACTTTCTGATGTATTGATTGATACAATTGGTATAATCATTGGTATATCGGTAGTAAAATTAGCTTATTATATTAGTCATGATAAAAGATAAAGGTACATTTAAAAATTAAAAAAATATTAATATAATAATGTGTAAAATATGACTCATAATTATAGAGATTATGAGTCATATTTTATGAAGGAAAAATGAATATATAAAAATTGTATTAAATGAACATATAATAATTTATTTATTTTTATAGAAAAACCACTGTACAAGCGACTGGTCTCTTGTTATAATCGTGAATGTAAAATGAATTATAAACTTAAATGAGAAGAACATGAACTTTATATAAGAGGTCGATCTTTGAACAGAGAATCGAAAGTAGAAGGGAAAGATTATGAGTCGCGTGGTTGATTTACATGGTTGCATTTTGCCAGCTGTGTTAGGTCCACAAGGGCCTCAAACAATGGCAGAATCAGTAAAAATGATTAAGTCCTTGTCTGAACAAGGTATTACAGATATTTTTAGTACGCCTGATGTAACAGTATCTATGGATCTGAACACATGGAATGCTATGAAATCTTTAGTTAATGAAGTAAAAGTTGCGCTTAAGGAACAGCTAGTAGATGTAACTATTCACAGTGGAGCTCGCGTAATGCTTTGTGATGAAATGATTGAATATATAGCTTTTCATCGCAATCAATATACATTGGGAGATAGCCCTTTTATATTAGTTGCTCTTCCACAAAATAGCAAAGTGCATCATATTAATGCATGGTTGTTAAGTCTACTAGATATGGGTATTGTACCTATTGTTAGTGAAGTAGAAACTTATGGACAATTATTTACTAAACCTGAACAACTATTAGAATGGGTTGATAAAGGTATTTTGATTCAATGTAATATGGCATCTTTTGATCATGGTAACGCTAACTATGATAGGGCTATTGAATTATATCGCAATGGTTTAATTCATTTCTTTGGCACTGGTTATAGCAATGGCTGTGATGTCGAGGCGTACCAAGGTTATGTGGAAGCTATTTCTAAATTAGATAGTACGTATAAAAAAGATTTATTGCCAAATATTCATCTTAACGAACGTGATCTTTTGGCTAATCGTACATTTTATCCCTCTGTCCCATCTAGTTGGGTGGGGAAAAAGGGTAATTTCTTGACTCGTCTATTTGGCTTTGCATTATAATTTATATAGGTTCTTTTATCCATGTCATATTGGCATAGATAGAGGGACCTATTTTTACTTTATATTGTATTTGGGGTTGAAAACAACCACCATATATAGTATACTGAGAGGGCGGTAAAAATAGAGGGTTTTTCTAATAATTCTTTACATTTTTACATATAAATTTATAAAAAGTGTGATTAGACATACTTTTTATACTTCTTAACATATATTTTGGCAGTAACAAGATGGGGAGGTTGCCAATATGTTGCAGGTCATTAAGCGTGATGGCACGAAGGTACCATTCGACAAAAACAAGATTGCTTTGGCTATTGAAAAAGCTGAACATAGTAGTACAGGGTTGTACGAAGAGGGCTTGGCACAGCGTATTGCAAATGAAATTGAGGAATATGCTACTAAGCTTCAAAAAGATATGACAATTTATGCTATTGAAGATCAAGTGTATTATAAGTTGATTGAGTATCATAATCCTGCAACGGCACGTGCCTATGAAGGTTACAAAGCTGTTCAAGCTTTTAAACGTCGTCAAAATACAACTGATGATGATGTAATTGGTTTATTAGATCGTAGTAATATAAGTGTTCTTGATGAAAACTCTAATAAGGATGCTGCTATAGTATCTACCCAACGGGATTTAATTGCTGGTGAAGTATCTAAAGATATTGCTCGTCGTAAATTGATTCCTACCGATATTTTAGAAGCTCATGATAGTGGAGCTATTCACTTCCATGATATGGATTATATTATTCAACCTATGTTTAACTGTTGCTTAATTAATTTGGAAGACATGCTTACAAATGGTACAGTAATCAATGGTAAGAAAATCGATACTCCTAAGTCCTTCCAAGTTGCTTGTACTGTAACAACACAAATTATTGCACAAGTAGCATCTGGTCAATATGGTGGTCAAAGTATTAATGGTATTGATCGTATTTTGGCACCATTCGTACGTAAATCTTATGAAAAAATCCTCAATAATGTTATTGAAGAGCAAGTTGAGATTTACGGCATGGAGCCTAATATGGAAAAGGCTCGTGAAATTGCGTGGAAACGTACGCGTAAAGAGGTTAAAGATGGTATTCAAACTATTCAATACCAAATTAATACATTGATGACTACAAATGGTCAATCTCCATTTGTTACATTATTTATGTATTTCCAACCAGACTATGAATACGCGAAGGAAGCGGCTCTTATTACAGAAGAAATTTTGCGCCAACGTATTAAAGGTGTAAAAAACGAAGCTGATGTATATATTACACCAGCCTTTCCTAAGCTGATTTATGTTCTTGATGAGCATAATGTAACACCAGATAGTCCATACTATTACTTAACTGAATTGGCAGCACAATGTACAGCTAAGCGTATGTACCCTGATTATATTTCTGCGAAAAAAATGAAGGAAAACTACTCAGGTAATGTCTTTAGTCCTATGGGGTGTCGATCCTTTTTATCTCCTTGGAAGGATGAAAATGGTGAATACAAGTTTGATGGACGTTTTAACATTGGTGTAGTAAGCTTGAACTTACCTCAAATCGGCATTCTAGCCCGAGGTAGTGAAGAACGATATTTTGAAATTTTAGATAAACGACTTGAGTTAGCAGAAAAAGCTCTAATGCTTCGTTATGAATTACTTAAGGACGTAGTGAGCGATGTGTCGCCAATCCATTGGCAACACGGTGCCATTGCAAGACTTAAAAAAGGCGAGAAAATTGCTAAATTCTTGACTGGCGGCTATGCGACTATTTCCTTGGGATATATTGGTATTTATGAAGCAACTCGCTTAATTACCGGTGAATCGAATACGGGCGAGAAAGGTCGCGTTTTTGCGATGAAGATTATGGATCGTTTAAATGCAGCTGTTGATGAATGGCGAATTAAACATAACATGGGGTTCGCATTATATGGTACACCTGCTGAAAGTTTAACCCATCGATTCTCTTCTTTGGATCGCGCTCGCTTTGGTATTATTGAGGATATTACGGATAAAGGTTATTATACTAATAGTTATCATGTAAGCGTACGAGAAGAGATTAATGTATTTGACAAGTTTTCTTTTGAATCTGAGTTTCAAAAGAAATCTACCGGTGGCTGTATTTCCTATGCGGAAATTCCTAATATGACTAATAATATTCCAGCTGTTTTGACGATGATTCAATATATTTATGATCATATTTCTTATGCTGAATTTAATACCAAGTCTGACTACTGTCATGAATGTGGTTTTGATGGCGAAATCAAGGTAAACGAACATAACGAGTGGGAGTGCCCTCGTTGTCACAATACAAACCGCGATAAGTTAACTGTTATCCGTCGTACTTGTGGATACCTTGGCGAAAACTTCTGGAATGAAGGGCGCACAAAGGAAATTAAAGATCGTGTAATGCACATTTAAGATTATTAGAGGTATAGTTTTAATAATTATTCTATATATTAAGATAAACTGTTATATAGATTAATATAATTATCATAGATATCTAATGATGTGGATATTTTAATAAATACGATTTTAATTCTAAATACGATAGTTCTGTAAATGCTAAAAGCTGTGCCTAAGGCACAGCTTTTACTGTATATATGAGAAATTGAAATATATCTATATAGTGTTAATCAAAGTTGATAGGCACTACTATGGAGGTTATGATGAGATATGGGCAAATAAGACAATATGATATTGCCAATGGAGAAGGGATTCGTACATCTATATTTGTAACAGGGTGTACACATTGTTGTTATAATTGTTTTAACGAAGAATACCAAGATTTTAATGCCGGTAAGGTGTGGACGCAAGCTGAAACAGATTTAGTAGTTTCCTATGTGAAGAATCCTACATGTTCAGGCTTAACATTATTAGGTGGGGAGCCATTTCAAAATGTACAAGGCTTATTACCGGTGGTGAGAGCTGTTCGTGCAGCGGCGCCAGAAAAGAAGATTTGGGCCTATTCAGGCTATGAAATAGATGATATCTTAGTAGATGAGTTACGAAGTGCCTTATTACAAGAAATTGACATTCTCGTAGATGGTCGTTTTGTAGACGAACTTAAGGACCCTGCATTGCGCTTCAGAGGTTCCTCAAATCAGCGCATCATTGATGTTAAGAAGACATTAGCGACTGGGGAAATTGTATTAGCAATGGAGTAAATATGATATTTGATAAACGATTTATAGGTCTCATTATTATAGTTGGCTTTATAGCGGGGTTAGTAGGAGCTTCCTATACGCATTTATTACATGGAATCCAACATTTCGTATATAATTATTCTTCTTCTGATCATTTAAGCTTTGGTGGAGCTGTGGCTCGAGTATCACCGGTAGAACGATTGATACCTTTAATCGTCTGTGGCGTGATAGGTGGCGTAGGTTGGGTTTTAATTCACCGATATGGTAAAGGCGTTGTAGATATAAAAACGGCAGTTTCTGGTAAAATGGATATGAATCCAATTACTACTGTTTTACATGCAACACTACAAATAATTACGGTAGGTATTGGTTCTCCATTAGGTCGAGAAGTTGCACCACGTGAGGCTAGCGCTGGTATTACCACCTTTTTAGTTAAATATTTTGATATAAAACAAGAAGATCGTCAATTATTAATTGCATGTGCTGCAGGCGCGGGCTTAGCTGCAGTTTATAATTCACCACTATCTGCGGCAATTTTTACATTAGAAACTTTGCTTCTTACTTGGAATGTACGCGCTATGAGTGCAGCCCTATTATGTTGTGGCTTGGCTACATTTGTGACACGACAAGCTGGCGTAGGAGATGTGATTCAATATACAATGGCACAACCCAGTTTAGGGAGTCATTATGTAGAGTTTTCTATCATTTTAGGCGCTATTATTGCAATTGGTGTTGTTTTATTTAATATTACACAAGGTAAGCTACCTGCCATTCAGCGTAGTAGTCCTGTAATGATTCCTATTTCTATCGTAGCATTTACACTAATTGGTGCCTTAGCTATGTATTTTCCTGAAATTCTTGGAAATGGTAAAGCAGGCAATGAGTTGACTTTTACGAACGATATCACATGGACATATGCATTGGGCTTATTTGGATCCAAATGGGTAGCTGTTTTACTTGCCTTGGCCGCTGGTGCATATGGTGGTCGTATTACACCATCTATGATGTTAGGTAGTACTTTGGGGATCGTATTTGGTACCGTATGGGCTATTGCTATAGCACCAATATCTTTGGGGATGTCTGCTTTTGTAGGGGCCGTAGTATTCTTAGGCCTTGCACAAAAAATGCCTATGACATCTTGTGTATTTATGCTTGAATTATCTCGTTTCTCTGTAGAGCTGTTGTTTCCTATAGCTTTAACAATGGGGGCCGCTCTTATGGTAGAGCAAATCATTCAATCAAAATTAAATAGCACTAAGTAACGCTAAATAGTAGTTAATAAAAGTGAATATAATATATAGAAAAGAAGCGGATAGTTGAGTTAATCAACTATCCGCTTTTAATGTATATGTAATTATACAATTTTTGCGTTCTTATCGTATTCCTCGCCACCTGCATCAGGAAGCATGCCGTATTCTACAGTCCATAAGTGTTTATATTTTAGCGCTTGATTGTGAATACGTTCAATTTGCGTTTCATCTGTACGAGCTATGCGAGCTGGGATTCCAACAACTAAAGAATTAGGTGGGATTACAGTGTTCTCCTTTATGACTGCACCAGCAGCAATAATAGAACCAGAGCCAATATGACAACCGCTCAATACAATAGCACCCATTCCGACTAATACATTATCTTCGATAGTACTAGCGTGTACTATCGCACCATGGCCAATTGTTACATAATCTCCAAGAATGCAAGCCTTGTTGTCATCAACGTGTAATACAGAGTTATCCTGTACATTAGAATAGCGACCTACTACGATTTTATTTACATCACCGCGAAGTGCACAGTTTTGCCAAATGGAAGCATATTCTTTTAGTTCAACATCACCTGCAAGTTCTGCACCAGGCATAACACAACTTTTAGGATCTAATTTGGGGTATTTTCCGTGAAATGGTAACATAAGAAACTCCTAATTTATTAATTATACGATTTCAATAAGACGTTGTGCTTTACGAATAGACATGATAGCTTCGTTCATTACTGTTTGCACTATAGTGTGAGCAGGTTCAATAATAGTAAGTCGGTTCAAACCCTGTCCAACTTGTACGGCACCATTTACAACATCACCATCGATAGCAGCACGTTTGTTAGTGCCTTGGGACATTTTGGTGCGTTCTTCAGGCGTAGTAACACCATCTGTTTCGGCAGCTAAGTAACGCGTAGTGAATTCGTTTTTTAAGCTACGTACTCCACCGTGACCGGAGAGCAGACCCGTTACAACAGAGTCTGTATCTGTGGCTTTGATAATTGCTTCTTTCATATTTATGTGGGCTTGGCATTCTTCAGCTAACAAAAAACGGGAACCCATTTGTACACCTTCAGCTCCCATCAACAATGCTGCTGCAATACCACGACCATCTACGATAGCGCCTGCTACAACAACAGGAATGGAAATCTCAGGTAAAATATTTTCCATCAAGGACATGGTTGTTTGGCTACCAATATGTCCACCAGCTTCCATACCCTCAATAATAATTGCATCGGCACCAGCTTCTTCAATACGTTTAGCAAGTTTTAGAGATGGAACAACAGGGATAACTTTAATGCCTGCATCTTGCAATGGTTTAATATATGGTACAGGATTGCCTGCTCCAAGTGTTACAAATGCAGGTTTTTCTTCAATGATAATATCCACTAATTCGTCTTTATTGGGAGCCATTAACATGAGGTTGACTCCGAAAGGCTTATCCGTTAAGTTTTTACATGCACGAATTTCGTTGCGCGTCCATTCTGCATCACGACCACCAAGAGCAATTACACCTGTAGCACCTGCATTAGCTACGGCAGCAACTAGTTTGTGTTCAGATACCCAAGCCATAGCGCCTTGGATAATAGGATATTCGATTTGTAAAAGTTGTGTTAACGCTGTTCTCATAAAGCCTCCTATGATAACAATTAAATTTACTGAAACTTTATTAAACCTTTATACGAGAATTTTATATAAGAATAATTTTATTTTCTTACTTAAATTGCAATATGAAATTGAACAGTATCCAAATCTACAATTCTATTAACTT
>NZ_CAMFFZ010000010.1:0-69014 GCF_945949885.1 Veillonella parvula | reverse complement strand
TATGTTCAATCATTTTGATTGATTACCTATCATTGTTCAGTTTTCAAAGATCTGTACCAGTCTACACATTCTTTCGTCGAAGTGTTTTATCAACTGGCGACTTGATTATTCTATCAAGTTAAGCTCATTACGTCAAGTGCTTTTTTTAACTTTTAAGAAGTTTTTTATACTTATCATTTGAGCTGTGTCCTAATGACTTGTATTAGTATAGCATAAATATAATAAACGTCAATATATAAAATTGCTACCTCATCATTTTCATCTTACTTTCATCATTTTCTTAACACTCTATATATAATATCTCATTAAAACACATTTTAACTTGTTAAATACTTCTTTACCCAATTTTTACCTTAAAATATCTATAGTTCTAAAGGAGTATATCTTTTTACCCATATATGATACAAAGCAAGTGCTATCACCATAACCAATGCAGTGAACATATATAAATATTGATAGCCCCACGCACTAGCTAATACTGCAAGTATAACCGATCCAGCACCGACACTTATATCTAAGGCTAGAAAATAAGTTGCTGTTGATACACCCGCACGCTCAATAGGAGCTGATTGTATAGCTAACGCTTGGAATGCAGGTTGTGCTGCACCATAGCCTAACCCCAACAATGGAGCGGTGAATAGAATAGCTAATGGTGTTATAGCTAATCCCAATGCAAATAAGCCTAATATAAATAATCCTAATCCTGTATAGATAATAATCTTTGAACCATATCGAGCATATATTTTTCCTACTATAGGCCGACTAATAATAATCATCAACGCAAAAATAGCAAAGAAAGCACTTCCCCATATTCCTGCCCCCATGCTATTAAGTTCTATAGGTATAAAAACTAAAACACCAGAGTAAGTAAAACCAATAAATAAGCCCATTAAAGCCCAAGGTAAACTTTTGTTTTCTATAAACTGGGAAATATGCCAACCTTTATATTTTGATTGTTTAGGTAATGCTAACTCTTTTGATAGGGGAATAATATTACTTAAGACCATAGCCAATCCAGTCATAATCGTTAAAAAAATATATAATGCCATACTACCACCGTATGACGATAAAGCATATAGACCGATAGCAGGTCCTAAAACCATTGCTATATTTGAAAAGATAGCAAACATATTAACCCCCTCACCTTTTCGATTAGGAGGTAATACTAATACTGCTAAAGTAGCCATCACAGTTGTTCCAAAGGCAAACACAACACCATGTAACCCACGTAGTACAAAAACAGCCTCTAAGGAGGTAGTAAAATTAAATAATCCCATAATAATGAAAAACAAGGCTGTTGATATTAATAGAACAATACGCTTATTAAAACCATCTATTAATCGTCCTGCAAAAATCCTACATAAAATTGTGCCAATTTGAAAATATGTCATCGCTAAGCCCGCATCAAGATCGCTGCCACTCAGTTCAGACGTGATTACAATTGGCAATGCCGCTACGAGAACATATTGAGTCATATATAAAATACCACTACTAATACCATAATTAGTAAAAGCAGGGCTCCATAATCTATTTGAATCCATATTTGTATCTCCTTTTATATCGTATCACCTAGCCATTTTACGCCTCTATCTTATGGAATTCAAGAACAAGCCTCTTTAAATTTTGTATAGTTAAAAATGAATATTATCTGTAATATACCTATACCGTTTTACATAATAAAAAATGGCAAAATAAAAGAACCTCTCTAAAAATAAATCAAGAGAGGTTCTTGTACTTTAATCATTAACACAATAATAATTTATAACTTATTATTGATTACGTACGTCATTTTTATTGCGGCTCTTCCACATAACCCACAAGGATGTAGCTACACAGATAGAGGAGTACGCACCGCTAGCAAAGCCAATAATCATACAAAGAGCAAAGTTCTTTGTAGTATCTCCACCAAATAAATAAAGGGATACACAGGCAAACATAACTGTTGCCAATGTATAGAAACTACGATGAATACTTTGTGTAATAGATGCATTCGCAAGATCTGCAAATGTATCAGAACGCTTGTGAGTATGCGTATTTTCTCGAACACGGTCAAAGATTACTACGGATTCATTCATGGAATAACCTACAACCGTAAGAATGGCAGCTAAGAAGGATGCATCAATCTCTAATTGGAAATAAGAGAAAACACCAAGAACCATAATCAAGTCATGAAAAATGGCAACTAAAGCAGAAATGGCAACCTTATATTCAAAACGATAAGAAATATATAGAGCTAATGCTGCGAATGCTATAACAAGATTTAATAACGCATGTTCTGTAACTTCAGAGCCAATTACAGCACCTACAGTTTCAATACGTTTAACTGTATTGTTACCAATAGATTTAGTCAAAGAATCAACAACAGCTGCACTTTCACTAGACTCAAGATTACGTGTACGAATCATTACGTCTTCGCCAGCTGTATCACCAGTAGTATCACCGGAAAGCTGAATTTGTGCATTTTCAAGATTATATTCTTTTAGAACGTCACGAACTTGACTAACCTCTACAGGTTGATCAAATACAACTTCAACAATAGTACCACCAGTATAATCAATACCAAAGTTAAACCCTTTAGTAAATATGGAAATTAAGCTGATAATAACGAGTGTGGAGGAAATAGCAAACCACCAACGGTGATGTTTAATTACGTCTAATGTCATTTGCGTTTACCTCCTTTCAAAGATTTAGGTGCAAATGCGTCAGCACTTGTGCTTGGAGAAATATTCGCACCAAACCAGAATGGATGGTTTGTAAAGTTACAATCAATTAATAAGCGCAATAAGAAATGACTCACAGTAATCGCTGTGAACATACTTACCACAACACCTACACCTAAGCTGATAGCGAAGCCTTTTACAGGACCAGATCCTAAAATAGTTAAGATACCAGCTGTAATGATAACGGATACGTTTGCATCAGTAATTGTGGCTAACGCACGGCTAAAACCTGCTTCCATAGCAACCCGCATAGATTTACCGGAAAACACCTCTTCCTTGAAACGTTCAAAGATTAGAATATTCGCATCTACCGCAACACCCATGGATAAGATAATACCAGCAATACCTGGCAATGTCATAGTCGCATTAAAGCCCTTGCCCAACACGAGTAATAAGAGCATAACATATACAAGTAACGCTATATTAGCTACGATGCCAGAAAAACGATATAAAATAACCAAGAAAATCATGATCATTGCAATACCGGCACTGAAGGCTACAACAGATTTATCCTTGGAGTCTTGCCCCAAAGAAGGACCTACTGTACGCACTTCCAATACATTAATTTTAACAGGCAATGCACCGGAACGTAATAAAATAGCCAAGTCTTTAGCTTCTTCTAAACTTTGACTACCAGAGATAGTGGCTTTACCACCTGTAATTGCTTGTTGTACTACAGGATTAGTCAATTCTTTACCATCCAATGTAATGGCAATACGACGACCAATATTTTTAGATGTTAAATCAGCAAATTTCTTAGCCCCTTCATCGCTTAATTCAATAGCAACGAGTGGTTGTTTATTTTGACCTAACTCTTCTTTAGCATCTTTTAAATCATCACCAGTCATAACGGTTTGACCTTGGTCGTTTTTAAATTCCAAGACCGCTGTTTTACCGATACGTTTAATCGCTTCGTCAGGATCTTTTACACCTGGCAATTCAATGATAATACGACGAGCCCCTTCACGTTGTACCAATGGTTCAGACAAACCCATTTCATTAATACGACGCTCTAAGATTTGCTTCGCCCGTTCTACTGCATCATTGTCAGCTGTACCAGTTGCAGAATCTTCTGCTTCCAATACAATATGCGTACCACCTTGTAAATCAAGACCTTGTTTCAAAGAACCTGCTAAAGGTTGAATACAATACGCAAAGGTACCAATGATGACAGCAATGACTACTAAAAACTTGATAATAGCTTTACCGTTCAAAATAGTTGCTCCCTTCTGCTATACACAATGTATAACGCCTTGCTCCGTCACGATTTTACTCATCCGTTGGTCTAGCTCATCCATCGGAATTAGTGTATCCCATAATTGTACCGCCCAACATACGCCCATAAATGTACTTGGTGAAAGTTCCTTGAGAAATCGATCATAATACCCATTCCCCATCCCCATACGACCACCTTGACGGTCAAAGCCAGCACCAGGCACTAAAATCAAATCCAAGTCATGTGGATCAATAATATCATATGGCTCAGAGGGAATGCGTATATTTAACACACCCCGAGTGATAGATTCTAGAGACTTAAGACGAACTGCAATCATAGTCGTCTTATCGGTACATACTGGAACGTATACGGATTTACCATGTTCTAAAGCATGACGAATCACATCGTCTAAATCGGCCTCTTTGGGCATCGCCAAATAGGCCATAATATTTTTTGCCGATGTATACTCAGGACTATTGACGATTTGATTCGTCAACATCGGCGTCCACTGCCTACAATCAGCAACGGATAAAGCAGCGCGCTGAGACTTACACGCCTGGCGCACTGCTTCCTTTGTATTCATTATTTTTCTTCCTTGTTTTTCTTAGACAGTACGTTAGCAACTGCTGTACGAGCAAATGTTAATTCAACTTTTTCAGATACCTGTACTTTGACTTTTTCGTCATCAAGTTCAACAATTTCGCCGTAAATACCACCAATAGTAACAATTTTTTGGCCTTTTTTTAAGCTACCTAACAAGTTAGCGCGCTCTTTTTGTTGTTTCTTTTGTGGACGCCACAATAAAAAGTAAAAGATTACTACCATTAGCAAAATAGGCCAGCTGGTTTGCAAGATTTGTTGAATATCTCCCATGTTATCCTCCTAGATTAATAAATATGTATTTCTTTTCTAGTATAGCCACCTAATAAAAATTTGACTAGACTTAATTACTATTTTTTGAAACTATCCCAAAATTGCATTCTAAATTGTGGGAACCGATCTTCTAAAATAGCTTGTCTCATTTGACGCATAAACTCTAACAAGAAGTAAAGATTATGATACGTTACAAGACGTAATGCCAAAATTTCTTCCGCCTTATACAAATGACGAATATAAGCGCGAGAATAATTTTTACATGTATAACATTGGCAACCTTCTTCTAAAGAACCCCAATCATGAGCAAACTGAGCATTTCGAATATTAAGGCGACCAGTCCAAGTCATGGCCATCCCATTACGAGCAACACGAGTAGGATATACACAGTCAAACATATCGATGCCACGTGCTACGCCCTCTACAAGACAGTCCGCAGTACCAACCCCCATCAAATAACGAGCTTTATTTGTCGGCAATAATGGGGTCGTATATTCGAGGATTTCATTCATTAACTCATGAGGCTCCCCTACAGATAAACCACCGATACTATACCCTTCAAAGTCCATAGCTACTAGCTCTTCCGCACTTTGTTTGCGCAAATCTTTGTACATGCCACCTTGAACAATCCCAAACATACCTTGGCGGTCATGAGCGTTTCTAGCCTCTTGGCAACGATGAGCCCAACGAGTTGTACGCGCCGTAGAACGCTTCGCATAATCATGATCGGCAGGATACGGAATGCATTCATCAAAAGCCATCGCAATATCAGAACCTAATTGCTCTTGTACCTTTGTTGCCACCTCCGGAGATAAGAACTGTTTAGAACCATCAATATGGGATCTAAATGTTACACCCTCCTCAGTAATTTTACGCATATCCCCTAAACTAAATACTTGGAAACCACCACTATCAGTAAGAATAGCTTGATCCCAATTCATGAATTTATGTAAGCCCCCAGCTTCTTCCACAAGTTCTGGACCTGGACGAAGGAATAAATGGTAAGTATTGCTCAAAATAACTTGAGAACCCATAGCTTTTAATTCTTCTGGTGTCATGGTTTTTACCGTAGCTTGTGTACCTACTGGCATAAACATAGGTGTTTGGAAGGTACCGTGTGGCGTGTGCAGTAAACCTGCCCGTGCCCCCGTATGAGGACATGTCTTTTGTAATTCATAAGTAATACTCGCCATGGTCCCTCCTAACGAATAAACATAGCGTCGCCAAAGCTAAAGAAGCGATAACGTTCTCGAACAGCTTCTTCGTAGGCCGCTAAACAATGTTCACGACCGGCTAATGCACTAATCAACATTAACAATGTAGATTGAGGCAAATGGAAATTCGTTACCAATGCATCAATCATCTTAAATTTATAACCAGGATAGATAAAGATTTGAGTCCATCCACTAATACCTTGTAGTATACCGTCATCATTCGTAGCAGATTCGAGTGTACGTACAGATGTAGTACCTACCGCAATAATACGGCGTCCGTTTCTCTTAGCTGCATTAATACGGTCAGCGGTTTCTTGAGATACAACGAAGAACTCACTATGCATCTCATGATCTTCAATAGTCTCTGCCGATACAGGTCTAAAGGTACCTAATCCAACGTGCAAGGTTACAAACTCAAGCTCCACGCCTTTAGCTTTTATTTTTTCTAATAGCTCAGGTGTAAAGTGAAGTCCTGCAGTTGGCGCCGCAGCAGAGCCTTTCTCCTTAGCATATACCGTTTGATAACGATCTTTATCTTCTAGTTTTTCATGAATATATGGAGGTAATGGCATTTCGCCAATCTCTTGAATGATATCATCAAATACACCATTGCAAGTGAACTCAATGATACGACCTCCAAATTCAGTCTTATCAATCACCATCCCTCTCAGGCGGTCATCAAACTCAACAACTTGACCAACAGGGCATTTTTTACCAGGTTTAACAAGGCATTCCCAACGGTTTTTACCACATGGGGTTAGTAGCAGTACCTCCACTTTGCCACCAGAGCCTTGCCGATGACCATATAATCTCGCAGGGATAACCTTCGTATTATTAAATACGAGTACATCACCTTCGTGAAGTTCTTCAAGCAAATCGTAAAAATGCTCTTTATGACTCACTTCACCAGTTACCTTATCCAAGGTTAAAAGCCGTGCGGTATCACGAGGCTCTACGGGATGTTGAGCAATCAGTTCCTCTGGCAATTCATAATCAAAATCTGTAACTTTCATCGTTATCCTTATTAATACATTTTCTTCAATGTAATGCCACTATAGTAGTGACGCAAAATAGTTTGGTAATAATTTGTATCTCCAGGGTTAGCACGCTTTGCCATTTCTGCAGCGCCCCATTGAGACATACCAAGACCATGTCCCCAACCGTGGCCTTTAATATAGACAGTATCATTCTTGCCAGTAAAGCTATGATATGCCTTACCCGTGCCTTTAGCAGGATTATGATTTACATAAAAATCAAATAGTGTAGATTTTAAACCTAAAATGCTACGCAATGCATCACCACCTACAGTAGTTTTTCCAGAGGTGCCTATGAAAGTTGCACTTTTGATGCGACCAGATACACCGCGGTCAGATGTTTGTTGCCCTGGTTTACCAAGAGGAGTCAATTGAATGCTCTTCAATTTACCTACCCCTTTACTTGCCGCATTAAGCTTGCTTTCAAGAGCTTGACGAGAGGTAGTAACAGTCCAGTTCGATGTAGATGTACCAGTACTATAGTCTTTTACCCCTTTCAAGTAAGGCACATCACTACCCCAAACATTTACACTATCCTCTGTATAACCACCGCCATCGGAATGGAATAAAGCATTAATAGGACGTTGGTCATAAAGCATAACTACGCCTTTAGTTTTATTTACCGCATTTGTGGTAGCTTGAGATTCGCCACTCACACCACTATAAACTTGATAATCCGTGGAATTACTCACGTCATAGAGTTTTCCTTTATTTTGTTCCATCGTATGAAGAGCATAGGTGCGAGCTGCTACAGCTTGTGCCTCTAATGCGGCAGCAGGCCAAGACGGTACTACCTCTTGAGGGACAACACCATACAAGTAATCCTCAAGTGGCACAGAGTTAATGACCATCATGGTTCCATTATTGGCACGTAATGTGAGTCCACCACGATAACCTTTACCTTCGAACAAGAATGGTGCATCACTACTTGCAGGCTTCAATGTAACCACACTATCAATAGCCTTTCCATTTACAGCAATCTTCCCACCGCGAACGCCAATAGATGTACCACGATTAGCACTGATTGTGCTAACTTGACCATTACCGCTGTTCAACACAACCATGTTAGCTGTAGAGGTAACAGTAGCATCGGAGCTACGATTACCTAGAAGAACACGTACATTTGGCATATTTTCTTTACGTTCTGTGGCAGGCGTCACTACGGAGCCCACTTTGTTGTGAGTAATAACTGCTATATTCGCTTGAATGCTATTCACATCCGTTGTTTTTACTACCTTTTTAGTAGCAGTTTTTTCGGTAACTCTTTTTTGTGCTACAGGCTTATCACCAGTAACTGCAGGTTTAGCAGCTGGCTTTGCAGTAGCAGAAGCAGCAGGTTTTGTAGCCGTTATAGCTTTACCTGTAGTAGCTGATTTCGTAGCTGTTGCATTAGTACTAGATTTCTCAGTACTAGTTGATTTTGTTGCACTAACTGGTTTAGCCGTCATTACCGGCTTTGTAGCTGTAGCAGGCTTTGCTACACTAACCGGTTTTGCACTAGGTTTAGCCACCGTAGATGTAGCAGTTGACTTAGAAACCGTTTTAGTTGTTGTGACCGGCTTTGCAACTGGTTTAGTAGCAAGTGGACGAAAACTAGATTTCTTTGTCGTATTTACTTTCGATACAGTTGTATTAGATACTGCTGATTTTGGCGTTGGCTTTTTCGTTACCACTGCACTTTTATTTTGCAGCGTCGCTCCATGTGCTACAGAAGCACCGCCAATGTTTACACCTAAAAATAAAGTGGCCATTATCATCAATTGTAATCGTTTCGTTTTCATTGTTATTTCCCTGTCTGTGAAATACCTAAATGCTCATAGGCCAATTTAGTAGCCACCCTCCCACGCGGTGTGCGTCCTAAAAATCCTAATTGCATCAAATATGGTTCATACACATCTTCGATGGTATCTCTCTCTTCGCTGATGGCCGCCGCAATGGTATCAATCCCTACAGGGCCGCCATCATATTTTTCAATAATACATTCCAACACACGTCGATCGATTCGATCAAGGCCCATTTTGTCTACATATAAACGTTGTAATGCTTCATCTGCAATTTCTTGAGTGATAACCCCATCACCAATGACTTGTGCAAAATCGCGTACCCGTTTAAGCAGACGGTTTGCGATACGCGGTGTTCCTCGTGAACGACGCGCAATTTCGCTTGCCCCAGTCGGCACAATACCAATATTAAGTATTTCTGCGGCTCGAGTCACAATAAATTCTAACTCTGGTTGTTTATAATATTCCAACCGATTAATAATACCAAATCGGTCCCGTAAAGGTGCCGCCAAAGCACCCGCTCGAGTCGTGGCACCTACCAAAGTAAATTTTGGCAAGTCAATGCGTACAGTTCGAGCACTTGGCCCCTTACCGATGATAATATCAATAGCATAGTCCTCCATGGCAGAGTACAATACTTCCTCTACGCTACGGGACAAGCGATGAATCTCATCGATAAATAATACATCATGATCATCTAAATTTGTTAAAATTGCAGCCAAATCACCAGACTTTTCAATAGCAGGACCAGAAGTTATGCGAAAATTAACACCCAATTCATTCGCAATAATCCCTGCTAATGTAGTCTTACCAAGACCTGGAGGCCCATAGAGCAAAACGTGATCCAATGCTTCACCACGTTGCTTTGCAGCCTGAATATACACATTTAGATTGCCTTTAGCCTCTTCTTGCCCTACATACTCATTAAAGAACTTAGGTCGAAGGCTATATTGCCATATATCCTCTTCGTGCTCGCCATTGCCGACAAGGCGTACTTCTTCATTCATCCTTATCGTCCTTTCCCAAGCTCAATCAAGCTGACTTTAATCAACTCAGATACATCGCGCTTACCATCATCTAAAGACTCAACAATATCAGCCACATCTCGTTCGGAGTATCCTAATGATACGAGAGCTTCAATAGCCTCCCCTGCAGCACCACTAGCAATGACACCAATAGGCTGAATAGCCGCAGGTGATTCTGCAGAAATATGTGTCATCTTAGCAATCTTATCCTTTAATTCTAAAACAAGTCGCTCCGCAGACTTCTTGCCAATACCAGGTAACTTAGTTAATTGTTGCACCTGTCCATTGATAATCGCTAATTTAAAAGCCTCTGGTATCATACCTGACAAAATGCCAAGCCCCACCTTGGGACCGATACCGGAAACAGAAATGAGCAGTATGAACAACTCATATTCCTCTTCCGTCCAAAAGCCGTAGAGTTGCATCGCATCTTCTCGTACATTAAGATACGTGAATAGCGTCACCTCACGACCTTCTATCAATTGTTGACGCGTAGTGGTCGGCACATATACGCGATACCCTACACCATGTACATCTACATAACAAGACTCTTTAAAGAGATGTGTTACGATGCCCCGTACATACCCTATCATTATACCAACCTCTTCAATCTATCATTGTGAGAACTATGAGCCGTACAGATAGCAACTGCCAATGCATCTGCTGTATCATCGGGCTTGATTTTCTCACGAATCCCCAAAATATTCATCGTCATATAAATGACCTGATTCTTATCAGCCTTGCCATAACCAGTGACCGCTTGCTTGATTTGTAGCGGCGTATATTCATAGAGTGGAATACGCTGTTGCTCGGCGGCCAATAAGATGACACCTCGTGCTTGTCCAACCTTAATGGCTGTCGTTACATTACGGTTAAAGAATAATTCCTCTACACCAAACTTATCTGGCTTATATTCCTCTAAAAGATCGCTAAGATCATTAAATAGAATTTCCAATCGCTGTGAATCAGTTAATTCCTTAGGAGTTGTAATAGCCCCATAGGCTACTGGTGTTAGTTTGCTGCCCTTCACGTCAATAATGCCGTATCCGCATATAGCCGTGCCTGGGTCAATTCCTATAATACGCACCCCAACCCCCTTAGTTTAAAAATGAGATAAGCTACCGCCTACCTCCATTACATAATCTATATTATTATAGCATAATATCACATCGAAATTCATGAATTTCCGTATAAATTATATAAGAAATCTATTACTTTTCTTAACTTTTACAAAATTTTTCAATTTAATTCACCAATAGAAAAGGAGCACCCATAGAGTGCTCCTTTTTATTATTCTTCGTCGTCTGGCAAAATACCGTTGTGATATACGTTTTGTACATCGTCAAGATCATCCAATACGTCAAGCATTTTTTGCATTTTTACAGCATCATCACCAGATAACTCAATCGTTGTATCTGGAATCATTGTGATTTTAGCTACTACAGTTTCGATATCCGCATCAGCAAGCGCTGCTTCTACAGCATCAAAATCTTCTGGTGTTGTATAAATTTCAAACACATCATCTTCAGACTTAAGATCTTCTGCACCAGCTTCGAGAGCGAGCATAGTTACTTCATCTTCGTCATGATCTTTTTTATCGATAACAAATACGCCTTTAGATTTGAACATCCAGCCTACACAGCCGCTTTCACCAAGGTTACCACCTTGTTTAGAAAAAGCATGGCGCACGTCTGCAGCAGCACGATTACGATTATCAGTCATCACCTCAACGGTAACGGCAACACCGGCAGGCCCATAGCCTTCATATACGATTTCCTCGTATGCGTTCATATCCGTTGTGCCTACGCCCTTATCGATAGCACGTTGAATATTATCCTTAGGAATGTTATTTTCACGAGCTTTCTGAAGTGCTAATTTCAAACGCATATTCCCCGTCGGATCTGCACCGCCCATGCGTGCTGCAACGGTGATTTCACGGCCGATTTTCGTAGCCATTTTAGCTTTTAACGCATCGGTTTTACCTTTTTTATGTTTAATATTTGCCCATTTAGAATGTCCTGACATAGACGCCTCCTATTTATTCCACCATGCTTCGCCCCGCAGCCGATCTAAGATGATTGATACGGCACTACGCACGGATAAATGATTGTATTCACCATGGCCATATATAGGTTCTAAAATATAGTCAAAGCTTTCCATCGTTTCTTTTGTCATACCATAACCGGTACCAAATAATACTAACACAGGGCGCCCCTCATTTTCAAGGTGTTCACGCATCCGTGCATAGGAAATCGTATTATCATAGGTGCGAGCATCTGTTGTAGCTACAATCGGTCTCATTCCTTCTATATCTTCAATTGTTCGCACCGCTACCGCAATTGAGTTTACCAATTCCACGACTGTGAAAGCATCCTTACGATCAGGATTATAGGCAGAACCAAAGCCAGATTTCCAATGCTCCATAATAGTACTTACTAACTCACATTGAGCTGGAATGTTATGAATGACAAAATATTTAGACACATCATAGGTAATGGATGCTCGTGCAATATCATGTATATCATAATTTGTAATAGCCGTCGTAATGACCTCTTTATGTTTATTCATAATAGGATAATGAACAAGTCCGATATATAAATTAGCCAACGCCTTATATCTCCACACCAATAAAAAATACAAAATAAAATTAATCGATTAAAAGCGGTACAAAATAAGCTTCTGTGCCTGCAATTTCATCAGGAGAAAAACGACAACCTACCGCAGACGCTTGGTCTCCTAGCATAAAGCAAGATAATGTTAGATACCCCTCTTTCGTACCACTGTCGACAGTATGGGTAAAACATTTCTGATGTATAAAATCTTGATACATAACTTTTTTACTGTCCCGACAAACTATATCATCATAGTTATCTACAAATTTTTCCATGTATAGTTCGGCTTGGTCTCCACACTTTTGAACAACCTGAATATTTCGTCCTTCACGTCCCCAAATTTCTTTTTGAATATATAGCGCATCATCAAGGTTCGGGAAATCACTTTCAAAATAGGACGGAGTCAAATAACGTTCAATAATATCTCGCTCAGGACCTGTAAAAAATTGATTAGTCAAGTATAAGGCGTACACCAAGGACATAAATGACTTATTTTGCAAAATGATCGCTTCTGGAGGATTAAATAAATTAAACCGCCCCTCATTATATAAATCTAGGAACATCTCACCTAACGGTTCCCCCGTTGCCGTCGTCTCATCAATCAATAATTCCATTGGATGCAAACGATACAGGTTTGATGCATGCCTGCCATCAGGAAGTAAAATCCCTTCATCATCAATGACCATATCATAAAATGATAAAAATCGTACATCCGCCTCAGGACAAGCGGATTTCATCGTATTCATTAAAAACTTAGTAGTTCCTAAATCTTCTAAATAATCATGAAAGCAAGCAAACACAAATGGATTAGGTCCACCACTTTTTACCGTATTATATTTACTATTTTCCTGAGAAGTGCGGTCATAAACACGTTTCAAAAAACGTTCTAGCTCATCTCTAGCCCCTGTATTGGGATGCTCTTTATCAAAATAATGCGCGCCTACCTCATTAGCATAATAGCTTTCAATCAAAAAACAGGGGGTATCCGCATTCATTTCCACCATGCGCAATCGCCCCTGTGTATCGAGAACAAAATCAAAACGAGACAGCCACGTAGGTAGGCCTAACGGATTCCCTCGGTGAAGATAAGGAATCAGATTTTCCGGCATATCCATATTGAGGACAAACTCATCAGGTGCCTGCTGAAAAACCTTAGTAGCCTTATAAAATATTTGGAATAACATACGAGATGCATGTCGTATTTCATCGTAGAACTCAGCAGGAAAAGATTGTACTGAAAGCGTTGGATATCTATCGTCATATCCTTCATAATCTACAAAAGGCAGTATGTGCGTATCTAACGCATCAATATAGGATTGCATAGTATCGCCTCCCATCACGAGCCACCAGAGCGTACACCAGCACTACCAAAGCCCGATTTTTGACCTATAGAAGAGGCTTTTTGACTTCTTCGCTTCTCATAGTCTTGATAAGTACGTCGCCCCACAGAACTATGCAGATTTGAACCTGATGCTGTATATACATTAGTCTCCTCATACGGTTTTAATGGAGCTGCTACGCGGTATGTCATAGTTCGTCCATCCATACGAGCTGTAGGTGGATTAAATCCATGGAAAATATAGTAACCTGCTGCAATACTTGGCAAAAGACTGGCTAAACCAGCATCCCACACTAAACTGCCATCCGTTTCTCGGTGAAAGGTAACGGATCGGTCATCATCAAACAAAGCTGTTTCTTTACCATCACCATGATTCAATAAAGAGTAGCGATTTCCTTGATTATCCTTTAATCGAACTTCCCCATCATTTGCTTCCGGGTAGATTGTATCACATACGGCATAAGCGATGTCATTCCAGTATGAAGACACACCAACGATGCCCGCTACAGCGGCAAAGGCACTCGTTATGTATATGGTTTTCTTACTTGGCTTATACATAGGACACTCCCTTAGTGCACAGCACCACTAACAACGAGAGCAAGCCCTACGAAGATACCAAATACGAGGATACCGGCAGCTGTATTACCACGCATAATCTCTTCAGATAAATTATATTTACGATGCCATAAATTAATAAACATATACCCTGTTACAAATAGTACAATACCAAGAATAGCATAAACAACACTTGCTACTACACCGTGCAATAAAGAAGTATCTGCTGTAGTAACTACAGGAGACATGATAACAGCACGCAATATTTCACCAATACCGATAAAGGAACCTGCAGATAGCCATGCTACAGCACAGTTACCACGTTTAATTTCTTCACTAAATTTACCAGGTACAAAGAAATCAATAACAGTGTTGGCAGTTAACATTAAGAAAATTCCAAAACAAGCATAAAAAATCGTCAATAATACATCAGGAATAAAAATCATGATAAACCTCCTAATATTGTCCCTTTATATTCATAGTCACCGGTTAAACATATAAGCTTTATCGGCTTCATTAAGATTGTGTACATTAAGGAATTTATCGCGCCCACCACTATCCCGTTGGCGAACCATATAGGCATAGGAATCAAGCACATGTGACTTTCGCATTGTACCATTAATGAGCTCCTGTTCCTCTGGCGTCAACTTTCCTGGCTCGCACACCTTAACGCGAGTTTGCCCATCTACGTTAGTGATAATATAAGCAGACTTAGCATCATAGAATACAATGACTTCACGCCCTTCTTGTAAGTCCTCACCTTCATTTCTTATATCTCCGTCTAAAGAATCAATTAAATCTAATGCTGTACTAACAGGATCTAAACTGGAAGTATATACATATTCATTATCCGAATCCGCCTTAGAATAATACACTGATGTATCATGCATATGCTCTTTTGCGGTGTATGGAAGCCCGAACGTAGCACGTACGTCATGCCAATTATAATCCTTATCAACTCCAACAAGAAAAGCCATAAATAGCACGGCATAGCCAATTGCACCAGCGATTGCTCCAACTCGCTTTTTCAGACGCTTATTACGCATCTTTTTATTAATCGCATCAGCCGCTGCATCTTTACAGAGGCGAATATGTGTCAAAGGTACACGTGCGCCTTCGGCAAACATTATTTCGCCTTTAAACCAGTTTTCTTCAAAAAATACACTAGCACCGCCTTCACAAGGCAATTGATATTCCTTATACCCTGCCCGATCACCTACAGAGGCGCCACTATCACCATCAACTGCTACAACCTTTTCTAAGCCGATTTGATGTAAGGTAAAGCCCTTAGGAGTACGTTTACGATAGGATGTTCTGGATACGGTACACCACTCATTATCATTGTATTCAATAGTGACCCATATTTTATCTGTTCCCTCTACAGCCTCAAGACCATATTCATGCCAATAATCACCAGGCGACTTTTGCATAGACGGCTTAGCCTTATAGGCTTGTTCCTGATCAGCTTTTGGAATAATCTCATTATATTTAATTTTTTCAGTTATTACATAACGGCTGCCCTGAACCTCAAGGACATCGTAACAATTAAACTCCATAAACAACCTCATTAGAGTAGCAATAACTTAATACGTGTCTAAACTACTCTCTCTCCTAAACGGGATTTAATGAAATTAATCATTAAAGTAGCCTGCACGTTCATGAATCGTTTCATTTTCAAGAATAGAAATACCATATTGCTGACCTAAGGTAGCTTTTACAAGCACATTGGCTACATCAGCAGTCTTTACAGGTTCTTGACTCATTAATATATGAGCCTTATTGATTACGCCGAACACAGCGCAACTAATGCGCTCTATTAATTTCGGTTCTTCACGAATCAACGTAGCTGGACGAGCAATGACAATCGCTTCAAAAGGCAGTTCCAAAATGATCTCTTCCAGCTGCCCTTTCATAGACAAGTAAAAGAATGGAGATTTTGGATTTGCTCCCAAGGAAGATACTAAACCATATTTTTTAACGCCATTTTGAGCAGCGATGCACGCCATTTCGTACTGGTAGGTATAATCTACCATCCATTGAGCTTCTTTAGTGCCCGCTTGTTTACGATTTGTGCCCATAGCAGAAAATAGAATATCACCTGTTACGAGATGAGCCCACTCACGAGGTTCATCAAAATTAACAATATGGACTGTTACCTTTGGAAATGTAAACGTAACAGGACGACGTACGAACACATGAACTTCTTGGACTTCATGATTATCGATTAACATATCCACAATATGATGACCCACTGCACCAGTAGCGCCTAATACTAAAGCTTTCATATTTCACCTTTATATCTTTCAGACTCTTCTTCTACAACTTCTTTTAAAAGCTTAATTTCTTCTTTTGTTAATGACCGTTCCAATAAATCAGGGCGCAATAATCGTGTTCGTTTTAACGCTTCCTTTTGACGCCATGCGGCAATATTTTTATGATGACCACTACGCAATACCTCCGGTACAATCCAGCCTCTAAATTCTGGTGGCTTTGTATATTGAGGGCATTCTAAAAGAGGCTGATAAAAAGAGTCCTCTTGTGCTCCGCTAGCTGCACCTAACACACCTGGAATCATACGAGCTACCGCATCAGCAACTACCATGGCTGGCAACTCACCACCAGTCAATACATAGTCACCAATAGAAATCGTTTCATCTACAAGATGTTTCTCTACACGATAATCTACACCTTCATAATGACCACAAATAAGGACCACTTGATCATAGCTAGCCAATTCACGAGCCTTCTCCTGTGTGAAAGGCTGTCCTGTAGGTCCCATAAAGATAATGCGGCGTCGTATACTTTCATTAGAATTACCAATAAGACTCATTTCATCACACATCTCATCTGTGGTATAAGTATCATTAATATCACTATCATATTGAGCAATAACGGATTCTACAGCTTCAAAAATAGGAGGTGCCATCATAAGCATGCCAGCACCGCCACCATACGGCGTATCATCTACTTGACCATGTTTATTATGACTAAAGTCCCGAGGGTTAGTTACACCCATAGATAAGCGTTTCGCTTCGATAGCCCGTTTTATGATGGAATGACTAAAAAAAGCATCAAAAAACTCAGGAAATAAAGATACAATATCGATACGCATAGACCGTCCCCTGTACTTATTAACTCACATTAACTCATTAGTATTATCTATATATAGCTATATTATATAACTTTTACGATAATATACCTATATGTAGATAAAACAAAACCGCCCAAATGATTATATCCATTCAGGCGGATCTACGATCATCAATTTATTTTTCACATTGATGTCTTTAACGACCTCTTCAATGGCTGCAAATAATTGATCTGGTTCCCCATCTTTGGAAACCACATAGACATCATTAGCACCTGGTTGTAATACATCAGTAACTGTGCCAAGCACGTTACCCATAGTATCTTGTACCTCAAGACCAATGATATCAAAAATATAGTAACGACCTTCTGGCAATTCCACTAAATCTTCACGACGCACTTGAATTTCTTTCTTACTGAATAGTTCAGCCGTATTGCGATCAGGAATTTCCTTAAAAGATGCTAAAACAAATTGCTTGTGAAATCGTGCGGATGCAACGTGGTATTCTTTACCATCGATGTAACAGGCATCCATATGCATAAACCGTTCTGGAAAATCAGTTTGAGGCATAATACGAAGATCACCCCGCACACCGTGCGGGGCGATGATAACACCTATTGTGATGAAATCGTTATGCTTCATTATTGACGAAACGCAACGATCTTACCGTCTTCTAATAGGATTTCAGCGCCCATCAAGGCATCCAAATTATCCCCGATTTTAACGGTAACTGTTTGCTCTAATGTACCTTGAGGAATTTCAGTTCCTAAAGACAACTCCTTAGCATCCTTCAATTTAGCTGTTACTTCTTCTTTGAAAGCCAAGCGTTTATTTTTTTCTTCGTCGATTTGTTGACGAATAGCAGTAAGACTTGTAGCATCAACTTTAGCTGCATCAGCCAAAATACGTTGGGCTTGAAACTCAATTGCTTCCAAATCTTTATTTACCATATCAAGGCGAGTTTCAAGATCGGATATAATTTTTGCTTTCAAGTCGTCTGTTACTTTTGCTTTTACTGCTACAGGGACACGTAATGTCATTTCTTCCATCGGAATACTCCCTTTTAGACAATATCAACAGATATCTTTTTGTTCTCTTTAATAGCCGCCGCTTTCACCACAGATCGAATCGCTTTTGCAATTCTACCTTGCTTTCCGATGACTTTGCCCATATCCTCTGGGGCTACATGAAGTTCGTAAACTTCAACATTTCCCTTTTGGACCATGGTAACAGAAACGGCATCAGGCTGCTTCACTAATGATTTCGCAATTAATGAAATTAATTCTATCATCACAGTATGCCTCTCTATTAATTACTTTTTAGCGTCTGCAAATTTTTGCATAACGCCTTGTTTTTTGAACAAGGAGCGAACAGTGTCAGTAGGCTGAGCACCTTTAGCTAACCAAGCCAAAGCTTTTTCTTCGTCTACATTAACGATAGCTGGTTGTTTAGTAGCATCATATTGACCAATTGTGTCAACAGGACGACCTTCACGTGGAGCACGTGCGTCAGCAACTACGATACGGTAGAAAGGAGCTTTTTTAGCACCTAAACGAGTCAAACGAATTTTTAACATTGTGAAATTCACCTCCTTATACTGATGTAAATGGACAAGTTCAGCGCCCCTGCCCATGTATTACATAAACGGTAATTTAGGCATTCCAGGGAAGCCGCCCTTACCGCCACGTAAACCTTGCATGCGCTTCATCATCTTCCGCGCTTCTTCAAATTGTTTCAACAAGCGATTTACATCTTGAACCTGTGTACCAGAACCTAAAGCAATACGCTTGCGGCGAGAACCATTAAGAATACTTGGGTTTTCTCGCTCTGCCGCCGTCATGGATGTAATGATAGCCTCAATACGACGCACCTCTTTACTATTCAAATCAAGGTCCTTTAATTGATCCTTAATTTGCCCCATGCCTGGCAACATGCCAATAATATTTTGTAATGGCCCTAACTTTCTCACCTGATTCATCTGTTTTAAGAAGTCATCCAAGGTGAAATTGTTTTTTGCCATTTTCTTAGCCATTTCACGAGCTTCTTCTTCATCGATGGCACCTTGAACATTTTCAATCAATGTTTTAAAGTCGCCCAAATCTAGGATACGAGAAGCCATGCGGTCTGGATAGAATACATCAAAACCATCCATTTTTTCGCTCACTCCAGTGAACTTAATTGGCAAGCCTGTTACAGCTTTGATAGACAGTGCGGCACCACCACGTGCATCACCATCGAGTTTAGTAAGAATAACACCATCAACACCTAATTTCTCATTAAATGTTTGCGCTGTTGTTACCGCATCTTGACCAATCATGGAATCTACAACGAGTAAAATTTCATGAGGTCGAACAGCAGCTTTAATGTTGGACAACTCATCCATAAGGACTGCATCTATAGCCAAACGACCTGCGGTATCGATGATAACAACATCTTTCAGCATATGTGTGCTTTGCTCTACGGCGCGACGCGCAATATCTACTGGATTCGCACTAGGTGTTTCATCTGCAAATACTGGAATATCAATTTGCTTACCTACTACTTGCAACTGAGTAATCGCAGCTGGGCGATATACGTCGGCAGCTACGAGCATCGGACGCTTACCTTGTTTACGTAGGTATACAGCTAGTTTACCAGCAGTTGTAGTTTTACCAGCACCTTGCAAACCAACGAGCATGATAATAGTTGGAGGCTTGCTGGAAATCATGATACGACTTTGCGTACCACCTAAGAGAGCTGTTAATTCATCATTTACGATTTTAATAACCGTTTGAGCAGGGTTCAAGGAACCGAATACCTCTTCACCGAGGGCCTTTTCCTTAATGGACTTAACAAAGTCCTTCGCTACCATAAAGTTAACGTCTGCTTCTAATAGAGCCGTACGTACCTGACGCAACGCAAGATTGACATCATCTTCAGTAATTTTGCCCTTTCCCTTTAAGGATTGAAAGGCTTCTTGCAGTTTTTCTGACAAGCTATCAAATGCCATAATATCCCTCCATTTGCGCCAATACTTGTTGCACCTTAGTCTCGGCCAATACCTCTTTAGGCAAGGTTGCTTTCAACTGTGAAAGCAAGCCTTCCCGTTGTTCATATTGTGCCACCAAGTGCAATTTAGATTCGTAATCATTTAAAATGTGTCGAGCACGCTGTAAGTTATCGTGTACAGCCTGTCGTGATACACCTAACTCCTCAGCAATCTCGCCAAGAGACATATCATCTTCGTGGTGAAGTTGTAAGGACATGCGTTGCTTGTCCGTCAATAATGGTCCATAGAAATCTAAGAGCAAACTTATGAGTACTCGTTCTTCCATTTCTCCACCTCCATCACTGTCAAGTCATATTACTTTACATATACTACAGCATATAAAAAGATGTGTCAAGTAGAAATACTTAACACACTTAATTAATTGCTGTAGTACGGAAGAAACACAGAATTTCTATTTTCTACTTTTATATCTATTACAATGTGCTATAATATCGATATCTAATATTTTCAATATAAAAGATAGGAGGTATTGTATGAATACCAAACAATATGACATTATTGTCTTAGGTTTTGGCAAGGTCGTCGGCAAAACCTTAGCCGCAAAATTTGGCTCTATAGGCAAATCCGTAGCCATGATTGAAGAAAATCCACTGATGTACGGTGGTACATGTATTAATATCGCATGTATCCCTACTAAGACGATGATCATGCCGCATCAAAAGGCTTATCATACGATCAAGTATTAAATCAACGCGAGGTTGTTACATCTCGCTTACGTAATAAAAACTTCGGTATGTTAAATACAAATGAACATGTCGATGTCTATACCGGGCATGGAGCATTCATTAGCAATAAAGAAATCGCCGTTACCGCTGGCGAGGATAAGATTGTATTATCTGCTGACACTATCGTTATTAACACCGGTGCTATAGCGATTAAACCTAATATTTCTGGCATCGATACAGCTACTGGTTTCTATAATAGTACCGAGATTCAACAATTACCTACTCAACCAAGTACATTAGGCGTTATCGGCACTGGTCCTATCGGTCTTGAATTTGCAAGTCTATATGCAAAACTTGGTGCTAAGGTAACTGTATTCAACATCGAATCTAGCATCTTAAAACGCGAAGAACCTATCGTTCAAGAACTAGCTACAGAGTACTTAACTGAGCAAGGTCTTACTATTCTTAATAATGTGACATTAGACTCTGTATCCAATGATGGCGACAAACCAGTTATCATCGCTAATAATCAAAAGTATACTTTTGATGCTGTTCTATACGCTACAGGTCGAAAAGCCAATACAGCTAATATCGGTTTAGAACATACGGACATCACTACTAACGAACGCGGTGCTATTGTAGTTAATGATACTTGTGAAAGCTCCGTCCCTGGTGTATACGCAGTCGGTGATGTAAACGGTGGACCGCAATTCACATATGTATCGCTTGATGACTTCCGTATCGTATTTGGCGCACTTACAGGTAACAACCAATATACCTTAAAAGATCCTAAAAATATTCCTTATACTACTTTCTTAACACCTCCACTTTCTCGTGTAGGTCTTACAGAAGAAGATGCAATCAACCAAGGATATACGGTTAAAACGAAAGAAATGCTCGTATCTACCATGCCTAGAGCACATGTAAACGACTATTTAAAAGGCGCCTTTAAAATTGTTGTGGATGCGGATAACGACTTAATCCTGGGCGCTACACTCTATTCTCAAGGCGCAGAAGAATTGATTAACTTAATAAAAATGGCTATGGATAATAACATTCCATATACATATTTCAAAAATCAAATCTTCACACACCCTACCATGGCCGAAAACCTAAATGACCTTTATAACTTTTAATGCAATAAACAAAATCAATAAACAATTGATACAAGCTGAAAAATAAAAGGGCGCTCATTAGCTAATATATATGCTAATGAGCGCCCTTTAACATTATCTAATATACCTTTTATAGGACAAATATAAGCAAAAAATTAATATAAAGTATAATATTTCAACCTCAAAATTGTAACTCTTAATAAATTTGAATCAATTGCTATTATACTAATATCTATTTATATAAATCACTCAAAATTACTTTTAATTTATAAGTAACATTACTCAGATTACTTCTATATTCACATTCATGATTAGATAAAACATTATAATTATGATTATTTTCACTAACATCCTCCCAAAACTTTGAAAATTCACTAGTACAATAATCTAATGATTCAGTATATTCAAAAGCTTTTTCATGCTTCCTTAAAAGTGAAAACAAATTTTTAATAGTTCTTTGATAATGAGTTACTTCATAGTATTTTTCTTGATTATTAATTTTTGATAAATCTTTTGTCTCAATGATAGTTAATATTTCCCCAATAAAGCGTTCTACAATACGACGTTTACACTCTTTTTCACTATTAGCTTTTCCATAAATAATTGCTAACCAAACAACAACCACAATGGACAAAAGATCTTTAAAGGGTATATAAAAATAATGTTCTTTAGGTAAACATTGTGCTGCTATAATAGCACCACATACACACACACCAATAAAAAAAGTCAAAAGCATTTCGCCTCTATTCTCATATCTCCACTATACACCTTGAATATATTTAGTAATTTCACTAATTAATGATGGTTCATCTTCACATTTTAAATTCAAATAATCAAAAATATCAATTTTTTTAGCTTTTAGCTCTCTCCCTAACACACCAAAACTTTCATCTAGAAAAGAAGATGGATACCCTAAACACCCATCTAAATCACAATTTACAACACTTCTGCTTTGCATTGCAGCTTTAATTTTGGGTTCTAAAAAATTTTTTCTAAATTCTTCACCAGAATACTTTCCTTCTGATGCTTTTCTACCTCCTGGTGTAATCGAAAAGTCTCTTGCAATCGATAGATTAATCAGAGTCACCTATATCTTCTCCTTTTATCTTCCATGAAAATAACGTTCCATGTAATTTATTTTTTAAATCTACATTTATTCTAACACCATCATGATTTATCTCACAATAGCCAAAACCAGAAATCAATCGAGCAGTCTCTATTCTATTAGACTTTAAGAACTCTAATATTTGTGGTAGCCCTTTTCCTCTATTATTTTTTTTTGTCTGAGTTCTAAAAGAGCCTTCTAAGGTACTCTTTAAAATATATGATTCTTTTTGCTTAGTGAAGTGCTTAATGGTATCTTTAATAATTTTTTTCTGTACGGTTGTAGGTATTCCCACCCCCTTATCAAATAAAACAAATTCTAAAAATCCCTTTTTGAACTCACATGCAACTAACCAATGTCCAGAAGTACATGTATAAGCATGCTGCCTTACATTTCCCATCATTTCAATCAAGGAAGCATATAGCTTCTTACTTAAATTACCCTTATCATATTTGAAACATTGATGTCGCTCAGCAAAGTCTAAAACTGATTTTGCTGTCTCTGTTGAAATATCTTTTCCTTCTTCAATTTGCAATGTATCTTCATCATATAATTGAACAGATTTTATAACCTTCTGATTTGTTACAAATTTACTAAAACCATACTTAATAAATAAGCTCCTTGTGTCTTTATTCCTAGGATAATTCCCTCGTATAATCACATTCTTATGATTAGCATCCTTTAAAATAGAAATCAAATACATTAAAGCTGCCGGATCAACAGCATCAACTTTAGAGGAATCAACTTTAATAGCCAACTTTCGTTTATGTACATAATCAATTAATTGATTTAAACACTTTAAAGTATTTTCGGTATTTTCAAGAAGAGAAAAATTATTTGGAACAACAACCTCATCTTTTTGTATCCGTTTTAAAACTCTAATCCTATGTGTTTTTTTATTGTGTTTTTTCTTTTTGAAATTCTTTTTATCAATACGTATTCTAGTAAGCCATTTCTTTCTGCGCCATTTCAACACAATCCCACTCCCCAAAGAAAAATATAATTATCACTAATATCCCTTTCCCAAAACGAGCGTAACATGAGTTTATAAAAAAGTCAAAATTCACTTTTTCATCTCTAATATTAATACTAAATTTTATAGTCTAATTACACAGACACGTTTAAATAGATTTATTCCTAAACTTCCTGAATAACTACTTTTCATTACTCTTAGATTATAAAAAACAAGGATTAAGTTATATCTAAATTCTTCTATTTTAGCATGGATATTCCCATTTAATTTTTTGTAAAAAGCCTACGCACCACAGTTTGCAATTTAGGAGTCAATACAATAGCCACCACAATACCTGCGGCACTTGTAATCAAGGAGTATTGAATTTTGCTAGCTGCTACGACCGCACTTTCAAGAACAAACCACCATGCAAGGAAGTAGCCAAAAGCTGTCCAAATAGCACCGATAATAAGAGCTACCAAGATTCGACCAAAGGATGCAGTAGGTTTATTAATAGATGGTGGCAAATAACCTGCAGTCAAACCACCTACAATAAGGCCTGCAATCCCTTTAATAAAGAAAGAAAACACGATGTATTGTGTATGACCACCAAAGAGATCAAAAAGTGCAGAGCCGATTGCCGCGCCTAAACCACTATATAAACCACCAAATAGAATTGATGTCGTAAAGAGAGCCGCTGAACCAAGATGCACCATGGCTCCACCAGGTATTTCAATGCGAATTGTTGTTGCTACTGCACACAAAGCGGCAATAAAGCCAATATATACTATATCACGAGTCTTTAATTTCATAGCCAAAATCCTCTCTTACTAAACAAATAACTATACTCAGTATAGCAGATGATGTGTACTATAAAAATACCGAGTTTATAGGAATTAAAATATTTGCAACAGAATGGACAAGTTAAAAACAGCACCTATACAATTGTATAGATGCTGTTTTTATTTTATATCATATATCAATTAGATTTTTGCTCGTTTCAAACGAAGCGAGTTACCTACGACTGTTACAGAGCTAAATGCCATCGCTGTACCCGCAATCATTGGATTTAATGCACCTATTGCGGCTAACGGAATACCGATACAGTTAAAGATCAATGCCCAGAATAGGTTTTGTTTAATATTGGTCATTGTCTTACGGCTGAGTCGTACTGCTTGTACCAAGGTATGCAAGTCATTTCGTACGAGAACGATATCCGCCGCCTCTACCGCAATATCTGTACCACTGCCAATAGCAAAACCAATATCTGCCGTAACGAGAGCAGGAGCATCATTGATACCGTCACCAACCATCCCCACTACAAGACCTTTATCTTGTAATTCTTTTACCTTACTAGCCTTGTCTTGAGGCAATACTTCAGCTATAACATGAGTAATACCTGCTTGCTTAGCAATATATTGAGCCGTACGGCAATTATCACCAGTGAGCATCCACACGTCGATACCTTGAGCTTGTAATTCTTTAACAACCTCGATGGTTTCTGGACGTAATTCGTCCTCTACGGCCCACAATGCACTGATGACACCATCTACAGCGAGAACAGATACGGAAGCACCTTGTTCTTCAAAGCGTAAAATATCTTCTTGAACCGCAGTTAAATCATAACCTAGTTCGTTCATCCAACGGCTGTGACCAAGTTGTACAGATACGCCTTGATATGCTCCTTGTAGGCCTTTACCAGGTACATCATCAAAACTTTCTAGTTCAATATCCTTACCTTTATATCCCTGATCTTCACCGTAGTAGACCATAGCCTTTGCAATTGGATGAGATGTGCCACTCTCAAGGGCCATCATAATGGACATATTTTTACTTTCATCGCCACTATAATTTTTGAAAGCCGTCACATCTAGCACACCTTGTGTGAGGGTGCCTGTTTTATCCATAACAACAGCATCTAATTTACCTGCTTTTTCAAGATATTCGGCACTCTTGATAAGTACACCATGTTCTGCACCCAGACCAGAGCCAACCATGATAGATGTTGGTGTGGCAAGGCCAAGAGCACAAGGGCAAGCGATAACAAGTACGGCTGTTGTATTAATGAGCGCCACATTGAGGGAGTCGCCCATGATGAAATACCATACGAGACCCGTCACGATAGCAAGACCGATTATTGTAGGCACAAAGTATTGCGCCACAATATCTGCAATGCGTTGAATACTAGCCTTGGATGTTTGTGCCTCTTCTACAACCTTGATGATTTGAGACAACATCGTATCAGAACCAATACGCTTAGCTTCCATGGTAAAAGCACCACTTAGGTTTATAGTAGCACCAATAACTTCAGAACCAACTTGTTTTTCTACCGGTAAACTTTCACCGGTCAGCATAGCCTCGTCTACGGTGGAGTAGCCATCAGTAATCGTACCGTCTACTGGAATTTTTTCGCCTGCTCGAACCTGTAAAATATCGCCTGCTACCACCTTAGATGTAGGGATGTCCACAAATTCTCCATCACGCAACACATGAGCTGTTGCAGGTTGTAAAGCAATCAATTTTTGAAGTGCTTCAGAGGTACGACCCTTTGCAATTTCTTCTAACAGCTTACCAAGAAGGATGAATGTAATGAGCCATGCAGAGGTTTCAAAGTAAATTCCATGAGGGCCTAGTTCAGGATGAAATTGCCAGTTATAGATACTGAATAAATAGGCTACCGTCGTACCCATTACAACGAGCACATCCATCGTAAGCGCTCCATTTTTTACAGCGCTCCAAGCACTCTTATAGAATATGAGACCAGGACCGAGCTGAGCAATAGTAGCAAGAACAAACTCTACCCATACAGGCAATGCCTGAATACCAAATCGATGTAACGTCATATTAATCATCATCGGTACCGCCATACAGGCGGCAATAATAAGGCGTGTAATATGAGGTTTTAAGTTAACCTTTTCTATTTCTTGCTTTGTTTCGTCTGCTTCTACAGCACCAAAACCAATATTCGTAATGGCATCAATAATCTGTTGTGAATCTATAGTAGCGCCATCTTTATATTCAACGCTCCCCTTTCGAGTTAAGAGGTTGACCTTAACCGATTCTACGCCCTCGACTTTAGAAACGACGTTTTCAACGCGTTTTACACAGGCTGCACAGTGCATACCTGTAATATCAAATTCTTGTTTTTTTACGCTCATATTCACAAGCCTTTCTACTCTGTAGATACATATATCTGATCTTACAACTTACTAGATTATTACAAATCCGTACTATATTTTGTATCTATATACTTAAATATACATCTAAACATCGGTCTATAAAAATGATATATACCATATTATAAATAAAATAGTCATAAACAGGTTTACTAAGAATGTTTTAATATACTCTAAAACTTCAATATATGAACATATTACATGAGTAACTACTCATATATCTATATTTAATAATAACATAAATTCTCATTACGTCAATATCCTACCAAATATAGAGGGTTATTTCATTTTTACAAGGGAATTAACCTCTTTTACCTATACATAGCATTCATAAATAGATTATAATAAAGTGATGATGAATAAACATAAACTTTGATTCCAAAGGAGGTGAATATATGTCTGAATCAATAAGCCCTACGGTAAAATTTACTTCGGTAGCGAAAGAATTTCGCCATGAATATGTTGTTGAAAAATCACGGTTTATAACAACTGTATATCCTTGCAAGACTGAAGAGGAAGCCCAAACCTTTATAAGCCGCATCAATAAAGAATTCTGGGATGCACGTCATAACTGCACAGCCTATGCATTAGGACCACAACAAGAACAACAACGATCTTCCGATAATGGAGAACCATCAGGTACAGCAGGTAAACCAATGCTAGAAGTACTCAAAAAGACTGGCATTACCAATGTAGCCGTCGTCGTAACGCGTTATTTTGGAGGTATTAAATTGGGCGCTGGTGGCTTGATTCGGGCCTATTCACACTCTGTTGCGGAAACCTTACGTCTTGCGCCTAAAGAACTACATACAACACGAACCCGACTACAAGCAAAGATTGACTATTCGCTGTATGGAGCAGTAGAAAGATATGTCCAGGACGAAAAATTACATTATGAAGCAAGCTTTGGTGAATATGTAGACATAACAATCCTAATACCACCTACTGATGTAGAGCACATACAAAAAGAGCTCCAAGACATAAGTCATGGAGCTGCTACTTGTACTGTATTAGATTCTATTGAGGTGGTACTACCACTAGATAAATAATCTAGTTAGTAGATTCCAAACTTTTAATTGCCGTTATTAACTAAACCGGCTATGCCTTGACCGAGTTCACGACGTTTTTCCTTAGTCATAGGATAAGGCCATACTCGTTCTAATTGTTTTTTCCGGCTAATTTTATTACGAGCCGTCATTAATCTACGTGCTTCCCAATTACGAATTGCTTGACTTAAGGTTCTTTTTACCACGCCCATAGTAGTACCTACTTTCTTAACTCTTGCTGTATATCAAAATTTGTGATAAGTATAGAAAGATAATTTAAAACTCAATTTACTTTCTATTACTTTGTTGAATTTAGTATATATAGCATTTTATTAAATGTGAAATGACCGTTACTTAGTTCGTTATAATTTTTATTTATCATATTATGTGTATAATAGGGAGATTCTATGGATACATCTTACTACCACAATTTTATTACCCTTATTCAAACGGGCAATATGACACAGGCCGCAGAGATTCTTCATATTACACAACCAGCGTTAAGTAAGCAGTTGAAATATTTAGAGGCTGAATTTGGGGCTCAATTAATCAACATTAAACGCGGTCAACGAGGATCAAACTTGCAATTAACAGATGCTGGTAAAATCTTCTACGAAAAAGCGCAACAACTCTGCTCTATTGAAGAATCTACATATAATGCTGTACAACAATTGAATTCACGCATTGAAGGTACTTTACGCATTGCGACATCTGCATCTCGTTCAACGCCAATCGTACAGCAATATTTACCAGCTTTTTCCATGAAATATCCATCTGTCCATTTTGAAATTTATGAAGGACTTATGACAAATGTAGTGACCCAACTCATCAACGGTAGCGCCGAATTAGGTATCGCCAATATTCAAATGGTAGATATCGATAAATTCGATATCCTGCTTACCCAAGAAGAGCATTTATACGCTATTTTCCGCCGTGATGTATTCTGGACAGATCGTGAGCATGATACCATCACGTGGGAAGACATAAAAAAATGTCCTCTATCCCTTTCTGGTGGCTCTGTCCGAATGATTATGCAATCTAGCTTAACAGATATGGAGCAACTTAATGCGGTAGCTATAACTACAACAAAAAGCTCAGCTATTGAATGGGCCTCTTCTGGTCGTACAGTTTCTTTAGTCCCAATGGACGCTAAGGAACTTATCAATCATCGCAAAATGGCCCGCATTAAATTGCCAGAATTCTCGGGAGATTTCAAAAAAGCTTTTATCACGCTTAAAGGCCATGCGCTTTCCCCAGTAGCACAGCAATTTATCGACTTCTACAAAGCATATGTATAATCATAATTATACATATTATTACCATACTATGATATTAACAGTCTATATAATTGGTGCCTATGCAATTATATACACCAATTCAATACATAAGAAAAGACCTAGTACTGAATGTGCTAGGTCTTTTTGTATCATATCCTATATAACGACAAATCTTATGGTTGTTTAAGTTCGCCGTACATATGACTCTGTTATACTTGATGAACAGCACCTACAATATCAGTGATGCTGTTAAGATTATATTGTTCTACATATTCGCTCATTTCACGGGCAATACGTGAAATTGCTGTTGGATCTACCATTGTAGCTGTACCAACTTGAACAGCTTGCGCCCCTGCCATCATAAATTCGATAGCATCTGTGCCAGTCATGATACCACCAAGACCAATAATAGGAATAGTTACCCCTTTATAAACTTGATGAACCATGCGAAGAGCCACGGGCTTTATGGCTGGGCCAGATAATCCACCATAAATATTCCCCAATACAGGTTTACGACGGTGAATATCTATAGCCATGCCCAACAAGGTATTAATGAGACTTACCCCATTGCCACCGCCTGCTTCAACAGCTTTTGCGATTTCCACAATATCCGTAACATTTGGTGAAAGTTTTACAATAACAGGCTTATCTGTTACTTTACGAACCGCTTTTGTTACCTGTTCTACTACCTTTGGATCTATACCAAAAGCCATGCCTTCACAGGCAACATTTGGGCAAGATACATTAACTTCAAGGCCTGCAATACCATTTACAGATAGTGTTTCTGCCATCCATGCAAATTCCTCTACCGTACCAGCAGACATATTCGCTAGCAATGGTACATCATATTTCTTAAGATCCGGTAGAATTTCTCTAACAAAATGTTCAGCCCCAGGATTTTCAAGGCCAATGCAGTTCAATACGCCAGATGGTGTTTCTGCAATGCGAGTGCTAGGATTACCATGACGACCTTTAGGGGTTAATCCTTTTACAGAAATAGCACCTACTTCATTACTTAGATCAAGGTAACCTGCATATTCAGGGCCATTACCAAAGGTACCAGATGCAGCGATAATAGGATTTTTCATCTTAATCCCGCAGTAATCGATGGCGAGCTTTGGATTAGGCGTAACGGTGTTATTTAAATCGCGTTCACTCATTAAAAGAACACCTCCTCAGCGGGGAATACAGGACCATCTTTACAAACTTTATAACGTTTGCCACCGGCACCATCACAAGCGCAACCTAAGCAACCGCCCGTACCACATCCCATGCGCTCTTCTAAAGATACTTGGCATGGCACATCGAGTTCTTTAGCCACTTGTGCTACGCCTTTCATCATAGGCATAGGACCACAAGTCATAACAGAAGTAAACGAATTAGCATTAATTAGGTCAGGCATGATTGCTGTAGGGAAACCTTTTGTACCTACGCTACCATCATCAGTAGTGATGTGGACTTGAACAGGCCTATCTTTAAATAAATCAGCCCAGAAGGTTTCGCTTTCATTTCTAAAACCAAGAATAACTTGTGCTTCTTCACCTTTTTGCAAATGAGAGGCGATACATAGCATCGGTGCAATACCAACGCCACCGCCAACGAGAAGCATATTATTAGATGTTACAAACGGTTCGCCCAAAGGTCCCAAACAATCTAATGTATCACCAGGCACGAGACGTGTCATAATTTCAGTCCCCTTGCCTACGACGCGATACAAAAGGGTAATCGTACCCTTTCGGGCATCAAATCCAGCATAGCTAATAGGGCGGCGCAATAATGGCGCCGTAGAGTCCGCTACGCGAACATTACAAAACTGTCCTACCTTTGCTTCTGCTGCCTGTTTTGGTGCGTGAATATCCATAATCCACACATCAGAGCCTATTTGCTCATTGCGAACGACTTCGCCCTGTTCTACATAGCCACTCATGGTTTTACTCCAATTCAAAATCTTGTAATGCTTCTACAGTGTAGTTCGCATCATCTTTACGATTCGCCACAACACGCAATACTTCCCGTGCTGTATCGAGACTTGTTAAGCATGGTGTACCCATTTCTACAGCAAGACGACGCAATTGGAATCCTTCGCGTTCAGGTCGTTTCCCTGCAGTCAATGTATTAAGTACAAGATCGACTTTGTCTTGACGAATGTGGTCAGCACAGTTATCATCACCTTCAGAGATTTTGTTAACTACCTTGCAGTCAACGCCATGTTCTTTGAAGTATTTACCAGTACCACCAGTTGCTTCAATATGATAGCCCAAATCAATAAAGCCTTTTGCTAATTGACTAGCCTCCTCTTTATCGCGGTCTGCAACAGTCATAAGGATTGTACCATCCTCTGGGATACGCATGTTGGCACCATTGATAGCTTTGAATAAAGCTTCAGAATATGTGCGACCAATCCCCATAACCTCACCAGTAGATTTCATTTCAGGTCCAAGAGCGATTTCTACAAGACCCATTTTAGAGAAGGAGAATACAGGTGCTTTTACAGCTACATATGGTTTATTAGGTACAAGACCAAGTGGTAAGCCTAAGTCTTTTAAGCTTTCACCAAGGGCAATGCGTGTTGCACATTCTACCATATTGATACCTGTAACCTTAGAAATGAATGGTACAGTACGGCTAGAACGAGGGTTAACTTCGATAACGTTAAGTTCACCATCAGCCACGATATATTGAATATTAAGTACACCTTTAACATTAAGGCCTACTGCAATACGACGTGTATAATCAACGATTTGATCAATCAATTCTTGGCTCAAATGTTGAGCTGGATAAACGGCCATGGAGTCACCAGAGTGAACACCGGCGCGTTCGATTTGTTCCATAATACCAGGGATACATACATCGGTACCATCAGAAATAGCGTCAACCTCTACCTCCATACCAACCATATAACGGTCGATAAGAACAGGATGCTCCTTAGATGCTACTACGGCTTCCTTCATGTATACATCAAGCTCTTTATCGTTGTATACGATTTCCATCGCACGACCGCCCAATACATAAGAAGGGCGAACGATTAATGGGTATTTCAACTTTTTAGCTGCTTCTTGTGCTTCTTCATCAGAGGTTACCAGAGCACCTACTGGGCGAGGGATACCAAGTTTCGCCAACAATTCATCAAAGCGTTCACGGTCTTCCGCCATATCGATGCTATCTACGGATGTACCGAGGATTTTGACGCCACGTTCTGCCAATGGGCCTGCCAAATTGATAGCCGTTTGACCACCAAATTGAGCAATGACGCCCGCTGGCTGTTCTTTATTGATGATTTCCATTACATCGTCCACAGTCAATGGCTCAAAGTATAAAGAGTCAGAAATATCAAAGTCAGTAGACACTGTTTCTGGGTTGTTATTAATCATAATAGATTGGTAACCCGCTTTACGAAGGGCCCAAGAGGAATGTACGGAACAGTAATCGAACTCTACGCCTTGACCGATACGAATTGGACCGGAACCAAGTACTACTACGGATTTATCGCCTAATGGACGAACCTCATCCTCTTGTGCATACGCACTGTAGTAATAAGGTGTTTTAGATTCAAATTCAGCTGCGCAAGTATCTACGTATTTATATGTTGGAAGAATATTCCATTCTTTACGTTTTGCACGAACATCTTCTACAGTTGTATTAGCATAACGAGCGATAACAGAATCAGTGAAGGAATAACGTTTTGCTTTGCGCAATACATCCTCTGTTAAACCTTGCTCAGCCAATGCTTTTTCCACAATAACAATGTTTTTAATTTTTTCAATAAAGAATGTATCAATTTTTGTAATATAGTGGATTTTTTCTACACTGATTCCCTTGCGAAGTGCTTCTGCTACAACATAGATACGTTCATCATCTACTAAATGTAACCGTTCAATCAATTGTTCCATAGACTCATGAGCGATTTTCTTAAGCTCAATATGGTCTAAACCAATTTCCAAGGAACGAATTGCTTTAAGTAAGGAGCCTTCCAAAGAACGGTCGATGGCCATAACTTCGCCAGTGGCTTTCATTTGTGTGCCCAAGGTACGATCTGCCAAGTTGAATTTTTCAAAAGGCCAGCGTGGAAACTTAGTTACTACATAGTCAAGAGTCGGTTCAAAGCATGCTTTAGTTTCACCGGTTACAGCATTTGTAATTTGATCCAATGTCATGCCTACTGCAATTTTTGCTGCTACCTTCGCAATTGGGTACCCAGTTGCTTTAGATGCCAATGCAGAGGAACGAGATACGCGAGGGTTTACTTCGATAACAATATATTCGTTGCTATTTGGATTCAAAGCGTATTGTACGTTACAACCACCTTCGATTTTTAAATAACGGATAATCTCTACAGATGCGGTACGCAGCATTTGGTATTGAATATCGTTCAAGGTTTGGCTTGGTGCCACAACGATAGAATCCCCAGTATGCACACCAACAGGATCAATATTTTCCATATTACATACGATGATGCAGTTATCTGCACTATCGCGCATTACTTCGTATTCAATCTCTTTCCAGCCTGCAACGGAACGTTCTGCTAGAATTTGGTGAATTGGTGAAAGTTTCAAACCACGACGTGTGATTTCATACATTTCATCTTCATTATGGGCAATACCTCCACCAGTACCGCCTAATGTGTATGCAGGACGGATGATAATAGGATATCCAATACGATTAGCAAAGGCTACTGCTTCTTCAAGATCGTTAAAGATATCGGATTCAGGAACCGGTTGGTTGATTTCCTTCATCGCTTCTTTGAAGAGTTCACGGTCTTCGGCTTGTTTAATGGCTTCAAGAGTTGTACCAAGAAGTTTTACACCATATTCTTCTAATACGCCAGCTTCAGACAATTGTACCGCCATATTAAGACCTACTTGACCACCCAATGTAGCCAACAAGCCCCAAGGGCGTTCTTTTTTTATAACTTCTGTTACGAATTCAAGACTAATCGGTTCTACATATACGCGGTCTGCAATATCTGTATCAGTCATAATAGTAGCAGGGTTGGAGTTAACTAATACTACTTTATAACCCTCTTCTCGAAGGGAACGGCATGCTTGTGTACCAGCATAATCAAATTCTGCAGCTTGACCGATAATAATTGGACCAGAACCAATTACAAGTACTTTTTTTGCTTCTGAGGTCATATTATTTTCCCTTTCTCATTAAGTCTTCAAATTCGTCAAATAAATATAGGTTATCAGTAGGTCCTGGGGATGCTTCTGGATGGTATTGTACGGAGAAGATTGGCAATTCTTTATGACGCATACCTTCTACGGTACCATCATTTACACTACGATGTGTAATTTCTACGAAATCTGGCAAAGAAGTATCATCTACCGCATAACCATGGTTTTGAGATGTAATATATACCCGACCAGTACGTAAATCTTGTACAGGATGATTAGAACCACGGTGACCAAATTTCAATTTGAATGTGGTGCCACCATAAGCTTGTGCCAATACTTGATGCCCCATACAGATGCCAAAGATTGGTTTCTTACCAAACATTTTCTTTACTTCTTCTACTGCATAGCCAAGATCTTGAGGGTCTCCAGGGCCATTAGATAAAAAAATACCATCTGGATTTGCTGCCAACACATCTTCAGCCTTAGTATCTGCAGGAAATACAGTAAGACGACAGCCTGCAGCTTCTAGAGAGCGAAGGATATTTTCCTTTACACCATAATCCATTACCGCTACGTGGAATTCAGCATTTTTATCGCCACGCATACCTTGCCATTTTGTAGTTACACGCATAACTTGATCTGTTGGCAAGTCTTGTTTAAACAATTTTTGAATATCCTCCATAGGGTAATCAGAGCGTACGAGCACGCCCTTCATTACACCATGGTTACGAAGAACACGTGTAATCGCACGTGTATCTACATCATAAAGGCAAGGGATGCCGTGCAAACGAAGATACTCACTAAATAACCCCTCATTTTGCCAGTTAGATGGAAAGTCACACAGTTCACCTACAATAAAACCTTTACAATATGGTTTAGGACCTTGAGTGATAGAATTTAAAGTACCATAATTACCAATTAAAGGATAGGTTAATGTAATAATTTGATCCGCATAGGATGGGTCAGTCAAGATTTCTTGATACCCAGTCATACCTGTGTTAAATACAACTTCGCCTACCGTTGGGGCGCCACCTAATAAGGAACCTTCAAACACGGAACCATCTTCAAGAACTAACTTGCCTTTCATTATAAGACTACGCCCTCCTTCATAACAATTTTGCCATCAACTACTGTGAGTTTAGCTTTACCTGTAACAGTCATACCATCAAACGGGCTAACTTTACCTTTTGTATAAAATTTATTTCTAACTACTGTCCACTTTTCAGTTGTAGAGAATACAGTAATATCCGCTGGCTTACCAACTTCAAGAACACCTGCATCAAGGTGCATCAACTCAGCTGGTCGAGTACTCATATAGTACACAACTTGATCAATGCTAAGTTTATCAGGACCATATGCATTTGTAATAACCGCTGCCAAAGATGTTTCGAGGCCACTGAAACCATTTGGTGCACAGCAGAATTCATGGTCTTTTTCTTCATATGCATGTGGTGCATGGTCTGTAATAATCGCATCGATTGTGCCATCTTTCAAGCCTTCTAATAATGCTTGGCGATGATCTTCTGAGCGAATTGGAGGAGCTATTTTAAATGCTGGGTTATATTCGCGTAAGTATTCATCTGTGAAAGACAAATGTTGGCTTGTAACTTCACAGGTTACATTAAGGCCTTTAGCCTTCGCACGGCGCACCATATCTACAGTATTTTTACTACTTACGTGAGCAATATGGATATGACCACCTGTCATTTCAGATAACAAGATATCACGAGCAACAGCCAAATCTTCAGCTACTGCAGGACGACCAATAACACCTAATTCATAAGAAACAATACCTTCATGCATATGGCCATTTTTAGTCAATGTAATATCTTCTGCATGGTCGATAACCATCTTATTAAACATGGACGAGTATTCTAAAGCACGACGCATAAATGCAGCATTTTCTACATAGTGGCCATCATCGGAGAAAGCTACTACACCAGCTTCTGCCATATCCCCCATTTCAGCAAGTTCCTTACCTTCAAGACCTTTTGATACAGCACCAATAAATTCTACCTTAACAACACCAGTAAGTTCGGCTTGCTTTTGCAACCCTCTTACGAGCGCAGCATTATCTACCACAGGATTTGTATTAGCCATAGTTACAACACGTGTGAAACCACCTGCAGCAGCGGCTTGTGTACCGGAATGGAAATCTTCTTTCGCTTCTTGACCTGGCTCACGCAAATGTGTGTGAATATCGATAAGGCCTGGTGCTACAATAAGACCTGTTGCATCATATATCTCAGCACCTTCAGCATTTAAGTTTTGACCGATGGCTGCAATTTTACCATCTTTTACGAGAATGTCTGCTACTTCGTTTTGTTTTTTCGCCGGATTTACTACCGTACCATTTTTAATAAGCAAGCTCACTACCGTCACCTCCGATAATAGTTAAGTACAATACAGCCATACGTATAGCTACGCCATTACGCACTTGTTCTTGAATTACTGATTGATCAGAATACGCAACATCTGGTGCGATTTCTAGACCACGGTTCATTGGACCTGGATGCATGACCATTACATCGTCTTTAGCTAATTTCAATACATCGCTATTGATACCAAAGATACGCGCATATTCTCTGTTTGTAGGATATAGTGCAGAGTGAATGCGTTCTAATTGAATGCGAAGTACGTTTACCACATCTGCATCAGCAACTGCTTCACGAATATCGTGGTGTACGGTAACACCTAATTTTTCAAGTTCTGGATATACCATTGTACGAGGACCAGCTAAATGTACATCAGCCCCCATTTTTGTAAGTCCATAAATGTTGGAGCGTGCTACACGACTATGCATTATATCGCCAAGGATAACCACCTTTAATCCTTCAATAGATTCCTTTTTCTCTAAGATAGAATACATGTCTAGTAATGCTTGTGTTGGATGCTCATGAGCGCCATCACCTGCGTTAATGATAATCGGTTCTACGGCTTTCGTAGCGTATAAAGGTGCACCTTCTGCGCTGTGGCGCATTACGATAGCATCTGTACCCATGTAGGACATAGTTAATAATGTATCGCGGAAACTTTCACCTTTACCCATGGAAGATCCACTAGGAGAAAGATTGATTACGTCAGCCCCTAAGTATTTACCGGCTAACTCAAAGGAACTACGGGTACGAGTACTTGGTTCCATAAAAAGGTTGATAATGGATTTCCCCTTTAATAGTGGAACCTTCTTGTCATCAGAAAGAACGATTTTCTTCATTTTCTTTGCCACATCTAAAATCAATTTGATTTCTTCAGGTGACACATTTTGCAAACCCAATAAATCTTTGCCTTTTAGGCTAACTTGTCCCATGATTTCCTCCTAACTCACGTAACAAAAAAGACCTTTTGCCCAGGGCAAAAGGTCAAATAGTTTGCACAAAGAAGCCCCTATGGGCACTTCAACTATATTCCTTTCTCAGCCTCTCTGGACTAAATTAAAAGGTATTGTATTATGCAATGGTCTCTCGTACCATATATGCATTTCTTTGTTTATTGTACTGAATCCACCTTTGAAAGTCAATGTAAAACACAAAATTCATATGGATTTTAAAAAGAGGACAAGCATATAAAATTGCTTGTCCTCTCTATATTTAAACAGCTATTACTCCACTTCTATATCTTAAACTTTAATCTAAAATTTCTTTTCTAGAAATTAAGGGGCTTAACCTAATGGATATAATCTTGGTGGGTTTTCTTCATCATTTTGCTGTTCATTTTGTGGAGTATATGGCATTTGATCTTGTTGCGGCTCATTCGCTACAGGATTTATCTGCACATATTGCTGATTTGACGACAATTGAGGTTGACGTTGCTCACGACGACGTGTATTTTGAGATGCAGTCGGTCTAGGTTTTGTCAACTCATCAATGGATACAGCATTTGGAATAGTTACATTTGATGTATCCCCATGAATATCATCAAGTTCACTGAAGGAAGGAGTCCTCTTAGATGCTTGAGCAGCCTTACGTTCGGCTTCAAGTTGTTGACGTGCAAGTTCTGCACGACGACGAGCACTCTCTTGTTGATCTCGGACACGTTGAATAGCTTCAGCACGCTCTTTTGCTTTACGCTCGATTTCAGCTTGAGCCAACGCTTGTTGACGAGCAGCTTCAGCTTTACGCTCTGCTTCTAGTTGCGCTTTATATCGTTCCTCAGCAATACGTCGTGCCTCTGCGGCTTGACGTTCTGCTTCAGCTCGTTCTGCAGCAAGTCGCTCTTGCTCTGCCTTACGAGCTTCCGCCACTATACGAGCCGCCTCTGCTTTCCGAACCTCTTCGGCACGTCTTGCTTCTTCTATGCGGCGAGCTTCATCGGCTCTACGCGCTTCTTCAGCACGTTTAGCCTCTGCAACAATTCGAGCTTCTTCTGCACGGCGCGCAGCTTCAAGACGTTCCTGTTCAGCTTTACGTTGTGCCTCAAGTCTAGCTGCTTCTGCTTTCCGAGCTTCTTCTGCTCTACGTGCTGCTGCTGCTAAACGAGCTTGTTCAGCTTTACGCGCTGCTTCAATTCTAGCTGCTTCAGCTTTGCGTGCTTCCTCTGCTCGTTTTGCTTCTGCTGCTACGCGAGCGGCCTCAGCTTTACGTTCCGCTTCAATTCGAGCTTCTTCTGCTCTACGCGCTTCCTCCGCACGACGAGCCTCTGCTGCTTTTCTTGCTACTTCCATTTGTTGTGCTTCCAAAGCAGCCTTAGCCTCTGCCGCTCTACGAGCGTCTTCTTGGCGCTTCGCTTCAAGAGCGGCTTGCTCAGCAGCACGTTGTGCTTCTAAAGCAGCTTTCGCTTCTGCTGCTTTACGAGCTTCTTCGGCACGTCTTGCTTCCAATGCTTCCTGCTCAGCTTTACGTTGTGCTTCTAAACGAGCTCTAGCCTCAGCAGCCAAGCGTTCCTCTTCGGCCTTTTTGGCCTCTAAAGCAGCTTTTTCTGCTGCTCGTTGCGCTTCAAAGCGAGCCTTAGCTTCGGCCGCTTTTCTTTCTTCCTCCGCTTTGCGTGCGGCCTCAATACGAGCAGCTTCAATTCTACGTTCTTCTTCAAGACGTTTTGCTTCCGCTGCTAGTCGAGCTTCTTCTGCTTTACGAGCCGCCTCTAGTCGATCCGCTTCCGCTTTTCTCGCTGCCTCGATACGTGCCATTTCAGCTTTACGAGCCGCTTCCGCCTTGCGAGCTTCCTCTGCTTTACGCTCTGCTTCGGCTTTTTCAGCCATCTTGCGCTCAATTTCAGCATGCTTGGCTTCTGCAGCCTTTCGCAACATTTCAGCTTTTTCTGCAGCTAGTCGAGCCTCTTCAGCTTTTTTACGAGCTAAGACTTCTTTCTCGTCTTTTGCCTTTTTAAGTTGCGCTTCTTTTTTTACATCTGCTACAGCTTTATCGCTTAACTTTTTAGTTTCTTCATGAGCAATTGTTTCTGCCTGTTTAGCTGGACTTTCAATAGTAGATTTTTTAGTATCTACTATCCCTTTATCTCCATCTTTGCCACCTACAGGGCCTACAGGTATTTGTGTGCTCCCTTGAGTTGGGTGCCCTAAGATATCTTTAACATCTTTCGGCACGTTAACAGCAATAGTTTGATGTTTTTGTGGATTTGCAAGAGATTCAGGAATCAACAAGAAACGAATTGGCAAATTCGATGCACCAGCTGGCATAAAATTTAATGTTAATAAATCGCCCGCATTATAATTTCCTAATAGACGACTATCTAATATAGTTCCTTCCCCTAATGCGGAAATACCATCTTCACCACCAATGTGGTAAGTCCGTGTATCTGTCTGTCCTCGTCTAGCACCTTGTTGATGCAATGCTTTTACTGTAAAGGAACCAGAATAAGGTCCCCCAAGAGGATTAAAATACAGTCTAAACGGTTCATTCCCCTTTGTAGGAATTTTTAGCGTATACGATACACCATAGTTACCACGATCTCGAACAAATGATTTATTTTGCATTTCGTCTACACCATTGATAAACGTATCTTCTCGGTCATTACCAATTTCTACAAAGGCACCACCTAAAGCGGTGTCGAATGGTGTAGCAACCTCCATATTACGTTTAGCACCAGTATAGGTACCGCGCAATTGTATTTCATCTATGGGAAGATTTTTCACCCAATGTGACGCATCTACGGGGTCCATCCCCATAGGCAGCATCATAACACGCGCAAATATAGGCCCTTCTGTTTTAATATCTACGATACCCGTAAATAATGCATCTCGATTTACCGGTGTATTTTCTAAGTCACTAAAGATTAATTGACGCCCTTGTGGTGGGATGCTAAGAGAGTATAACGGTCTTGCATCTGGGCTTTCATTAAGAGGCTGCTCCAAATCCTTCCGAGACAAATCACGACCTGCTGCAAAATAGTCAGGTGTAGCTACAGATTTTAATTGTCTCATGACATGTACTGAAGTTGGATAAGCCGTTTGGTTTTCTAAGACGATAGCAATCTTGTGAGGTAGATCCATTTCATTTACATGATAGAAATAGATACGACCATTGCCATTAATTGTACCTGCACTTAACGTACCTCCTACAGGTCCTACATATTCAGGACTATCCGATAGGAGCAATGTATCCGTTTGAGACATCAACGATGGTGGCAACGGAGAAAACTGAAAATATCCAATTGATTGTAAATCTATATCACGAGCTTCTACATGGCCTGTAAGGGCAGCCATGGCAGCCATAGCCGCAGCTACACAATATCTTGATTTATAGGAAAACATATATTATTACCTCTATATTTCTTCGAGCCCCAACGGGTCATACGTAAGTGCTAATGCTTCAATCTTCTTTAGTCGATGGCCAATTCCAGATTTAGATAGTTCCCCCTCCATCAACTCTTCAAGCTCTTTTAAACTCGCTTCAGGATTCTCCCACCGAAGTCTTGCAACGACGCGCAACTTTTCAGGTAATTCTTCAATACCGATTTCTCTATCAATAATACGGATTGCTTTTACCTGACGAACTGCTGCATCCACAACCTTCTGTAAATTTGCCGTCTCACAGTTGACTTGACGATTAATTTGATTCCGTACGGTTTTCATAATCCGCACGTTTTCAAATTCCATAAGCGCCGATTGAGCACCCATGATTTGCAAACAATTTGTTACTGCATCCCCTTCTTTAAGATATACTACATACTCTTCCTTCCGCTCCGTTAAGCCTGCATGAATGTGAAAAAGCCGTAATACATGGATAATTTCCCTCGCAAAAATCTCGTTTCCCGTCATAAACTCAAGATGGTAATCACTTTGTGGTTTATTAACAGAGCCTCCCCCTAAAAAAGCTCCCCTTAAAAAGGCACGTCGTGCTTCCATTGATTTGAGCCAACTGCGAGGGATTTGTTCGGTTACAGGCCATAAAGCGAGATCCTCTAAAACCTGTCTCCCTTCTATAGAAGGTTCCACAGAGAGCGTATACATATTTTTTTTACGCAGGTTTAAACCTTGTCGTACTAATACATTTGTAGGTAATTCGTATTGCTTTTTCAAAATACCAAGCAACCGACGAGCTACTGCATTATTAGCCGTAGCCAAACGAATGCCGACGGCACCTTTCATCCCCAAAATGATAGATCCGCTCATACGCAATAAGCAAGACGCTTCAATTTTCATGGCCACATCCGCATCACTAGAGGCTTCATATTGGCATAATTCATTTTTTACATCTTCTGCAAATGACATGGACATCCCTTCTCATTAATGATCATCTCGTTGAAGATAATATTCTAAGATATGCGGTTCAGTGTTAGATTGCATAGCATGAATGATATCCATAATAACTTTACCTAACCGTTCAGGATCGTGAACAGCCGGTTTTTGAGGGTTAATTAAGGTAGCTCGTATAGTGCGGATTCCTTTGTCTTGTAACTTTTTAGTATCTAATACCAATGGTTCAGATCCTACAGCACTATATTGTTCAACCATTTGAATTGGCAACGGCCCATCATTAGCAAGAACAGTATCTATAATTCCTTCCCCGCCATGCTCAATCAGAGCCTCTACATGGTCATTTAATGTATAGCCCGTAGTTTCGCCTGGTTGTGTCATAACATTAGCAATATAGATTTTATTAGCCTTACTTGCTCGAACATGAGAGGCCAATTTATCAGTCAGTAAATTTGGAATAATACTTGTATATAAACTACCAGGACCTAAGATGATTACGTCCGCTTCATCAATGGCACGCAATGCAGCCCCCTCTGGCTTAGGCTGTGCTGGATCACTATAAATATGACGAATTCGTTTACCCGAATTTGGAATATTGCTTTCACCTTCTACAATAGTGCCATCTGTCATTTCAGCACGCAATTTAATAAACTCTGTAGAAGAAGGAATTACACGACCACGGACACGCAACAATTTACTAGCCGCTTCAAGAGCTTCTTCAATATCTCCATCATAAACTTGAGCAAGCGCAGTGATAAAGAGATTACCAAAACTGTGCCCAGAAAGCTCATTTTCACCATCGAAACGATAACGGAATAAGTTCTCCATTACTCCTTCTTGTTCAGCTAGTGATACTAAACAGTTTCGCAAATCACCAGGAGCTATCATTTGAAAATCTTCACGCAAGCGACCAGAAGAACCTCCATCATCAGCGACAGTTACAATCGCAGATAGGTTTGATGTATGTGATTTCAAACCGCGCAATAAATTTGATAAGCCCGTACCACCACCGATTACTACAATTTTTGGGCCCTTATCGAGTCGGATATTTTGAAAAATAATATCCGATACCTTACTGTCAGGATTAGGTAATACGGCGCGAATAATCGTTTTAATAACTTTACTCGTACCGATGAGCATTAATACAGCACCAATCGATAATACTACAGCCCCTACAGCAATGAGTACATTATAATTGTAAAAGCCCGTCATATTATAGGAAAAGGCAAGTACAATATCTTCAAGAACGGCAAGCCATTGATAGTTAAACATCAAAGAAATGCCAATAATTAAAAGACCTACACCACAACTAAATAGGGCAAGCCAACGTTTTATATTTAGACCCGGAATTAGCCACCGGAACCATCCTTTTCGCAACATAATCCCCCCTATCTAGTTATCAAGTGTTATAATTTCATGAGGATTATAATCTTCTTCTACATTATTTTTCATCATATCTCTGTGTTCAACAGATACGCGATACCCTTTCTCTAATAAGTGAGAATATAGCGCCTCTGCCATAGCTACAGATCTATGCATACCACCTGTACAGCCTACCGCTACGATAAACTGAGACTTACCTTCTTGTTCATAATTTGGCACAAGGAAGTCTACGGTATCAAAATAACGTTTTTTAAATTCATCGGTCACTTCAAAGGAATGAATATATTCATTAACCGCTTTTACTCGACCTGTTTTATGGCGAAACTCGGGAATATAAAATGGATTAGGTAAGAAACGAACATCCCAAACCATATCTGCATCGAGAGGAATACCATATTTAAAGCCAAAACTCACTACAGTAATAGCCATACCATGACCTTCATCAACTTGAGTAAAACGCGTTTTTAAATATTCTTTCAAGCTTGCCGTCTTCATATTAGTAGTATCAATTATAAAGTCAGCTTTATGGCGTACAGAGTTAAGGATTTGACGTTCTTTCTTTAACCCTGTTGTAATCAGCCCATCTGGAGCCAATGGATGGCTACGACGACTTTCCTTATAGCGACGAATCAAAGTCTCATCTGTAGCATCCATAAATACAATTTCAAAATCTACCTTCATATCTTTTAATGTATCTAAAGATGATGAAAGAGCTTCAAAAAATTCGCCCCCCCGAATATCTACAACAAGAGCAACGCGATTAGTCCGTTCTCCACCTTGTCGGCAAATTTCACTTAATTTAGGAATCAGCACAGGAGGAATATTATCAATACATAAATACCCCATATCTTCTAAAGCTTGCAATACTTGAGTTTTGCCGGCACCTGACATACCTGTAACTATTAACAAACGAAATGCTTCCATAGTTTTACTCCATTATAAAAGATTATCTTCAATCCAATGGGCTACTCCATCGTCATTATGATGACCACAAATTGTATGAGCCACAGATTTTACATGATCTGTAGCGTTTTCAACAGCTACAGAGTAACCTGTTTTACGTAGCATAGAAATATCATTTTCTGCATTACCAAAAGAAACGATATGTTCTAAACTAATATGATTATCTAAAGCTAGTTGTGTCAAAGCACGCCCCTTTGACACATTAAGGGCAACGATTTCTAAAAAGTCTTTTTGGCTACGAACTAGAGTCACCATATCACCAACTCTAGGAGTTAAAATTTCAATAATTCTGTTAATTCCTTCTACTGTATCTATGGCAATTAGCTTATTCGGTTCAGTTTTTAAACTATATAACTTATCCCCTAAAAACTCTGCCGTAGCACCAGTCTGTTTTTCATAAAGAGCGGACTGCCACGTCTTATGATGGCATAGTAAATGATCATCCACATACGATTGTATATGCCAATCATATTGTTTTGCTAATTCATAAATACGACGTACCACTTCAATAGAAACAGTCTGTTCAAACAGTTTACATCCTGTTTCCAACTCTTGAATGAGGCCACCAGAAAATAAAATCATCGGCACATTACCAAGCTTTAATGCCTGCCCAATGGGCTTAGCCGTTTGGTACATACGCCCCGTAGCAATCGTAATGGCAACACCCCTTTGCTGCAATCGATGTAATACATCTACTGTATAGTCAGATATAGTATTATCGCTACGCACCAAAGTTTCATCACAATCGATGGCAACCATTTTAATATGAGAAAAAGAAGGATTCATGTTTGCCTCCTTTATAAAAAATTAAAATACTCTTTATTATACCATTAATAGTGGCTATATAGATAGAAATTAGCGGTAATAACCCTAATAATGACAAGAAAGTTTGCTCATGAAATTTTCATTAAATTCAAAACCACTCTATTATCAATGGCTTATTCTATATTAATTGAGTAGATACTATTGCCTGCATACTATTTATTAAATACTATAATAAAAGGTCTTATAGAAATTACACATGCTATTTTATATTGCGCACACAAAAAAGAGACTCCCAAAGGAGTCTCTTTTATATGATTAACTGTCAAATTAGAATTTGTAGTTAAGATCTGCACGGTAGAAGTCGCCTTTATCAGCTTTTGTGCTATCAGTTGTTTTCCAGTCAAAGCCATAGTATGCAGACAAGCCTACATTATTTTGTAAAGCATAGTCAACACTTGCCATCCAGCCTTTTGCATTGTGAGTATAAATTTGATTCCATGTAGAATCAACAATTGGAGCGTTTTCTTTCTGATTGAAGTACTGAGCTTTCACATCCCAAGTACCGGCTTTTTTAATGTCATAGTTGCCGTAACCGAGACCTGCAACCCAAGCTTGAGAACGTGCCATCTTAGAGTCTTTCAACCATTCGCCGCCAACCCATACTTTATTGAAGTTAGCATCAGCATTGAAGCCGTAAAGGTTTTTATAGGAATCGCGGCGATTAGAACCAACGAAATTATCGCCGTTAACGCGACCGTAGAAACCGCCCACATTGACATGGGAACCTACTTTGCCGTTCAAGCCGATATAGCTGATACTTTCGTTGTCAGCACGTTTAATATCCTCGAAGTCACCGGACGTCATATAACCGTAAGCCGCTTGTGCCTGAATTTTATCGTTGCCAAAGTTCACTTGAGCACCGTCAAACGTACCGTCAAACATCAAGCCGCCGCCAAATGCTTGACCGAAACGACCAGCTTTCAAGGATACGCGTTCGCCGAATTTATGATTTACATAAGCGCGGTCGATAGTCGCATCAGCTTTATCCTCACCTTCCGAACCTTGACCGAATTCGAAGTTGCCGGAAGTTACACGAACAACTGCTTCAGTGCGATCGTTTACCTTCGCATTGAATTGTACACGAGCACGAGCGTCGAATTTGGATTTAGCGTGTTCAGCATCACGGTAACGTAAACGCATATCGCCTGTTACCTTAACATTACCCACGCGGTCTTCCAAGCGAGCTACACGAACGCCCAAGTTATTCAATTCGTTGGAGAATTCATCAGCCAAACGGTTGATCATAGCTTGTTGTTCAGCGTTAGCGCGGTCTTGGTTAGCCATAGCTTTAGCTACCATTTGAGCCATTTCGTAACGAGTGATATTGTTTTGACCTTTGAAAGTGCCATCTGGGTAACCGTTAACGATACCAGCGTTTGCCAATTGGGAAACTGCTTGGTATGCCCAAGAGTCTGGAGTTACATCGGAGAATGGGTTAGCTGCGAATGCAGTAGTTACACCCAAAACTGCTGTTGCTGCAAAGATTGCTGCGAATTGTTTTTTCATAGTTGAATTCCTTCTTTCTGAAAAAAATAGAAAAATAAAATGTTACAAGTCATAACATTCACATTCTACTCAGTTCTTCAGATCAAGAATCTTTGGGAGTGTCCACGTTTCCTCGCCACATTCTATATCGAAGTTCTTCGTTTCATGTGTTTGCTACTTCTAGTAGGGTGATATTAGCACAACCACTTTTTCGTGTAAACCCTTTTTTCTCAATTAGGTTCTCATTGTCTTGTTTTTATAACTTAAAATGCCTGCTAAGTTAGATTTTATCTAGTTTTATAAGATATAATTTTTTTCATTAAAAAATTAAAAATTATCTACTTTCTCATTAAGTAAGAATAATTATCATAACCATTATTAAACCAAACTTATAAATGATATACTAATTAATAAATAATAAAATGTTTTATACATAATGGGTTTATAAATACATCATACAATATATGGTGTATTAGAACTAAATAATTACTAAAACATTCGATGTATTAAGGAATCTTATATATGTATTAAATTTACTATATATACTATTATATACAAAAGATAATATATAAGATTTTTATGCAACAAAAAAAAGACTTCCGAAGAAGTCTTTTTTTTGTTGTGAGGGAATTAGAATTTGTAATTTAATTCTGCACGGTAGAAGTCGGAAAGATCATTACCGTTTTGATCTTTAGAGTTGAAACCATAACCTGCGGATAAGCCTACGTTATCTTGTACTGCGTAGTCTACGCTAGCCATGTAACCTTTGTAACCATTAGATGTATTTGTTAAGTCATATGCTTGATCCCATGTGGAGCTTACGATTGGTGCATTAGCTTTTTGGTTGAAGTATTGACCTTTCACATCCCATGTACCTTTTTTAGCGATGTCGTAGTTACCATAGCCAAGACCTGCTGTCCAAGCTTGAGAGTTATCTACGTTGGAAGCTTTCAACCATTCGCCGCCGGCCCATAATTTATTCTTACGGAAGTCAGCATTGAAACCGTAAACATTTTGTTTATCGGAGTTAACTGTTACACCGTTGTGGTTCAAGTTGCCGCTAGATAATCTGGAGTAGAAGCCACCAATGGAGGATTCTTTACCAACTTTACCTTTTAAGCCTACATAGGATACAGATGGGTTATCAGATTTGGAGTTGCCATCAGCAGCACCATCAATCATATAACCATACGCACCTTGTACTTGAACTTTATCATTACCTACGTTCAATTGTGCACCGTCAAATGTATCATCGTACATCAAACCGCCACCAATTGTTTGTTGGAAACGACCAGCTTTAGCAGATACGTTGCTACCAAATTTGTGATCTACGTAAGCACGATCGATTGTTGCTTGAGAACCTTTAGTAGAGTCACCAAATTCGTAATTACCTTTTACACGAACAACTGCTTGTGTTTTATCATTTACATTAGCATTGAATTGTACACGTGCACGGCCGTCAGTTAAAGATTTACTATTAGCTTTGTAAACACCTTTGTCTTCAGAACCTTGGTAACGGATACGAGCATCACCAGTTACCTTTACATTACCTACACGGTCTTCCAAACGAGATACTCGAACGCCGAGGTTGTTCAACTCGTTAGAGAACTCATCTGCCAAGCGGTTAATCATAGCTTGTTGTTCAGCGTTAGCACGATCTTGGTTAGCCATAGCTTTAGCTACCATTTGAGCCATTTCATAACGAGTGATATTGTTTTGGCCTTTGAAAGTGCCATCTGGATAACCATTAACGATACCAGATTGTGCTAATTGGGATACTGCTTGGTATGCCCAACTATCTGGAGTTACATCGGAGAATGGATTTGCAGCAAATGCTGTTGTTACACCTAACACTGCTGTTGCTGCTAACATTGTTGCGAATTGTTTTTTCATAATGAATTCCTTCTTTCTTATAAATAAGAATTTATATTTGCAGAAGACGTTCACTACATAAGTAGTATCACTATGAAAGATGTATTAGGAGTGTCCATGTTTCCTCAACTAAATTATCTATCTTAGCTTCACTTCTTTGTAGCGTAGCCTTTCTGTTGATGTGAATATACCACCACCCCAAAACTTTGTAAAGCATTTTACGCAACTAAATTTCATGAAATTTCTTTCATGAATAAAAATTATACTAAAAACATAGATTTTTACTATATTTTCAAAAATTTAATTTTACAAAATTTCATTTTACAGTCTAAAAAAATAGATAATTTTATTATCTACAGCTATAAATTTAATAATTATTGCTTATTAAATTTAGCCTATCTTATAATTTATATTAATTTATTTGTTTTAATTGTTTATTTTCTATAAGATTGATAAGTGATATATTTAGATTCACCCTAGCCGTCTTGCTAAATTTTATTTAGTATACATTTCACAAGATACGACGTAACTTAATCCTTCTTAACTTAAAAAAGCCTATCTACGATGAAATTTATCGTAGATAGGCTTTCACGATTATTAAATTGCGTAAGAAACAAACCCTAGAATATGGTCAACAGGAACTGGGCCGATAAAACGACTATCACTAGAATGATTTCGATTATCCCCCATTACAAACACATGGCCTTCTGGAACTGTTACAGATGTAGAGCGAGTGAAGTTCATTTTTCTATCTTTTGTATATGGCTCTTGTAATGGCTCTCCATTACGCCATACATGACCATCCTTAAACTCTAATACATCACCAGGCCGACCAATTACGCGTTTTACCCATACATCATTTGTTTGAGCGGCTTTGTTAAAAACAGATACATAGTTCATCAATGGCTCTTTTACATCATCCACCCATGTGCGAACGCGATTAACGCGGCTATCAATAATAACAATTTGACCATATTCTGGCATGTCATTCATAATGTGATGCCATTTTGCAACAATCAAATATTGTCCATTGTGTAATGTATCATCCATTGATTCCCCAGACACTCTAGTAGGTTGAATCAAGAAAATATGAATTACCATAGCAATGATTAATGCCAATGCAATAGCATAAATCCAATCTAATATTTCTTTTACTATTGTATTACCTAACTTATTACTCATAGTTTCCTCTTAATGACCACCTTTCGTAAATCTCCCACCAAAGACATCATGTACGTCTTGGATCGTAATAAATGCTGTAGGATCTACTTCATAAACGGTATCCTTTAATCTTGTAATTTCTAGCCGCGTTACTACAGAATATAATACATGTTTCGGTTGTTTTAAATACCCGCCTTCTCCGTACATAATAGTAACACCACGATTAAGATTAGCATTTAATGCATCAGCAATAATCTTGGAATTATCTGCATCGGTAATAATCATAACCCCTTTAGATTCTTCAAGTCCAGTGATGGTCACATCAATCATCTTATAAGCAATAAAATAAGCAATTAAGGAATACATGGCACTATTCCAACTATATACAAAGCCCGCTGCTCCAAGAATAACTAAATTCATGGCCATTACAATTTCGCCTACAGAAAAGGTGGACCGTTTATCAAAGATAATAGCTACAATTTCAGATCCATCTAATGAGCCACCATTACGAATAATTAGCCCTACCCCAATACCTAAGATTATACCACCAAAGATTGCCCCTAAAAATGGGTCAGTTGTAATAGGTGTAAAGCGGTGTGCAATGGTAGAAAATATTGCCATCCATATAATAGAGAACAAAGTAGACAAGGTAAATCCTTTACCAATTACTTTATAGCCTAAATATAAAAAGGGTAAGTTGAAAAGTACTACGAAGATGCTAAAAGAAATACCTGATAGTTCCGCAGCCATCAAAGATATACCAACTACCCCACCGTCAATGATACTATTGGGTACTAAAAATAAATCTAACCCTATCGTATATATTAAGGCACCTAGAATCATCATTACACAGCGCATAATAAGATTTGACCAGTTACGCATTGAAGTTTCATTCGTCATGATTATCTCCTTTTCCGTATAACTGCTCCATAGCATGTAATCTTTTCTCTTCTAACTCACTTGAACTCATAGTTTCTTCTTTGATTGCCGCTTCGTTCTGAGCTAACTGCTTCGTATAACGCAAGCCAATAACGAGAGCCGTCAAATCATCTACAGGTTCTGGTGGAAATTGCATAGATGTAGGAATAATCTTGCGCCACCCTGTAGGAGGATTATATTGCCAATATAATTTACGGGCCTCCTCTGTACTGTGAGATTCGTCGATTAAACTAGTTGTAATTTTATGATTACGTCCAATTTGTTGAAGAGAAGGATACAAGTGTTTATGATTTGTACCATTTCCACAAACAATATGAACAATACCATAATATTCAGTTAAAACACGCTCAATATCTTTATTGAAAGTATTTGAAGAAATAATTTTACGGCATATCATCTCACCGAAAGATGAGACTATGGCTATACCAGTTTTCTCATTTCCTGGATCCACTGCTAAAATATATGTATTTTCAGTCATTTGATTATCCCCTTTGTAAGTACAGTAGTTATATTTTAACATAAAAAGAAGGTCTTATGTTGAAAATTACATAAGACCTTCTTTTATAATGTATGAAACCAACATACTTTTATCATATTAATTAGTTTGCATTTTTGCCTTATCATTAAAAACCGGCATTTGGGTAATACGCAACTTAAGGTGTACAGGACCAGACGAATATGTATCGCCATCAGTATAAGCTTCAACGTGAACCTTACCACGCATAGTGTTTATTCGTTTAATAGCTGTAAACAAATCGTCACCAGATATCGTTCCAATATCACCTGATAAAGAATCAGGAATAATCCCCTTTGCCTTCGCATGCTCGTTTACTTGTTTCAAAAACTGAAGCATGGAGGACTGAGCATTAGCACCCCCATCCAGCACAGCAGAGTGAATAACTTCCCCATTTTTATAGATAAATTGTTGTGGATATACTTGGATAACTGCAACTGCAGGTTCACCTGAAATAATATTTCCTGCGGCTACCACTTGAACAACCATTGGTGTTTTAGAGTTAATTAATTTTTGCGTAGCCACCTCAACATTTTGTCGATCTACATACACAACGGATTGACCTTTATCCTCTAAACCTAATCGACGTAATACAAGCTTATTTGTATCATCGATAATATGTTTAATAGCATTATTGCTATCTTCTTCACTTAAACCAGGTCGTACAACAGCTTGCGCTAATAGCTGATCTACTTGGAAGAGAATTGTCCCTTCACGCAAATGAATAATACCATTTTGCAATTGTTCTTGCGTAGCTTGTAGATTCTTAATATGAGCTTCCATCTTAGCGCGAGTCTCTTCAAGTTCGGCTAACTTTTTAGATACCTCTGCATAAGAGGCTTGTAAAGATGCCAATTCTGCCTCTGTTGCATCTTTAGCAGCTTGTGCACTCGCTAATTCAGCTTTTGTAGCCTCTACTTCACGACGTATCTGTTCAATCTCAGCCATCCGGTCTTCAAGCTCTTGTTTATTCTGTTCTAACAAAGCTTGACCACGAATAAGCTCTTGCGTCTTTGCAGCAACCTCATTATTTAGCTGCTTCATATCTGCTCGCAGCTTATCCATACCGAACAGTGCAGTTCGTACGCTTTGAGACGTAAAAGTTAAAACTCCAACCGTAGCTGCTGCAACAAGAAGGCCTGTCACAATGGTAACTATAATAGACGTGTGCTTAGGTCGTAATCCAAAGAGGGACATGCGACGTTTACCAATTTTAGTGCCTAACTTATCCCCCATGTAAGCAATGAGACCACCCATAAGAGCGATAATTATTAAGATTTTAACACCTACTAACATCGAGTCCCTCCTTTCCTATGATTACAATCTGTTATTTCGATACGCGCCAATTCAAATATAAGCCTGCAATAATACCTAAGGTATCTGGTATCAATGCAGCCAATACAGTTGGCAATGCTCCGCCTTTTCCTAAGGCACCAGCAAAGGTCATCACCCCATAATAAATAAAGATGATAAGAATACTAATACCAAAGCCGATAGATGAACTAGAACGTTGTTTTTGAAGGCCTAAAGGTGCACCTACGAGAGCAAATACAAAGCTTGCCAAAGGAATTGTAAAGCGTTGATACATTTCCATTTCAAGTTTATTAGCATTAGTATAGGCTGCCTTATAAGCTCTGATTTGATGACGTAACTCCTTAATCGTTAATTCCTCAGGTTTACGTTGATCTTGTTGAATATCTTTTGGGGCAGACTTAATCGGCAAGGATTGCTCCTTAAATTTCATGGTACGTTCAACACCATTACCAGCTGATAAATCGTAGATGATACCATTCTGCATCACCCAATATTGACCATTCCAGATAGCTGTATCAGCATTTTCAACTTGTTGTAACTTGCCGCCCTCCCCAAATTGTTGAACCGTAATCATGGACAACTGTTTGGTTTCAGCATCATAGCTCTTAGCATACATCAATGTGCCTAGCTCATCACCATTCATCGTTTTTAACACAATATGATTTTGTGTTTGAGGTGATGCATTTTTCATAATTTGTTCGCGCACAATCGTTTGATACATATGATTTGTACGAGGTACAACAAATTCATTAAATGCTACTGCCCCAATGGAAATGATGAGGGCAATAATATATACAGGCATGGCCAAGCGTAAAAAGCTTAGACCACCAGCACGCATAACAACGATTTCACTAGTGCTACTCAAACGACTAAAAGTCATAAGAGAAGCCAATAGTACTGACATTGGGAATGTTAAAATAACAATACTTGGTAAAGCCAAGACAAATGCTTGCATAACAAGCAACAATGGTGCTCCATATTCAGTAATATATTGAGCAATCCTAAACAATGTGCCTGTACCAATAAAAATACTAGTAAAAGCAAAAACCCCAAATAGGAATGGGCCTACAAAAGCTTTTAAAATATATTTATCTAATAATCGCATAGCCCCTCCTATAATTTAAAGTTATCCCCTAAATAATGTTCACGAGCGATTGGATCATTCGCAATTTCATCAGGGGTACCCTCTAGGAGGATTTTGCCATTACTCAAAATATAAGCCTTATCTACAATCCCCAATGTTTCGCGAACATTATGGTCTGTAATCAAGATACCAATACCTCGGTTCTTAACGTGTAAGATAATTTGCTGAATATCAGCAACCGCAATTGGATCGACACCTGCAAAAGGTTCATCAAGAAGAATGAAATTAGGTTCTAAGGCGAGGCAACGCGCAATTTCTACACGGCGTCGTTCACCACCAGATAATTGCATCCCCATACGGTCACGGACATGTCCAATATGAAATTCTTCAATCAATGATTCCACGATAGCTTCAATCTCATCAGATTTTTTTGTCGTAATCTGTAACATAGCACGAATATTATCTTCTACAGACATAGAACGAAAAATTGATGCCTCTTGCGGTAAGTATCCAATACCTTCAGCCGCCCGCTTATACATAGGAATATTTGTTATATCCTTGCCATCAACGGTAATGATACCAGAACTTGGTCTTTCAATGCCTACAATCATATAAAATGACGTAGTTTTACCGGCCCCATTAGGCCCTAATAGACCTACAACTTGGCCTTTATCAACGCGTAGACTTACACCATCTACCACATTGCGTCCGCTAAAGGTTTTAACTAAGTTTTTGGTTTCTATATACATATATTATCCTTATTTATTCGGAACAATGACGAGTGTACTACGTCCACCTAATGTTTCAGCAGAATCATCAGCTAAACGAATTTTCAGTTCCGGTGCATTCAGTACATTACCATTTTGAACGGCATGCGCAGAACCAGATAAGAGTACCACTCCATCATTTTGGTTTGGCGTTTGTGTATATGTAGCTCGGTCAGCAGAACCAGACACGTTTCGTTCAGGATTAGAGAAGGTAACATTACCTTGCGCTACAGCACGAACTTCCTTCATCCATCCTTCTACCTTATCACCGGTTAAGGTTGTCCCTTCAGCAATCAAACGGGCATTGCCTGTAACAAGACCGTATTCAGAGTCAGTACTATACTCAACACTGTCACCAAAGATTTGGCGATCAGCACGTTGTAAATGAACGCTACCATTAGCAGTGAATTTATTATTATTGTAACTGTGAACCGCTTGAGCAGACATGGCCATATCAGAACCAATCATAGATACACCACCATCAAGATTTGCTTCTTGAGTTTTTGTGTTGTACCAACCCTTGGCACCAGTCATAGTTTTATCCGCTTGGGTGATAACAACATTACCCGTTGCATCCGCACGACCTGAATTGCCATCATAAGACAATGTATCAGCGCTGATAGTCAACGGATCATTTGCAGCCCAAACTGTAACAGATGCGGTCATGAGTACAGCTAATATAGCCATACCAATCTGTTTTTTCTTATTCATCATATTTCCTCTCAATTACTTCTTTGTTAATTTCGCATGTCCAATGGCTTTAATAATTTTTAAAGACATATTGCCCTCAATCTTGTCACCTGTGAGAGTTACATCCTTACTGTTATAAGTGAAAGCCGTTTTAGATGTCAATGTTTTCGTTTTGTTATCAAAATGAAGGGCCTCAGTTTTAAATTCTGCACCTTCCGTATTGGTAGCAGTAACGCCTTGATCAATATCAAGAGAGTTTCGATCACCCGTCAGTACAGCATGAGGAGCTGTAATCGTAGTAGTCACATCATCTTGATAGAACAGACCTTTCAAATTGGTCAGAACGATAGCTTTTGTACGCGGGTCATATTCAATCTTCTCAGCCGATAATGCCCATACTAACTTGCCATCCTTTTCCTCTTGCAAGTCCGCACCTTGGAAATTAACGAGTTGTCCACTTTGATTTTGGGTGGAATTAGCCTCATTAGAGTCTTTCATAATAAATACAATAAGACCGATTAGAGCTAATACTATAGCGACCACAACGGCAATTAACTTTTTATTGTTTTTCATGCGCTCTCTCCCGTATAGCTATCTTCTTATCGTAATCAATAATTTGATCCATCTTAGTCATCCAACGATGTTGGAACCAAAGCCACTCATCTGGATGTTCACGAATAAATTCTTCCGTAACACGTACACAGGCTTCAGTTAGACGATACATATCAACATCTTCATCGCCAGTTTCCTCATAATGTAATGCTGGCAAGATGTGAACGATATGTCCTCCTTCAGGCTTACGAGATGCAAAAATAGGTACTACAGGAGAGCCAAATTTCTTTGCAAATGTTGCTGGTCCCATAACAGCTGATGAATCTTGTCCCAAAAACGGAACTGGTAAACCATTTATATATCCATCTTGGTCAGCTAAGAATCCAAGAAGTTTTTTCTTTTTTAAAGCCTTAGCAGCAGAAACGATTTCGTTGCCACCACTAGCAAATACGTCAAGCCCCACCATCTCACGATATTCATTCATAAGGCGTGTGAATTGAGCATTAGGTTGTTTCTTAACAATTGTAGTGGAAGGATATCCATGAGCTGCCATAGCAGCCCCCATCCATTCCCAGTTGCCTACATGGCCAGTAAGAACGATAACTCCCTTATCTTCAGCAATGGCCTTTTCTAAATGTTCAACACCACGCATCTCTATGTGTTTATTGATAAAGGATTTCGTCAGGTTTGGCATGTATAATACTTCCATAACACTGCGACCAAGATTTTTGAACAACTTATTAATTAATTGTTCCGCCTCTTGATCGTTCATATTCATGCCAATTTTAATATTATTTATGCCTCTAAGCTTTTGCTTCTTCGCTATTAGCCCATATACAGGACCTAAACAAGCGCCTATGAGCAAAATGAGCTTGTATGGCAGTCGACAAACAAGCCAACTAATGCCTTTAACTAAATGGTATTGCCATTCGTTATTCATTCTGCTCACCTCCTTTATTGTCCATGAGCATGGGCCTCTCGCGCATAATCTGCAACAACAGAATCCCATAAACCTTGATTCTTCAGGATATATTCTACAGCCTCTCTAACAGCACCATGTCCACCATTGACGGTAGAAATAAATTTAGCTATTGATTTAACCTCTAATACCGCATTATTTGGTGCCATCGGCAAACCTACGAGTTGAAGAGCTCCTAAATCATTAAGATCATCCCCCATGTAAGCAACCGAATCTAAGTCGATTTGATGTTTTTTACAAAGAGTTCTTAATGCTTCAGTTTTATTAGCATACCCCATAAGAAGTTCATCAAAGTGTAACTCCTTCGCACGATGCTCTACCATCGGAGATACGCGAGCCGTGATAATTGCTAACTTTATCCCTGATTTACGAGCCGCAGTCAAGCCTAAACCATCTTTTACAGAAAAGGCTTTGAGCTCTTCTCCAGTCGATGTGTAAATTAGAGTTCCATCTGATAAAACTCCATCAACATCGAGAACAATCCATTGAATATTCATTATACAATGCCTCTACGCAATAAATCCGTGATGTGAACAATGCCAATACATACATTATTAGTATCAACCACTGGTAATACGGTGATAGGGCGGGGTTGATTTTTCTCCATCAAATGAAGCGCTTCTGCGGCCAGTTTATCCTTTGTAATCGTACGCGGCATAGACGTCATCATATCCTCTACGGGCCATTCTAAAAAATTACTGCCAGAATCAAGTCCACGACGCACATCACCATCAGTAACTAGGCCTAACAAATGTCCTTCTTCATCAATAACATTTGTAGCACCTAACCCTTTTTCTGTCATTACAAAGAGTGCATCGCGAACGGTAGCCCCTTTAAATACTGTTGGATTATCTTCGCCACCATGCATAATATTTTCTACAGTCAACAATAATTTACGACCTAAGGAACCTCCTGGATGGAATACAGCAAAGTTTTCTGGAGTAAAATGATGGCGTTCCAATAAACATACTGCTAACGCATCACCTAATGCTAGAGCAACAGTAGTACTTGTAGTAGGTGCTAAACCCAATGGACAAGCTTCTCGTTCTACCTCTGCCAACAATACAATATCAGAATTTTTTGCTAATGTAGACTCTGGTTTCCCTACAACACAGATTAATTTAGCTCCTATGCGGCGCAGAGACGGCAAAATACTAATGATTTCTCCTGTTTCACCACTATTAGAAAATGCTAACACTACATCATCTTCAGTAATCATACCAAGATCACCATGCACGCCTTCACCAGGATGCATAAAAAGTGCCGGTGTCCCTGTACTAGCCAAGGTAGCCGCAATTTTACGACCAATATGACCGGATTTTCCCATTCCTGTACATACTACACGGCCCTTACAAGCCAAAATCATATTTACAGCATTTACAAAATTGTGATCCAAACGAGAACTTAATTCTTCAATAGCACGAGCTTCCTCATGAAGCACCTGTGCCGCTTGTTCTAAAATAGTCACAAATACCGCCCCTAACCTTTTACGATTTTATCAATAGCTACTAAATCATGAAGCACAGCTTCAAATTGATCTAAATACAACATATTAGGACCATCAGACAATGCTTCCTCAGGATTATCGTGTACTTCAAAGAATAACCCATCTACGCCACTAGCCACAGCCGCACGTGCCAAATTTGGTACAAATTCACGATTACCACTAGATTTAGTTCCTGCACCACCTGGCAATTGAACGCTATGAGTAGCATCAAAGATTACTGGATAGTCGAAAGAACGCATAATTGGGAAAGATCTCATGTCAACTACGAGGTTGTTATAACCAAAGCTAAAACCACGTTCGGTAAGCATAAGATTTTCATTACCTGTTTCTTTCATTTTATTTAGAACATTTTCCATGTCCTTAGGAGCCATGAATTGACCTTTTTTAACATTTACGCATTTACCAGTTTTAGCAGCGCCGTATACGAGATCAGTTTGACGGCATAAGAAAGCAGGAATTTGTAGAATATCTAATACTTCAGCAGCAGGTTCAATTTGCTCGATAGAGTGAATGTCACTGACAACGGGCACGTTGAGTTCCTTCTTAATAGAAGCAAGCATTTTTAATCCTTCCTCAAGACCTGGTCCGCGGAAAGAACTAAAGCTAGAGCGATTAGCTTTATCAAAGGAAGCTTTAAAGATATAAGGAACACCTAAACGTTCGCATATCTCTTTTGCTCGTTTACCGATAGCTAATGTGCGGTCATAGTCCTCAATAACACATGGACCTGCAAGGACAAATAAACCTTTGCCACCACCCACTGTAATATCTTTAATTTGAACTGTTTTCATTTATTTCTCCTCTTGCTCGTAAATTGCATTAACACGAGCTAAGTCTTCAGGTGTATCAACACCGATAAATCGTTTATTCGTTAGAATAACACGAATTGTATAACCATTCTCCAAAGCACGTAATTGTTCTAGAGATTCCGTTTGCTCCGCCGGAGTTGGTTCCATCTTGGCGTAGTTCAATAAGAATTCTCTACGATATGCATAGATGCCAATATGTTTTAGTGGCGGACGCACAAAGTCATGGCGAGGATATGGGATTAAAGATCTAGAAAAATACATCGCATCATTACGATTATTTAAAATGACCTTTACCGCTGATGGCTCCTCATACTCTTCCTCTAATAAAGGAGTAGCTACTGTGGCCATCTGTAAGTTTGGATCTTCCTCAAATAGATGTGCCAAGTCATCAATAAGATTTGGATCAATCATCGGTTCATCACCTTGGACATTGATAACAACATCTAAGTCTGTATAATGACTAGCAACCTCTGCTAATCGATCCGTTCCTGTAGGGTGATTAGGATCTGTCATCATAACAGTTCCCCCAAACTGTTGTACTGCAGAATATACGCGGTTATCATCAGTGGCTACAATTGTACATACTGTCTTTGTAGCTTGTGATACCCTTGCATAAACCCGTTCAATCATAGGTTTACCTGCAATATCAGCTAATGGTTTGCCTGGTAATCTTGTAGAACCATAACGCGCAGGAATAACACATCCAAACTTCACGATAAAACCCCATTTCTGTTATTCGTGTATCTTATTATTATACACTAAATCTCTAAATTTTCTATGAATTCTTGTTTTCCAGAAACAAATTCAATCCCTATAGATAGCACCAGAATCGGTATTTTCAAGTCTTCAATTGCATGCAACTGACTCAACTTAACTGCATCCTTTTCTGTAATGCAAATAGCATCAGCTTGATGAGCAAATGCTTCTTTCCAAATCTCAACTACATCATCATTTGAAAAGTCATGATGATCTCCAAATGGCACGGTATGAACAACATTATACCCTACATCAGTCAACGTTTGTGTAAAGGATTGAGGGTTTCCGATTCCACTTACAGCCATAATGCGTTGTTCCTTATAAGCATCTACAGAAGCCCCAACAGAGCCATTAGCCCACTCATCTAAGGTATACATAAATTGCGGTTTATGTGTTGTTTCATAAACAGGTACATTGGGAATCATCTGAGTTAATCGCTTTCGAATGCCAGATGCAATACCTGGTGCTACTTGATCAACCTTCGTAAGAACGATAATATTAGCGCGCTGTAAACCACTAAGTGGTTCACGTAATAGTCCCCGTGGCAATACATGTTCATAGCCAAACGGATTGGATGCATCGATTAGTACAATATCAATATCTCTTGCTAGTGCACGATGTTGAAAGCCATCATCCATAATAAGACAATCAGCACCTAACTCATTAATAGCGATTTCTGCAGATTTGGAACGTTCACGTCCAATGATTACATTAGATTTTTGTAAAACCTTAGCCAGTAACCAAGCCTCATCACCACTGATAGATGGCTCTACAAGCATTGTCCCGTCTTTAGAAATAATAATATTTTTGTTATTATCTTCTGCACGGTACCCACGACTAAGAACAGTAGGATGAAGACCCTTTTGAGTAAGCACATCACAAATAAATCGCACCATCGGTGTTTTTCCAGTACCACCAGCCGTAATGTTGCCAACACTGATTACGGGCACTGTAACTTTCGTAACGCCTTTACCTTCATCAAATCGAGCATTGCGTATTGATACAGCCTTCTCATAACCTTTACTCAAAAGGCCTAAACTGGAACGAGCTATATCACCTAATACGGATTGATCTTCACCACTAACGATGGATTTAAATAATGCTTCCCCACTCATAGGTGACTCCTCCTATTATGTAATACAGTAGACTAATCTAACAAATTTAGTCTTACTACGGAATAATTTGATGTTTCTCAAATAGCAAGCGCAACTCTTGTGTATTACGCCGCGTAGCACCACGATTTTCTTTAATGATATCCAGGCAGTTTTGCCCCATCTCTTTAGCCAAGTCTCTATCCTTACACAAACGCAAGACCATAGCGGTTAGCTCTTTGCCATTCTTCACTTGCTCACAAGCATTTCGAGAATTTAATAAGGCGAAAATTTCTTTAAAGTTAAACATATGAGAACCAACCAAAATTGGCTTACCATGTGCAGCTGGTTCCAAAATATTATGACCTCCAGTTTTAACAAGAGAGCCACCAACAAAGATAATATCGCCTAAGCTATACAGTCGTCCAAGTTCACCAATAGTATCTAAAACAACAACGGGAATACCTTCATGAACGGGCTCTTTCATATCACTACGACAAATAGCACTCAATTCATAATGCTTTGCAATATTTTGTACATCATGACCGCGATAAATCTCGCGAGGTGCAATCAATAAACGGGCTTGTGGATACTCTTTCAATACTTGCTTAAAAGTTTCAAAAATAGCCTCTTCTTCACCTTTGTGAGTACTACCTGCAATAATGATAGGATGATTATTCCCAAAGCCAAACTCATCGAGAAGAGCTTGTTTTTCTTCATATGATACGGTGGCATACGTTTGATCGTATTTCATATTACCTGTTACGGTAATATCAGGTGTATGAGCACCTAAACTTTCAATATACGCCGCATCAAATTTGGACTGCATGCAGAAACGCTCAATAGAACGTAACATTTCACGCGTAAAAGCACTGATATACTTATAACGTTTCATACTGCGATCTGAAATGCGTCCATTAACCATCATAACTGGAATGTTTTCCGATTCGGCGATACGCAAGAAGTTTGGCCAAATTTCAGTTTCTACAAGTAAAATAGTAATCGGCTTAATAATATGTAAAATTTTACGAGTTAAATACGGCAGATCAAGGGGAAAGAATATAATTCCTTCTGCTTCAGGAATGATACGATGAGCCATAGCATGACCAGTAGCAGTAACTACTGACACAACCACAACAGCTTCAGGAAATTCCTTTTTAACCTCTTTTACCAATGGACTGGTAGCCACAATTTCCCCTACGGAAGCGGCGTGAATCCAAATAGCACGACGCCCTTCAATTTTCTTTAATAGCGAAGCGGGCATATAGCCTGCACTTTGTTTGATACGCTCATAAAAGCCATCTTCAAAGGCAAGTCGGTATAAAATAACCGGAATCAAGCCTATCCAATAAAATATGAGCAATACGTTATATATCCAGTACATGGTTATCCTTTATTGGAGAATTGAACGGAATAAAGATGATTGTACAATCCGCCGTCAACAGCTAATAGCTCTTGGTGAGTCCCCTGCTCTACCAAGCGACCTTGATTAAGTACAACAATTTGATGAGCATTTTGAACGGTGCTCAATCGATGGGCAATAACAAATGCCGTACGCCCTTTCATGAGACGATCTAACGCCTCTTGTACAAGTTTTTCACTCTCCGTATCTAAAGCAGATGTAGCTTCATCTAGAATTAAAATACGAGGATCTTTTAAAATAGCGCGTGCGATGGCAACGCGTTGACGTTGTCCACCAGATAATGAACTGCCTCGTTCGCCTACAATTGTATCGAGACCATCAGGCATCTTCTCAACGAACTCAAGTACGTTAGCCGCTTTAGCCGCTTCATACACGTCTTCATCAGTAGCATCTAAACGTCCATACAAGATATTCTCTTTAATTGTAGCATTGAATAATATGGTTTCCTGTGGTACAAGACCAATTTGTTCACGCAAAGATTTAAAAGTAACATCTTTTATATCGTAACCATCAATTGTAATAGAACCACCGGTTACATCATAGAAACGAGGTAGTAAGTTAGCGAGAGTTGTCTTACCTGCACCAGATGGTCCAACAAGGGCTACACTTTCGCCAGCCTTAACTGACAAGGCAAAATTTTCTAAGGCAGTCTTTTCTCCATCATAGGAGAAAGAAACATCATTAAACTCCACATTGCCGGTAATCGCAGGCAATGTAATAGCATCAGGTTTCTCCACAACATCTGCTTTAGTATCTAAAATTTCAAATACACGATCGGCAGCAGCCAACGCCTTTTGAATATTACCATATACTTGACTCAAACGTTTTACGGGATTTGACAAGTTAATAGCATAAATCAAGAAAGCAATCAAAGAACCTGCAGTAATAGCACCTGTTACTACGGAGTAACCACCGTACCAAAGGATGACCGCTACAGCGATTGCCGCAGAAAACTCAACCATTGGGCTTAACAAGCTAGTCAATTTAGTAGCTTTGATAACTGCTTTAAAATTGCGATCATTTTCATCTTCAAAACGCTTACGCTCAAAATCTTCACGAGCAAAGGATTTTACAACGCGAACTGCACTAATTACCTCTTGTAAAAGTGCCGTAATATCAGCTACGCGCCCTTGGACATCATGCCCCGCCACGCGAAGCTTCTTACCAAAAACATTGATAATCACTAAAACTACGGGAACCGTAATAAAAGTAACTAACGTCAATTTCCAGTCAATGAGAAGCATGGACACCAAGGAACCGATAAGTGTTACAGATTCAGTGATAAAAGAAATCAAGTTATCTACCACGGCCGTTTGCAATGCAGCTACATCATTTGTAAGATTACTCATGATAACGCCCGTTTTGCGGCGATCAAAGTAAGATAAACTTAATCTTTGTAAGTGATTAAAAATAGCCTCACGGACATCGATAATCACGCGCTGTCCGATGTAGGACATGTTATAGGTTTGACCATAGGTAGCAAAGCCACGAATTAAGAAGATGAGTATGATAGCACCTACAATGAGGTTCAACATAAACATATTCTTTTCATCTAACACTTGGTCTACTACATTCTTAATCAGCCAAGGTACTACCAAATAGGCTGCAGCGGCGACAATCATGCAGAACACTGCAAAAAGCATCCGCTTATAATAAGGCTTTACAAAATATAAGAGCCTAGAATAACTATTCATTACATTTCTCCTTACCGAGATTGTACACAAGATGTGCTACTCGTTTTACTGCACCAGGCTCACCTAATTTATGACGTACTTCGCGCAATTCACTACGCATAGCTTCATTTTTCTCTACATCACTAATCAATGGTTCCACCAAAGATACAATTGCTTCTGGTGTGACAGCATCTTGTAATAATTCAGGAATAACCTCTTTACCAGCTACAATATTAGGCAAGCCCACATGTGTTACATTCACAACCATCTTACCAATACCATAAGTAATTGGTGATACGCGATACAATAACACCGTTGGCAATTCCATCATAGCCGTTTCTAATGTAGCGGTTCCTGATGCGGCAAGGCACACATCACAAATCTGCATCAAGTCATATGTATGGTCTTCCGTAATCGTAACAGGTACCTTATGAGCATCGATAAAAGCTTCTAGCTCACTTCGATCAATCGTATGTGCTCGAGGCAAGAAGAATTGGACATCTTCATGCTTCGCCATCAATTGCTCACCACTTTTTAGCATCGTATCAAGCAAGGATAAAACCTCTTGTTTACGACTGCCAGGCATGAGCAATACTTTTTTAGCCTCTTTACGAGCCCCAAAGTATGCTTCGGCCGCTTCTTTAGTCATCGTAGGATGTACAATATCGAGTAAAGGATGACCTACAAAATCTACATCACATTTGTACTTGCGATACGCTTCAGCTTCAAATGGGAAGATAGATGCTACCTTGGTTACATACTTACGAATTGTATTACCACGACTACTGTGCCAAGCCCAAATCGTTGGAGCAATATAATATAAAACAGGAATCTCCAATTCATGAGCCACCGCAGCTAATTTCATATTAAAACCTGGATAATCTACACAAACGAGAATATCTGGTTTTTCCTTCATCATGACACGTTTCAAGTACGTGCGCAGCTTAAAGAATTTTGGCAATGATTTCACAATCTCTACAATACCAATGACACCAAGGTTCTTAATGTCATAAACGATACGAACACCAGCGCGTTCCATCAGGGTGCCACCCATACCAAACATCTCTACAGAAGGATCTATTTCTCTCAATGCATTGGCTACACTTGCCGCATGAGTATCGCCGGAAGCTTCACCGGCGGAAAACATGACTTTCATTATGCATCCTTTCTGGAATTTACAAATTCTTGGTCTACAGCACAGATAACAATACCATGACGATCTGCCATATTAAGCACATCTTGTTGTTGTACGAAAATAGTCTTTTCCGCTTCTACAGCTAGCACCTTACAACCGCTATCAATCATAGACATGAGAGTTTTTATGCCTACTGCTGGCACATCAAAGCGTACGTCTTGATTTGGTTTTTCTGTTTTAACAACAATCGCATCTCCGCGACCCAGTTCTCCACCTCTCAAGATACACTTGTCAGTCCCTTCAATGGCTTCAATTGCCATGACCGCCTTATGTTTAACAACAACGGTTTGACCAATATCAAGGGCCCCCATTTGTTTAGCTAATTCAAAACCAAAACAAATGTCAGCCCATTGCTCATCTGTAGGTTGTGCTTTTGAAAGCACTCCTACCTTTGGCATAAATGGTTTCAAGTATGCTGTTTGATCTAATACTTTAAAGCCTTCTCGTTCGATTTCATCAACGATGGCAAGCATAATCGTATCATCTTTACGATTTTTGAGCCGCTTTAAAACGCCTAATGTTTTTAAATCAGGAAATGTAAGGCCTTTAAAGAGAATCTCTTTAGTGACTTTTCCAAGCATAGTTAACTCTTGAACCTCTTCTTTTTTCAAGGTTTTAAAGATTTTACCTAGTTTAGCAACACCAATATCATAGAAAGCATCAGCCTCAGCCTTTAGAGCTGGGTCTATATCAGGTACTACACCGATAACAACCACCTCGTGGCCCAATACATGAGCGGCACGCATGAATTCTACAGGCAAAACACCAATGCCCGCAATTAATCCTACCTTTGCCAAGACTATACCTCCTAGATGGCCTCACGGCCTATATATCAATTAGTAATTTCAAGTTCATTATGAAAATGCCTAAAAATAGACATAATCATATACAATATATTTTACTATAAATAGCTACTTTTTACCATTAAAAAGCCAAGGTTTATGCCCTTTTCTTCATCATTTTATTAAAACTTCCTTATTACTTTTAACTACTAAAACATCTACGAATATATCTATAAAAATATTTTTATAATTATGAAAATATAATGCAAATTATCATTAATATAAAACTCAACCAGTTATAATGTACACAAAAAGACCTCGTACATTGTACGAGGTCCTCATAATTAGTCGCGACGAGTACGCATAATTCCCCTATCGGCATTGCGTAAGAAGCGTAATAAATTTTCAATTTCTACGGAAGAGTCCAATTGTAATTCCATTTCTTCAATTGCCTTGGATAAGCTGAATCCAGAACGATAAATAATGCGGAATGCCTGTTTCAAATCACGTCGTACATCTTCGGAAATCCCTGCACGAGATAATCCTACAGAGTTAAGACCGATAACACGTGCCGGTTGACCATCAGCAATTACGTAAGGTGGGATATCTTGTACCACCTTAGCCATTCCGCCAACCATAGCGTTACGACCGATTTTAACAAATTGATGAATACCAGCAAGACCACCAATAACTACACGATCTTCAACGATAGCGTGACCTGCAAGGCCTGCACAGTTACTCATTATTACATTATTACCAACGATACAGTTGTGAGCCACATGTGTACATGCTTGAAGTAAGCAATTATTGCCTACACGTGTTTCTTCACCCTCTCCAGTAGCGCGGCTAATAGTTACGAACTCACGAATAACCGTTTCATCACCAATATTACAATAGCTTTTTTCGCCTTTAAATTTTAAATCTTGCGGTTCCAACCCAATAGATGCGTTAGGATAAATTTCACAACGCTTACCAATGGTTGTCCAACCACCAATTACAACATGTGCACCGATTTGTGTGCCATCGCCAATCTCGACATGTTCGCCGATAACAGCGCCAGGACCTACGATTACATCTTTGCCCAATTTAGCATTTGGATGGACTATGGCTGTACTATGGATGTTGGATTCCGCATTTTCCATGCCTACAACTATCACTACAATCACTCCTCATTCTATTATACAAGGGCAAACATGTATTCACCGCTAGCGCACAATTTGTCGCCAACATAGGCACGGCCTTCAACCTTGCCCATTTTACCTTTAATTTTAACAATATCTACCTCCATGCGAACTTGATCGCCAGGTTTTACAGGATGGCGGAAACGCACTTTATCAATACCTGTAAACATAGGAGTAAGCCCACGATTTTCCTCAGGGTACAATAATGCAATACCACCAACTTGAGCAATAGCCTCAGTCAATAATACACCTGGCATAACTGGGTTCCCTGGAAAGTGACCTTGGAAGAACAATTCGTTGAATGTAGCATTTTTAATACCCACAGCACGTTTCATAGGTTCTAACTCAACAATACGATCAACCAAAAGCATTGGGTAACGATGAGGTAAAATTTCTAAAATATCTTCGTGATTAAGAATCATGGCTGTGTCTCCCTTATTTCTTCCATTATACTGCGAGCCAATCTTGAATTTAATTCATGACTCGATTTCAAAGCAATTACATGACCTTCGATTCGTCCTAATAAGAATAAGTCGCCTATAACGTCTAAGGCTTTGTGGCGAACTAATTCGTCATCAAAGCGAGGTACAGACAAACATTTCTCATCATCATAGACTAACGCATTATCTAAGCTACCACCTTTTGCAAGGCCCATGGCCTGTAATTGTTCTAATTCTTTCATAAATCCGATAGTTCTAGCAGCACTAATATGCTCTTTAAAGTATTCTGGTGAAACTTCAAAATCACAATGTTGTGTACCAAGCAACGGATGGCTGTTAATTGATGTGAATGTTATGCGATAACCATCATATGGCAAAATAACAATAAAACGATCTCCATCATAAACAGCATGAGATCGAGTCACTTTGTATACATGATGCGGCGCTATTTGTTCTTCAATACCAGCCTCTTCAATAAGATTGACAAAAATAGCACTACTACCATCACCTACAGGAGGTTCTGGAGAATCTATTTCAATATAACAGTTATCAATATTCATAGCACTGAACGCTGCCATCAGATGTTCAACAGTAAATACCTTTGCTTCACCATTTTCCAACGTGGTAGCGCGCATAGTGTTCGTCACATTATCAATGTGTGCTCGCACAGAAGGATGGCCTTCAATGTCCGTGCGGACAAACACAATTCCTGTATCTTCAGGTGCAGGATTAAAAACCATATGTACTGGTTCACCGCTATGAAGGCCAATCCCTTGATATGAAACAGCCTTTTTTATTGTTTGTTGTGGCTTACTCATAAGAATGTCCTTTCATAATCCGAATTCACGTTTACTATACACCAATATGTATTATACCCTATTTGCATAGGCGTTACAAGAAATTTACCATATATTACGCTAATTGGAAAGACTATTCTTAGTCTTTAAAATTTTAATAGATTATTTTTAAAGCTTAATTGTAGAATGAAATTGAACAACTAAAAAATCCATAGTGAACCTTGT
>NZ_CAMFFZ010000009.1:0-75263 GCF_945949885.1 Veillonella parvula | reverse complement strand
GTTTTAGAGGTTTACAGAATTACACTACTCTCAAACCATGCATTGCCATATACCAATAGCACATGGGTTTTAGAGGTTTACAGAATTACACTACTCTCAAACACGGTCAACTTCCGCTGGAACCATACCAACGTTTTAGAGGTTTACAGAATTACACTACTCTCAAACAAAGCCATTTCAACTAACACGGCTGTTGCAGTTTTAGAGGTTTACAGAATTACACTACTCTCAAACGATGCAATCGCTTGTACGGTAGGGGATATTGTTTTAGAGGTTTACAGAATTACACTACTCTCAAACCTATGTGATTCATCACACACCATAATGTCAGTTTTAGAGGTTTACAGAATTACACTACTCTCAAACAGTTCTCTTGTCATTGCCATAGACATGAGCGTTTTAGAGGTTTACAGAATTACACTACTCTCAAACCACGGGTCAGGATTATGGATTGACATACGTGTTTTAGAGGTTTACAGAATTACACTACTCTCAAACTATATTCATATAGGTTGGTTAACATTGTTAGTTTTAGAGGTTTACAGAATTACACTACTCTCAAACTATACCTTAGCACTCACGGAGTTGTTAGGAGTTTTAGAGGTTTACAGAATTACACTACTCTCAAACCCCAAATTAAATTTGAGGCTCAAGAGTAACTCGGGCTACCACCAGGTGTAATTCTGTATCCTCCTTAAATAACACAGAAATCATTATCTAAAATATACCCATTAATAAGGCTTTTATCAAGATTTTCTTTATCAAAAGATCCTGTCGTTAAACAAACTAATCGTAATTGTCTACTCAACATGTTTTGATAAAACGCATTAATCTCATCATCATTTAAAACTAAATCTAGATTTACCATAATATATAACATGGGAGATAATAATGTATCAACCACTTCTATATAGGACATAAGATCCATGATATCCCCTGTACGATTAAACTCAAAGTTAAAGCTACCTAGCTTAATAAGTTCAGCAGTACCAATTTCAAGTTTATGTTGGATTGATAAAGGATATCCAAATTCTAAAGAATAATAAAAAGCATGAAGACGATTTACAATATCTGCCACCTCTTCTGTCATCAACAAGGCTTCTTTAGATAGTTGATTTTGTAATTTGGTTAATAAGGCTTTACTATTTATATCTACATATAATGGATTAAGTATTATATGTCCATATTTATCTAAATTAAACGCCTTATTACTATCATTTAAAATCCAGGGGCCTTCCCCTCCATCGCATTGTATATCAAGCTCTGTGACCATACGTCGAAATACTTTACAATTCTCAAATGATATAACCGTTACCTTATCACTAGATACTTCAAAGTCTAACGTAGAATCTTGATACATCAATTTCATATCATAAGCACCCTCTCCGTTGAGTCTATAATCTCACTTTGCTTATCTCCTACTACAATCTCCATTCTTGAAAACTGTTTTTCTGTAACAGTTAACATAAACAAGCTACCACTAGGTGGCTTATTTTTACGTACATGGTCCATTATAATGTTGGCACTAGTTGTATTAAGAACTAATTTTGAGTACACAGATTCTTGTAACATGAGGAATCCTGATACAATTAAATACTTTCTAAAATTCCTATATTCTTTTCTATCTTCCGAAGTCAATGTCGGTAGATCAAACATCACTAGTATTCTCATAAATCTATAGCTCATATTCTATAAACCTAATCTCTGAAGCATCTTGATTCCGCAATGCATCAAATACACTTTTACAGTAAATGCGAATAGCAGCACTAAATGTCTGAACAGTATCATTAATTTTTACATCTTCAGATAGTAATTCTATAAGTGACAATTTAACATCTCGATTAAATTCTGTAGGTATCGACTTGATAACAACCGCATCAACAAAGCCTCTCAACGGCTCCATCAAATCAGAGCCTAAATTATACGGATTAAATTGATTACAGTGATTAAGACCTAGCTGAGTAATATAACCTAACGATAAAATCTCTCGATTTACCGCAGAAAGCAATATCGCATATCCATAATTCAGTGCTGCATTAATAGCATTATCCTGTTCGCGAGAAAATGATTTTCCAAACAAAGCATTAAAATATACTTTTGCAGCATGCCCCTCACGTTGAGTTTCATCATTTAGAGTCAACTCATCAAGATATTGGTATAGTAAATCTGCTTCAACTAACTCCTGATGCTGTAATAGCTCTGCTTGATTCATAATCTTACGTCGTACAATTTCTGTCCATATAGAAGCTTGCAACTCTTTAGACCATTCAGCCTGTTCACGACATCGTTTACTACTATTATGACTACCATGTAATGGAAGAACCTCACTAGCTGGATTCCGTTTCTCATCACAAAACACAATAGCCACTTTTTTCTTAATCAACTCGTTTAGTAGTACGGCGGTGAGGCTCACCGCCGTAGATTCAACAATCAGCATATATATTTCATCAATATACACCTTAGTCGTCTCAAAGTCTTTGCGAATAATCATGTAATTCATTTTAAAATCTAACTTAGAACGACTACTTATGACTACCGTACGCCAACTCATAATAACCCCTAATACTAACACACTCGTTTTAAACTATAGTTACTTCATTAGAATATAATCCTGTAATGGATTCATTGATAACTTTAAATTCATCTTGATTACTTATTTTACTCCCCACAGTTGATCTAGATGCTGTTATTCCTAAAGGCTTAACTTCAAAAGTAGTTTTTTGATTTGTTAATAAGTTTAAAAGCTCTATCAAATGAATACTCTGTTCTTCTAAAGACATTTTTTTAAATAAACCATATCCCTTTTCTGATAGTTCAGCTGCTTTATTCCCTTTCATCTTTTGATATATAGGCATTTTAAGTTTACTTACCAAGTAATCAAAGAACTCTATATTTTTCTCTTCTACGATTCTAACCTCTATCGTATGCTTATTATCAAGAGCTCTTGTTGATACAACATTTGACTTCAAATCCTTATTATCTTTTCTCATATTATTAAACTTCTCAAGCACTTTGAGGTATGGAATCCATTCATTTGAAACAATGACTTGAATCGCATTATCAATACAGAAGTTACTATTAGTTTTCCCACCCAAATAGTAATAGAATCCATTAACCTTAACTAATTGATTAATGCACAGTTTTCTATAAATGATAGAAATGTCTTTTGCTTGTGGAGTAATAGATGCTACATAGTTAATTAAATCTTGATCAGTTGTATTTCGATTTGTTAAATAAATTGGTAATGGCACGATTTCCTTAATCACTTCGCCTTTTTTACCTGTATATTGAGCAATAATAGAATAGGCATTCTTAATTTTTGTCATGCCACCATACTTAGAAACATCTGCAAACACACTAGACTTGGTTTTCATCCCTATATAAACACCATCTTTAGCTTTCCCTGCAACAGTAGCTTTATATACAGTTGCATCAGCTAATGCACCGGTTTGTTCTAATAAACGTTTCGTCACTCGAACATCGTTGCTATCCATCATTTTCTTAACAGTATCCATGCTTGTTTTTACATCCCAAGCTTTTCCATCTTTAGCATTTGTGCAATTTACATCATAATTGAACATCTTCGCTAAGTTATATGTACGATTAGCTCCATTCTTTTTAAAGAATGCACGGAAGTTACGAGTAAATCTTTCATGATATACATTACCAACAACAATATTTAAATAAGCATCTTTAGCATGATGGTGATGATTCAATGAGCGAACTTTGATAAAGTTATTATCGTGACGGAAGTCTGTTACATTTTCAGCCTTTACAAAGACTACATCAACACCTGGGTAAAGACGACGCAGTAATGTTGTAGCTGCCTTAACTGATTGATTAGTTTCAACTAATTGACGAGCAATAAAACCACTTAAATCATCTTCTGTAAGAGGTGCAATACGTGTAAGACGCGCATATTTTCGCTCACTAATCAGACCTTGTTGTTTTAGGAATTTCCAGAATGGCTTTTGTGTCTTTTGAATTCCTTCACCAATTGGATATATATCTGATTTCTGAGCATTTGCAGTTCGTTTACATAACACTAAGTTATCAAAACTATCATCTTTAGTAAGGCTACGAGGATAAATATGGTCGATATCATAATTATCTGTATTTAACTGACTTATATCTATAACTTCACCAGTATAAGCACAACGCCCCATTTGTGTGTAATACAAATAGAGTTTTTTACTTCTTAGCGCCGCATCATCACATCCTGACAAGTCAGATTTTAATGTATTAAATTTTTGTCCATTAAGAGCTTCTACCAAGGAATCATCGTGTTTTATAGCCGCATATAAATCAGATAATCGTTTTTGACGGGAGTCCTTTTTCTTTTTCTCTGCTTTATTTGTTCGTGCGACTTCAACAAAAATGCGAGATGGCAAGGCTTTTTTAATATGTATAACCTCGTCTACAATGCGTAATGCCTGCCATACTGCACGCTTAACAGCTGGTGAAAGTGCCAGTTCATCAATAATATCATGAGGTTCTACTACTTGGTCTTCTGTTAATTTATCATTTATCTCTTGAATACGTTCCATAAATGAGAATTTATCGCCTAATAGTTCCATCAAGTTATAACTAAAATCACGCATTGCTTCAATAATGGTTACAGAAGTACCGTCTCCAGCCTTATCACAGCCATCGATACCATTTAGTAATTTCTTAGAAAGACGGCCCCAATCTCGATATCGTAATTTGGCAAACTTTTTGATAACCTCATCATCAAGGCGAGAAGAAAATTTATTACGCAACGTTTCACGTAACATTTTCTTACTTTCACCAAAGATAGTAATATCCGTAATAATCTCTTCAGCCATAGATGTATCAAAACCATCGCCAAGGATACGAACCATATCACGATAAGATGTTAGATCATTTTTAATTTCCCCATCTAGACCTGTAATCTCAGGTTTATGAGGGTTTGAGATATAACCGTTATCTTTTAAAAACTGCTCTATCCGATTTTTGGTCATTTTCTTATGGTCTTGCTTAAACACGGCCTCAATAAGATGCGCTTTTACCTTTGTCTCTAATGGCTTCCCATCAATACGCACATTATTTAGTTCGTTGAGCAACATGAACTCACTATATAAAAGAGATGATTTAGGCAGCACATCTTCACCTAACAAATAAGTGCATTTATTCGTAAGGTTTTTGATGAAAGCTGCTGCTGATTTTTCTCTATCAATTTTATCTTCAAAATTCCATGGTGTAACCTGACCAGAGGCTTTACGAACAGCCCAAGCGAACCCGCCATTATTCACATTATGATGTGTATTTAAAGGCCCTACATAGTATGGAATACGGAATTCAAGCAGTTTAATAAGTTTCTCTGCTACAGAATATCCATCAGCAACTTCATTTAGGAATGGGAATTTGGATTTACATTTATCAAGAATAGTCTTGAGTTCCTCCAAATGTAATTGATAAGGAATAACGCCATTGTCTTTAATCCGTTGTAATGGTAATAATGTTTGTAGCTCAATTTGACTAAGAATATACTCTTTATCCTTAGAATCAGATAATCCCTCTACTATTTTCTTAGTGTATTTATAAAAATCTTCACGGTTACAACTAGTTTCCTCTGTACGGCCTTGTTTAATATAATGCACATAGTTATGTAGACCTTTTTCATCAGTCTTAAACATCGCATTATAGAGCTTTCTATCAGCCTTTAATAAAGATTTAAGCAGAACTAAATCATCTTTGTGTTTGTTGTAAGCTTGTACCTTAGACTCAGAAATAGTAAGGCCAGGTTCTTTAATAGACATGAGGATAATAGCATCATATACAGATTTACAATCATCAATACTATGAATCTCCTCTCCCCAAGCTTTAGCTAGGTCATCACGTCTCTCATCATATGTATCCCCTATAATTTGTAACTTTTTAAGATCTTCATCTAAATCCTCTACAGAGCCGAATAAGTCAGTAAGGCTCGCAGATAAACCTAACACCAAATTAGCAAATGATTTAAGTCTTTTTTTATCCTCCTTGACCTGTTCTTTTTGAGTTTTACCAGAAGTATCCACTTCATCAGTAATTATATATGTATCAACAAGACGTTCTATGGCCTTTGCTTTGTCAGATTTTGTTTTACCTGGCTCCATAAGGATTTGACCGATAGAACCAATTGCAGCAGTAGAATCAAAACAATTGAAGATGATATTTTTTAAAGCTTGTTTAAGAACATCATCAAGCGTTGAAGCATTTGAATCAAATGAAGCCCCTTCATAGAGGAAGTTACCACGGTACTTTAAAATATGGTGTACTGCCAAGAATAACTTACGAATATCATCAGTACCATCTTTCATTAACTCTGCACGCAAATGATAAATAGTAGGATACGCTTTGAAATAATCTTGATCAGTATAGTCCTCGTTAATAAATAGAATATGCTTTGAGCTATGACCTGTCGTTTTATCTTCATAGTGGTATTTACTTTCACGAAGGCGCATAAAGAATGTTGGATCCACCTGCGCCATAGCATCAGCAAATAATTCTTCTAATAATTTTAGTCGTAATTTACGACGTTCCAATCGACGACGCATAGAACGGAATCCACGACGTGCTACAGCGGATTCACCTTCATCAAACAAACGGCTGCCCCACATTTTATGAGAGCGAAATTTTAGTAGCTCATATGACTTATTTGTTACCGCCCAACCCACTGAGTTTGTGCCAATATCTAGTCCCACAAAATAATCTTTAATCGGATAATCTTTCAAATGACTTGAAATAAGTTGGTTCGATGCTTGCATTTCCATAAGCGCTCTCCTTCGGAAATTAATAATTGACATTCATCAAAAGCTTAACTATACTATAAGTAATCCAATTAGTTTTGGAGGTTTACAGAATTACATTACGAGTTCAAATACAAATTTATTTACAATGCCTTCGGGCCGCCCGACGTAGGGCACCTACTCTCAATTCTTCGGAATTGAGATTTTTTATTGCAAAAATTTGCTATTTAAATAGTATCTATAATCTATAAGTCGCCAACCCCTGTATAATTAACTTCATTTTAGCATAAAACAATAAGCAAATTCATCATTTTTTTCATAAAGCTTATAGTTATACGGGACTTCTTTAAATTTAACTCTATGTCCATGCGCTATAATATATTAGAATTAATTTTAGTCAAAAAAGAAAAGTACACCTCTATGTTTAACGCATAAAGGTGCACTTTAACTATATCAATTTTCAGAAAACAAGGGCCCTTATTTTCCAGATGAGGACTCTACAACATCACCACGTAAACTAACATTTGATACGGACAATCGAATATTCTTATCCCCTTCATGAATCAATACAACTATAGACTGTGAATAATTCGCAAGCTCCACCACCTTAACAAAACTAGGCCGTTCTCGATATAACTTATCCAATTCAGATGCGGGATTTACAGACTTAATGCACAACTGTATTACATTCTTTCTTGACTTTGAATGCGAATTACTTTATTCCTCAATATTTCCACATTTGCAAAGTCAGAATATTCTACCGTATTACGCAACTGAATATGAGAATATGGTACAGCTCCATCCATATAAACTAAACTCATAATATATACATTCTTATCATCCCGTAAGAATCGATGCATTAAAGACGTTTTTCCTGGTTGATAGTTATCTACTAAAAGACTGGGAATACCATTATTCCAAACAGATGCTGATTGAATAGGTGCAGCACCTATAATTTGGCTTTCTGGCTTTATCTCCGCAATTTCGTTAATAAAGGAATAAATATATTTATCATCTACTTTTACAGGCTTCTTTGCCACAATAAGTCGCATACCTAATCCACTATAATCTCTCATTTCGACAGAGTCCTTTAACGATTTCTGTGCTATTAGTTTGAGCCCTTTAGGAATACGATACATGAGGTTATCCCAGTTGATGCTTTCACTATAATGATCCAAATCATCTAAAGAACGAATTGATGGAATCACATAATTACTCATAACGCGCTCGAGTTTGTCGGTAACGGGCTGATTTTTGTAGCTAAGCCCAATCATATATTCCTAATTTGATTGATTATTTAAACCAACTACAGCAACCATAGCAGGCGTATTCTCACCGAAAGACTCTGTATCAATAGCCCATTTACCATGTGAGATGCTAGGATATATAAATGCCCCTTTTCTCTCTGACTTTAGTTTGCCTAATACATCATCATAATTCTGTTTCGTACCGATTGCAAAAAATATGGAATTCTCTCTTACAATAGAAACACGTTCACCATCATTCCGATTTGGATAGTATTTACTAGTTAACAGAAGTGCAGGAACAGATGCTCGGATGTTATTACGATCATCATGCAACAACACAACAGCAGACTGATTAACAAGCAAGTCCATCATCTTTTCAGAATCGCTTGCTATCTGATTGACTTCATCTCGTGTTAATCCCCAGTCAGTTATATACATTTCCATACGCTTTTCAGATTCAGAATGTAATTTTATAACATCACTAGCCCCTATATTACTCCAACTACCGGTCCGATAATTTTCATACGCATTGGCAGGAATACTCGCATCTGCGCCTGGAACAGGTGGCTGTCCTGTTGACACTTCAATCTGTACAGCACTTATATTCATGGTGAAAGCAGTTGCTAGCGCCATCATAATCAAACTTTTACGTAACATAGTACCCTCTCTCAACTTTTTTAAAATAAATAAGCACAGCCTTATTAGCATAAGTATACTATGCAAATAAGGCTGTGCCTATGATTAATAATTTAGTATATAGGATTTACCTATATTGATATTTATAAGATTTATCTCAATTTGACGATATAAATCTTTACCCCTATAATATAGGTAGATAGTCAGACGAGTCGTAACGTCAGGCTCATCTCTGAAAACAAAAAGCTTGAGAAATGGCCTTTCAGTTATCGAATCATCTAAGATAACGAAGGGCTATTTGTCTTTTCCTAGACAAATAAGCGCTATTAAAGCCCCAAAAGCAATGACAATAGCCATTACTTGTAACAGGAGCATGATTACTTCATAATCACTCATAGACTTATCCCTCCCTTCAAAAACGAAGAGAGGCCCAACCTCATCTGACTATCCTAACTTTATTATAAAACGAACTAATATGCGATACAATAAGAAACGAATAATAGAGATATACAGATAAATACATAGAAAAATCCCGTTAATAACGGGATTTTTCTATTCCCAATGTATATATTTTCTCCAACAAGCAATAAAACTCCTCTTTGTATTTTCCCCAGTTTTTATGGATAATTAAACTATACTTGATATATGCACCGCAAGTAGTAAGGGTGATTTAGTATGAATCTCTAGATAGTGTAAATTTTTGGAGATGTCATATGGATTCTCTGACTATTATTTGGATTATTGTTTGCGCCTATTTATTACTGAATTTATTAGTCGGCGTGTATTGTCATATTCGTGTAAAAGATAGTACTGACTATCTACTCGCAGGTCGTCGTATTGGGGTTCTTATGACGGCAGGCACATTAGCAGCTACGGAAATCGGTGGTGGGAGTACCGTAGGTGTAGCAGCGAAAGCATATGGTTCTTGGGGTTTATCTGCAGGTTGGTACGTAGTATCTGCAGGAATTGGTGTTATCCTCGTTGCTTTCATCGCACCACTCTTGCGGCGTGCCATGGCAACAACAGTGCCAGAGATCATCGGCCGTCGTTTCGGCGCGTCTAGCCATCTCATTACTTCCATTCTGTCCATGCTGGCAACGATTACACTTGCAGGCGTACAGATTACAGCAACTGCAACCATTATTAGCGTTCTCACCGGACTTTCAACAGAACTCGCTATCCTCATCTGTGGCGCGGTACTCGTAATTTACACCATGTCCGGCGGTATGTGGAGCGTAACGATGACGGACGTTATCCATTTCTTCGTCCTCGTTGGGGGCTTCTCCCTCGCGGTGCCATTCGTATTGCACAATGTGGGTGGCTGGGAATCGGTAGTAGCGAAATTGCCGCCTGAACAATTAGGATTTACGAAGGTTGGTTGGAAAACCATCATCGGCCTCATTATCATGTACTTCATGACCTTCTCCACCGGCCAAGAATCCATTCAACGGTACTTTGCGGCGAAGGACGAAAGAACGGCCGTTCTCGGTTCTATCATTTGTGGGATTATCATGGCTCTATTCGCCTTTGTTCCTGCAATTTTAGGCCTCGTAGCATTGGCTGAATTTCCGAACATCGAAGCGAACAATGCGGTGGCAACGGTAGCGCTTAACCTCATGCCTCCTGTAATGGCAGGCTTCGTTATGGCTGCGGTCGTTTCGGCTACGCTTTCATCAGGCGCAGGCGACCTCTTAGGTGCCGCAACAGTATTTACCAAGGATATTGTGGAACATCATTTTGGTAAAAGCCTCACCGACGCTCAACTCACTAGATATAGCCGTCTGTGCGTGCTATTCCTCGGCATCATCGCCATCATCATCTCCCTCGTGAGCAAAGCCATCATTCCGATGCTCGTATTTGCTTTCACCATGAGATCCGCTGGCCCATTCGCTGCATTCCTACTTGGCCTCACGTGGAAAAATGCAACAGCTGGCGCTGGCATTTGGTCCATCGTGCTCGGCTCCATCGCAGGCGTGTACTGGGAATTCGTTGGCAACCCATATGGCATCATGTCTATCATCTTCGGTTCCATCGTCAGCCTCATCGTCTTTGTGGCTGTCGTGTTCATTGAAAGATCTATGGGTAAACCACCCGCTCCTCCGGCTATACCTGATGATGTAAAAGAAATATAATTAGTTTGTTATAATCTGTGGTTTAATAATAGGCCTAAAAGTACTATAAAATTACAATTATAAAACCAAAAACTCCTATCGGTGAAAGCCAATAGGAGTTTTTCCTATTTTACAACGACATTATCAAACTGTATGCCATACACGTGTTCATCATAATTTGACGATATATAATAACCTTATTATAATATAAGAAGATAGTCAGACGAGTCGTACCGTCAGGCTCATCTCTAGTTACATAAAAATATGAAGAAATGGCCTTTCAGTTATCTAGTTACACTAGGCAACGGAGGGCTATTTGTCTTTTGTAAGACAAATAAGCGCTATTAATGCCCCAAAAGCAATAACCACAGTTATCACCTGTAATAAGAGCATGATTAATTCATAATCACTCATAGGCTTATCCCTCCCTTCAAAAACGAAGAGAGACCCAACCTCATCTAACTATCCTAAGTCTATTATAGAACGAACTAATATACGATACGTAATCTATACCTATCGTAACATTAAAGAGTATCCAAGAACGATAATTTAATGATGTATAGACAAAAAGGCTCTACCAATTAAGATAGAGCCTTTATCTATTTTCTTATTTATTTATAAATTACCAACTTCAAATTAGTGAATAATCCAAATAGCAATTGTACTTGTAATGAAGGTAACGATTACAGGTACGCTTGTACGTTTTACAAGATCGAAGCTAGAGATATTTGCAATACCAGCTACAGCGATCATAACAGCACTAATTGGGCTGAGTAGGCGGCCTACGCTCGCTGCATTTTGCATACCGAGAAGAATTGTTGTCGCATTACCACCTAGGTCAGCTGCAAAATTTGGAACCAATGGAGCAAATGCAAACATAGATGCAACGCCAGAGCCCATTACGATACTTAAACCTGTAATAATTGTAGATACGATAACACCTACTACATCAGCAGAAATAGCAAGGCCTTGGATAGCAGCAACGAATTCTTTTACGATACCCAAAGAAGTTAAGCCGAAAGCAAACGTTTCACCTGCAACGATCAATGTTACAGTGTTAGCAAATTGGTCGCCCATACCTTTGAAGAAGGTTTGGATGCTAGCCGCCATTTTACGGAAGTCGCGATGACGGATAAGTTCACAGCCCATAGCGATAAACAAACTAAGGAACATCGCAAGGTTTACATTCATCTTAACACCTTGAATACCATATTCACTGAAGCCAAGGATAAAGATTAATGGCAACAATGGTAAGAATATATACGGTAATGGACCAACTTCGAGGTCATCAGATTTATGAGCCTCCACATATTCCGTAGGAACATGGCCAGACTTTTTATCCAAGTATTTTTGCCATACGAAATGAGCAATAGCAGCCATTAAACCACAGATAATATATACTTTCAACTGATAATCTACAAAGTACTCATGAACAGGCATGTTTACTGTTTTGGATACGAGCAATGTAGTGGCAGAGGCAGGACCGATGTCGAGCAAGTGACCTGTAGCAACAGCCGCTGCAGCACCTACAGGACTAACACCTAAGCGTACAAGAATTGGGAAGATTGTCACCATCATAAGCATTGCAAGGCCAGAAGCACTTGGAATTACAAGGGACATGAACATATTTAGGATAAATGTAAGCGCCATTACTAGGTATGCAGATTTCATTTTACCAAGCGGTTTAATGGCTGTTACAACAAGGCGAGAGCTAGCACCAATGTGGTCCATGTACTTCGCGAAACCAGTACAAGTCATGATCATGAGACCAAGGTTCGCCGCATCTTTAGCAGTAGTAATATTAATAAATTCAAATGCATCAAAAAAAAGAACCCCTGTAGCCTTTTTTGCTTCTACGAAAGATGTTGTATAGCCAAGCAAGTACGCGGCGAACATCATAATGAGACCGCCCAATAATAATACGGTTTGCGCTTTAAACTTCTTGATAACAAGCGTCCCCGTTATGACGATAACCAACAAACAGACTAACAAATTCATACATGTTCCCTCCATTTTAACAACATACTATTACTGATACCATTAAATCCAAACTTCAAATTCACTAGTAACTATTCTAGCGATTTTAGTTGCACAATGCGTACCATCCGATACACGACATGACTATTCTTAGAACATTTCGTTCTAGAACGTTTCCTTTGCTTGTTTGAAATCTTCTTGGATTTTTTCTAACAAGCCTGGTGTTTCAAGGATTTCTTGAACAGATAAGGCAATGCCCTTCGCGCCATACATGATAGCGTCCTCAGCTAACTGGCTTTTACCATTGTCTAGCCATTCTTGAGAGTGGCTCGTCACTCCCTTGCCTACGAATTTCACGCGCAAGCAGGCACCTGGCACGCGGAATGTAACACTAGAGAAGTCAGTAGATCCCGTCACTTTGCGAGGCTCGGAAATCTCTGGTGCCCCTACCTTTTCTGCATTTTTTAAAAGTATATCGTTCAAGGTTTGTACATTGACTTTGTTGTCGTACGCCTTAACCTCTTCCCATTCCATCGTAGCGCCCACCTGTAAAGCGGCACCTTGTGCCACGTCTTTCACACGTGCTACAACCTCGTCGAGACGAATGCGACTAGAGGAACGAATATACCATTGGGTACACGCATAATCAGGTACGATGTTCGCCGCCTTGCCGCCGTCAGTGATGATGCCGTGCATACGAACCTCAGTCGGTACGTGCTCGCGCAAGTACTCCATGCCGTTAAAGAACAACAATACCGCATCTAAGGCGCTGATGCCCTTCTCTGGGGCAATCGCGGCATGAGCAGATTTGCCGTGGAACTTGATATTCACGAGATTGAGCGCCAAAGACTTGCCGTCTACCGTGGTCGTATCGCTGCCGTGCATCATGAAAGCAATGTCTAAATCGTCAAACACTCCTTCACGGGCCATAACGAGCTTGCCGCTAGCCGTTTCCTCTGCAGGCGTACCGTACACAACCAACGTACAAGGTGCTTGTAACGTCCGTTTCAAGGCGATTGCCGCCGTGCAGATTGACGGACCTTGTAAATTATGACCACACGCATGGCCCAAGCCCTCAAGAGCATCGTACTCGCAAAGCAAGCCGATGTTAGGGCCGCCACCATTTACGTGGTATACCGCTCTAAACGCAGTTTTAAGACCACTCACCTCACGGTCAACGGTGAACCCTTCCTTCTCTAATAAATTCGTCAACAACTCATGAGCTTTAAACTCTTCATTTCCGAGCTCAGGATGATCGAAAATGAAATCGTTTAACTCCTTCATGGGCTTTCTTAATGCTTCAATCTCTTGTAAAAGCTGACTCATTTCTACCTCCAACATACATACTATAAAATCCTAAATTCCTATAACTATAAATACAAATCTTATGAGACCTGTATCTAATAACACAAGTCGAACCCGTACCTAATACGTCTTTCTCTATTCCCTATCTAATAACTATTCCCCTATTAATACCTTTAATGCACTTTTATATGCTTTAAATGCGTATTAATATACTTTAATACGCTTTAACGTATTTATCTTTGTTCCGTATAATGGAACATCATTTCAAATAGTGAGCAAAAAAAAATAAATTTATAAGGTCGCCCCCATGTGTTTGGAAATAGTTTGACCTAATGCGATCATCACCGATAGATACTCATTGACACGTTCTTCCGTGTAGTCTCCTATAGGACCAGAAATGGTCATGACCGCCTCTAGCTTATTGCCAAAGGAAAAGATAGGAACTGCGATGGATGCCGCATCAGGCACACGATTGCCTCGAGTCACCACATACCCATCATGACGAATTTGGGAACTTTCATCAGCACTCATATCCGTATCCTTGAAGTCCGCCAGATAGGCACCAAAGATCTTGCCAGCCGCCCCTTTAAAGATAGGATAGACCGTGCCGATCTTGATATCGTTACGCAACGGCTTGTCCGCCGCAACGCGCTCGATACATATGCGATAATCGCCCTGTGCCAAGAACAAATTCACGGACTGCTGCAACTGATCCCGAATGGACACCATGTAGGGCTGCGCAATGGCACGCACATCCAAAGACGTAAGGAAAGACTTTGCCATCGGCAAAATGCCCCAAGACAACTGATACTTCTTGACCCTATTAAACTCAACCCAATGATGAGCTTCAAAGGTCTTGAGTAACCGATGGACAGTGGCCTTGGGCAACGCCGTCGCATTCGCCAACTCGGTCACACCAAGCGGGCCCGCCTCTAATAACTTGAGTATCTCTATACCACGCTCTATTGATTGAACCATATTCATATCCAAAGAAACATATTAGCTCATTATCTTCTAATACATTTCTATTTCCTACTAAAACTAATGATACATTTAACAATATACATAATCTGTTAGATCACTTTTGATGCCTCTGAAAGACATATAGTGCATCTAAGTCATTACAAACATAACAATAACACATTCATGAAGAATTTAAAAATGACTATGTTGCATAAGTCGTAGTTTCACTACCACAAAAAGAACCATTAACACAATCCACCGTATTGTGTTAATGGTTCTTTTAATATAGCTAAAATTTTATAGAAAGATTGCATTATAGCCAAGGTTTAAGTATTATTCCTACAACAGAATTAAACCTCATGTGTTTCTCCAAGCTTAGCAACAAACACTTATTCTCCTAATAGCCGTTCTACTAAATCGATCCAAATAGAAACACCATTTTCTAAGGCACTTGTATCAAAACTCATGTCAGGATGATGCAAACCTGGCCGCAAATTACACCCAAGCCCAAAGAAACCTGCTTTTAAGCTTGGCTTTTCCACAGTGTAGAAGAAGAAATCTTCACCACCTGGTGTGTAAATTGGATCAATACAGTTGCTTTCACCAAGAATAGAAGATATAGAGTCAGCTAATAGAGCCGTTGCCTCATCATTTAATTCAGCCGCAGGAATACGGAAGGAATCCAAAACCTCAACAGTTGCACCGATAGAAGCAGCTGCCCCTTCAATAGCTGGTAAAAACTTAGCACAAAGCTCATCCATCGTTTTATTATATTGTGCACGTAAATCCCATGTAACAACCGCTTTCGCTGGAATCGCATTCGTTACGCCAGAGTCACAAAGGAAACGAGTCGCCTTAACACTATAATTATCAGTTGGTTTTAAATGGATAGCATTAACTGCATTAACCGCTTGAACCGCTGCATCCAAAGCATTAATCCCTAAATGAGGGCGGGCACCATGAGCTGGCTTGCCATGAAAAGCAATGACCATACGGCAAGAGGACGCATAATGAATCGCAGGACTAGCCTGACCATTTTCTGCTTCTTCAAATGGACGCACATGCGCACCAAAAATGTATTCTACATCATCAATAGCTCCACCCCTAATCATACTAGTCGCACCAGAACCTAGCTCTTCCGCGGGTTGGAATAAAATCTTTAACTTACCTCGTTTTACTAATTGTTTTTCTTTAATAATTTGAGCCGCAGCCAACAGCATTGACATATGTCCATCATGACCACAAGTATGACGAGATACATGTTTACCATCGATAATATGACCAAGCGCATCCATGTCGGCACGAAGCGCTACCACAGGACCAGATCTACCGCTATCATAGATACCGATGATACCCGTTTCTCCGCCCACATTACGTGTTACATCGTAGCCGTAACTTTCCAATTTTTCTGCTAAAAATGCGGAAGTCTTGAGCTCTTGAAAACCTTCTTCAGGAATTGTATGTAAATAATTATAGAAATTTAATACTTCACTCATCGCCAACACCTCTTTCTATAGAATAGCGTCTAACACATTAATTATACTACACAAATATCTGCTTTTAAATCAGTTGAAATAAAAACTTTTAATAATATATATAACTTTTACAAATGATGTTCTTGCACTATTTATTATCTCTACTATATAATTATAAATCATATAACTCTATGTATTTTATGTAGGAGGTTAAGATCATGAGTGACCCTAACAATGAGAAAAACTATACTCAATTTACTAAGAAGGTAACGGTCGGTTGCTATATTGCATTAGCTGTAGCAATCCTATTCTTCTCAGGATTACTTAACAATGTAGAAGGTTTTAAATGGCTCTCTGCATTAGACTTTGCGACTGTTTCTGGTAAATTTGGTACCATGGTTACCCCTGCAAAAAACACCTTTATTGGGGAAGGTGGCGTCAGCGCTCGCGCAGGCTTCCTCTTTGCCTTGAGCTTAACACCAACAGTTATGTTGGCATTGGGTGTACTTGAGATTTTAGAACATTACGGTGCAATCCGTGCAGCCCATAAATTAATGACTCCATTATTGAAACCTATTTTAGGTATCCCTGGATTAACTGGCCTTGCAATGATTACGGACTTACAAAGTACAGATGCAGGTGCAGCGATTACCAAAGACCTTTACGACAACAATCTAGTTAACCGTAAAGAATTAACAATCATGACGGCATGGCAGTATAGCGGTGCGGGCATGATTAACAACTACGTAGCCATTGGATCTGCTATTTTTGCGTACTTAACAGTACCAATTATCCTTCCACTCATCGTAGTATTTGTTATGAAGTTCTTCGGTGGTGCCGTATGTCGAATCGCACTTAATACAGTATTCAAGGGAGATTTCAAAGATGAGCAACAATAAAGAAACAAATAATCCATTTGATATATTTATTCGTGGTGCACGAAAAGGCTTTACGCTAGCCACTCAAAACTTATTACCAAATGTATTGATGGCATACACACTTGCCGAGCTATTACGTATCTTAGGCATCATGGCATTTTTAGGTAACCTATTTGCTCCTGCAATGGCTTTATTTGGTCTTCCAGGTGAAAGCGTAACCATCTTGTTAACAGCCTGGTTATCCTACTCTGCTGGTATCGGTGTTGCAGTTAACTTGCTTTCTAACAATACGATTGATATGATACAAGTGACTATTTTGGCTCCAGCTCTACTCTTAATGGGCTCCCAAATCCAATACATGGGTCGATTACTAGGTGTAGTTGAAGTACCTAAAAAGTATTGGCCAATGCTTATGACGATCAGCGTGGTAAATGCATTGATTTCCATGGTTATCATGAAAATATTTGTATAATATCAAGACCACAGAATACTTTAGCACTACTACAATAATTAAAACAAACCAAAAGGCAGTACTAATGTAAAATATAATAGTACTGCCTCTATTCTTTTAACAAGATACCGAATATCTATATCACTATTAATTTATAGAATATGTCTCACTCTCAACATTGCTTAATATGCATAATATACATATTGAATATTCATTCTACGTATGTTTTAATGAAGACAAATACCATTCGTTTATGAAAAATTAAATATTCATCCTTTATTAGAAAAATTCACTATATTTACACTACATAATAGTTCTTTACTACCATGCTTATATAAATCTTAAAACGCATCATGGTAGCTTTTTTATTACGTAAAGGAGTATAGATGTATGAGTAAGGAGAAATTAGAGTTTGTAGAACCAGTTGATACGAACACAGATAATGAGTATTCTAGAGAGCCTGTCCCGTTAGGAGCAAGGAAATCCTGCTTTTCTCTCACCATCGTTTGGACTGGGTTCGTTTTTCTTGTTACTAGTATGATGGCTGGAGGCGGATTAGCTGCGGGGCTGACTTTCAACGAATTACTATTGGCCATGATTCTAGGGAATATTTTCTTATGTATCATCGCAGGGCTAGTGAGTGTAATCGCCTATAAAACAGGCCTTACCTTTGCCCTTTTGACGAGATACAGCTTCGGTCAGGAAGGATCTAGAATTGCCTCTCTCTTCGTACCTATCGTCAATCTAGGTTGGTACACGATTCAAGCGGCTTTATATGGACATTTTATTGCTCAAGTATTCAACCTTTCCTACACAGGCGAAATCATTGCTATGATGCTCAGCGCCGTTATCATGGGTATCTTTGCAGTTCTCGGTATTAAATCACTTGCCGTATTCGGCTATATTGCGATTCCGTCCATCGTATTCCTCTCCCTAGGAACGGCGGCTCGCTCGGTTCAAACAATCGGTGGCTGGCAAGAACTATTTAACTATATGCCATTGCAACCTATCGATTTACTTTCAGGTATTACCATCGTTATCGGTACATGGATTCTTTCCACTGCTACATGTATCGCCGATATTATGCGTTATGGTAAAAGCAAGAAAGATGTTATTACAGCGAGCACAATCGGTCTATTGGGCGGCAATACGTTGATGATTAGCTGCGGCGCTATCGCAGGCGTTGCTATGAATGATGGTGACTTAATCAACGTACTATTAAGCTTTGGCCTCGTGTTCCCAAGCTTACTATTATTGACTACAAATATCTTTACCACAAATGGTGCGAACCTGTATTCCACATCATTGAACCTAGCAAATTCTTTCAAACTAAACAGAAATATTATGCTAGCCGTGCTCATTGCTATCTCTGCATTAGCAACAATGACACAGCCATATAAAATCGACTCCCTCTTTGTATTCTTAAGTACACTAGGCATCATCGTTCCGCCACTATGCGGTATTATCTTAGCAGACTTTTACCTGGTTCATCGCGGAAAATATATCGATTACCACAAAGCGACTTTCAAAAAATGGAATCTAGTTCCATGGATCACATGGGCCATCGCATTGATCTGTGTTAAATTCATATCATTCGGCCTAGCTTCGCTGAACGGGATTGTAATCGGTGCCCTACTGTACGCAGTCATTACGTATATTGTTAAACCTAATGTTGTTAGTGAAAGCAAAGGATGATTATCATGGCAATTCATAAACTATCTGCTATACTAGGCACAATCATTATGGGCATCGGATCCTTTATTACCTGTCTAGCCACAAGTGAAAGCGCCATTACCCTTGGTAACGGCATGCTTGTCGTGAGCATTATTATGATGGGATTTGGGTACTCTAAATGGCAACCTTAAATATAATTTAAACTAACAAAAAAAGAGGCCTACAACTTGTAGGTCTCTTTTTCATGAGGTTCGCGACACCTCATTTGTGCGTCAACCGTGGAGGCTATGCAATCATTTCTTTAGTTCAGAAATAGGAATTGGCCAGGCTTTTAAACCATAGTCTCTTGCCCATAACTTCTTGCCAGTTTTTTTATCAATCCGCCAAGCCCTAAAAATAACATTGCTTTTAAACTTTTGATTTGACAAGGTCAGTCCTCCTTTCATAATAAAATTATGACGGGGCCCCGCACCATTTAAATTATACCATATATAAATATCTCAAAAAATGCAAAAGAGGTCGTAGATTAATCTACGACCTCTAAGGCAAGGACAGAGAGTAAAGAACACAAATTATGTCTTTTAATCCTTATAAATTCCGCGAAAAATCTATAAGCCTCTAGTAACTGACCTAATCAAAAGTTCACCTTTACTATAAGATTAAAAAACATTAATGTCAATTAAAATGTTATCCACATTACAATATATAGTATTGTGGATAAGATTTTCTCTATATAAAGTATGATTATTGCTTATTCAGTATACTTAATAAAACAATAGAACTTTAACTCATAGGTAGTTTTATAAAAATAAACGACTTTATAGATATTAAATTATATCTATAAGTAGAAAACTAATATAAACTAACAATTTAATATCTAATCGATTAGTAATTAATAATGTCTCCAATCCAACGAATCCAAGCTCTTATCGTACCAGAACGTCTTTTGTAAGTTGCATTACTATATGGCAATCCTGTTTTAGGGTTGATAACACCAGCCCGTTTCATAAAACCTATAATATCACTATCAGAAAGTCTTTCTTTAGATTTACAAGAAGCTTTATATGCTAGATTAAAACTCTTATAAGATAAAATAGTTTCAATTAATTTTATCTGGCGTTGTTTATAGGACATAGAGAACAAAGATTTCCCTAATTTTGTCAATCTATAACAATCATGACCATCTAAATCTAATGATTTTTCTACAAGGCCTAAATATCTTGCTGCATCCAGATAATAAGAAGATTGGCGTGCATCAAATGAATACTCTTCTGTAATAAAGTTCTTTTCCACATCATTAATATAAAGTAATTCACAAATATTAATAACTCGTTCAAAAGAATTAGCCTGTGGGAATTGAATATTTGGCTCCTTATTAAACCGTATATTTCTCAACACTTTTCGTACATCTTCATTTGAAATATTTGTATCTTCTAGGCAATATCGTTTATGTTTCACTAATTCTAAGGAATTATAATGTTGCAAATCATTAAACCTATATTCATAAAGATAAAAAATACTATTTGTATAAATTAAAAATATTGGTCGTACTAACTTTCTATCCATTTTTTGATGCCATGTACGAAATGGATAATATAGTTGGCGAATCAAAAAATTATCGGTCAAATCTCGTTTAGCTTCCAGCAAGGCAAGACTATTAATACCTTCATAAGCTGCATCAATTTCAATTTGAGAGTTTTCAACTGTTACAGCTGAATCTTCACCAGTTTTAGCTTCACTAACAACATTCGCATAGAAGGCAAATGACTCAGAACTCATACGACCGGAAACGGTAGGTAATAAGTTTTCATCCTCCAAAAAATCCGCAAAAATGCCCGATATATATGCCATATTCAAAGCTTTGCTTTCACTATTAATAGTTCTTACATCTAGGCTTTTTATATGTTCAGGAGGACTTAAATATGTAATATCTGATGCATCTGATTCAAAATTATGATACGCATTTATATGAGAGATATAATAATCTCCTCGAGTAATTGGTAAAATTGATAAATTATTTTTTATAAATAACTCTGGTCGTGCATCAGAATGATCAAATTTAACGGCTAATCGTGCTTCTTGAAACTCTTTAATCTGATCTGCAGAGATTATAAAATATCCCTTATCATTAATAGCTTTAATAATATTATATTTATTATCTAAGTTGGTCCAAGTTAAATCTATTTTTCGTGCCTTTTTTGTTTTACTCATAATTTCTAACTACAACCTCATCTACACAGCCACGTTTTGATCCTACAGAATTAATAGCACGTTTTGCAGGAACAATAGTAATATTAAAATCACTATAAATATCCTGTATAAATTCTGTTGCAGAGTTCGAAAGCATAAATTTAATGCCAGCCGCATCAAGATTCCGACAACAATCACGTAATGCAATTTGATCTTCTCGACTAAATCCCCCAGCATTATAACCAGTAAAACTAGCTGTTACAGATATTGGATCATATGGGGGATCCAAATAAACAAAACTATTTTCTGGTAAACCTTGAACAGCTTCAAAATAGCTCGTATTCAATATTGTTACGTTAGCAGTTTTAAAGTATTTATTAACAGCACGAAGTGTACTTTCATTAACAATATTAGGTTTTTTATAGCGTCCAAAAGGAGTATTAAACTCACCTGCACTATTTACACGATACAAACCGTTATAGCAAGTCTTATTTAGAAATATAACACGCGCAGCCTTATCAATATCAGTTAATTCATTATAAACCGCTGCATTACGGTCCCAACCTCGGACATCATAAAAGCACTCTTTTGTGTTCTCAAACTGCTCCAACCTTTTAATTAATGCATCTACATTATCTTTAATAGCTTGATAAACCCCAATCAACTCGCTATTAATATCATTGATAATTACGTTCTCTGGTTGCAGTGCAAATAATACAGCACCACCACCAATAAATGGCTCGCAATAGCTCGTATAGGTGTCAGGAAATAGTGGCATTAATCGTTCTAATAACTGACGTTTACCACCAACCCACTTTACCACTGGTGACGCTAAGTCTATTTTCCTCATGCATGCAACCCCTTTCTAAATACTCATATTATTGTAACCTAAATGAGCAAATAAAATCTATAAATTTATGAAGAATAACATTATAATCATAAAAATAAACCCACCCCTGATAGAGGTGGGTTTGCATTAGTATCTACGTTTTATCTTTACTACTCCCGCAGTTTCGTTTATTTTCCTATACGCCTATCCTCCTTTTCCAGATTTCTCTCCACCCTCCTACTTGTACTTTCACCGTCCAACGATTTATCTCGTTAGGTCTCTCCATGCGATAAATAGTTCGGCCACGACTTGAGGGTTTTGGCTGAGTTTGATGCGGGCTAACATTTTTCGCACGTAGTTGCAGTGTTCTAGCATCGCTTCGTTCAGTTTGTGTTTGACATGACGTGGGGATTGGTACACCAAGATCGGTGCAAAGTCCGCCACATGAATATAGCTCGTATCCGGTTCCGGACCTTCCGTAACGATATATTCATAGGGTATAGCCACGTTAAAGAGGCCGTACACCACGTCCTTGCCGATAGGGCGGCGACATTTAATATGCGCAAAGGTTAGATGCGGACCATAGGTCTTAGGCGCGGTATAGCTGCTGCGTCGACCATCGCTGGTCATGATGTAGTTGGGTCTCAGCCCTTCCTGCATCGCCAGCTCTCGCGTAATCGTTCGCATCGGCAGATGGACCATTTCTTCGCGTCCATCCACAAAATAGCACTTCGTACTGTCCCCACCACTAGGTTGATAGGTAGGAATAAAACAAACAATGTGATTCTTTGGATTCGTGTAGATCAAATCCAAATCTTCTCCCTTAGATAGCCGAGCGGCCATCAAATCTGTTAGTTTATCATCTATTGCCATGGAATCCTCTCCAATCTGATCAGGAACATTCCTTTCAACAATACAATGAACACGTGTTCTGTGAAAGCAGATTAGCATGCTTTAATCTGCTGCTGACTTAATTGTATATCAGCCTGTATAATTTGTAAATATATATACAAAACTATAGAAGTTTACGTATAATTAAAGACTTTATGATCTTGTAAAAGTTATATATATCTTGATGTGTCATTATTTTCTCATTTAAATTGAGAATTGCATATTTTATGTATATTCGTTAATCGAGATTAAAAGAAATATGCAATATATAGGATATAAATAAGAAATTAAATTATAATAACTAATGTATATGCAAGTCTTCAAAGTCCGTACTCAAATATCTGCGCAGCTTCCGAATGGCTCGTTCGTGGCGCCGTTGAATGGCTTGGCGGCTGCAGTTCAACTCTTCACTAACCGATACCAAGCTTTGACACTCACCATAGACACGGCGCAGTAGGTCCCGTTGATCAGGAGATAGTCTGCCTAAAGCTCACACTAGACGAGCTCGCAGCCTATGCTCTTCGTCGGCACTCATCACCATATCCGCCACATTCTCGCCAGATGCGAAGATATCCATACCAAAGGCGACTTCTCCATCATCGGTGGTGCGATCTGGGATGTGAATTTCACGGCGATAACGCAATCGCTCCCGCTTCCAGTACCTCATATAACCGTACATGATGCCAGCTTTCACAAAGCCTGGGAACGGTACCGGCCCTTCCAAATCAAAGCTATAAATCGATTCTATGAGGATCGCCCAAAGATAGCTCTCTACGTCCTCGCGGAACTCGCGGTTTCCCATGCGATTCGTATAGTGCAAGATGAGCGGTCGATACCTGCGACAAAGCTCGATTTGTGCCGCATCATGACGAAGCTCGTCAACGGACCACGGCTGATACCCTACCGTCTGAATCCTCATATTCGGCTTTTGACAAATGGACACGAGACTCTTGTCCGACAAGGACGATAAGACCTGATGACCACAGACGAGAGTCTGTAATTTCAACTCCTCTGGAATACTTCGGCTAGACTCATCAGCTTTCGATAATAAAGAATGAGATGGTAATGCCTGTGTTTCTAATTTTTTTGACTGATAGTTGTCATGTTGTAAGTTTGCAGTTTTAATACATGTTCTTTGTACTAAAGGTTCTTCGTTTGTGTATAACATAAATCCCCTTTCCTGCCATGGCATAGCGCTTATGTACACAATACCGCGGAAAGAATTTTTTGACAAATCGGCAATTCCTTGGAATTCCCCTATATTCTGTTATATTTGAGCCTTAATTTCTATCCATAGTACAATATTAGTATGCGAGCAAAAGGGTAATTGCTGAAAATATATAATTACTAAAAATGACACCACATATGTAATGTGGTGTCATTTTAAGAGGAAATATATACTATCATTGGGTAATAGTATTCAATCTGAAATTGTCTGATTAAATCGCAATACACGCGGCTTGGACAAAGTCCTTTAGCTGCGGTTTTACATGATTATAATATACATCAGCGCCATAACCGCGCACGATGTCCCCCCAGTATTTATATACATAGCGGTACCAGAAATGGAACATACTGTTCGTGAAATGGTAATCCGCATACTTCGCATTCCCACGGCTACTTGCCTGAATGCGACCCACGAGCCCCATCGACATAAGATCGTTCAAACGGGATGTAAAGGTGCCACTTTTAATTTGGCTTTCTTGTAAAAGCTCCACGTAGTACGGTCTTTCCAAGCTAGCAAGACCCGTTAAAATAGCATTGGCACCGGTTATATTCTTCATATCTCGATGCAAAATATATTGTGTTTCTTCAAAGAAAGCTCCCGTTACTGAGAAGAACAAATTAATAATATTCGTATCGATGCTTTCACCATTATCAAAGTATTGCACATAAGCAGGTAACCCACCGGTTACGGCAAAGACGGTGCGCAAATCGTCCTTTGCATAGTGAAGGCCCAAGGATTTCATATCAACCAAGGAAAATGGTTTCACCTCGAGATATTCGGACACGAAAGGTCCGATAAGGCTGCGATTGCCAATGATGCGGCCATCGAGCTGTTCCATGCCATTAGCCATCAAAACGATGTTCAAACGACTCGTATCTTTATAAGTTTCTAACAAATCGCGCAAGTGAATTGGAAACTGAGATACAGCCTCTACCAAGGCAGGATAATCATCAATCACCACAGTTTGAGGTGTTTTCACACTACTTTCAAAAAGCCTTACGAAGCCCTCATGCAAGGTCTCTACAGGCTCAAACTTGTCCTGAGCATCAGCAGGAACAAAACGTGCCTCAAGAGCTCTATTTATATCAGCCACATGGACTGATTCATTAGCCATGCGCCCCGCCAAGTATACCGCCTTATGACGGCGTACAAGCTGCGAAGCCACATAGGATTTACCACTGCGATGAGGACCATATACAACACATAAGCTCATTCGGCCCATTGCAATTCGGGACTGGATACTCTCTATAATCTCAGCACGTCCCACAAAATTCATATACTCACCTCCAACTATTTACGGAAATTATTATATCATAATTTTAAATCATTATTAAACTTTTTTCATATAGTTAACATAGCTTTTTATTATGTTAATTTTTTATCCATAAATCAGAGCTTTCATGTGATACGTATTGCCTTACTATCATAAAAGGCCTTATGATTACTTTATTCTCATATACGTTTGATATCAACATATCCTATAAGACATAGTTATATAAGTTATATATGGTAAGCCATATATTTTAATCTATATATATTAAAAATGACGTGCTTACCAAAAGGTATAGCACGTCATTTGCATATAAAGTATATTAAATTGTTACTGAATGTTCTTATACTAAGCTTCTTAATAGTAAATATCTAATTCGTAAATTTCTGATTACATAATCTGATATATCTACATATTTTATGGTTCAATTTGAGTTTGCATTTTCATCAATAAAATGCGCTTAACTGATTCGTTGAGGCGCTCGGTCGTAATCGTTCCATCCGCCACCGCCTGGGTCAGCGCACGATGGACTTCATCGATATGAATCGTATCCGCATCAACAAGAATGAGGTCACTGCCTGCCAAAATAGAGGCCACAGCGTAATCACCTATCTTTTGGTTAGATTGCAAAGCACCCACATCGATACGGTCTGTCATAACGATACCTTTATAGCCAAGCTCCTTGCGAAGCCAACCATCAATAATCGCCTTAGAGGAGCTCGCCAAATTCTCGTTATCGATAGCGGGAATTTGAATATGGCTCATCACGAGCATATAGCTATTCGCCGTCGTCTGTGCAATGAGACGTTTAAAGACGGCTACATCATTATTGCTGAGATACGCTTTCGCCTCATTAGCAGATCCAAAGGACGCATCCCCTAAGGTCACCGCCGGAAAGTAGTTATAAGCGAACCACATATGATTAATTTGGTAACGCTCCACCATGGCAAGGTTTATATAGCCTGCCCACGTGGGATCGGATGTATAGGACATATTAGGTACACCAAGATTAGCATTAGGCCCAATAACTAGGTTAAAACCCATATCCCGCATTTCAATAGCAGATCGCGTGGCCAAGTTGATGATACGATCCATAGGCAATTGCCCCCACCGATTGGGCTTCGGCAACCGCAAGAAACTTTCATTCCCATACAATATGCGATCACGATGTACCCCGATATAGGGTGTCACCATGCTAGAGGTTATCGCCGTTTGCATAATATCGCTGGTGAAAGTTTTCACTTGGTTCTTATTAATAAGATTTTCATTCGTTAGCATAACGCCACTGACACGGTATTTTCGAATCACATCCTTTTGGGATTGTCCTATCGTACTGCCATGAAGGCTGATCATCATCAGCTGACCCACCTTGTCCTCTTGAGACATGGCCGCAATCCAAGTATCCACCTTTTCAGACACCGGTTTGTTGGACTCCATGACGGCACGGTACGATACGGTTCGTACCGTTTCTTGTTCTGTCTGACTCTCATGTTGGCATCCAGTTGTACCAACGACAGCAACTAGTAAGGCAAGGCCACTCAGGCCCCGCCGAAAAAACTGGTTCATCTCTCCTAAAAACTCCTTAATGCTTACGCAATATTATGAATATTATGGGCTTTTTATGTTGCTCTCCCAATGCAACACCCATAATTCCCCCTTTGATCCGTACAGTATATTTTTATATTATACACTAAATGATTCATCTTTTCCTCATAATAAAATAATTTTTTCGTACTGAATTATTATAATAAAGTTATACAGTAAAAATATGTGAATTTTAAATAATTATATAAAAAATCCTACGAATCGTTTAAAAAGTGACCGCACTGTAACAAAGGCTACGTGAGTATCAAGTCACTCATGACCCGTAGGATTCTAATTTTATGTTGTTGTACCCTAAAGCGCTAACTCTACTATGAATTTATAAGCATTTGATTACTTTAACCGCCTGCTGTTGTAAGTAATCGGCTATCATTAACCTTTAAATTTAGGGGATGTTGGACATGTTTCAGGTGTTACGTCTTTACGAGTACCAAGAACCGCGCTACGGTCTGTGTAGTGTGTGTGTAAAAGTTCGTGTGCCTTGTGCCCCAATGGTTCGCCTAAGAAATCTTTGTACAATGTTTGGATTTCTTCATTTTCATAGGACGCAACCCATTTATAGTTTTCGTCAGCTTCGTAAAGGCCGCCGATACGAGCTTCCTTAGTTTTAACCGCTTGAGGCAATTTAGTGCGCGGTTGACCACCGCCACCGATACAACCACCTGGGCACGCCATAACTTCAATGAAGTCATAATGTTTACCGTTTTCTTTCAAAGCATTCAAAAAGTCACGTGTGTTTTTACCACCGTGAACAACGGCAACCGACAATGTTACGTCGTCACCCAATTGAACAGTCGCCTCTTTTACGCCTTCCATACCGCGAACGTCCTCGAGGTGAGTCAACGCATATGGAGGTGGCTCTTTATCAGTGATGAGCTTGTAAGCCGTACGCATCGCTGCTTCCATAACACCACCTGTGTTACCGAAGATGATGGATGCACCAGTTTCCATACCGATTAAATCATCAAATTTAGAATCTTCAATGGCATTGAAATCGAGGTTTTCCTCTTGGATCCAACGGATGAACTCACGAGTTGTGATGGAAATATCTGTATCCATGCCAAGGGAGTCATCATTATGATAACGAGCCGCTGCATTTTCTTCTTCTCGTTTTGTTTCTGCTTTTTTAGCAGTACAAGGGTTTACAGATACGGACACAATGTTGCGAGGATCGATGCCTTTTTTCTCTGCAAAGTACGTTTTAATCATAGCCGCTTCCATAGCGATACAAGAACGTGTAGAAGACAAGTTAGGAATCAACTCAGGGAAATAGATTTCCGCAAAGCGTACCCACGCTGGGCAGCAGCTGGTAAACTGAGGAATTTGACCGCCGTTTTTAAGGCGTTCCACAAGCTCGGATGCTTCCTCCATAATGGTTAAGTCCGCACCAAAGTTAGTATCTACTACATAGTCTGCACCAAGTGCACGCAAGGCACCGACCATTTTGCCTTCCAAGAATGTGCCAGGTTCATAACCGAAGCCTTCACCAATGGCTACACGAACAGCCGGAGCCGTTTGGATAACAACGATTTTCTCAGGATCAGCAAGGGCTGCTTTTACCTTTTCAAGCTCGGATTTAGCATGCATAGAGTCGAATGGGCATGCTGCCGCACATTGACCGCAATGGATACATACAGGCACATCGCCATTTGCATCAAGGTCGTAGTAATCAAGTACGCTCATTACATCCGCACAAGCGCGACGGCATAACGTACAGTTTTTACACTTGGAAATGTCGTGATAAATGGATGGATTGTCTAGTGCAATCGGCACGCGTTTATCGATAAATTCGTATTGAGACATGAGGACCTCCTCTAACAAACTATAACTACCAAACCTATTGGGGCGAAATATGCCAAACTACGGAGCACTGCGCCCAAGCCATACTTCTGCATCTTACCTATAGTATACGCTATAGTGAAAGTTTATACTATGTAGAATTGTTACACTTTTGCACAAAATCTCCGAAAAGTGTAGTTTAAATCACATTTTACCACGAATAGCTAAATAATTCACCTATTTTAAAGGAATTAAAAGCCCGTGAACAGAAACTAACTCCATATAACACAACATATGTTAGGTAAATATAATATATTCCAATGAAAATATAAAAAACGCACGTCCTCCATAGGAGAACGTGCGCAAGTAAAGCTTTCACAAAATCATTCAATCCAAACAAGCCTGTACTGATCAAGAGTGTCTCGTCTGTAGGATTCAATTATTTACCGCCCCAAATAAGTTGGAATACAGCGTACGCAGGCGTACCTGGCTCAACTTTACGGCTATCTTTATTAACTTGTTCCTCTTTCACAACATAACCTTGTGGGTTATAAAGAGTCACCTTAAGATCCTTAACTTCCCGTTTTTTGTGATTGAACTCTTCAGTCACGATGTAGTGGTAACCTTCGTAGTCCATAGCCTTAATGTCCATTACCGCTTTTTTATCGTCTTTTTTAACAGAATCATTGTCGATAGACCAAGTAACACCATTGCTATCAGTGCCTACTGTATACCAATTAGCCGCATCAACACTACCAATACCGCCGATTAATAATGCGCCTGCTGCCAAAACAGCTGCCAATGTTTTTTTCATAATAATACCTCTCAAAGAAAATACAAAAATATACAAACTAGTATATAAGGGAAAACTAAATGTTATATGAAAACTATCTCTATCAACCCACAACATGGTAATTCATCTTCTCTTAATTTCGAAAGAAGCGATAGAAATTTGGCATAAGTTGAGTAACTAACTCTGTCGGTTCATATAAAACAAACTTCTTCACTTTTCTTGCTTTCAATAACTTTGCATCTTTTAAAATTTGTAAGTGTCTCGATACACTTGAATCAGTCATTAATAAAATTTGTGCTAAAGACTGCGTCGTACATGGTTTCTCCAAAATATAGTTCATAATTTGTAGCCGCACTGAATCACTCAAAGCTTTAAAAATAGTAACTAATTCCTCCGGCGTGGAGTTATAGTAACTTGGTTGCTCCATAATATCATAAGTAATAGCAATTCCTTGATTAAAAGGTTCAACAAACAGATGTGGCCAAATAAAATAGCTTGGTAACAATATAATAGAATCGCTATCCTTTAAATGAATCTCTTGGTCAAAAGGTTTAATAATGGATAAGGCATCTTTTTCCCAATGGATTCGATCAATTTGTAAATGATTAAACATCTCTATAAAACCTTTTTCCCTCAAAAATGAAGATTGCTTTTGTATTTCAATTAAAAGCTTTTGCTCAATTGATTTTTCTTTCCAAGTATCATCAAAAATTGATTTTCTATACCAATCAATAAAAGAAAAAAGTCTCCTGTAAACACTTGTAGCATTTCGTCTCAAATCTTTAAGCAATTGATCATTTTCATTTAAAGAAAAATCTTTCCACTCTAGTCCTTTAGCTAATGTTGGAATAAAGGCATTTTCTCTATCATCTACTATTCTCTCCAAATACTCAATTAATCGAATAGTTGAATAATTAGCAAGAAATTCCTTTAAATTTTGTATTTCCTCTTCAATCGTTGTCATATGAGAGCGAAAATTACAAAGCAAAATAGGAGAGACCCCAAGTTCATAAAAAAGTTGGAAATAATGAAGATTCTCATAAAATTCTTCAGTAAGTTTATCTTGTATCTCAATCACCCAGTCAATATTAGTTCCATGATGGCGAGGATTTAGAAGAACATGTAAACTTCTAAAAAGTTCATTTAGAGGGGAATACACAAATTGTATTCTTTGTATCAACGTTTCATTTGTTTTCAAAGCATAATCGCTAAACCGAATTCTAATAGCCATAAACATCCTCCTGAACGATTCGATATTTTTTGAATCGTTTGATTATAGACTTTAGACTTATTATATTATACTTAATAGTTTTAAAGAAAAGGAGAAATCTTTATGAATAAACAATTGCAAGATTTACTCATAACAATTGTTGCAGGTATGGGAATGTTATTATCCACTCTTGATACAGGAATTATCAATATAGCATTACCCTTTTTAAAAGAACAGTTTCAAACTTCAACTGATATTGCAGCCTTCACAATAACTGGTTATACTTTAGCTTTAGCTATCTCTATCCTACCTTTAGGCGTATTAAGCGATAAATTTGGAAAATTAAAAATTTCTTATTTAGGATTCATGCTTTTTGGTCTGAGTTCTCTATTTTGTGGATTAATTAACAATATCAGTTTATTGATTATTGGACGAATTTTTCAAGGCATAGGAGCCGCTGCTTTACAAGCTACTTCTGCCGCACTAATTACAACTTTAGTGTCTGAAAAACGTAAAAATAGCTCTATTGGTATTCTAGGAATTATGATTGGTCTAGGACCCATCCTAGGGCCTTCTTTAGGCGGGATTATACTTTCTTTAAGTTTCTGGCAACTTATTTTTTTGATAAATATTCCTTTTGTAATTCTCGGAATTGCATGTAATAATTTTCTTCTCAATAAACTCTCCGAAAAAAACAACAAACGACAATTAGATATGCTTGGAATTACTATAAACACTCTCATGTTAGTTTCTCTCTTATTAGGATTATCTTTATTAAACAAATCACATCTATTTGTAATTGGTATAATCCTGATACTATCCAGCTTGTTGCTCGGAATTATATTTTACTATGTGGAACTTAATAACAAACACGCACTTATCGATATCAAAGGATTAAAAAATAATCCTCAAGTAATCTCTTACCTCTTTCAAACAGTTACTTTCGGTTTTGCCTCCGCAATGATCTTTTTACTTCCCCCCTTCATTTTTGAACAATCATATCATCTAGAAGTTGGGCAAACTGGATTTCTTGTTCTAGGAGCTCCTACAGGGCTGGTGCTTTTTTCAAGAATATCCAGTAAAATCAATAACGGCAATAAAAATAAGCTATTCAGCCATATTGGTCTAAGTATTATTCTCATATCCTTGATTTTTCTCTTACTAATCAATCCTAACTGGCCTTATCAACTCTTAACATTAGGATTATTCATCTACGGTATTGGTGGAGGATACTTTCAACCTGCTAATATTGCCAGTATTATGCAAGCCAGTCCCATGGAAATCCAAGGAAGTACAGGAGCTTTGCAGCGAATGCTGCAAAATATTGCGATTTCAATCGGTTCAGCTGTTGGTGCAACTTGCTTAAATCTTTGGTCAAATGATTTATTATTAGCAACTCGAATTGGTTGGGGAATTACACTAATTCTGGTTATTATAAGCTTAAAAGAAGTAATTAAATTTTCCCATCATAATAGTTAATACAATCTAATCCAGAGGCTGTAATTAAAACTTAGTTTTAATTACAGCCTCTTTGTCATATCTATTCAATAACACACCTACCTAAAACAAAAGCACACTCACCTTGGAATATTCCCTCTGTATGGAAAAAATGAATCTGACACGATTTAATATGGATATTCGCCCTGTAAGAACACTAATAATATAGAAAGCCCCGAACTATTCTGAAAACGACTTAGGTCACTATGGAGGCTTTCAGGATAGTTCGGGGCTACTTATACGTTCTGAGTATCTAAATAGACAGAGCGAATATCAGCTTCTATTAAATTGTTAGATTATTTTCCCCATAGGGCCTGCATAACTTCCGCCCCCATGGTGTCCGGTTCAATTTTCGTAGGTTTTTGTTTTTCTTTACTGGATAGCAATGCTATACCGGCATTGCTATATACTGTTGTATCAAGTTCTGTCCATGTTTTTTCTTTGCGATCGATCCGTACTGTGTAGATATATGTAAAGCCTTCTACATTGTTGATTTTAACAAGTACTGTGGCCGCATCATCTGTTTTATATACAGAAGAGTTGTCAATAAACCATGCCGCATCGTCAGCATCAGCATCGATATAGTACCAGTCAGCAGCACTAGCTTGACCAAAGCCACCTACAAAGAAAACTCCTGCTGCAAACATAGCAGCTAACCATTTTTTCATTTTTAAACTCCCCAACACTAGAGGCGACCATCTTAGATGGTCGCCCATGGTTACTCAATAGTTAATATAGTGTTTTATATTATTCTACTTCTTCTTCGATTTCAGCGCCTGGAATAACAGCAATACTAGCTACCTTATCGCCTTCGTCGAGGTTTTGTGTTTTCACACCAGAAATAGCTTTGCCTTTCTTCACAGCGATATCGTTCATGTTGAAGCGGATGATTTTGCCTTGCTCAGAAATAAGCATAACTTCATCATCATTATGAACAACCTCTACGGCTACTACGTCGCCTGTTTTGTTCGTAATCTTGAAGTTCTTAGAGCCTTTACCACCGCGTTTTTGCAATGTGTAAGCTTCCGCATCATTGCGTTTACCAAAACCTTCTTCAGAGATAGTAAACACTTGTGCTTCACTTTCATCAGTATTAAGAACACCAGCGCCTACAACTACGTCGCCTGCATTCAATTTAATGCCACGCACGCCGTGAGCCGCCCGTTTCATGAGGCGCACATCATGCTCGCTAAAGCGAATAGCGATACCTAATTTAGTACCAATCAAGATATCTTGGTTACCAGTCGTTACATTAACGGAAATCAAGCGATCGCCTTCGTCGAGATTAATCGCATTGAGCCCTGAACGACGGATATTACGGTATTCTTCAATAGCCGTGCGTTTTACAACGCCAAATTCAGTGACCATAAATAAATTTACATCTTCATGGACACGTTCAAGGTCGATCATAGTCGTAACGGATTCGCCTACCGCGAGTGGCAATACGTTAACCATAGCGGTACCGCGAGAGTTGCGGGAGCCTGCTTCCGGCACTTCGTATGCCTTGAGGCGATATGCACGGCCTGTAGATGTGAAGAACAACAATGTATTATGGGTCCGCACATGCATAATTTGCGTTACATAATCGTCTTCCTTCGTCTTCATGCCGATAACGCCAGCGCCGCCTTTATGTTGGTTGCGATATACGTTCGCGTTCATGCGTTTGATGTAACCTTGCTTAGTCAAAGTAACAACCATCTCTTCATCAGCAATGAGGTCTTCTACATCAAGGTCGGACGTATCGATTGTGATTTCAGAACGACGAGGGTCGCCGTATTTTTTCTTCATATCATCGAGTTCGTCTTTGACGATTTGACGTTGACGCACTTCGCTAGCCAAGATAGCTTTCAAGTCTTCGATCAATGCCAACAATTCCTTGTATTCGTCTTCGATCTTCTCGCGTTCCAAGCCTGTTAAACGGCGTAAACGCATGTCGAGGATGGCTACCGCTTGTTTCTCTGAAAGCCCGAATTTTTGCATTAATGCGTTGCGTGCAATTTCGTCAGTTTGAGAACTGCGGATTGTGGCAATCACTTCATCGATATGGTCGAGAGCAATCAACAAGCCTTCCAAGATGTGTGCACGCGCTTCGGCTTTGTTAAGCTCGAATTGAGTACGGCGTACGATAACGTCTAGACGATGATCTAAGTAGTAACCCAATACTTCTTTCAAATTCAATACGCGAGGATGTCCATCTACGAGAGCTAGCATAATCACGCCAAATGTTTCTTGAAGTTGAGTGTGTTTATATAATTTATTAAGTACGATATCCGGTTGCACATCGGCGCGCAATTCGATAACGATGCGCAAGCCTTGGCGGTCAGATTCATCGCGAAGCGCTGTAATGCCATCGATTACCTTATCACGGCTCAAGTTCGCAATTGTTTCAATTACGCGAGCCTTATTCACTTGGTAAGGAATCTCAGTCACTACGATCTTATGCTTGCCCTTGGACATCTCTTCGATGGTTGCACGAGCACGCATTTTAACGCTACCACGACCTGTGGAATACGCTTTTTTGATGCCGTCTCGGCCCAAAATGAGCGCTCCAGTCGGGAAGTCTGGACCTTTAATAGCGGTCATCAATTCATCTACAGTCACATCCGGATTGTCGATGAGCATCGCTAGGCCATTACATACCTCGTTGAGGTTATGTGGTGGAATATTTGTCGCCATCCCTACGGCGATACCACTGGAACCATTGATGAGAAGATTTGGAATCTTCGCTGGCAATACAGTTGGTTCTTGCAAGCTTTCATCATAGTTCGGCATGAAATCAACAGTTTCCTTGTCGATATCGGCAAGCATTTCCGTTGTAATCTTCGCCATACGTACTTCGGTATAACGCATCGCAGCGGCACTATCGCCGTCAATGGAACCGAAGTTACCGTGACCGTCAACCAAGAGGTAGCGCGTATTGAAATCTTGCGCCAAGCGAACCGTCGCGTCATAAACGGAGCTATCACCATGTGGATGATACTTACCGAGTACGTCACCGACGATACGAGCGGATTTCTTGTACGGTTTATTTGGCGTCATGCCTGTTTCGTGCATCGCATACAAAATACGACGATGTACTGGTTTCAAGCCATCGCGCACATCTGGAAGCGCACGCATAACGATTACAGACATTGCATAATCGATATACGCGTTCTTCATTTCTTTATCAATCTGAACGGGATGAATATTCCCGTGGGACCATTGTTGGTCTGCCACAATCTCACCTCATTTTACTAACACTGATACTAATTCATCATATAATTATAGCATTTTTGCGTATATAACGCTATATTTTGTAAAAGTTTCTTCCCATTACATAGCTCAATTACCCAACTGTTGCACAACTGTAATTAATTCTATAGAATTTACTTTAAAAAGCTCTCCATTCTCTTAGACATCGTTATTGTTGCCTTTGAGGCTACATTAGTTGTCATCGCGTTCATTATGCAAGAAACACAAAAGAAACATCCTATAGTATTGAACGAAAAATAAAATAGCTCATATATGCAAAAGACGTGTAGCTGATACTACACGTCTTTTGCATATATTGTTAATTTCAATCTTAATAATACAGTCGAGATTTACTTATTAACAATGGATACGTACTAAACAATAACTGCTATTTACTTACCCCCCGCTTGTAAACTACTGGCTAGATTACGTTCCAACTGTTGTGTATCCATACTTTCACTACCATAATTTTCTAACAATGTCTCTCGCCAATTTTTGTTTTTACCGAGGAATCGAAACCCTTTTATATACTGGGCCTTCGTTTTATCTACCTCACCTTTAGGTAAGTAATAGAAGGTAACCTTGCGACCATACGAAGCGCTCAATAAGCGTTTATCATTATTTGGCGAGTAGAGATTATAAATCCCCTTTAACACTGCTACCATATCAGCACCCTTCACGGTATCATCTACAAATATAAATTCTCCTTCATCAAATAAAGATACCTCACTCTGTCCAGCACGTCGTTTTAATTTAGAATCCATTAGCATATGCTGCTCATCAACCGTAGCCGTTTGCATACCATACTGTTTAGTTAAATCGCTAACCCTACCATTCAAATGATTCAAATATGCATCAGCATACGCAAAGTCCGTATTAGTTTTTCGCTCGCCACCAGGGGCCGGCAAGGTTGGCCACTTTACTACAGAATTTGTAGTAAAGGAAAAACCATTACTTTCATCATAAAACACATACACATTTCGCTGGAATGGCTTCTCCTTCTCTACCACAGACGACTGGAGAACAAGATTCGGATGCACAACCGAAAACTCCTTCTCCACACTAGACTTGATATCCTCTGGTGTAGCAGGATCACCATTCTCCGTCGTCCAAATGAAAGAACAACCACTCAACACAACACTACAAACACACACCAAAACCAACAACACAAACCTAACAAACAAAGGCATACACAACCACACCTCTCTCCAAATATTCCATGTGTATCAAATAATTCTATCAAATATGTAGCCACAATTATTGATAAAATCAGCTGATTGTTGATACTCTACTTCACTGCCTTTTCCCAATCAGGGGCCTCGCCCCATGCGAAAGGAATAGGGCTTTTGTTGTTAATGGTCGAAGCAACTAGTTAATAGAAAACATAGTTATGGATGGGACAAATTCACATATAACGTTATAAAAAAGGGATTCCCTTATTGATGAGCGACTTAGCTCGCTTTGGAGCGAAGAGATAAGGGACTCCCTTTTTTAACAATCTAGCATATTTGTATTCGGGCCCCATCCATACTATTTTCGGTTATTCGCCATTAACAACAATCACTTAACTAGCGCATCCAATGTATTCATTCGGAAGTCTTCTATTACATCCATAAACGCTTTGTTATGAATAGGATTTTCCGTCATCCCAAATAGGTGGCTTTTACAGTCACAGTCAGAGGATCCAAATTTAGGCACGTCCCATTCGGCAACGCCACGCACCGCATCAGCGAGAGCACATTCTACGTCAATTTTAGTTAAATCTACATCTGCGCTTTCACGAGCAGCCGAGTCATCGTCAGAGAGTTTACCTTTACGCCGTTTCTGAGCAGAAATTGTCATAGCCTGCGGCCGCCCACTAGTACGAATCGGCAAACCCGCTATCATTTCACAGTGTCCGCGGAAGTAATCTAAATGCCAGTGCATTTTCTTCCGTTTTCGTTTATGGCGTTCAATACGTTTCGTTAAATTTGCCTTCGCAGAACCAACGTACATATAGTACCCTGCCTTGAAATGCATCATCCCTTTAGAACCGATTTCGAGATCTAGATCGTGATCGAGGTACATGACCATCACATACACGCCACTATCATGAGCCTCTGTATCGAGAATGCTACTAGGATAGGAACATTCGTGTGTCACCGTAGGCATGGTGAAAGTCTCATCCCACGCCACAGCAACGGCTTTCCAATCTAACGAAGGTGCCACCTCTTTAAAGGTTTTGGCAAATTCCAAATCCGTATGATAATCTGGCAAGAACCACTGCGCTTGGTCCCATTGTACGAGGAATAGAACGCCTGTGTGATAGCCTTCGTTTTGTAATTCTTTCAGATGCAATAAATGCTTGCGGCCTCGCTCTGTAATCGCATCAGGGAACATGGCACCCGTCTTGGAAAACAAGGTGCAGGACTTAACCTCTAGTAAGAACTCATCGCCCTTATCATTAGTGAGGAGTAAGTCAAAACGGGAAGATGTACCGTGTAGTTTAACCGTATACTCTCGTCTTACTACACGCCATATCTCCCAACCAGGGATCAGTTTATTTTCGATTAAATGCTGTGCCACATCGTTGCTGTAGTTTGTATCGAGCATAATCACAACACCCTCACGCTCGATGCCTACCACGCGGTATTTCGTTTTCGCATCCGGCTTGTCGTGAGGCACGATGTACATCGTTACACCAGTGAATAAGAGCTCCCACATGCGTCCTGGGTTAGGCAAATGAGCAAGCACACTTTCACCATTCAAATCTAAAGTCACCACAAAACGATTCGGGCGACCTATATATGTTGCTTTTAAAATAGTATCGTAAAGGACTTTCATCGTTTCTCCTACATCAAAAACATTCTATGTGTCTATTATACGATATGTTACCCTTGGCTTTCATCTATAAACAGTATCATATATAATTATAGTTAGTAACAATCAATAATTAATATTAAAAAGTTCTATTTTTGTAGCTTGGGTTACATTATTGTTTGTTAAAATGGTTTATACTAAGAGCGTCGGGTCAGTATTCTAAATACCCATACTGATCATTACGCCGGGTTTTGATGAGGCATCGCCTAGTTGATCTCATCCCACTTATCCGTATATATGTGCGAAGCTTTCACAAAACCCTAGGGCGTAAATAATTAATATATAAAGAGTTTTATAGATTAACTAAGTAGTTTTAGCCACTATTCTCCGCAGAGAGGGCTCGAGAAAGGATTTAATATGGCACAAATTGCAGCAAATTTACAACGCATAAAAAACGGTCAACGCCGTTATGCAATTACACCTCGCATTCCAGCAGGTTTCATTCAACCAGATCAATTACAAAAATATATCGACGTAGCGAATGAGTTCGGCGCTGTTCTTAAATTAACTGGCAGCCAACGCATTATGATTACGAATTTAAAAGCAGAAGACGTAGATAAAGCATGGGAGATGCTTGGCATGGAGCCAGCATACACTGTATCCAACCGCGTACGCAGCGTAAAAATCTGCCCAGGTACTACCTTCTGTAAACGCGCTAAACAAGACAGCGTACATCTTGGCATGCAAATTGAACGCAAGTACTTGTCCCTTGAAATGCCAAGCAAAATGAAAATCGGCGTATCCGGTTGTCCAAACTCTTGTACTGAAAGCCGTATGAAAGATGTGGGCGTTATCGGTACTGTAGACGGTTGGAATGTATACGCTGGCGGTAGCGGCGGTGCGCATCCTCGCATCGGCGACCTCATCGCAGAAGTTAAAACTGAAAAAGAAGCTCTTGCATTAGTTGATCGAATCATCGCATACTATAAAGAAAACGCACAAATCGAACGCATGGGCGAATTCATCGACCGCATTGGTTTAGAGGCTTTCAAAGCAGCTGTATTGGGCGACCTCGAAGGTGCACCAGCTGAAAGTAAGTCCGAAGAACCAGCTGTGTTCTTGCCTGGTCAAGGTAATGATCCTGAAGTGGAAGCATCACGTCTCGAAGCAGGTTCCCCTATCACTCCAGACACAATTATTCGCGACATCGTTGAAACCTACCCACATGTTGTACCTGTATTACAAGGTATTGGTATGGGTTGCCTAGGTTGCCCATCTGCAACAGCTGAGCCATTATGGCAAGCCGCAGAAATCCACGGTTTTAATGTATACGATTTAGTAGAGAAATTAGAAACAGCACGAAAAGGAGCTTAATATGTCCGCATTCTTAGGTCACATCCATTACTGGTTATATCGCAAAATTCAATTGCTCGTTGAGCGTGAAAATTTGATTTTAGAAAAAACTTCTAAAGTTGTTGATGATTTGGCGGAGGAACTACACTCTATCTCCGTAGATACATACGGCGAACCAATTAATCCAAGCATTCCTTTGGAAAACATCATCGACCACGGCAATATTCACGGCTGGTTAGCTAACCAAATCAACATTGCTTCCGTTCGCGAAGCGGCTTTCATCAAAGACATGCTCGACACAAATTCTGGCGATGAAGCAGTACACGTAGTAACCGCTATCCTCGATGCCTTTGCAGTACAAGGCCAAGCATGTGGCGTTGTGGCTCAAGACAGCCTTGAAGAACACACTGCACCTGCGATTTACAATGCGTTACAAAACTTCTACGTAAATGGCATGCCTTGCGATGGTGGTGACCAAGTGGTTTCTGAAAGCCCAGAAGAATTTACCTGGGTTGGCGACCACAGATTACAAGCAGGCTACTGGCGTACAGCGGGCGTTGACCCTAAATTCATGGCATTAGCCTACCAAACATGGTTCGAAGCTTTTGTGAAAGCTATCGATCCAGCCTTTGAACTTGTAACAACAGAAGAAAACGGTACACGTTTATATACAATTAAGAAATAATAAATACATAACATTTCGTTTGTTTAGGGACTATAAACGAACGAAAACGGACAAAAAAGCGAACGTAAAACTTTACGTTCGCTTTTTATCTTATTATTTATATTCTATAATTACTTAAGAGTATATGTAGTACCACGTCCTAAACCTTGTTTTCTTAAAAAACCTGATTTCACTAATTTATTAACAATTTGTAATACCTTCGTTTTTCCAAATCCAGTATACTCTACTAATTTTCCTGAAGGCAAAGCCTTAAATTGTAGAATATCATATATTTTCTTTTCATCAGCTGTTAATTTATCCAAATTTTGTTCAATGACAGGTAAAATGATTCTTATCGAGTTTTCTGAAATATCAAATTGTGGTTTTATAACACTATTTCTATAAGCCTCTTGAATACGTTGTATACCAGTACCATAACGCTCAATAATGTCTAATCGAAAAAACACATTCCCAATGATAGGATTTCTAAGGGTAGAAATTTGCCCTTCTAAATATTGAGATTCTCCTAATCCTTTTGGTAAACCTCCATGCGATACAATTTCAATATAATCATCAAACATAGAAATTTTAGTATGAGCTGGTATATCCCAAGCACGATGAACCAATGCATTAGCAATAGCCTCTCTAAATGCCGTCTCAGGTATACGTTCATATTGATTACGAGATGATCCTTTTATTTCACTATATTGATAGTAACGTCGATACATGATTAATGCTTCATTATAATAGTTTAATAATGATGTATGTTCAATTGTATTTCTTTCCAAGAAAACACTTATAGACTCACCGAAACGAGCCATATCTATACCAGAGAATGAATTTTCATCCGCTAATAGCTCACCAGCAATAGTATATCCTTCATTCAACCGATATAATTCTAAGGTAATTAGTAGATCTCGAGTTAAAGCAGATATCCCTATAATAGATTTACAAGCATCTTCTAGTACAGTAAATTGTAAATCTTGACGTTTAGAAACTAAACTATCAAATGAAAGATTCTCTCCCTCCATAACTAATCGCTTCAATTCAATTGTATCTACTGGTATTGAAGCACTATCACCACGTCTATATGATTTTCCATTATAAAAATAAGGTGTATCCTTACCTTTTTCCACAGTCAAAGTTATAACATTAGTAGTTTCATCAATATCGAAACTAAAATTAGGAATTGGTATAATACTATCATTAATTTTGTTTTCAATAGATAAACATGCTTCTTTTGGATTATCTATACCAACAATATCCCCATTATCTTTTATTCCAAACCGGATTATTCCTGTTCCATAATTTGCATAAGCACTTACAGTTTTTAAAAATGTATTAGTAACTGATTCTTTAAATTCTAAGGTTTTAGTTTCACGCATATTATCACCCACCTTCTTATATACTATATCATAAAACGGGCGTAAAAACGAACGAAAATATTTTCGTTCGTTTTTACGCCCGTTTTAAATCTATATTATATATATTTCTTTCAAAACTGTAGCTATAGGCACAGCATTGATAAGTAATATCATTTATAATACAATCATAAGGTAATTACACAATGTAAAATTAAGTGTTAGCGTAAGCTTTCAGAACATAAAAAGCTAGAATTAGGAGGTCTATTATGGCAGGCACAGTTAATCAAGAATTAGGTTTATTATTCCAAGGTCCTAACTATGTAATCGTAAAAAAAGGCGGCAAAGCTGGTGAAAAAGTTGAAAAACACAACCACCCAGAAGCTAATGTCATTTTTACAATAGTAAAAGGTAAAGTACAAGTACTTCTTAACGAAACGGAAGAACATGTACTCGTACCAGGCCAAGTATTGGAATTCAACGGCGATAACTACATCCAAGCAACACTTGTAGAAGACAGCGAATTCGTTGTAAACCTCATTCACAAACCTGAATAAAATACCAAAGGACAGTTAATACAAGCAACTGTCCTTTTTATATGGTGTATGTATTAAAAAGAAATAATATAGTTATTAGGTTTTATATAGCTATCTAGTGGTTCAGTTATATCCATAGTTATTAAATACCCACAAGATGGTGCATTAAAGTGACCATTTGTGCAGCCTTTTAGTTTGTTTAAGCTCTCTTCAGTATTTAATACAAGCAGTCTTTGCGGCTGGTAGTTATGAGCCGTAGGTGCTAATCTAGCTACTTCTAACAAAATATCTACCTTCTCTTGCTCCACTGGTCGAGTATCGAATTTTCGAACCGAATACCGCTCTGTGGCTAATGCTTTAAATTCTTTCATTAAATCTCACTCCTTTATCGAATTTATCAAAATATATTTTAAACAGTAAGTATCCCATACAATAAACTACCCCCTATCTGATTACTCAGTTAGGGGGTTTTGTGCTTATTATTTTTTAAGACGGCTAATTACTTCGTTAGTAATGTTTTCGATTTTGCTGTTTGCGTCAGCAGCACGAATTGTGTATGGATCATCCAATACTACGTCCATTTGTTTTTCAACACGGATAGCTTCAACAGTGTTATGAATTGCTTGCATCATAGGTTGAGCAATTTTATTGATTTCTTCGTTTTCTTTTTGAAGCAATGGAGCTACAGTTTTGTTGAATTCTGCTTCTGCTTGTGCAGCGTCTTTAATCTTTTCAATTTCTTGTACTTTTTTTTCAATTTGTGGACGGTATTGAGCGTCTACTTGTTGCATTTTCATATCTAATGCACCATAGCCAGGGTAGCTATTTACTACTTGGCTCATATTTACTAAGCCAATGTTAGCAGCACTTGCTACTGCAGCAGTAGCAGATATAGCACCAACGATAGCTAAGGTAGTCAATTTTTTAGATAATTTCATCTGAAATCCTCCTCGATTAAAAGTGTCACTATACAATCCAATAGTGTACTATTTTTACTATAACAAATCTTGCTAACTTTCACAAGACTATGATAAATAGCATAATAAAGACCTATGAACTACTTATGAAAGTGAGAACTTAAAATAACACCCACAAGCATACTCTGAAACCCTTAAAGCAGTCGATACAGACATATTCAGAACACACATGTGGGCATTTCGGCTTTCACCAATTATTTATAATTTATCATCAAATAATGGTTGATTATTCACCGAATTATTGTTCATCATTTAAATAGATGTATTTATCGGATTTCAATTTAGATACAAGATCAGGCACCAACCCGATAAGGCGATCAAAGCTGCTGCTGTAAGGGTTGCCCTTAATGTTGAACAATTCGATGCGGTCACCTTTAATAACAAGGATTGCACTTGGTTCCATTTTGGCACCACCGCCACCGCCACCACATTCTTGATTTTTATTAGCTGTACTATGGTTCGTACCAGTACCAAAACCAAAGGTTACGTCAACGAATGGAACGAGCGTGGTATCTCCGATTTGCACAGCTTCACCAACTACAGTTTCCACTTTAATCATATTTTTAAACTTCTCAAATAGGACTTCCAAATTCTCTTTTACATTACTGTTCTCCATCACAGTACCTCCGCTTTTTGTGAAAGTATCATAGCTATAATAATACAGCTCATATACTCAATTGACATAATATATCCTTACGCTGTTTGGCCTTGTGCGGTTTTTAGCTTTTCTAGTTGCTTTGCTTCCTTCCGTTTAACCCAGAAGACACGAGCACTTTCACCCAATAGGGAACGCATAGGTTTAGATACCAAAAATCTAGTACCATACCACGCCAATACGGCAAGAATCATACGACCTTTGATATAACCACTGCCTTCAGCTACCCAGTTCACATAATCTATCTCAATAGACTCTGCTTGCTCAGGCCAAATGCTATACAACATAGATGCAATAAGCCCCATCCGATACGGATCGCCAATACCAAATCGGCCCTCTATAGCCATATCACGTGGTTTAGAGTGGTTATAGCATCGTTTCGACACAAGGAATATCTGACGCCACAACTCTGTATTTCTCAAGTGTTTCATGAACCAGAATGTAGGAATTTCAGACTTGAATGATGCTACCGGATCATTAGGATCAGGCTTTCCAAAACGTTGTTTCACAGTCGTTTTAATATCATTTACCTTCGTAAATACCTTTTCCTTGATAGATCCGTCACTATTAAAAGTAACACGACTTACTACTTCATCATCATCTTGAATGTGAGCCGTTGGATCTTGTTGAATCGAGTCATATCGATCAGCACGAGCTTGTGCATCCATATCCTTAGATGCCGCATCAGGTCGTTCAATACGTTCCTTTGGACTAGGTGAAATACCCGCCCCTGGTGATTCATCATCACCAAAGGTTGTACTAGAACCTCGAGAGCTCTTCAAATCATCAAAGCTTGTGCCGCTAGAGCTTGCTGACGGACCTTCTCCGCCTCCTTGCATAGCCTTTGCGAAGACTTCTCCCATGTCGCCATCGTCGTCCATTACCTTATGGTATTCTTCGTCTACTCGATTTTCAAGCCATTGTTCATAATCTTTCACAGGACCGATCTTAAGTACACCTAAAACGTATAATTCCTTAAAAAATGGTTTATTTTGAATGTACGCTAAGTGGAGTGAAAATACGCGCCACAGCCATTTGATGCGCAGCTCGCCACGATACGGTGTACGTCCATCAATTTCGATGCTATATGTGATTGGTGTCAGTAGGATAATTAAGATGAGTGCTACAATAATGGCCAGGATACTGAGGGCCACAATAGCCACTGTACTCAACCACATCACCTCCTTAGGTGTTCCTATGATTAGTTTTCAATACCTTTTCGAGCCATTACGCCTTGAAGGTAGTAATGTTTTATCTCTTTCATTTCCGTTACAAGATCTGCCTCATCGATCAACTCTTGAGGAGCCCCTCGGCCCGTAAATACGAGTTCCGTTTCTGGATGGCGAGCATCGAGTAAAGCTTTAGTTTTATCCCATGTAATGAGTTCAAAGAAGAGAGCCATATTGTACTCATCAAGTACAACGAGATCGTACTCACCACTGCTAATCGCAGCGAGTGCACGTTCATAGCCTTTTTCAATGAGAGCTACATAATCCTTCGGAGGATTACCAGACTCAAAGACAACGACTTCATCGCCCCATTTAGCAAGTTCATCCTTACTCTTCATCCCTTCTTTGATGATAAAGAATGGCTTGCCCACCGTTTCTAACGTTAAATTTGTTAAGGTAGGTAAAATAGTATGTTCACTATATACTTTAGATTTCATAAATTGTAAGAAGAGGACGTTCTTGCCAGCGCCGATAGCACGAATAGCTAGGCCAATTGCGGCAGTCGTTTTGCCCTTGCCTTCACCGGTATAAACTTGTACATAGGCCTTCATAGATATACCTCCGTTCATATACTTTTATTTTACAATATATATATACAAAAAGAAAGAAAAAGAACTTGCTATTAGTGCATTTACACGCATAGCAAGTTCTTTTTTATTAAAATGTATTAGATTATTTACCTCACAATTAGAAAATTGTATAACCATCAATTACAACGCAAGCTTATATTGTGGCTAATGGGGATACAATCATAAGGTCACTAGTTGCTAATTGGCAAGAAAATCATAGGATCTACAGGCGCACTATTGAGGCGTACCTCGTAGTGAACGTGGGCACCTGTACTTTTACCAGTACTACCCATCAAGGCTATGGTTTGACCTTGTTTCACGCTCATCCCTACCGTTACCAATACGGCACTATTATGGCCATAACGAGTAACAAAGCCATTGCCATGGTCGATTTCAACGAGGTTACCATAACCGCCGTTTGTATAACCCGCAAAGGTTACCACCCCTGCCGCAGTAGCTACGATTTGGGAACCATAGTCATCGGCAATATCGATACCTTCATGGAATGCACCAATAGCACCCGTAACAGGATCAACACGGCTACCAAATGGAGATGTAATAACACCCTTACTCGGCCAAATACTAGGTGTCGTACTATTCACAGCACCACCAGAACCAGCGGAGAAGTTGATGGATTGTAATGCCATCAAATCTTGTGCGCCACCATCACGAAGAATATTGCGCATCGTATAGAAGCTAACAAGCAATTTTTGTGCTTCCTTATCCATTTTGGACAGTCGAGCCGATAATTGTGCCGCTGTTAACGTCTGTACTTCGCTATTATCAGCGGCTTCCTGCTTTGGGTCGCTACCATCCCCGCCACCTTGAGCTGGTGTACCAGATTCAGCACCCTTTAACATTTGCTTATTCTCTTCACTAATTTGGTTTAAGTTTTGAATTTTCTTATCCAGAACCTCTGTTTTTTGTTGTAACAATTTCAACTGTTCCGATTGCAATTGCGTTTGTTGTCGTAATTGCACAACCTCAGCCTGACGCACGATGCCCCAAATACCGAGTACCAATGCCAAGACCAATACTACAGAACCAATAATGGCAACGAGTTTCGCTTGTTTGGTAGTTAATGTCAATATGCAGTTGTCACCATTTCTTTCAACTTTGTTTGAAATGAATACCGGTAATTTCAACATAAAACTTCCTTATTTCGAGACGATAGCGCTCGTCAACGCTTCCTCATTGGTACGCTCACCCAACGCTTCGTTCAAACTTTCTAATTCCTCTTGTGAAAGACTTACTAAACTTTTACCTTTCACAATAGGTTTACTAAAAATACGAGATTCATTACGACCGTAAATACTGGAGATACAGATGCCATTATTGTTGCCATCTAGCAAGGTAAGAGCAAAGGACAAATCATTCCCGATATTTTCAAAGGCATTATACTTAATAAAGCCAATTTTTTGTATCGTATTGCTCTGAATATTGCGGATTGCCACTTGCTCGGATAACAAGGACTCAAGGCCCTTCGCAGCATCGCGAATTTCACTAACCTCTACAGATAATTTACGTTCTAGGCTCGCACCATGCTCCCCTTGCATAAAGAAATCGTATTTCTTTTTCAAGCTACCTAAACGGATGTGTAAGATTACACAATATACGAATAACACTATAACAAGAACGATGGTAACCATGCCTATCCACGGTTGAATCGATTCGAACATGTATTTTCCTTCCTATACAATCATCAAAACTCCAACAGTTAATTATACCACTTCTATTGTGAAAGTTAAATGACTGCATGCAATTTAATTTAATATACCTAATATAGATAAACGATACCTATGTAATAATTTATATAACAAGTATGTATGTATCAGATACATATTACAATGCTATGTTTTAGCCCTCTAGTTCGTCAACAAATGGGCTTATTGCTCGTTCTAGTATACCATGTAGGGATGCTATGAGTACACCGTAATTTACGATGGGCGTACCTTGCACAACAGCACATTCAATACGTCGCAACACCTCACGGCGTGTGAGCATACAAGCTCCACAGTGAATAATCAAATCATACCGCGATACATCTTTAGGGAATGCTCCCCCACTAGTGAATTCTAACTGTAAATCTGTATGACCTTGATTCTTTAAAAGATTAGGTATTTTTACAGTCCCAATATCATCGCATTGACGACGATGTGTACAACCTTCACTGATAAGCACCTTGGATCCAGCTTTCAAATTTTTAACAGCCTTAACACCAGTTACTAAATCCTGTAATTTCCCCTTGAACCGTGCCATCAAAATAGAAAAGGACGTCAATGGAATCGAATCGGGGGTCAACTCATCAACCCGATCAAATGCTTGGGAGTCGCAGATTACCATTTTAGGTGGATTCTTAAGAGAGTGAATCATAGCCGGTAATTCTTCTGTTTGACAGACTAATGCTAAGCCTTTGTGATCGAGAATTTCTCGGATAGTCTGCACCTGTGGCAAAATAAGTCGCCCCTTTGGTGCAGCACTATCGATAGGACATACAAGAATAATTGTATCCCCCTCTTCAACTAAACCTTGTAAAAGAGTTTGCTCCCCTTCTACATCAAGTGGTGTTAGCCCACCGAGTAGATCAAGCAACTCTAAGCGCTTAGCATCAGATGTGAAGTCAGCGGAACCAATAACAGTAGCTAAGTCTGATAAGCCTGTATGGGCAGCTATATAGCCCTCCCCCACTATAACTTTTCCGACACTATCTTTAGAATCATCTAAATTGTTTGTAACCTTACTTATATTGTCTACGGATTCTTTTATAGTTCCTTTAGACTCTACTATATTCTCTTTAAGCTCATCTATATCATTTTTATATAAATGCTTATCGAATTTAGTCGAATTAATTTCATTTATAAAAAGTGCGATAGGTACATTATTTTGTTTTAAAAGACCTAACCAATGCATATCATCCGAAGTTGGTTCTTCATCAGTGCGAAGTACATAAACAGCAAGATTGATTTTTTTCAGAACCTCTTCTGTTTTCTCCATGCGCAATGTACCTAATTCAGTTGTATCGTCTATACCAGCTGTATCAGTAATCACCACAGGGCCGAGTGGCAAGATTTCCATAGCTTTACTCACAGGATCAGTTGTAGTCCCTGCCACATCGGACACCAACGATACAGGCTGATCAGTTAGCATATTAATCAATGTAGACTTCCCCGCATTACAACGGCCAAAAAAACCAATATGTATACGATTTGCCTTAGGTGTTTTTTCCATAACCTATCCTCGTTACTTAACCTTCATATATATTGCAAAATATATTATAAAACTTCTTACGCCTTATCTTATTATTTAATAATTCTCTTACATATAGTAAAAGCGCAGCCCATTGACTACGCTTTCACCGTAAAATGTATATTGCTATTATTACTATTGCTATTGCTATTGCTATTGCTATTGCTAGCCAATTATACTCTAAACTCCATTGTTACAGTATCTTCTGTTTGATCTTGACCGTCCATATATGCAATAAGTCTTTCTAATTCAGCTTCAGAGGAGAAAGCAATTTCAATTTTCCCTTGCACTTTTTTGCCTGCACGGAATTTAATATTCACAGGGGACCCTAAACTTAGTTTTAAACGATCCATTAAAGCACGAACTTCTGCCGTATTTTGAGGTTTACCAGCCTTTGCTTTAGATGATTTATTTTGCATAGACTTAACAAGGATCTCGGCCTGTCTAGCGCTTAATTCACCCTCTTTAATACGTTCAGCTGCTTCCATTTGTTGAGCTGCACTTCTTAAAGCTAATAATGGACGAGCTTGACCAACCGTCAAATCACCTTCGATTAAATCCTTTTGTACAGAATCACATAATTTTAAAAGACGAACCATATTAGCAATATATGAACGGCTACGGCCAAGACGAGCAGAAATCATTTCTTGCGTTTGCTTATAGATATCCATCAAACCTTGGTAGGCCAACGCTTCTTCAATTGGATCTAGCCCTTCACGTTGTAAGTTTTCTACAAGAGCAACCTCTGTCATTTCTTCTGTACTATATTTTTTAACAATAACTGGTACTGTTTTCAATCCAGCAATCATAGCAGCACGATAACGGCGCTCACCAGCCACAATTTGATATTTATTTTTTTGTTTACGAACCACAATAGGTTGAAAAATACCAAGATTCTTGATTGATTCGGCCAATGTAGCTAGACTATCTTCATCAAAACTTTTACGTGGTTGATCTACATTTGGAACTAACTCAGAAATCGGCAGTTCATGTATCTCCTTTTCAGGCAATACAGAATCTACAGAGTCAACCTTCATTAAATTCTCAAGGCCCTTTCCCAATCCGGACGCTTTGCTTTTCTTGCTTTTAATTTCTCTTGGCATGCAACTAACCTCTCTCGACCTTACAAATATTTACCAATTATAAATAAGTAAATTTCTTAAACTATCAAAGAACCAATTTATTTAACATTTGATACCTACTTATCACCAGATGCTTACTTAACTTTAAATACTAATTCAGTTTTACTACTTATTTAGCTTTGGATGCTTTAATTACCTCTTTAGCTAATTTCGTATATACATCAGCACCTTTGGATTTTGGATCATATACAATAATTGGCTCCCCATAACTAGGTGCCTCACTTAAACGTACATTACGAGGAATAATTGTTTTATATACTTTATTACCAAAGAATTTTTTTACTTCATCGGCTACTTGAATAGATAAATTTGTACGACCATCAAACATAGTCAATAATACGCCTTCAATTTCAAGATCTTTATTGGATGTTTGTTGTACAATTGTTATCGTTTTAACTAATTGACTAACTCCTTCCAATGCGTAAAATTCACTTTGAATCGGAATCAATACACTATCAGCAGCAGTGAAAGCATTTAATGTTAACAACCCGAGAGATGGAGGACAATCTATAACGATAAAATCATATTTATCTCGTACTGACGCCAATGCTTTTTTCAACATTGTTTCACGTGAAACAACGGAAACTAATTCTACTTCAGCACCAGCTAGTTGAATTGTTGCAGGCGCCACAAATAGGTTTTCAAGCATTGTAGGTTGTACAATATCAGCAATTGGTTCTCCATCAATTAGAACATCATGTACACAGAGCTCTAAATCATCTTTTTCAATACCCAACCCAGAACTAGCATTACCTTGTGGATCCAAATCAACCAGTAGCACCGTCTTGCCTGCATCAGCTAAACAAGCACTCAAATTTACTGATGTTGTAGTTTTACCAACACCACCTTTTTGATTAGTAACAGCTATAACTTTGCCCACTTAATTCACCTCACAGCTTCGTTCAAAATATTTCTTTTCCATTATAACATAAAACAATGCGAATTACGGTATTTATAAATGATGAATTGTAAAATATATTGCGACAAATAAAAAGACTCATATTGGAGATCTCGTGTAAAATGTAAATAACCACAAATACATGACACGGAGGTCTCTAATATGAGCTATATACATCTTACCATAGAAAAACGAAGTCAAATAGAAGTTTTACGAAAAGAAGGATACTCTGTTCGTAGAATTGCTAGCTTAATCGGTGTTCACCATTCTACTGTAGCAAGAGAATTAAATCGCGTTGAAGGTGAATATTCTGCGATTAAAGCACAACAGTTAGCAATTAGTAAGTCTGCTAATAAAGGCAGACCGACAAAGTTAACCCCTCAATTAGCGGCTTTAATTGAATCCAGGTTGCAGCAAACTTGGTCTCCAGAAGAAGTAGTTGGTGCTGAATTAGTTGGAGTTCTAAGCTTTAAGACGATATATTCTTGGATCCATCGTGGTTTTCTTGCTGTAACAGAAAAAGTACTTCGCCGAAAAGGCAAAAAGCCTGGTACACAAGAAAAGCGTGGACGCTTCAATGTGAAAAAGACCATTAAGGACCGATCTCAAGAAGTTGAAAACCGTAAGACTTTTGGTCATTGGGAACTAGACACAATAGTGTCTTCCAGAGGTCAAAGTAAATTTGCTGACGCCTATGCAGCATGGCAACGTGGCTCTAATGAAAATAGTAATGGTTTACTTCGAGAGTTTTTTCCTAAGAAAACCGATTTAGCTAAAGTAACACTAGATAAACTAACAGAAGCACTAGTGCTGATTAATAATCGACCTAGAAAATGCCTTGGGTTTAAAACACCCTTTGACATGTTTAAACATGAGATTAGAAAATTGATTTAATTTTGTCGCATTACTTATTGCAATCCATCAAATCAAATTCTTTATAATTATATATTTACAATATTATTTTTACTTACACTCATAAAGCTTATAGATAAATAGCTTTATCAATATAGTTGCAATACAAAATTTTTTATTGTTTCACGTGAAACATTAAATTAACGTTAAATACATAAAAGCTTCATCGTCAATAACTTTTATGTCCAAAAAAGCATTCTGATATAACTTCAAACTATATCTATATGCTACTAAATTATATGAGAATACAGGTCCTATATACTTTGACAGGTATTATCCATATCTATATACTATTAGTTAGATAGTAATTAGATTAATAATCTTAAGAGTCTAGAAAAATTACTTTATAAGATTTATATACAATTGATAACAGTAAGCACATGCTCTACGGACACGCAGAGCTTTTTATTTTGAAGAGGAGGCGTTTCAATGCCCATCTATAACGGAATGCTTCCTGCCATCGACAAAGCAGAAGTAAAACGATACGCAGGACTTCGTCACGCTGAGGATTTCCCACAAAACTATGTTGACGAAGCATGTAAGGAAATCCAATTATTGGCTACACCTAGAGGTGTATATCAAGAATATGATTACGATGCAGAAACAAAGACTATTTTAAGTAATCCACCCCTAAAAATTGAAGGTTCTATCATCGAAAAACATCTAGAAAAATCTACTAAAGTATACGTATTGGGCGTAACAGTCGGAGAAGATGTAGAAATTCGTAGTGAGCAGTTATTTAAACAAGGTAACTATACGGTAGGTTTATTACTTGATGCAGCGGCGACAACTGCTGTAGAACAGGTAGCTGATCAGGTAAACGAAGTAATCAATACAATTGCTAAAAAACAAGGCTATAAGCCAACCTGGCGTTTTAGTCCTGGTTATGGCAACTGGCCACTAGAGATTCAACCTGAATTAGCTAACATTATTAAAACCGAGCTAATCGGCTTACAAGTTACAGAGAACTATTTATTATTCCCACGTAAATCTGTAACAGCTATCATTGGTTTAATGCCAGCAAACGAAGATATTAAAACAAAAAGAGGTTGTACATCTTGTTCACAACAAGACTGCACTTCTCGTAAGTTACCAGAGAAAGCAACAGTCAGCACCCAAGATGGGGGAGAAGAGGAAGGTAGTAAAACTACAGCCGACGTTTCTGGTATTGCCATGAAAGGGCAACCAATACAATAGTGTTTCACGTGAAACATTTTAATTTAGGATGTTAAAGGAAGATATTTATGTATATATTTGACGGAGCTATGGGCACAATGCTTCAAGCTGCAGGCTTAGAAGAAGGCTATTGCCCAGAACTATTTAATATAGAAAGACCAAAAGTAGTAAAAAATATTCATTCACAATATTTACTTCATGGCAGTGATATAATAAGCACCAATACATTCGGTGCTTGTGGTCTTAAATTAGAAGATTATAACTTGCAAGATCGCGTAAGAGAAATTAATATTGCAGCTGTGAAGGTAGCAAAAGAAGCCATTGCAGAGACGAAACCAGCTGCTCGTGTAGCAGGCTCTATGGGTCCTACAGGTCGTTTTTTACAACCATTAGGCAATATGAGCTTTGACTCCATCTATGATACATATCGTGAACAAGCCGAAGCATTAATCGAGGGTGGCGTAGATTTTATTATTATTGAAACTATCATCGACGTACAGGAAATGCGTGCCGCTTTATTAGCCTCTCTAGATGCTCGTGAAGCAGCGGGAAAAACAAAAGAAGATATTCAAATCATCTGTCAATTTTCTTTCAGTGAAGACGGTCGTACTATTACTGGTACACCGCCAGCAGTAGCAACTACTATCGTAGAAGCTATGGGTGCAGATATCATCGGTATCAACTGTTCTCTTGGACCTGAACAAATTACACCGCTAATCGAAGAGATTGCAAGCGTTACAAACTTACCTATAAGCTGTCAACCAAATGCCGGTATGCCACAATTAATCAACAAGCAAACTGTATTCCCACTTACAGCAGAAGAAATGGGCCCATTGATGCTCGATATCGTTGATGCAGGCGCTAGTTATGTTGGTGGTTGCTGCGGGACGACACCAGTTCATATCCAATCTATTTCCAATGCCGTAAAAGCACATACACCTAAAGAGCGTCGTACTCATATCGAACCGAAAACAATTATTACAAGCCGTACTAGATTGTTAGAATTAGGTCACAATACAAAACCGCTTATCATTGGTGAACGTATTAACCCAACTGGCCGTAAAGTACTTGCTCAAGAATTACGCGATGGTTCTTTCATCCGTGTTAAACGGGATGCATTAGATCAAGTAGAAGCAGGCGCAGATATCCTCGATGTAAACATGGGCGTAGCTGGCATGGATCAATCTCCTTTAATGGAACGCGCTATTTTCGAATTATCGATGCTCGTAGAAACACCTTTATCCATTGATACATTAGACCCAGCAGCTATGGAGGTAGCTCTTAAAAACTACCCAGGCCGCGCTCTTATTAACTCCGTAAATGGGGAGGAGGAGTCCATCACTCAAGTTATGCCTTTAGCAAAACGTTACGGTGCAGCATTGCTTTGTTTACCATTATCCAGTGGTGACCTTCCTGAAAAAGCAGAGGACCGCGTTGCTTTAGCTGAAAGCATCGTAAATCGAGCTTATGACTATGGTCTACAACCACATGATTTATTACTCGATCCATTGGTATTAACACTTGCCAGCGGTGAGGATAGTGCTCGCCAAACATTGCGTACACTACAATTATATAAAGAAAAATTTGGCTTCCCAACAGTAATGGGCTTGTCCAATATTTCCTTCGGTATGCCACAACGTCCATATTTGAATGGTCAATTTTTAACAATGGCCCTTGCATGTGGCTTAACAACACCGATTATGAACCCGTTAAACTATCCAGCCAAAAAAGCCTTTGTGTCTAGCACAACGCTTTTAGGTTGGGACCCAGGTTCTGCTGAGTTCATTAAAGAATACGGCTACGAAGACGAAACAAATGCTCCTGGTAACGCTGCACCTAAAGGTCCAGAGAAAAAATCCTTCGATAGTAATGATCCTTTAGCAAACATCCGCGCTTGCGTAGAGCAAGGGGAGAAGGAAGCTATCGTTGACCTTGTAAAGAAAGCCTTAGCTGACGGCATGGATCCATTAGATATTACGAAAAAAGGCTTATCTGAAGCGATGAACGTAGTAGGGGACAAGTTTGGTTCTGGTAAACTATTCTTGCCACAAGTAATGCTTGCGGCGGAAACAATGCAGGCTGCTTTCAACACCATAAAAGAAATTATTCCTGCTAGTGAAAGCCTAGATAAAGGCACGATCGTTGTAGCTACAGTTAAAGGCGACATCCACGATTTAGGTAAAAATATCGTAGCAGCCTTGCTCGAAAACAACGGTTACAAAATCGTCGATCTCGGTAAAGATGTTGACCCAGAAGTTATCGTGCAAGCCATTAAAGATAACAAAGCGGCCCTCGTAGGTATTTGTTCCTTGATGACGACTACAATGCCACAAATTGACAATACCATCGCTGCTATCCGTGCGGCAGGCCTTAAAACTAAGGTCATGGTAGGTGGTGCCGTAGTATCTCAAGACTACGCAGACCAAGCGGGCGCAGATATCTATGCTAAAGATGGTATCGCTGCCGTTAACCACGCTAACGATTTCTTTGAAACATTAGAAAAATAATAACGAGGTACATGATGACATTAAGAGAAAAACATCAACAAGGGCAGTTTACCATTACTGTTGAATTAGATCCGCCTAAAAGTAGTTCTGCGGAAAAGATTTTTGAACAAGCGGCTCGTTTGAAAGGGAAGGTGGATGCCATCAACATCGCTGACAGCCCAATGTCTAAAATGCGCATGAGCCCAATTTCTCTTTCTTACTTGTTGCAACACAACAAAGAAATCGAAACTATTTTTCACCTTACATGCCGCGATCGCAATATTATCGGTTTGCAATCCGAATTGCTTGGCGCAGCAGCGTTGGGCGTGCACAATATTTTGACCCTAACTGGTGATAAACCAGATAATGGGGACCATCCATTTGCACAATCCGTATTCGAAGTCGATTGTATGGGCTTGCTCAATATCGCTAAGACATTAAATGCTGGCAAAGACCTTGCAGGTAACGACCTAGACGTTCCTACAAACTTTTACATCGGTGCCACTGGTAATCCTGGTGCTCCAGATCTAGAAATTGAACGTCAAAAATTAGCTGCTAAAATTCAAAATGGCGCGCACTTTGTACAAACACAACCAATTTACGATTTAGAACAAGCAAAGCGCTACATCGATAAGATGTCTGAGTTCAATGTGCCTATCATGCTCGGCTTGATTCCACTTAAAAGTTTCAAAATGGCTACATATCTCCATGAAAAAGTACCTGGAATCAACCTTAAACAAGAAATCTTAGACCGAGTAGAAAAAGGCGGCAAGGAAGCTGGTACAGAAATCGCTATCGAAACACTTGAACAAATCAAGAAAATTGCTTCAGGCGTACATATTATGCCTTTAAATGATATCGATACAACCTTATATATTATTGATCACGTATAAGATGTGTGAAACAGGAATACTTTCTTTTCGCCTCCATAGCTAGCTAAGTCGGCTCGAAAAAAGTATTCCTGTTTTTTTACTATCAACTATAGAGGGACAAAAATATATCCACTGTCGTTGTAAACGATAGCATTTAATAGGCTAGCGGAGAGAGGAAAGGAAAAGAGGATACAAATCATAGATTTGCATCCTCTTATTGTATTTGTATACCATTATAAGTTTTTATTAGGTTTTTATGCCATATGTACTAGTAAAGATTATACTAATGGTTTGTCTTTAATGTCTTTTGGTTTCCGTGGGAATTGTTTTGGTGTTTTTCCCGTTTTCTTTATATACAGGATTACTCGTTTATCGTCCAAGGTTGGTAATGTAACGGTTCTTACTTCTTCGATAGTAGCTTTAAGTGTATTAAGGGCTTTATTGGATTCACCAACTTCTTCTTCGTAGATAGCGCCTTTTAAAGCAACCACGTAGCCGCCTTCTTTTACATATGGCACAGTCCATTCTAAAAGAATCGGCAAACGTGCCACGGCACGGCTCGTAGCAATATCAAAGCTTTCACGGTAATCTTGATGACTCAAATCCTCCGCACGTCCGTGTAAGGTAGTACAGTTTGTCAGTTTTAGTTCATCTATAATCAATTCCAAAAAGTTAAGCCGCTTTTTTAAAGAATCGAACAAGGTAACCTTGAGGTTACGATCATAGATAGCCAACGGAATACCAGGAAAACCTGCGCCCGTACCAACATCGATGATAGACATACCAGATTTGATGATTTCAGGATCATAACAGGAGAGGGAGTCAATCATATGCTTAATCACGACCTCTTTCATGTCTGTGATACCCGTTAGATTGAGATATTTATTTGTTTCAATCATATGCACATAATACAAGTAAAAGTCTTTTGCTTGCTCTTCCGTACAGGGCAAACCAAAATGACTCATTTGCTCCATCATATATGAAACAAATTCAGACAGAGGTGCTATAGGCACATCGTATTTTTCTTTCATAAGTACTCCTAATGAATTATCTGATATGTATACGACAATAAGATCTGTAGGAAATATCTTTTAAAAAGTTCATATAAAATGCATGTTATTACATGAATTCATGTTATTGCATGCTATTTTATTTACTTCTGTTGTATTGTTCAAGTTGAATTAATAGAACAGACACGTCCGCAGGGGAGACACCAGAGATACGGCTTGCTTGACCGATGGAGTGAGGACGAATCTTGTTGAGCTTTTGTTGAGCTTCAAGAGAAATGCCCTTAATTTCTGTGTAGTCCCATTCTTTTGGAAGAATTTTTTCTTCTAGTTTGCGAACTTTATCGACTTGGTCCATTTGCTTTTTAATGTACCCTTCATAGGTAATGGAAATATCGACAGCTTCCTCTACGTCAGGTGTATAGCGTTTCAAACCAAATGCATCGGCCACGATAGCATAGGAGAGTTCGTTACGTTTTACCAAGTCATACGCATGAATGCCTGTTTTAATATGTGCAGTGCCCAAGGTTTCAAGCAAGGCTTGCGTTTCTTTGGATGGATTTACAGGTGTGTTTCGTAAAAGCTCCCTCGCTTCTTCAATATTAGCTTTTTTAGCTATAAATTTAGCCCAACGATCGTCTTTTACAAGACCGATTGCACGGCCTTTTTCTGTAAGACGCAGGTCTGCATTATCTTGACGAAGCAATAGACGGTATTCACTGCGGCTTGTCATCATGCGGTACGGTTCATTTGTACCTTTTGTTACAAGATCATCGATAAGAACACCGATGTACGCTTCGGAGCGAGCAAGGATGAACGGTTCCTTCCCTTGAATCCACAATGCTGCGTTGATACCAGCCATGAGGCCTTGAGCAGCCGCTTCTTCATAGCCAGATGTACCGTTGGCTTGACCTGCAGAGTAGAGACCTTCAATATGTTTCACTTGAAGCGCTGGCGTCAATTGCGTTGGGTTCAAGCAATCGTATTCGATAGCATAAGCAGGGCGCATGATTTCAACATTTTCAAGGCCTGGAATGGTACGCAAGAAAGCATATTGTACGTCCATTGGAAGAGAGGTGCTCATACCTTGTACGTACATTTCATTTGTTCCTGTACCTTCAGGCTCAACAAAGAGTTGATGGCGTTCTTTATCGGCAAAGCGTACCACCTTATCTTCGATAGAAGGGCAGTAACGAGGGCCAACGCCTTCGATTTTACCGCTGTACATTGGAGCACGATGAATATTACTATGAATGATTTCGTGCGTTTCTTTATTAGTATAGGTCAACCAACATACATCTTCATTACGATTAATCCATTCATCCATGAAGGAAAATGCGTGATGATGTGCATCGCCTTCTTGAACTACCATATTTTCGAGGTTTAAAGTACGTTTATCTACACGTGCTGGTGTACCCGTCTTAAAGCGCATCAATTCAATACCATTATCGAGTAAGGATTGAGAGAAATGTTCCGCTACGCGTTGACCATTTGGACCGCCCACATAATCGATATCACCGATGAGGATTTTACCTTTCAAATAGGTACCTGTACAAAGAATAATAGCCTTAGCGCCATAAAATTCACCAAGCTCTGTAACGATACCTATTACCTTATCATCCTCAACCTTAAGTTCTGTCACCATGATTTGCTTAACATTGAGATTATCTGTATTCTCCAATGTTTGTTTCATCAAATGTTGGTATTTAATCTTGTCGGATTGGCAGCGCAAAGAATGAACGGCAGGTCCTTTACCCATATTTAGCATACGCATTTGGATAGCTGTAGCATCCGCATTGATACCCATTTGACCGCCTAATGCGTCAAGTTCATAAACAAGATGGCTTTTACCAGGACCGCCAACGGCAGGATTACATGGCATAAGCGCAATGTTATCTAAACTGATGGTCGCCATCAACGTACGATGACCCATGCGGGCAGCGGCGAGAGCCGCCTCACAACCAGCATGACCACCGCCAATGACAATGACATCATAATTATCTACTGTGTACATATATGTTCCTTACTATCTATATAAATCTAGTTAATACTTATTAGTTCTAGAGTCCAGGTCGCTCGCTGGGCATTTTTCTCCGAAAAATTGCACGCTCCGACCAAAGTGACGTTTATTTACCTAAACAAAATCTACTGAATAGTTCGTCAATCATGGATTCTCGGATTGTGTCGCCCGTGATGTCGCCTAATAATTCCCAAGCGCTACGCAGGTCGGTAGCTACAAAATCTACAGGCATGCCCATGTCGATAGAGGAGAGGGCTTGTTCTACTTGAGCCTTCGCTTGTTCCATGAGGCTGATGTGGCGCACATTACTGATCATAGTGCTATTGTCTTGTTTTACGCGACCGCCGTAGACGAGTTCTTGCACCCATTTGGAGAGAACTGCAGAGCCTTCGCCTTCTTTAGCACTGATTCGTTCGATAACCGTAAAGGTTCCGTATTCTTTAATATGTTCGTCTGTAACGATTTGTGCCACATCAGACTTATTAAGGAGTACGATAGTGTTCAAACCGCTCACAGAGGTCAAAATTTCGATTTCTTCAGGGGTTAAAGGAGTAGACCCGTCTATAACACAGAGTACGATATCCGCTTTGTTGATATAATCTCGAGCGCGCTCCACACCGAGGGCTTCCACCGTATCTTGTGTGTCGCGAATACCAGCTGTATCGATAAGGCGCAAGGAAATGCCTTCTACGGTCATATATTCTTCAATACTATCGCGTGTCGTCCCCGGAATATCCGTTACGATAGCGCGATTTTCGCGCAAGAGAGCATTCATAAGGCTCGATTTACCTGCATTTGGACGACCTACAATAACCGTTGTAATGCCGTCGCGAATTAGACGGCCTGTGTTTGCTGTAGACAAGAGTTCATCCATAGCTTTCAAAATAGGCTGCAACTGTTCGCGAACCTCTTGGCTCGTTACATCTTCGATATCCTCCTCAGGATAGTCGATGGTTACCTCTAAATGAGCAATCATGGCGATGAGCTGTTCTCGCACATCTTTTACAAAGGACGAAACAGTTCCATCTAGCTGAGCCACAGCGAGGGAGAGGGAGTCCTCTGTTTTTGCTTCAATAATATCAATGATTGCCTCCGCTTGGGTGAGGTCGATACGTCCGTTCATAAAGGCACGCTTCGTAAATTCACCGGCATCAGCCATGCGCACATCGTGATTTACGAGCAATTTCAAGATTTGTCGAACCGGCACAATACCGCCGTGACACTGAATTTCTACCACATCTTCCGCTGTGTAGGAATGAGGGCCTTTCATTAATAAAACAAGAACCTCGTCGATGGTCTTGTTCGTCGCTGGATCCACAATAGTCCCGTATTGAATCGTTCTATTTTGGCGGTCCATCAAAGGAACGGTGCCCGCGCTCTTGAACAGGCTATTTACAATAGGAAAACTATCCTTGCCGCTGACCCGAATAATACCAACCCCACCGATACCAGGCGGTGTGGCAATGGCCGCTATTGTATCATCTATATACATATGTTTCTCCGTATTTCGATGATCTATCATGCCTTTCATAAACCTTATGAAATCTAGATGCATCGTTTTGATTTACTGCTTTACGATATACTCTATCGATATATTGTATTCATATATTCTATCGATATATCATATGATAATGTCTTCGCCTGTGAAAGTTAAACTAAACCAATCTTACCCGCGCGAAGATTAACTTAGGTTAGCTTTCACCATAACCTAAAGAATAAAGGGAACAGCCCTCAAGTAACGGAGAATACCAGTTACCTGAAAGCTGCACCATTATATTTTATTTTTTGTACGAAATCACAACGTGACGGAATGGTTCATCCCCTTCACTGTTGGTAATAACATTTTTATCCCCTTGAAGGGCGGTATGAATGATTTTACGTTCAAAAGCATTCATCGGTTCTAAAGAAACCTTTTGACGATTGCGTTTCACCTTAGAAGCCAAGCGTTTCGCGAGATTCACCAATGTTTCTTCTCGGCGAGAACGATAATTTTCCACATCTACCACGATATGGCAATGGCCAGATACATCCTTGTGAGCCACGAGATTTGTTAAGTATTGAATAGCATCCAATGTTTGACCATGTTTACCGATCAAAATACCTAAAGCTTCGCCGTGTACTTGGAATGTAATTTTATCTTTCGTCATCATTTTTTCGATAACAACAGTGAGGCCCATTTGTGTAAATATATCATCGAGGAATTGTTTACCTTTTTCAGCAATTTCTTGTTGATCCTCTTTTGAAAGTTCCTTTTTAGAAGGTTTTTCTTCTACAGTACTTTCAGAAGTTTCAGCTGCCGTATCTTGTACTTCTGTTTCGCTTGTTGCCACTGGTTCGGAAGCAATAGCTACAGATTGTTCTTTAACATTAGCTGCTTCTTCTGCAGTAGCAGATTTAGCTAAAGCGGTGAAGAATAAGCGAACAACTGCTGGTTTACGACCAATGCCTAAAAATCCACTAGAAGGTTGTTCTAAGACCTTAGTTTCTACCAATTCTTGACCTTCAGAGGCCAATTGAGCTACACCTTTAGCAATGGCATCTTCAATGGTTTTAGCAGATACATCGATAAATTCCATAGTGCCTCCTATTATTTAGCTTCTAAGCCTTTGTAAATGAAATGTTGTTGTACAAATTGGAACACATTGGATACGATCCAGTAAATAACTAAGCCAGAAGGGAAGTTAAGAGAAATGTAACCAATGAATAGAGGCATAAAGATTGTCATAATCTTTTGTTGTTGCGCAGCAGCACCAGTTGCACCGCTACTAGTTTGACGGGACATAATCCAAGTGGACACCGCACTCAATACTGGCAAGATGTACATAGGATCTGGTTCGCCAAGGCTAGGAAGCCATAAGAAATGTATATAGTTTTGATCGTATGGATAGCTTTGTAAAGCATAGAAGATAGCGATCAAGAATGGCATTTGCACCAATAGAGGCAAGCAGCCCGCTAATGGGTTAACACCCATTTCTTTGTACAATGCACCCATTTCCGCTTGCAGTTTTGCAGGATCATTTTTGTATTTATCTTGCAATTCTTTCATGCGAGGCTGCAACTCTTGCATAGCCTTCATGGATTTGATTTGTTTAACAGTAAGTGGCGCCAAAATCGCTTTAATAACGATTGTTAAAAGGATAATAGCCACACCGTAGCTCGGATAGCCTACCATTTGAGTCAATTGGAACGCATAGGTTACCAATGTGCTCATCAAATTAACGATAGGTTGGAATACACTACTTAAAAATTCCATTGTTTCTCCTTTTCTTACAGTCGAAATCGTCCTTTGCGCATCTATATATCGTTATGGTATGGTCTAAATTTCATCCATACAGATGCTCAGGTATTTCCAAAACTGTGCTAGATAATGATGGTGAAAGTTGCTTTCACAGAACACATCCAGTCTAATCCCAAGTGGGTTAGGGAACTGGATCGTAGCCACCCTTATGGAAAGGATGACAGCGAAGAATGCGTTTTAAACCCATCCAGCTACCTTTCAAAGGACCATATTTTTCGATGGCCTGCAGAGTATATGTGGAACATGTCGGATAATAACGGCAACATCCAGGTTTTAAGGGAGATATGGCGAGCTGATAGAACCTAATTAAAAGTCGTAAAAGCATGGTTATACAGCGTTTCATGGAAACCTCCATATACACAAAAAGGACCAAAGCCTCTAACTTGTGGTCCTATTTATCATTTTGTATCAATAATTTGCTTTTTCGCAAGAGATACAAAATCTCCTTTTCCGCTTTTTCGTAGGTAGCGTTTTTCAGAGGGCCACGTCCAACAATTACGATATGATACCCTTCGCGAATGGCGTGCTGATTGAGGCGATACACCTCTTTCATAAGGCGTCTAGCTCGATTGCGCTCCACTGCACAACCAACCTTTTTACCTGTTACAAAACCAATGCGAGTAGGTTGCTTTGCCACGGGCATACGATACAGTACACACATACGGCCTACTTCGTATTTACCGTGCTTATATACAAGGCGATATTCATTATTGTGCGTCAGTCGTCTTGCTTTATCAAGGCAATAATCCATATGCATTGTCCTTAAGTCCTAAGAATAGAAAAACTTGGCAGCAGCGCCAAGTTTTTTCTCCTGCCTAACAGCTATTATATTATGCAGATAAGCGTTTTCTGCCTTTTGCACGTCTTCTTTTCAAAACGAGACGGCCACCGATAGTTTTCATACGTTCACGGAAACCATGGGTACGTTTTCTCCAAAGAGTATTTGGTTGGTAAGTACGTTTCATTAGTAAAACACCTCCTCGTCATTTTGTATTGTTTTACTTATACCATAACAGGGTAATTATAGAGGTAAAACGTAAATTTGTCAATATAATAAAGGGGTTCTGCTGTGAGTTCTTGTATTTCTGAAAATAATTCTACTACACATTTTATCCTGTAATTGATGTTACGTTTCCAAGGGGAGGAATATAGGGATCCTTTATCGCTCCATACGACGCATAAAGTCGCTCAAAAGGACCCTATATTCCCTCCCTAAGTAAACCCTAATCACATCTTAAACACCACTACACGATGTAAACGTAACATCAATTTATCAGCATACAAGAACTCACAACTTTAATCTTTTTATATAAGATAAATTTACCTTTTGATCTCTAGTTGAAAGGAGGGAGGAATAGATGTGGTTTTCTCCCTCCATACGACACGTAAGTCGGTCAAAAATCCACATCTATTCCTACTCCTAACACACTCTAATGACTACTAATATACCTACCACCAGTATAAAAAGTAGTATCAATATTTATACCAACCTAATAAAAGTCTTTCAGAGTACGGATCTAAGGATGTGTTCAAATTTTACCTTTTATTCTCTGGGGAAGGAGATAGGGATCCTTTATCGCTCCATACGACGCATAAAGTCGCTCAAAAGGACCCTATATTCCCTCCCTAAGTAAACCCTAATCACATCTTAAACACCACTACACGATGTAAACGTAACATCAATTTATCAGCATACAAGAACTCACAACTTTAATCTTTTTATATAAGATAAATTTACCTTTTGATCTCTAGTTGAAAGGAGGGAGGAATAGATGTGGTTTTCTCCCTCCATACGACACGTTTCGGTCAAAAATCCATATCTACACCTAACACTCCCTCTTAGAAAAATCACTAATTTGTCATTTTTTTGATCATTTAGTTTTGATTATCTGAAGGTTAATGCTGTTATGTTCATCAATTACTTTTTCATCTATGAGTATTGTAATCATAATAATTATCTTATAGGAGGAAGGGACTGAAAACTACTTTTTGAGTGACTTACGCGTCGTATGGAGCGATAAAAGTAGTTTTCAGTCCTCCCCCAAAAGTAATTGATGAACTAAATATAAGATAAACACTGATTTATTAACATATTACCCTCAGATAACCAAAAGTTATCCACAGAATAAATGACAAATTCCTGCTTTTTTGGTACAATCATAACTGAAATTAGCAAAAATAATATATTTTTACAGGTTTTTGATGGATAACTTTCGAGGTTATCCACATTTTTTCTCTTTTATCCTATAAAATCTAAAAAGTCAGTATTTATCTAGATAAAATAAACTTATATTTTTACTTATTCACAGGTTATACACAAGTTATTCACAGGAATAATAGATTTTTCCACATCTTTTACAATGGTTATGCACATTATTCCTAAAGTTATACACATTTATCGCAATAGTTATTCACAAGAGGCACGTCATGCAGTCATTTGATTTAAATAATATATGGGAACATATATTGCAAGAGGCGAAAAAGAATATGCAACATTTACCTGATGCATTGTATTTGCGCGTCACGTCATCGTTGATTCCCATGTCTCTCGAAAGTCATTCGATCCATATTGGAGTCATGCAAACATTTGTAAAAAACTTAATCGACCAGCAGCCGCAAATTAGCAAGGCTTTACAAGATGCGATTACCACGGTCATCGGTTCCCATCGAGATATGGTGTTATTCGATTTTAATCAAGAGAGTATAGATACTAATTTTGTTGATGAAAGTCTCATCGATACGCCAGTTGTAGCACCGCCAATGTCTTTACCACCTATAGTAGAGGAAAAGGCTCATCAAGAGGAGTTTTACACACCAGTCTATCAAGATCCTGTCTATATCGACCGCGCGCCAGCACCTGTGGATATTCCAGACGGACTAATGATAGCTACACCAAAGAAACCGACAGAAACAATGTCAACATTGCAGTCTGATAATGTTCCTGTAGACTTGTCATTATCTAATCTCAATCCGGCGTACCGTTTTGATAACTACGTAACGGGCAACGCCAACCGCATTCCTTTTGGAGCTGCTCAAAATGTAGCTGAATTTCCAGGCGGCGACTACAATCCGCTCTTTATCTACGGTCCATCTGGCCTCGGAAAAACACACTTGATGCATGCCATTGGCAATGCTATCAAGGAAAATCATCCACATATGAAGGTCATGTCCATTACAAGCGAAAACTTTATGAATATTTTCGTCGAAACATTGCAGCGCAACCAAGGTAAATTATTCCGCAACACATTCCGCAATATCGATGTTCTCATGATTGACGATATTCAGTTCCTTGAAAGCCGTGAAAGTACGAAAACTGAGCTATTTAATACATTTAATGAACTATTAAATAATAACAAACAAATCGTGCTTACCTCTGATACTATGCCAAATGATATGGAGCAGTTCGAAGATCGTCTTCGCTCTCGTTTCCAAGCTGGCTACATTGCCACAATGGAAAATCCAGATTTAGAAACGCGCATCGCCATCTTCAGATCACTGCTCGAACGTGAATATAAAAAGAACCGCATTATTCGCATCGATAATGATTCAATTAACTATGTGGCATTGCAATTTAGCGAAAACGTCCGCGTGTTGCAAGGTGCTTTCACCAAACTCATCGGTACAGCATCCATCGATCAACGTCTAGAATCTATTGACCTAGAATACACAAAACACGCCTTGGCGGGCCTCGTTCATACAGAAGAGGTAAATATAGTTAATATTGAAAGCATCCAGAATTTTGTAAGTTCCTATTTCAATATTAAAAAGCAAGACCTACTTGGCAAGAAACGAAAAGCCCAATTCGCATTTCCACGACAAATCGCCATGTATCTATGCCGCGATATGATCAATGAAAGCTATCCACAAATCGCAGCAGCTTTCTCTCGTGACCATACAACAATTCTCCATGCGTACGATAAAATAACGAAGGAAATTGAAAAAAACGAAGAAACTAAACGTATAGTAGCAGAAATTAAACAGAAATTAACAACCTGTGGATAACTCTGTGGATATATAGTGAATAACTTTGTGGATATCACAAAACTCGCACTTTGGTGTGAATATGTGGATAAGTAGGTACAAACTATTAACATAGTTATGCACAGCTCATAATTCACACAATTATTGGCGCCGATTCACTTTTACACATATAAACAGACCCCTACTATTACTACTACTAAAACTAAGAAACAATCAGAAAAACAGTAGAAACAGATCTATCGTAGAATATATATAGAGCATCTACAATAGCAAACATAGAATATTACAAACAAAACAAGTAATTATTAGTGCTTCTACAATATATATAAATCGTAATCACAAACAACATATATATTAGAAATAATATAGTAGTTAATAATAAAATCCAATTATACAAATTAATATAAAACTTTCAAAAAGGAGTAACATATGCATATTACATTCCCAAAAGCAAATCTCCAAAAAGCAATCAACGTATTGCAAAAGGTATCTCAAAATAAAACAAGTTCCAACTTACCAGGTGCTATTTACGTAACTACAAAAAATAGTCAAGTAGAATTGCAAGGTAACGACTTTGAACTAGGTATCCGTTTAACAATTGACGGAGACATCAAAGAACCTGGTACTTTAGTAGTAGGTTCCCGTTATTTCCAAGAATTAATTCGTAAATTACCTGGCGATACTATCGAACTTTACAAACCAGAAGACGGAAATTCTTTGACAATCACATCTGGATCTTCCGAATTTAACCTTGTCACATTACATCCAGATGACTTCTCCTTGGTTGAACAAATTCACGACCAAGATCATGTGAATATCGATAGCTTTGCTATGAAAGAACTTATCGATTTAACAAACTACGCAGCAGCTACTGATGAAGATCGTCCTGTATTTACCGGTGCTCTTCTTGAAATCAAAGAAAACGAAGTGACTATGGTTGCTACCGATACACACCGTATGGCTGTTAAAAAAATTACAATTGATGAACCAGCAACGACTCCGATGCGCGCTATCATTCCTACAAAAACGTTAGCTGAAGTATCTCGTTTATTACCAACAGATAATCCAGCCATGATCAATATCATCTGGAATCGTACACAAATCGTATTTAATTTTGAATCTATTTATATTATTTCTCGCTTAATCGAAGGTACATATCCTGAATATGAAAAGGTAATTCCTTCCCAATTCGACTCTAGTGCTGTAATCAATCGCCACGAATTTGCTGGTGCTGTTGATCGCGTATCCTTATTGGCTAAAGACATCAGCTATAACGTAATTCGTTATGATTGGTCTGAAAGCAATGTCACATTGTCTACTCAAAATACTGAAATCGGTATGGCAAAAGAAGACGTAGCTGTTGAATTTAAAGGTACACCTTTCACAATTTCCTTCAATGGTCGTTACATCTCTGATATCTTGCGTCACAGCACAGGAGATAATATTCACTTGTTCTTAAAACAAAATGGTCCTGTTGTCATTCGCCAAGACAATAATCCGAATTATACATACGTAGTAACACCAGTTCGCACAAATGCATGACCTTTATCACATAGGAGAACGTTATGAAAGAGCAACAGCAGGTACCCATTCATACGGAGTACATTCAAATTGATCAGTTGTTGAAGTTAGAAGGCATCATTGAAACAGGTGGTCAAATTAAATCTTTCATCGATGAAGGCATCCTTACCTTGAATGGTCAGGTCGTAACGGAAAAACGCAAGAAATGCCGCGTTGGTGATGTGATTTCTTGTGAAGGTCTCGATGTAGATCTCATAATTACACAAGAGGAGGCATAATCGGTGAGAATTGACTCACTGCAATTATTCCAGTTTCGTAATTATAAGGATGTACAGATACAGTTTAACCCTGAGATTATCGTTCTGCACGGTACTAATGGGGCTGGTAAGACGAATATCCTCGAATCGATTTATGTTGGTACGATTGGTAAAAGCCATCGTACTAACGATACATCGGATATGCTCATGTTTAATGCTGAAGAAGCAGGCATAGTTGTAAAATTCGAGAAAAAAGATACGCCTCAAAAGGTAAATATTAAATTATTCCGCCAAGGGGCCAAGGATATTCGTTTAAACGATACAAAAATATCTCAAAAAGAACTGATTGGTACATTAAATACAGTTATCTTTTGTCCTGAAGACTTACAGCTTATTAAGGGAACTCCGTCTGGTCGTAGGCGTTTCCTAGATATGGAAATATCTCAGACCAGCGCTACTTACTATCATCAATTGATGCAGTATAATCGGTTGTTACAGCAACGAAATGCAGTCCTAAAAGAATATAGGGGAAAGAATAATATTCCTCTTGAAGAATGGGATTTACAGCTAGCAGATATGGCGAGCTTTATTGTAAAGAAACGATTAGAAAGCTTGAAAAAAATCAATTTGCTCATCGATTTGATGAATCGTAAATTGACGGGTGGACTCGAGAATTTAACCATCGGTTATGAACAGCCGTATATGGACAATGGTTCATTAGAATATACAAAGGAAGGCTTTTACGAACGCATCAAAGCAGCGTTGCCGCAAGATCGTCATCGTTTAAGCACTAGTGTAGGTCCTCATCGCGATGATTTAAGATTCTTTTCCGATGTTATGGATTTAAAGAAATTTGGATCGCAAGGTCAGCAACGAACCGCTGTATTGTCCTTAAAGTTGAGTGAGCTTGAGTTTATCAAGTCAGAGGTAGGAGAATATCCAGTTCTTCTCTTGGATGATGTATTGAGCGAACTTGATGAGTCGAGACGAGTGAATTTATTGCAGTTTATTCATAAACGAATTCAAACATTTATTACCACTACAGATATTTACGATTTTAAAGATTTGAAATCCGTTCAATTTATTTCTTGTGAAGGAGGAAAGGTTCAGTATGGACAGCCTTGATCTTTGTTTACCAAAGGCCTTAGCAGAACTGAATTTACTGGAACAATATAAATTAAATACCCTCGTTCACAAGTGGCGTGATGTAGTAGGCGATGTTATCGCTGATCATACGAAAATTGTGTCTATCAAGCCTCCAGACATGGTTATCAGTGCAGATAATTCCATGTGGATGCAGGAATTACAGATGCAAAAACGACGTATCATCGAGGCTATCAATAAATATTACCGCCAAGAGGTAATTACCGATATTCGATTCATCATGAAACGTCAGAGCTATGTGAAAGTAGAAATTAATACGTCTCTCACGATTCCTGATGAACAGATTATTACAAAACGTATTAATTTTGCTAATATCGTGCTTTCAAAAGAAGACGTAGACGCCATCGATAAATCCTTAGAACAAACGGATAACGAAGAATTACGAGCTGCTTTCAGAAAAGTACAAATTACGGCTCGAAAGCGTGAAATATATTTAGAGCAGCATGGGTATCATCGTTGTAAGCGATGTGGCATGCACATGGAATCTAAAAAAGAAATCTGTCCGACTTGTGAATATGAATTGCATCGAAAACATATTAAGGACATTAAGTCTGTTATTAGAAAGTACCCATACTTTAAATACAGCGACTGTCAGCAATTTATACAGTGTACTTTCCCAGACTTTGCAGAAGCGATGCGGGAATCCATATACTTTTACCTGGATAAGATTTATAAAGGATCCATCAATCGCCGTCATATGTTTATGGTGGCCATGCTCATCACTCATAAGAAGCCTGATGAGCTAACGGATCAACATGTTATCAATTTGTGTAATAAATATCGATCAAAGTTCCTCGCTGAAGAGGAACAGCGCAAAATTGATGCTCTTAATGGGACATTAGAAAAGTAGAGGGGGCATTCTTATGTACGTTCATATTGGAGATACCATTTCCGTGCCCATAGAATCCATCATTACGATGGTGCATGCCAAGGGCGGAAAGTCCCATAAAAGTCCTATTCATCACTATGAAACGCTAGAATATATCGCCATGGTACCAGAGGAGCAAATCAAGACATATGTGGTTACTGATGATTGTGTGTATGGATCTGGTATCAGTATTAAGACTTTAATGAGACGGATTGATGAGTTTTATAGTATAATAAAGAGATAAAGTTTAATCCTGTACATGTTTTGTCACTTTATTTCAATCAAGTACAGTATGATAAATTGTTAGGAGGAGTTTGTTTCATGCCTGAACAAAATTATGGCGCTCAGAATATTCAGGTTCTTGAGGGTCTAGACGCGGTGCGTAAACGCCCAGGGATGTATATTGGTAGTACGTCTGCTCGTGGATTGCATCACCTCGTATACGAAGTTGTAGATAACTCTGTAGACGAAGCGCTTGCTGGTTACGCTACACATATCGAAGTATCCATCAATCCAGATAACAGTGTTACCGTTGTCGATGATGGTCGTGGTATTCCAACAGGAATGCATGAATCTGGTATGTCTGCGGTAGAGCTAGTATTAACGAAATTGCATGCAGGTGGTAAATTCGGCGGTGGCGGCTACAAGGTATCTGGTGGTCTTCATGGCGTAGGTATTTCCGTAGTTAATGCGTTGAGTGAATGGACTAAGGTTCAAGTATCTCAAAATGGCATTGTTCAAGAGATTTCCTTTGCTCGTGGTCATAAAACTTCCGAGTTGCACGAAATCGGCAAGGCTTCAGGAACTGGTACTACAGTTATTTTCAAGCCAGATGCAGAAATCTTTGAAACTACCGTATTCAGCTTTGATACATTGAAAATGCGTTTACAAGAATTGGCATTTCTTAACAAAGGCCTTCGCATTACATTGAGCGATTTGCGCCTAGAGGAACCTCGTGTTGAAAGTTTCCACTATGAAGGTGGTTTGATTTCTTTCATTACCTTCTTGAACGAAAATAAAGAAGCAATTAATCCAACTGTTATCAACATTGAAAATACAAAAGATGACGTTGTGGTAGATGTGGCATTGCAATATAACGATAGCTATAGCGAAAACTTGTTGTCCTTTGTAAATAACATCAATACTATTGATGGTGGTACACATCTATCTGGTTTTCGTGCTGCTTTGACTCGTACCCTCAATGATTATGGCCGTAAATCTGGTTTGATCAAGGAAAATGAGTCCAATCTTTCCGGTGAAGACGTGCGTGAAGGTTTGACAGCTGTCGTATCTGTAAAAGTGTTGGAACCTCAATTTGAGGGCCAAACAAAAACTAAACTTGGCAATAGCGAAGTTAAAGGTATTACAGATGTTATCGTTACAGAAGGTCTTAAAACATTCTTTGAAGAACATCCTCAAGATGCGAAGAAAATCATCGAAAAAGCAACGATGGCAAGCCGTGCTCGAGAGGCCGCTCGTAAAGCCCGTGACTTAACACGCCGTAAAAATGCGTTGGAAGTATCTAGCCTTCCTGGTAAATTGGCGGACTGCTCCGAAAAAGATACATCTATGACTGAAATTTATTTAGTCGAAGGTGATTCTGCAGGCGGTTCTGCAAAACAAGGTCGCGATCGTCGTTACCAAGCAATTTTACCATTGCGTGGTAAAATCCTTAACGTAGAAAAAGCACGTCTCGATAAGATTTTGGCTAATAACGAAATTCGCTCCATGATTACCGCTTTTGGTACAGGTATTGGCGATGAATTCGATATTACAAAATCCCGTTATAATAAGATTATCATCATGACAGATGCGGACGTTGACGGCGCTCACATCCGTACATTGTTGTTAACATTCTTCTACCGCTATATGAAACCATTGGTAGAGGAAGGTCATATCTATATTGCTCAACCACCTTTGTATCAAATCAAGAAGGGTAAATCTCATTGGTATGTATACTCTGATGTAGAGTTGACAGCTAAACTTGATGAAGTAGGTCGCGATGGTACTACAATCCAACGTTACAAAGGTTTAGGTGAAATGAATCCTGAACAATTATGGGAAACTACGATGAACCCTGAAAATCGTACGATTCTACAAGTTAGCTTAGAAGATTCTATCGAAGCCGACAAAATCTTTACGGTCCTCATGGGTGATAAGGTAGAGCCTCGTCGTAAATTTATTGAAGATAACGCAAAATACGTGCGTAATCTAGATTTGTAAGAGGTGACCCATGTCTGATAATCATAATAATAACGTAGAGTTTACGTCTAACAAAGATCAACACCTAAAACGTTCCCTAAAGTCGCGTCATATGAATATGATCGCTTTGGGTGGTGCTATCGGTACAGGTTTATTCGTTGCTGGTGGTGAAGTCGTAAGTACAGCTGGCCCTGGTGGTGCTCTTGTAGCTTACGGCCTCATTGGTATCATGGTTTATTTCCTTATGACATCTCTTGGGGAAATGGCCACATATTTACCAATTCCAGGTTCCTTCGGGACTTATGCAAAACGCTATGTAGATCCTGCCTTTGGGTTTGCCTTAGGTTGGAACTACTGGTTTAACTGGGCTATTACCTTGGCTGCTGAAGTATTAGCAGGGGCGCTCATCATGAAATATTGGTTCCCTGATGTGCCTGCCATCGTATGGTCTGCTCTGTTTTTGCTCATTTTATTCGGTTTGAACTATTTATCTACTCGTTCCTTTGGTGAAAGTGAATATGTGTTCTCTAGCATCAAGGTGATTACCGTATTCGTATTCCTATTCTGTGGCTTTATGCTTATCTTTGGCATAGGTGGCACATCTCCAGGATTTGCGAACTGGACCGTAGGAGAAGCTCCATTTGTAGGTGGTTGGGAATCTATTCTCGCTATCTTTATGGTGGCAGGATTCTCCTTCCAAGGTACTGAACTTATCGGCGTAGCCGCTGGTGAAGCGGAAAATCCTGAAAAGAACGTGCCAAAAGCGATTAATACAATCTTCTGGCGTATTCTATTGTTCTATATCGGTGCTTTCACGGTTATCGGTTTCTTGATTCCGTACACAGATCCAAATTTGTTGAACTCTAGTGTAGAGAACGTATCTATTTCTCCATTTACACTCGTATTTGACCGTTTTGGTTTTGCCTTTGCTGCTAGTTTTATTAATGCTATTATCTTAACGGCTGTATTGAGTGCTGGTAACTCTGGTTTGTACTCTTCTACGCGTATGCTGTATGCACTCGCTAAGGAAGGTCAAGCACCTCAAATTTTTGCTAAGTTAAATAAACGCGGTGTTCCAGTGCCTGCGTTAATCTTAACGACAGCAATCGGTTTATTTGCATTCCTTACAAGCTTTATTGGCGAAGGTACAGCTTATACATGGATTGTTAATATCTCTGGTTTATGCGGTTTCATCGCATGGGTTGGTATCGCAGTATCTCATTATCGTTTCCGCCGCGCTTTCATTGCTCAAGGAAGAGATCTTAGTGAATTGCCATACAAAGCGTGGTTATTCCCAGTGGGCCCAATCTTGGCGTTCATTCTTTGCGTCATCATTATCTGTGGTCAAAACTACTCCGCTTTCATAGGTGATACCATCGACTGGTACGGCGTATCCGTTGCCTATATTGGCTTGCCAATCTTCTTCGCAGTGTACCTTGGTTACAAATACATCAATAAAACTAAAGTTGTGCCGTTGAAAGAAGTTAACCTTGATCGTGATTTCGATAGATAACATATAAAATATATTGTAGTCAATTAGAAAGGATACAATTATGATTATTACTACAACTATGCATATTGAAAACAAACCTGTACAAGAGTACAAAGGTATTGTATTTGGTGAAGTAGTAGAAGGACGTAATTTTGTGAAAGATTTCATGTCTGGTATTCGAGATATTGTTGGTGGTCGTAGCGGTAGCTATGAAGATTCTTTGATGAATGCGCGCAAAGTAGCTCTCGACGAAATGTCTCAACGAGCTTCTAAATTGGGTGCTAATGCTATTATTGGCGTATCCTTCCAATATAGCACAGTAGGTGCACAAAATGGCATGCTTATGATTACATGCAATGGTACAGCTGTAGTAGTTTAATAAATAATAGACTAAGTCAGATATAATTATTAATATAATCCTAAGGGAAATAAGTAAATTATAATGTATTATTGTAACTAAAAAACAGCAGGGGAAAGCCCTGCTGTTTTTATATATGATATTTATTAAAAAACCCCCTATAAAAAGTATTAGAAATGAACTGCACCCCAAAAATTGGACACAATTTTTGGAGGTGCAGTTTTTTATGTC
>NZ_CAMFFZ010000008.1:0-75588 GCF_945949885.1 Veillonella parvula | reverse complement strand
ATAACACAAGGTTCACTATGGATTTTTTAGTTGTTCAATTTCATTCTACAATTAAACAAATATTTTCATTTATAAATTTTATGAAATGAATTTTCATGAATTGCATACAAATTAGTGAAAACTAAATCTAATCTTTTAAAACTTATAAAAAGTATTAAGAATTAATATTTCTATAGAACTATAAAGTTCAGTGAAATACTAATTCAAAATGATTATATAGATTAATATTATTACAAAATATTTTTGTAGTATATTATACGATTATATGAATAAACTCACATATGATAAATGAATCATATGATATAAATTTATAATTATGAATAAATAATATAAACGCAACACCTATGATTTTAACGAATTTGACTTTCAATATCAATATAATATAAGCTTAGAGCAAACCTTACTATGTATATATATATCATTTTCAGCTTGAAAGGAGACAGAAATGAAAGTTAAGCGTCTTATAGGCGTAGCCGCATTAACTATGGGCTTATTTGCTGTATTAGGGTGTGGTAATTCTACAACAGAGGTGCAAAACTCTGATCAACTTACATTTGTTAATTTCCGTGATATTCGTGACTTGAATCCTCACTTATACGCAGGTGAAATGTACGCACAAGAATTGTTGTACGATACATTAGTGCAAATTACTGATACTGGTTATGGTCCAGGTCTTGCTGAGAAATGGGATATTAGTGAAGATGGTTTAACATATACATTCCATATTCGTAAAGATATGAAATTCTCCGATGGGGAAGTACTTGATGCAAATGCTATTAAGGCAAACTTCGATGCTATTATGGACAATAAATCTCGTCATACATGGTTAGAATCTCTTGATTTAATCACTGGCTATGAAGCAACAGATGCAAATACATTTGTTATTCACTTATCTAAACCGTATTACCCATTGTTGACTGAGTTAGGCGTAACTCGTCCGTTTGCTATGATTTCTCCTAAATCAATGAAGAATGGTACTACTAAAGATGGCGTAACTTCTTATGTTGGTTCTGGTCCATACAAATTAACAGAAGTGGTAACTGATAAATACGCAGTATTTGAAGTAAACGAAAACTACTGGGGTGAGAAACCAAAAGTTAAGAAAATTGTAGTAAAAGTTATCCCTGATAACCAAACTCGTATCTTAGCACTTGAAAAAGGTGAAATTGATTTAATCTTTGGTAAAAACATGGTAGATGCTGATGCTATCCGTAAGTTTAAAGATATGAAGGGCTTTAAAACCGATCTTTCTAAACCGACATCTACTCGCCAAATTGTTATTAATACAACTAAACCTGGTTTGAACGATAAAGCGGTTCGTTATGCCTTACAATATGCAACAGATAAGAAAAAAATCTCTGAAGGTATTTTCTACGGTTTAGAGCCTGCTGCAGATACATTATTTGCTACATCTGTTCCATATGCTGACGTTGGATTGAAAGCATATGAGTTCAGCGAAGAAAAAGCTAAATCTACATTGAGCACTGCTGGCTATGTACTTGGTGCTGATGGTATATACACGAAAGATGGTAAGCCATTAGAATTTTCCTTATTATACAATGCAGACAGTGTTACAGAAAAAAATATTGCTGAGTTCTTACAAGCAGAATATAAGAAAATTGGTATTAAGTTGAATATTAAAGGTGAAGAAGAACAATCTTACCGCGATAATATGAAAGCTGGTAATTTTGACTTAGTATTCAATATCTCTTGGGGTACTCCTTACGATCCTCAATCCTCCTTATCTGCTATGCGCCGTCCTGTATATGGTGACTTTGCAGCCCAACAAGGTTTATCTGATAAAGCAGAAATCGATGCGGCTATTACAGAAATCTTAACTTCTACGGATGAAACAAAACGTAAAGACTTGTATAAATTCGTATTGACTCGTCTCCATGAAGATGCTGTTTACATTCCATTGACATATGAAACTAACAAAGCTATTTATAATAGCCGTGTTCAAGGTGTACACTTCATGCCAACACAATATGAAGTACCATTCAAAGATATGTCTTTAAGTAAATAATCTTACCCGTAGAATTATTAAGGAAACGTTATTTGGTAGTAATATAATAAGTTTCCTTACATAGATTCAGTTATAGGTTATTAGGCTATTGTAGTTTTCTACAATAGCCTAATTCACATGTAAAGGAGTTTATATGATTGGCTATATCATACGGCGTACATTAACTGCTATTCCTTTGATGTTAGCAATTTCTTTTGTATGCTTTGTTTTTATCAATTTGATACCTTCTGATCCAGCGGAGGTAGCTTTACGAGTTCGTCAGACTCCAGTTATTACACCAGAAATAGTAGCCCAAGTTCGGTCTGAACTCGGTCTCGATGAACCGTTTTTAGTTCGTTACTGGAATTGGTTACTTAGCTGTTTACAATTGGACTTTGGAGTTAGTTACGTTAATCCAACACGAACTGTATTAAGTGAGTTTGAGCGTTCCTTACCGGCAACATTAATTTTATCTTTAACATCTCTCGTATTTGTTATTGGTTTAAGCTTACCAATTGGTTTCTTTTGTGCCGTATATAAGGATGGTTGGTTTGATCGTATTATGCGTGGCTTCGTATTTATTACGACATCTATGCCAGCATACTGGATAGGGTTACTTTTAATTTGGGTTGTTAGTATCAAGCTCGATTTATTACCAACTAGTGGTAGTGCAACGTGGAAGCATTTGATTTTACCAGCTTTCACAGTGAGTCTCACATATATCTCTACGTATATTCGTTTAATACGCAATAATATGTTGGAAACGATGAAGGAAGATTTTGTAACATATGCAACTGTACGTGGCGTGAAGCAGCATATCATTTTAACAAAACATATTTTGAAAAACTCATTACACACATGTATCGTTGCTATTGGTATGAGTATTCCTCAGCTGATTGCAGGTACAATTGTTGTAGAAAATGTGTTCGCTTGGCCAGGGCTAGGACAGTTATGCATTAGCTCTATCTTTAACCGGGACTATCCAATCATTCAAACTTATGTATTGTTTATTGGTTTCTTATTCGTTGTATTTAATTTGTTATTTGATATTATCCAGCACATTGTGGATCCACGATTGAGAGAGGAGTAACCTATGATTGCGTTATTGTTGCGTAGCAAAATGGTCGTAGGCCTTATGTCCTTTGTAGGTGTAGTTGCCTTAATGGGGATATTCGCTCCTTGGATTGCTCCTCATGACCCTTATGCAAATGATATTTTAATTAAATTTGCGCCGTACTCCTTAGATCATCCATTAGGAACTGATCATTTAGGGCGCGATATTTTATCTCGATTGATTTACGGTATTCGTCCAACCTTGTTCTTGTCCTTATTGACCATGCTAGCTACAATCAGTTTAGGGGCAATTATGGGTTTATTATCTGGCTACTTTAGAGGTATCGTAGACGAAGTCATCATGCGTGTTGTTGACATGATGTTATCCTTCCCAAGCCAAATTATGATCTTTGCAGTTATTGCATTGCTCGGCGTAGATGTTCAAAATATTATCATTGCCAATGTTATCATCAAATGGGCTTGGTATGCTCGTATGATTCGTACCAATGTGATGAAATATAGAGACCGTAATTTTATTTTGTATTCTCGTTGTATTGGGAGCAAGGAGTCCTACATTTTAGGTCGTCACTTGTTGCCTAGTATTGCTTCTGAAATGGCCGTATTGGCTAGCCTTGATGTAGGTTGGACTATTATTAATATCTCCACATTATCCTTCTTAGGCCTTGGTATTCAAGCGCCATTACCCGAGTGGGGCGCTATGTTGAATGAGGCCAAAAATGTATTAACGGTAAATCCAATGCAAATGATTGCACCAGGTGTGTCTATCGTGGTACTTGTATCTGCTTTTAACTTGTTAGGCGATGCGATTCGAGATGCATTAGATCCGAAGGAGGTTCAGTCGTGAGCAATATAATATTAGACGTTAAGAACCTTCATATCATCTTTAAACAGCCGAAGGTGAGCAAACAAATTCTAGAGGATGTATCCTTCTCTGTGAAAGCCGGCAAATGCCTAGGTATTTTAGGTGAGTCTGGTTCTGGTAAAAGTATGACTACAAAGGCCCTCTTAGGTCTTTTAAATCGAGACTTCAAAATTTCTGGTAGCACTACATTTGAAGGAAACGATTTATTACAAATGGGGGATGGAGATCTTCGTACATTACGTGGTTCTGCTATTGGAATGATTTTGCAAAATCCTATGACTTGTTTTGACCCTTTGTATAAAATTGGAAGTCAAATCTATGAAACTTTTGATGCTCATGGGATTTTTCCTCGTGACCAATATAAGGTAGAGGCTATCAAGATTTTAGAAAAAATGCGGATTCATGATCCAGAAGGGGTTCTGCAAAAGTTCCCTCACCAATTATCTGGTGGTATGTTACAACGTGTTATGATTGGCATCGCAATGAGCATGAATCCTCGCTTGCTTATCTGTGACGAGCCAACCACAGCTATCGATAGCATTACACAATATGAAATCATTAAAGAGTTCCAACGTATTAAGGCTGAAAGTAATGTAGGGATGCTCTTTATTACTCATGATGTAAGTGTTATCTCTCATATAGCGGACGAAGTAATTGTGCTGAATAAGGGGAAACTGGTGGATCGAGGCTCTTTCAGTGAAATATTGAAGAATCCAAAAGATCCGTATACAAAACTATTGATTGAAAAGAAATTGGCCGTAGCAGACCATTATAATTCTGTTCTGGCGCAGGGAGGTACGTTATGATTAAAGCGAATAATGTATGCGTTCACTTCCCTAAAGAACAAGGTAATTTCATCTTTAGAAAAGAGTATCAACAGATTCTTCATGATGTGAGCTTTACTGTTGAAAAAGGGGAGTGCCTAGGTATTCTCGGTGAATCTGGCAGTGGCAAAAGTACATTGGGTCGCGTTATGTGCTCTTTATTGAAGCCTTTTAAAGGTTCCATGGAAATCGATAGCCTAGATTTATACAATAGTAAGGAGTCCTTAGCGCCAGGAACTTTAGCCGTAGTATTTCAAGATTATACGACCTCTGTTAATATGCGTTTTACAGTACGAGATATTATAAATGAGTCTTTCCTCGTCTTAAAACGCCGCACTGGTGAGCATATCGATGTAAATGCGGAGTGTATAAAGCTATTAGAGTTAGTTGGGCTGAATGAGGATTTTTTATATCGCTATCCGCACCAATTATCTGGTGGTCAGCTCCAACGTATTTGCATTGCAAGAGCGATTGCGGTAAAGCCTCAAATTATTCTTTTTGACGAGGCTATTAGTTCTCTAGATGCACATACACAAGTACAAATTATGGACCTATTAAAGGAAATTAAAGCTATGTATGGCTTTACCTATGTCTTTATTACTCATGATTTGCCATCTGTTACATATCTTTGTGATCGAGTGTTATTCTTGTATAAAGGTGTAGTAGAGGAGATTTTACCCGTAACTAAAATTAGTGAAGCTAAAAGTGAATATGCGCAAAAACTACTTCATTCAATTTTAGATATTAAACATGACTAAGTCATGGTCTATATAATTTAATCCATCCATAAATTTATAAAATCCTCATAAGATATTTCATAGTTTACCATGTTAATCTTATGAGGTTTTTTCTTGATAATAATCACTTATATGTGATATTCTCGTTATGTATGTAAGTGGATGGGAGTGATTATTTTATATGTATAAATATGGCAAGAGTTGTATTAAAAAGTTGTTATATTGTATGGCAATATGTATTGCAATTTTAGCGGCTTCTATTGGGGTTATGTGGGGACTGTCTTCAGATTACGAGCTATATGGTGTACCAGTACTTAATTACCATCAAATAAATGATGAGAAACACTCCGCTTTAACATTGCATGTGGACCAGTTTGAGGAGCAGATGGAATACCTCCATAATCATGGGTATCATACGATTACGTTAGATCAATTGTATGAGTATTTACAAAATGGTACGGAATTACCAGAGAAGCCTATTGTAATAACATTTGACGATGGTTATGTAGATAATTATGAACATGCATTGCCTATATTAAAAGAATATAATATGAAAGCTACCCTGTTCATGATTAGCGACGCTACCAATACGCCTGGTTTTGTAAACACTGCACAAATGCATCAAATGGAGACGGCAGGATTTGATATCCAAGGGCATACAAATCATCATAAAATACTAACTCATATGGATCCTACTGAATTGCCTGATGCCATTCTCGGCGGTAAAACATCTATGGAAGGTATCTTAGGAGAACCTATCAATTATTTGGCATATCCTGGTGGTTTTAATGATATGCTTGTTCAATATGTTACTAAACAGTCTGGGTATAAAATGGCTTTCACAGTCCAACCAGGGACAGTGAAACTAGGAGATAATTTATATGCTTTAAATCGACTAGCTGTATTCCAAGGAGATACACCGTATTTATCTTTCTGGCTGCGGCTACATTGTGCACCGCTTATTAAGTATACATGGGCATTACGTGATACATTACGTGATAATGGATGGCCGATATTGGCGTCTATCGTGCCTTTATTTTAGGAGGAATTATGTCTTACGAAGTTGTATCAAGACCATTACGTGTTGCAGTGTTAACTGTATCTGATACTCGTACATTAGAAACAGATAAAGGAGGCAACAAGGTTCAAGAATTCTTGGAAACAGCAAATCATATTGTGGCAGATCGCAAAATTGTAATTGATGATTGTGATGCTATAAGGAATGCCATGATTCTATGGTGTAATGATGAGTCTATCGATGTCATTATATCCACTGGGGGAACTGGTATTGCTATGAGAGATGTTACTATAGAGGCCGTAAATAGCTTATATGAAAAGAATATCCCAGGTTTTGGTGAAATCTTTAGATATTTATCCTATACGGAGGATATTGGAACGAAAGCAATGGCATCTCGTGCAGAAGCTGGTGTTAAGAATAACACTTTGATGTTCTCTATTCCTGGCTCTATTGGGGCCGTCACCTTAGCGATGAGCAAACTCATCATTCCTGAAATGGGTCATTTGGTGCGAGAAATTACAAAATAATATATATGGAGACTGTTCTTTTGAGAACAGTCTTTTTATATATGATTACAATCAATATTTGATGGATATAAAAGTAGGTAATTGATCCAAAGAATATGAGCATGAGAAGTAAGTGAATTAATTTATCTTGTTTAAAACAATACCATTGCAGTATTGTTTTATTTCATTTATACTAGATTTAGTAATACGTTTGTCCGAGTGCACGAGAAAGGAGACTTTATGAAGTTAAATCAGGCCACGGATTATGCATTTCGCATGGTCTTGCATATGGCGCTACTACCTTCGGGCTCGAAGATAACTGGTGCTGTATTGGCTGAGCAAGAGTTGATTCCAGAACGCTTTTTGCTCAAGATTATGCGTAGTCTCATTGCAGCAGGAATTATGAAATCTTTCCGCGGTGTAGATGGCGGGTTTGCCTTGAATCGAAGCCCTCAAGAGATTTCGTTGCTTGATGTAATTAGAGCAGTAGAAGGAGATGCGTATTTACAACGTTGTTTATATGATGTAGGTTCTTGCTCTAAGTCTTGTAAGGGGCATTGCGCTATAAATGAAGCAATGGGCGTGATTCAGCATCAATTGGTCAATCAGTTGGAAGCGGTTAATTTTAAGAACCTTGCCCAGCGAGAACAGTTGATTATCGCTGAGGCTTGAGCTTTTTTTATAGTCGCAATGATGCAAGGTTTTTTGTAAAAGCTCGTCAAGTGATGTTAGTATTTTATTCTAAGGAGGAAAACACATGTTTGAAGCTGTAGATTTAGCCCGATTGCAATTCGCGCTAACATCTATCTATCACTGGTTATTTGTGCCGTTCACACTAGGTATGACAGTGATTGTTGCTGCTTTAGAGTGGACCTACGTGTCGACTGGTAAAGAAGTATACAAAAAAATGGCTAAGTTCTGGGGCAAATTGTTCCTAATTAACTTTGCTATGGGGGTGGTGACTGGTATTGTTCAGGAATTCCATTTCGGTATGAACTGGGCAGAATATTCTCGTTTTATGGGTGACATTTTCGGCGCTCCATTGGCCCTTGAAGCATTAATGGCATTTTTCTTGGAATCTACATTCATGGGCGTTTGGATTTTCGGTTGGGATCGCTTACATAAATGTGTTCACGCCCTTGTAGCTACATTTGTAGCATTAGGTACAAATCTATCTGCGTTCTGGATTCTTGTAGCAAACTCTTTTATGCAACATCCTGTAGGTTTTGTATTACGCAATGGCCGTGCAGAGATGGAAAATTTCCTGATCATTGTTCAAAATGGCTATGTACCTGGACAATTTTTCCATATTGTATTGAATGGTTTATTAACAGCTGGCGTAATTATTATGGCAGTCAGTGCATGGCACTTATTACGCGATAATGCGACAGAGTTCTACCGTCGCTCTGCTAAATGGGGCATGGTTATCGCTCTAGTATTCGGTACTTTAGGTGCATTAGCTGGTCATCACCAAGGTCAGTACATCACAAAAGTACAACCTATGAAAATGGCTGCTATGGAAGCGTTGTGGGAAACACAAGATCCAGCACCATTCTCTTTAATAGCTAACATTGATACTAAGGCACAAAAAAATACAAATACTCTTGAAATTCCTGGTGGTTTATCCTTCTTGACTCAAAACTCCTTTACGTCTGGTAAGGTAGAAGGTATCAAAGACCTTCAAGCAAAAGCGGAGGCTCAATATGGCCCTGGCAACTATATTCCAGATGTTTCAGCAATCTTCTGGACATTCCGTGTCATGGTAGCATCCGGTTCTCTTATGTTACTTGTTGCCTTTGTAGGTCTTATCCTAAATGCAAAAGATAAACTTGTTGAAAACCGCACATTCTTAAAAATTATGTTCTGGATGTTGCCATTGCCATTTATCGCTCACTCCACTGGTTGGTTTGTAGCGGAAGCAGGTCGTCAACCATGGCTTGTATATGGTTTGCAATTGACTGCAGATGGTGCGTCTAAATCCGTAACGGCTCCAGAAATTATGACTACAATCATCGGCTTTACACTTGTGTATATCGTGGCTGCTATCGCGGCTATCTACCTTGCTGTAGAACACATTAAAAAAGGTCCGGATGGCAACCCATCTCATGATGTAGTTGAAAAAGAGGAGGCGAGATTATGGAATTAATTTTTAATAACCTTGAAGTGGTATGGTTTATCTTAATTACTGTACTATTCGCTGGCTTCTTCTTATTAGAAGGTTTTGACTATGGTACTGGTATTTTGTTACCATTCATTGGTAAAACTGACGTTGAACGTCGACAAATGATCAATGCCTTAGGTCCTGTGTGGGATGGTAATGAAGTTTGGATGATTACTGCTGGTGGTGCATTATTCGCATCCTTCCCTCATGTGTATGCTACATTATTTAGTGGATTCTACTTGGCTCTATTCTTGATGCTTGCAGCTCTTATTATTCGTGGCGTATCCTTTGAATTTCGTTCTAAGAGCCCTAATTTGTTATGGCGTAAAACATTCGACTACTGCATCTTCTTTGGCTCCTTGATTCCTGCACTATTGTGGGGTGTTACAGTAGGTAACTTGATTCAAGGTACTCCAATTGATGCAAGTATGACATATGTTGGTACATTTTTTGATTTATTAAGTCCTTACACAGTACTTTGTGGTATTGCGTTCATTTTGGTATTTACATACCATGGTGGCTTATTTACTTCTATTAAAACAGCTGGCGCTATTTCTGAACGCGCTCGTGCTGCTTCTTTGGTAGTAGGTGTTCCTACAGCTATCGGTGCATTAGCATTGGTAGGTGCAACTTACGTATATACAGATTTGTTTAATTCTGTATTAGCTGTAGTTTGCTTTGCATTAACTATCGTGTTCTTCCTCATTTCTTGGGGCGCAGCACGCACTCGGAATACAAAATGGGGGTTCCTATTCAGCTGTTTATCTGTTATTTCTGTAACAGCTGCATACTTTGCAGGTTTGTTCCCTCGCATTATGGTTTCTTCTTTGAATCCTGAGTGGAGCTTGACTATTACTAATGCAGCTAACTCTACTTACACGTTGACTTTGATGACTTGTGTAGCATTCGTATTTGTGCCAATCATTTTGGTTTATCAATCTTGGGTATATTGGACATTCCGTCATCGTGTAACAGAAAAAGATTTACACTATTAATAGAATAGCCTTATAACTCTTGTGAGTAAAAATTAAATCTTAATGTGAGGCGTGCCGTAGCGGCACGCCTCTTTTTTGTGATAAGATGATTATAATATTGATAAATTTAGATTCACTTGGATTCTTTTAGGCCTATTTAAAGGAATTTAAATTTGTTTGATTTTATATATTTAAGTTGATTTACCATAGAGGGTAGTATGATACAGCGTACCGCATTTAAAGCGCTGCTAGAACATAAAGGACGGCTTGGATTACTCGGTTTAACCTGTTTAATAGAAAGTCTGTCAATTGTTGGGCAAGCTTGGTTCTTTGGGACCTTAATAAATAACCTTATATTTTTGGAACATACACTAGCTGATGAAATGAACACCATCATTTATTTATTTATAGCTATTGTTATGAGATTGGTGGCACATTACGTTCAAGAGGCAGTGGCAAATCACTTGGGGAGTGCTGTAAAAGCATCCTTTAGAGAACGCTCTTTGGCCCATATGTTTAAGCTTGGTGTACAACATAAGGAACGTCATGGCGATGTCATCCATATGCTTACCGATGGTTTAGAGCAAGTTGATGCATATGTGGCTCGTTACATTCCGCAGATTTTATACGCTATTATGATTCCACTTATTATGGGAATCGCCATTATAGATACATTACCAATAATTGGTATTATTTTAATTGTTACGGTGCCTTTAATTCCATTTTTTATGATCTTGATTGGGAAGCAAGCTGATCGATTAAATAAGGAACAATGGGAGCGTATGAGCTTCCTATCGGGGCATTTTTTAGACGTATTGCAAGGGGTTACTACGCTAAAACTCTTAGGTCGTGCAAAAGATCAAATTAAGGTTATTGGTCGATTATCTCAAGAGTTTAAATATTCTACTTTACGAGTGTTGCGCGTAGCCTTTTTATCTGCATTAGTACTTGAATTAGTGAGTACTATAAGTACAGCTCTGATTGCGGTATATTTAGGCCTAACCTTATTAGATGGTGAAATTACATTCTTTTCAGCCTTCTTTATTTTGTTGTTAGCGCCGGAGTTCTATACCCCATTTAGACAGTTGGGGGCTGCTTTCCATACGGGGATGGCAGGTAAAACATCTATTCTGAAATACGAAGAATTTATGAATCGTCCGCAGTCCTTACCAGTAGGTGGTGATTCTAAACTCGAGAAATCTATACAAGAGATCGCAATTAAAGATTTAACTTTTACCTATGAAAATAGTGAGAATGGGGTACACCATATCACACTAGAGGCTGAGCGTAATGTACCTATTATGCTCGTTGGTGAAAGTGGAGCTGGCAAATCTACTATTGCCCATATCGTTGGTGGGTTTTTACAGGCTCCGAAAGGAACAGTTACTATCAATGGCATTGATATATGTGATTTAGATATCGACTGGTGGCGTCAGCAAGTTACCTATGTGTCTCAACATCCACATATTATGAAAGGGACCTTACGAGAGGTCTTATCCTTTGGTATGGATGTAAGTGATGCAGATATTCTCGATGCTTGCAAAGAGGTTCAACTATTAGATGTTATTAATCGAGAACAAGATGGGCTTGATGCGGTTATTGGAGAAGGTGGTTTAGGTCTTAGTGGCGGTGAACGACAGCGTATTGCTTTAGCTCGTGCATTCCTCCGAAAGGGGCAGGTGTTGATTCTTGATGAAGTGACAGCACATCTAGATGTAAAAACAGAATCCATTATAAGTACAGCTATACAACGTTTGATAGAAAATAATATTGTTATTATTATTGGGCATCGTTTACAAACTATGCACTGGGCATCTAAACTATATGTCTTGAAAAATGGATTAATTATTCAAGAAGGTTCTTATCATGACCTACTTCAAGAAGATGGTTATTTTAAAGAACTTGTTACATCTGGCTTAGGTCAATTTTCAGCAGCTCTAGAAGCCCCATTGCATATTAAAAAAGCATCTAATTTAGAGACTACATTAGGTTTGGAGACATCTATTAATAGTACTGATGGTATTGTTAAAGCCGTTGAAAGTTTTGCGATTTTCCAAAGTGGTGAAAAAGCCTCTAATATGGGCTTACAAGGGTGGAAATTATTGTTCTCCGTATTGAGTCCAGCCAAGTGGTCATTAATATTGGCCTTGCTATTTACATTCTTAACTGTATTTATGAATGTAGGGCTTTTAGCGGTATCTTCTTGGCTGTTGGCATCTGCCGCATTGCAACCAGGGCTCACTTATTTGAGTCTTGCTATTGTAGGGGTTCGATTCTTTGGTGTTAGTCGCGCTGTATGTCGTTATTTTGAGCGCTATACATCTCATCGCATGGCCTTTCAAGGTCTTTATGGCCTGCGCTTGTGGTTTTATGCTCATTTGGAACCATTGGCACCTGCTATACTCAAAAGGTTTGGGGCGGGTGATATGTTGGGACGCATCATGGGGGATATAGAGGTATTACAATTCTTCTACTTGCGCACTTTGATTCCACCTGTAGCAGCTGTTGCCTTGACTGTATTGATTGCATATGGAGCCTCTACGATCGACAATAGCTTGATTACGCCAATTCTTTTGTCGGCCTTCATATTAGGTGTAATACTACCTTTGGTCGTTTATGCACATAATAAACAATCTTTACGTGCGATTGGGCCGCAACAAGGTGATTATAAAGCGCTTTTAAGTGATACTATGGATAGCCTGGAAGATGTGATTAGTTATGGCAATGAAGAAATGGTATATAAGCGTATTCAGCATATGATGCGTAATGTAGATGCTCGAAAAGGTACTATTGAGCGTGGCATGAATATGGGTAATACACTATTCATAGGCGGTGTTCAGTTAACTGTAGTTATTGTAGCTATTATGGCCTCTAATGCGTTAACAGGTGCTTGGGCCAGTGTTATGGTAGCGGTGGCTGCCATTGGTACGCAGGCTTGGTTTGAAGCGTTACAACCTATGATCGCGGCAGTTCATCATGGTGCAGAAAGTAAAGTTGCTATAAGTCGTCTCATGGCTCTCAGTAATGAACCTATATCTATTGTAGATCCTATATCACCAAAATCATTTAATCCTAATGATGATATTATTTTTACAGATGTATCCTTTGGTTATGATGAATATCGCCATATTTATGAGAATCTCAGACTACATATTCAACAAGGACAATCTATTGCTATCGTTGGTGCTAGTGGATCTGGCAAGACGACATTGTTTAATATGCTTGAGCGACTATATGATTATGGTGGTTCCATTCGTATAGGTGCAGTGGAGTTGAAAGATATTTCAATTGATACTTGGCGTAATGCATTGGGAACTATAACTCAAGATACGTATATTTTTAATGCATCCTTTAAAGACAATATACGTCTTGCTAGACCTGAGGCGTCTAAAGAAGACTTAGAGCAAGCCATTAATCGCGCATCATTGCGTTCCGTAGTCGAAAAATTACCAGAGGGGATGAATACGATTGTAGGTAGTGGAGGACAAGGTTTGAGTGGTGGCGAGCGTCAAAGAATTGCATTAGCTAGATTGTTCTTACGCAATCCTAAAATTATTTTATTAGATGAACCTTTAGAGGGTTTAGATCAAGTAACACGAAAAGCCTTGCATCGTGATTTGATGCATTATGTGGATGGTAAGACTTGTCTATATATTACGCATCAATTGGAAGGTTTAGAACAAATGGATCGAATTATATTTATGGATAGAGGTCAAATTGTTGAAGATGGAACGTATGAAGAATTGATAGCTCTTCGAGGTCGTTTCTATGAATACTGTTATTTATCTATGGCAAGTATTCAATAAAACTAAATATCAATAAAAGTATCTATTATAAATGCTTGATTGTAGATTGGACAATATTTTAATTTCATGTTGCAATTTAAGACCTATTATGAATATTAAATTATAATAGGAACAATATTAAACTACAGTACTAAAGCCCCTTTTGCTATGTAAAAAGGGGCTTTAGTTATATTTATATTTAATAGTATATGTAGTATACTTTTATCGATAAATCATGCAACATATGGTATAATTTTTATATTAAAACCTATTTTTTCACCCTTGGAGGGGTTATGACTAAAATCTTCACCAAATTACGAGCTTTGGTGGATGAAGCATTATCTGATCGTGATGCGGTGGTGGATAAGGCACCTGTATTAGAGAAAGCGCCTTTAGAACAAGATTTGTTTGACCATCGTTTACTATATATTGAAGAAGATATGGTTAATCGTATGTTGCGTGCCGCTCTTCGCAATCATTGGTTCTTTTATGCTATAACATTTGAATTTGAACCAAACAATCAAATATTCCTATCCATTATTACAAAATGGGGGAATGTGATTAATGTGGAATTCACCTTAGAGGATTTATGGTTTGATGATTATTCATCATCTTTTGCAATTCGACTTGATACAAATAATATAGATACAGGTGGGTTTATTTTGAACTCCGTTTTACACTTGTTGGGGAACTGGTGTCTCAGTCTCTTTGGTATATTCTTTAACCCTATTGCATTGGGAGAAAAAGGATCTACTGTACGCTTTGAGAAGAAAGGGATTATTCAGTTTGACTTATTGCCTAATACGCAAGTGAAGAAATTCATACCTATGCCTGAGCGCCATATTGGTAGCAATGGACCTGTTTTGTTGGGAAACCCGCGTACCAGTCAATCTGTGTTGCAGTTAGATTACTATGCGTTCCATGATTCTGTAGATACTTTTACAGTACCGGATGTACCAACTCGCACTAGCTGGCTTCGATCGATTGATATTGCGGCTGTTCTTTTGTTGCCGATTGGTGTATGGATTACATTTGTTATCTTGCATCATTACTTGCCGACGGAAACACTGGAATTCTCATTTTCTACGTACTTTTTGATTTCCTTAGGGATTTTTATCATTTCCTTCTTAGTTATGAATATTCCGAGATATCTATATATGTATTTTGATTCTCGTAAACAGTGGCAAAGTGCGTTTGTACATAACAATATCAAAATCCAAATGCGTAAACTACATCGTCGTATCTTCATGCAACAAGCTACATTGACATCTGATTGTGATGAGGATACAGCAAATGAAAGCCAGGAGCGAATTAAACACCTCTTGTTGCAAATTCGAGATAAACGATTCCTTGCAAATCGTCTTAAAATTGCAGATGATGATAGAGCGCGTAAACAAAAGGTTAAGTTTATTATTGCCTATATCGGGTGTACATTGATTGAGTTGATGTTACTAATGAATTAATGTTGCAAGAAATATAAAATATAAAAACGTATCTCTATGTGATATGTCCCCCCTTTACTGGATATCCAATAAAATGGGTACATATCAATGAGAGATACGTTTTTTTGATTACAAGTTATTAATTTTGGTTATCGTTTTTTACGACGTTTTCGAGCTGGTTTGCGGTTTTCTTGTTTTTTGCTTGATACAGGAGTTTGTACGGATTCATATGTTGGCTGATTTACAGGCATAAATGGAGGATTACCGTATTGGTTAGGCTCAGGTTGTCCTGGTAATACCCAGAATAGGAAGCCGATGAGCCATATAAAAAGCTCTAGCATGTAATTGAATGGAGAGACAGCCGAGTAAGTATTAATGAAAATCATAATTACTGACCAAAGAATTCCTGCCCATGCATTGAAGCCTATGTCGTGAATACGACGGCCAAATAAGACGCAAGATAATGGGAAAAGGGTTGCTAATAAGAGCCAGACAATGGCTCTAGTCAACCAATATGCCGGTAAGGATACGACAAAGTCTAAGAGTATTTCATCGATATAGTGAACGATGTGGAATAAAATCATCAAAGCGATGAAGCATATGATAAATTGTAGTCTATTTAACCGTCCCGTCAGGTTAAAAATCGATAGGCCCATGCGACGTCCTTGGAATGCAATGAGCAAACCAATGGTACATATGAGCAATGTTCGTAATACTACATAAAGTAAATCCATAAGTTCCCCTTTATTTTTAGCTTATAGTTGAGTTAATTCTGGCAAGATGAGCTCAAATGCAACACCATGTTTCATTGATTTTACTGTATCTAACGTAGCTTGAATCGCTTTGGTAGTAAAATTCATTGCCAGTTCTGCCGCATCATAAGGTGAATATCCTCTCATTACTGCACCTGATAATACAGCAGTAAAAATATCTCCTGTGCCTGTAGCTTTTACAGGTACTAGAGGAATAAAGTATGTTTTTAAAAGGTCTGTAGGACCATTATAGACGGCAATGACCGCATGCGTTTCCGATGGAACACTGGTCATGATAACCATTTCAGGCCCCATGTGATGTAACTGTTTGCACCGTTTGCGCAATTCATCCTCATTAATAGGGTCTGTCGAGAATGGAATATCTAATAAGAAGCAAGCCTCAGTATAGTTTGGTTTTACGATGTGAGCCTTAGATACGAGTTGGCGCATAGCTACAACCATATCAGGAGTATAAATGGAATAGAGGCGACCATCGTCGGCCATTGCGGGATCGACGATAACCATCTGGTCATTAGAGGCAAATCGATTGATAGCTTCTTCGACGAGGTGAATTTGTTCTGGCGATGCCAAGAAACCACTTACGATAGCGTGAAAGTCAATTTCGTTTTTATCCCAACAGTTCATAAAGTCTCTCATATGAGCAGATAAATCTACGAATTCATAGTGTGGATACTCTAAGTGATTGCTTAGTACCGCTGTTGCTAAAGGAACCGCCTGGCAGCGCATAGCACTGATGATAGGAATCATAACGGTAAGGGCACAACGTCCGATGGAGCTCATGTCTTGAATTGTTAAAACTCTAGGTACTGTTGTCATAGATACCTCCAAATAAATATATATTTTATTGTACGTTATGTAAGGCTTTCTGTAAATGTAATGATGTTAATCATGAAATTAGCTTCATAATGTAGTATAATAAAACGAATAGACTTTTTATGGAGGAAAGTGACAATGACGAGGTATGTATTTCGACGTCTAGGTGGCGCAATCATAATCTTATGGGTCATCATTACCGTAACATTTGCACTAATGCATGCAATACCGGGAGGGCCTTTTACAACAGAAAAAAAATTACCGCCTCAGGTGAAAGCGAGCATTGAGGCTAAATATCATCTTGATGATCCCGTGTGGAAACAGTATGGAGATTATTTAGGTGGCGTCATTACAGGTGACTTAGGCCCATCATTTAAGTATGAAGGCCGTAGTGTAAACGATATTATTAGCGATGCATTTCCAATTTCCGCGCAGCTCGGTTTATTATCTTTAATGGTAGCTGTAGTTGGTGGTATTACAGCTGGTGCTATCAGCGCCATGAGACCTAATAGTATTGTGGATTATGCGGTGACTGTATTATCTACAATCGGTATATCTGTGCCTACATTTATTATTGGTGCTGTCCTTGTATACATTGTAGGCTTTGAACTGGGCTGGTTCCCTGTGGCTTTATGGCGTGGCCCATCTTATATGGTGTTGCCCGTGTTGACATTGGCAGCGCAACCGATGGCCTTTATTGCTCGTTTAACGCGCAGTGGTTTACTTGATGTGTATCAACAAGAATACATTCGCACAGCTCGTGCAAAAGGTCTAGGTTCTTGGACCATTTTGACTCGTCATGCACTAGGTAATGCGATTTTGCCAGTTATTACATACTTAGGCCCATTGGCAGCTAGCTTGTTAACAGGTAGCTTTATCGTTGAAACGATTTTTGCGATTCCTGGGTTAGGTCAGTATTTTGTAACATCAATTTATAACCGTGATTATACAGTTATTCTTGGTATTACAATTTTCTATAGTGCTCTTGTGGTATTTCTTAATATTTTGGTGGATATGATTTATCCATTAATCGATCCACGAGTTACAACAGAGGAGGGGACAGATGAATAAGGAAGACTTTTTACCTATTGAACGGGCCCCTCAAGAAGAGATTACTAGTTTTATAAAGCGTCCTAGTAAATGGGAGCGATTTAAGGTAAATCGTTTGGCCGTAGTCGGGGTGAGCATCATCTTGGTGATGATTGTACTCGCTATCTTAGGGCCACTTATTTCACCTTATACATATGCGGATCAATCTTTAATCGATGCGAACCAAAGTCCAAGCTTTAGTCATTGGTTTGGTACGGACACATTGGGCCGTGATATTTATACGCGTGTTATGTATGGTGCGCGTATTTCCTTAACCATTGGTTTTGTGGCAGCTTTCATCAACCTTGTAATCGGCGTTGCCTATGGCGGTATTGCAGGTTATATGGGTGGTAAAGTAGACCGCATCATGATGGGCATTGTAGATGTTTTGTACGGCATTCCACTTTTACTATACGTTATCTTGTTGATGGTTGTACTTGGACCTGGTCTTACATCTATTTTCGTAGCATTAGGTATTGCGTATTGGCTTAATATGGCCCGTATTGTACGTAGCCAAATTTTGAAAGTTAAAAACGAAGAATACATCATCGCTGCAGAAGCCATGGGTATTCCGAAGCATCGCATTTTATTGCGTCATATTTTGCCAAACTGTGTAGGGCCTATCATTATTACTTTAACATTGGCCATTCCAGAGGCAATTTTTACAGAAGCATTCCTTAGTTTTATCGGCTTAGGTGTAAATGCACCTATGGCGAGCTGGGGTGTATTAGCTTCTGAAGGTATTAGTAGCATGCGCTCTTATCCGTTCCAATTGATTTTCCCAGCTGTTGCTATTAGTATTACCATGCTTGGTTTCGCATTTTTTGGCGACGGTTTACGTAATGTATTAGACCCTAAGGAAGGAGATAGATAATGAATAATGCTATTGTTGATGTACGTAATGTATCCATTACCATCAATACCTTCCAAGGTCCGTTGCGAGTTATTCGCAATCAAGATATTTCTTTATACCCTGGTGAGATTTTAGGTATAGTCGGGGAATCTGGGTGTGGTAAATCCGTTTTAGTTAACTCTTTAATGGGCTTATTGCCATATGGTAAAACAAAAATTAAAGCGGATACATTCATGATTGATGGTCATGATTGTTTAGGATTTACTGAAGATGATTGGAATGAACTTCGTGGTACGACGGTTGCCATGGTGTTCCAAGATCCTATGACCTCCTTGAATCCTATCATGACCATTGGAGAGCAAATGTATGAGGTTATCCATCGTACAAATGCGTATGGTGAAGATTATGATGAAAGGGCCATTGCCATCGATTTATTGAAGAAGATGGGGCTGTCTACACCGGAACGCCGGTTATCTCAATATCCTCATGAGTTGAGTGGCGGTATGCGTCAACGTGTATGTATTGCTATGGCGGTGGCTGGTCGTCCTAAGATTTTGATTTGTGATGAGCCCACAACAGCTCTTGATATTACTACAGAGGCACAAATTTTGCGCCTTATGCAAACGTTAGCCGTAGAGGCTGGAATTGGTATCATCTTTATCTCTCATAACCTACGTGTTATTGCTCAAATTTGTGATCGGGTTATGGTTATGTACGCAGGTAAATGTGTTGAGTCTGCTACAGTAGATGGTATTTTTAGCGAGCCTCGTCACCCATATACATTGGGGCTGTTGCTTGCATTGCCTCAAGGTAAATGGCACGGTGAATTGAAGGCCGTTGAAGGTCAACCTCCTGATCTATTTGATTTACCTCGTGGATGCGCATTTAATCCTCGTTGTAAATGGGCTATGCGAATCTGCGGTAGTCGGGTTCCGATGGTTACAAATGTTGGTGAAAGTCACCAGTTTACATGTTGGTTAGCTAAATTGGAGGGACTTTAATGAGTTACGTATGGGAGACTGACAATCTCGTTAAAGAGTTCACCCTGTCAGGCGGCTTATTTAAGCCAAAACAAACGGTACACGCCGTACAAGGCGTGAGTCTATATCAATCACCAGGGGAAACCTTAGGTATCGTAGGGGAATCTGGATGTGGTAAATCTACATTTGGTTACACTTTGATGGGTTTATATCAAGCTACATCTGGTTCTATTTATATGAATGGTCGACATATCAACCCTTATGTGGATAGAGAGTCTGTTCACCCGGTGATGCAAATGGTATTTCAAAATCCATATGCATCCCTTAATCCGCGGCTTACGGTTAATGCAATTTTAGAGGAGCCTTTAGAATTGAATCCAAAGTATACACCCCGAGATCGCGTGATTCGTGTAAAAGAGGTGCTTGACCAAGTTGGCTTAAATATGTCATTTGGTGAGCGTTATGCTCATGAACTATCTGGTGGGCAACGTCAACGTATCGGCATTGCACGGGCTCTTATTATGGAGCCTCAATGTATCATTTGTGATGAGCCGATTTCTGCGTTAGATGTATCTATCCAAGTGCAAATTATGACATTACTAGAACGGTTACAAGAACAACATGGTATTTCGTACCTCTTTATTTCTCATGATTTAAATATGGTGCGCTACATTAGTCATCGCATGGTTGTTATGTATTTAGGTGCCGTCATGGAAGAAGGTCCTGCATTGGATTTATATGAATTCCCTCAGCATCCGTATACCCGTGCATTGACGGCCTTAAATGGTCCAGTTATGCCACATGCACCAATTGGGGCACCTCTTAAAGGGGATCCACCAAATCCACTAGACCCACCAAAAGGGTGTCTGTTTAGTGGTCGATGTCCAGAAGCGGAAGGTCGTTGTTTTACAGAACGTCCGCCACTTCGAGATTGGGCAGATCGCCGCATCGCATGCTGGCACATATAATGGGAGAATAGTATGGAAAAACTAATTGTTGGCAAGTCCTTGGAACATCAACTAGATACAGTCATTAAAGAATTGGCACCAGCAGGGAATATATCTTATGCGGTGCTACAATTCGATGATGAAGAGGAACCAACACTCATCGCAGCTAGAGGTGAAAATACTGTACATTCTAGTGCGAGTTTAATTAAGGTACTTATCATGGAATATGTCTTTCATTTAGCTCGTACTGAGCAATTGGACATTAATGATACCGTTCCTTTATCTAGAACTCCACGCGTTGAAGGTGGCGGTGCACTACAAGAGTTAGTAGGTAAACATAGTTTTACCTATCTTGAGTTGTGCCGTCTCATGATGGTTCTTAGTGATAATATTGCGACAAATCTACTCATCACAGTGCTTGGAATGGAAAATATCAATGCTCGAGCGGAAAAGCTTGGTCTGGATGAGATGGAGCTTAATCGCATGATGATGGACCTTAACGCCTTGGTTGAAGGGCGTGATAATTATATTACAGCCATGTCACTAGCTCGTCTGTATAAACATATTTTTGAATATCGTGATAGAGATGCTTATGGCCGAGAAATGTGGAATATTTTAGGTCGCCAACAATTCCGTGATATCTTACCATTTTACTGGGGAGAAGGCATACGCTTTCACCATAAAACAGGATCCCTTGATCGCGTAGAGCATGATGGGGGTGTAATAGAAACATTTAGAGGTCATTTTTGCTTTATTCTTTTAATGAGCGATATCGATAATGACCGAGGTAAAGAGTTAGGCGCTCAAGTTGGGCGCATTATGAAAGAATTTGTAGAGGAAGCATTGCCATGATGGATAAACGAAACTTGTTAAAACTCATGGTCCTCGCTCTAGGGGTGAGCGTACTCTTATTTGTATTTGGGTACCCTCGTGGTGTTCAACCAATCGATGAACACACAATCCGCTATGTTATTGAGCAGGAACCATCCACATTGGATCCCGCAAAGTCTACTACCTCTCCGGAGGCTACGGTTCAACTTCAATTATTCGATGGTCTAGTTCGTTTGAATGATGAAAGTGAACCAGAAGCAGCACTTGCTAAAAATTGGGAAATCTCCGATGATGGCCGTGAGTATACCTTCCACTTACGACCTAATTTGAAATGGTCTAATGGAGAGCCTTTGACGGCTTATGACTTTGAATACGCTTGGAAACGCGTATTAGACCCTGAAGTCCATGCGGACAATGCATACATGCTATATGTATTGAAAAATGGCGAAGCCTTTAATACTGGCAAAGCCACGGCTGAAGAGGTTGGTGTTAAGGCTACTGATGAGGATACATTGGTAGTTACCTTAGAAAATCCAACAGCTTATTTCTTGAAACTATTAGCGTCTCATAGCTATTATCCAGTGAGCAAAAAAGCAGTAGAGGCTCATGAAAATTGGGCAACTAATGCGGAAACTATAGTATCCAATGGTCCATACCGATTGCTTTCTTGGAAGCATAATGGGGAAATGGATTTCATCAAGAATCCAAATTATTGGGACGCAGAATCTGTGAAAACAGAGAAAATGAATTGGCCTATTAGTGAGTCTCAAAGTACGCGTCTCACCTTAGTTGAAGGTGGCGAAGCTGATATGACTGTTGAGCCTCCTGTAGCGGATCAAAAACGTTTAGAAGAAGCCGGCCTATTACATATTGGCCCTATGCTTGGTAACTACTATTACGTATTTAATGTGAAAGCAGAACCTTTCACAGATCCAGATGTGCGTAAAGCATTTTCTATGGTTATCAATCGTGCTAACATTGTTAATAATATTGTTAGAGGCGGTAAAGAGGCGGCTTATGCATTCGTACCATATGGCATGCTTGAAAGCAATGGCCGTGAAGACTTCCGTGAAGCTGGTAGTTATCTCGTATACGAAGATGTAGAGCAAGCCAAGGAAATCCTTAAAGAGGCTGGCTATGGTAAGAATCGTCCATTGCCACAAATTACGATTTTGTATAATACAAGTGAATTACATAAAGCTATTGCAGAAGCGATTCAAGATGCTTGGATAAATGCATTTGGTGCGGATGTACGCTTACAAAATCAAGAGACAAAGGTATTCTTAGCAGACCGTGAAGCTGGTAAGTACCAAGTTGCGCGCGCTTCTTGGATTGCTGATTATAGCGATCCACAAAACTTCTTAGAGGTATTCTCTGCTGAAGATAATGATGGACAGTACCATAGTGAGGAGTATAATGAGTTGATTGCTCGCATTCGTACAACTCCAAATGGGGCTGCTCGTGATGCGTTGATGCATGAAGCAGAAAAAATGATCTTTGATGAATCTCTTGTTATGCCGTTGTACTTTACAACACAACCATATGTAACAAACGGAACAATTCAAAATTATTTCTGGACCACATTGGGCCTTGTTGACTTTAAAAAAGCATACAAATAAGATACACTTAAGACGTACACCTGATGTACGTCTTTTGTTGTATTTTATGAATATGTTTTATAGATTTGTTTCTACAAATAAGTATATAAATTTTAAATTACGCCATAAACTTTACATTATGATACATACTTTTTATAAATATGTTTTATAAATTACGTTACAAATATGGTATGTTAATATTGATGAATTAGAAGTTAACTGGTATTTTTGAGGATATATGGACTGGATTGAACCAAAACGTTTGGCACCGGGAATGACCATAGGTATTATGGCACCTGCTAGTGCTGGCGATGAAGATTTACATAGAATAGAAGAAATTTGTAAGGCTAAAGGCTATAAGGTGCTTGTGGGTGAAAGTGCAAGCCGAAAGGGGCTATATGGAGGCACACCTGAGGAGCAAGCCGCAGAGTTTCAATACATGATGACTATAGCCCCTTGTAATGCGGTGCTCGCTTTACGGGGGGGGTATGGCACGATGCGCTATTTAGAACGACTGGATTATAAAGCGATTCGCAAGTATCGTAAGGCTTTTGTTGGATACAGTGATTGTACGGCGCTCCATATGGCTATCAATCGATACAGTCGCCTTATTACGTATCATGGGCCTATGGGGGTAGATTTTAAAGCAGAACGTAAGGCAGATATTGATGCATTATTTAATGTTTTAGAAGGTAAATTAAAAGTTATAGAACCTTTGCCAGAACCTCCTAGAGGTGCGATTGGTACCGAGCTAGGAGAAGGGATTTTGCGTGGTGGTAATATGACGATATTATCTGTTCTGTCAGGAACACCTTATTTTTTAGAGGATGAATCTTGGGAGGATACCTTACTATTTATTGAAGATGTAGGGGAGGCTCCTTATAAGCTGGATCGTATGTTACAACAATTTCGCCTCAGTGGTTTGTTGAGCTGTATTAAAGGCTTAGTGATTGGCACCTTTACAGATTGTGAAGGAGATGAAGATGAACGTGATTATGACTTAGGTTATGAAGCATTGCGCTACATGGAGGAAAATAGAAAACCAGAATTACCAGATCCTTTTGTATGCTATGTGCCAACGGGACATGGTTCACCACATCAAACCTTACCGCTAGGAGCGACGATTAGCTTTAGATATATTTCTAATACCATCATCGTTCATCCTTATACGAAATAGATAAGAGCTTTTAGGTGAACGATTTTAGTTAACAGACAAACAGATAAACAGATATTAGATAAAAATAGTAGTTACCGAGATATTAGATAACAAAGATATTAGATAATAATAAGGGGAGTTATGACACTACAAGAACGAGAGGCTCGTGCCTGTGCCATCATAGATAGTATGGCACAGGAATTACGTGCTGTTTCCTTATATTTACACGATAATCCAGAATTGGGCTTGAATGAGCATAAAGCAGTAAAGGCAATTCACCAATTCTTAGAAAAACAGAATTTTATATCTCAAGTAGGGCTCACCGATATACGTGAGTTACAAACCGCGTTAAGAGCCGACTATAGAGGTAATGCTAAATATAAAATCGCATTCTTAGGAGAATATGATGCTTTACCTGAGCTCGGTCATGGTTGTGGTCATAATCTTATTGCCATGATGAGCTTAGGTGCTGCTGTTGCTTTCAGTCAAAGTGCACCACAGGATTGGGGGTCGACTTTCTTTGGTTGCCCTGCAGAGGAAACTATTGGTGGTAAGGTATATATGGCAGAGGCTGGTTTATTTAAGGGCTATGAGGCGGCGCTTATTATTCATCCTGGCAGTGAAAATGAGGTGGGGGGCACATCCTTAGCGACACATCCACTAGAGGTTACCTTCCATGGGCGCTCCTGTCATATTGCATCCTTAACAGATTCAGGAATTAATGCCTTAGATTGTGCGGTAGAATTATATCAAAAAATAAAAGAGTTAAAGAAAACCTTTCCTAAAGGGGCTATTGTGGGGGCTATTTTTACCGAAGCAGGTACAGCGTCAAATGTGGTTACGCCAAAGGCTACGATTCGCATGACTGTTCGTGGTAGTACAGTGGATGATTTAGAAGGTATTATTTTGCCGGCTATCAAAGCGGCTGCTCAAGAGATTGCAGTATCCTATGGTGCTCAAGTTGAAATGCATCATTATGAGCCACTCTTCAAGGATATGCGTCAAGATAAAAAGCTATTAGATCTCTTTAAGGATGTGATGACTGAGTTTGGTGAAACACCTCGTATATTGCCAGATGATGAGGCTGATGGTAGTACTGATGTAGGTAATGTGTCCTATGAAGTGCCTACGGTACAGCCCACATTACAGATTGGATTAGGCTTAGAAGCGCATACGCCAGAATTCACTTGTGCAGCAGGTTCTGACTATGGATTGGCACAAGCTATTAAAGGAGCTAAAATTATGGCTGTTGTAGCCTTGCGATATGCCTTGCTAAGTGATACCTAAGTTTTGACATATAGAGGTCAAAAAGGTAAAATAGATATAATATTTAAGTAAGTATGAAACAAGCCGTCTTCTACAAGACGGCTTTTATTCCGGTGGAGATAGATATGAGTGTTTTAACCGTTTCAAATGTAACCCATGGTTTTGGAGCGCGACAAATTTTAGATGATGCATCATTCCGCTTGCTAAAAGGTGAACATGTAGGCCTCATTGGTGCTAATGGTGAAGGTAAATCCACATTTCTTAATATCATTACAGGTAAATTGCCGCCTGATGAAGGCAAAATTGAATGGTCCAATCAGGTAACTGTTGGTTATTTGGATCAACATGCTGTTCTTGAAAAGGGCATGACCATCCGCGATGTGTTACAGCGCGCTTTTGACGATTTATTCGTGATGGAGCAAAACATTAATGATGCGTACAATCGTATGGGCGATGTATCCGAAGATGAAATGAATAAGCTTCTCGCGCAAGTTGGGGAGTGGCAAGAGATTCTAGAGCAACGTGGGTTCTATGAAATTGATGCGGTTATTGAGCGTACGGCTGCAGGCTTGGGCCTTGTGGATATCGGTTTGGACCGAGATGTAACAGAACTCAGTGGTGGTCAACGTACAAAGGTTTTGCTCACAAAGCTTTTACTAGAGAAACCGACTATTCTATTGTTGGATGAACCTACAAACTATCTTGATGTAGAGCATATTCAATGGTTGCAAAACTATTTGCAAAATTACGAAAATGCATTCATCTTGATTTCTCATGATATGGAGTTTTTAAATTCCGTAGTTAATGTTATTTACCATATCGAACAAGCGGTGCTTACGCGTTATACTGGTGATTATCATCAGTTCCAAGCTGCTTACGAGGTGAAAAAAGCGCAAGCTGCTAAGGCGTATGAACGTCAACAGCAAGAGATTGAGCGTATGGAAGACTTTATTCAACGCAACAAAGCTCGCGTTGCAACGCGCGGTATGGCGAACTCTCGCGCTAAACGCTTAGAGAAGATGGAAATCTTGGAAAAACCAAAAGAGTATATTAAACCTAGCTTTGGTTTTAAAGAAGGCCGTACACCAAGTCGCTTTATCGTAGAGGCTTTCGGATTGCAATTAGGTTATGATGAACCATTAACTAGACCAGTAGACTTTCAAATTGAAAGAAATAAAAAGATTGCTATTCGCGGTGTCAATGGTCTAGGTAAAACTACGTTGTTAAAAACTATTTTAGGTTTATTGAAGCCTATTAGTGGTGAGTTGGTAAAAGGTGAGTTCTTACAAGTAGGTTATTTTGCCCAAGAGGATACGCCATCCAATTCTGAAACAGCGTTAGACTATATTTGGAATGAATATCCTGCTATGACCAATGCAGAGGTGCGTGCAGCATTAGCTCGTTGTGGCCTTACTAATGAACATATTACGTCTCAAATGCGCGTATTATCTGGTGGTGAGAATGCAAAGGTTCGCCTATGTAAGCTCATGCAGAATAAGTACAATGTGTTGGTGCTAGACGAACCGACCAACCATTTAGACATATATGCGAAGGAAGAACTGAGCCGAGCATTGCGTGATTTTAAAGGTACGATTGTACTGGTTAGTCATGAGCCCGAATTTTATCAAGGTTGGGTTACGGATATTTGGAATATTGAGGATTGGACGACAAAGATTGTTTAGGAGGATCGATGAATCAACGTGCAAAGGACGGGATAAAGCAATTCTTAGAGGCTTTATCTGTTGATACAGAGGCACCAGAATTAGAGAAGACACCAAGTCGTGTAACAGAATTATATAGTGAATTATTCAGCGGTGTAGGATTAGACACGAAAGCTGCATGGGGAGAGACTTTTAGTACAGACTATAAAGGTCTCGTAGCAGTTACAGGGATTCCGTTTTACTCCATGTGTGAGCATCATTTATTGCCTTTTTTCGGTACCGTAGATATCGTGTACCAACCTAAGGATGGATGTGTGGCAGGACTTAGCAAGTTTCAAGATATCGTGAATATCCTCAGCCGTAGACCGCAATTACAAGAGCGGTTAGCATCTGAATTAGCTGATGCGATTATGAATGATTTATTTGCTCATGGCGTATTTGTACGCATTACATCGACTCAGTTGTGTATGCTCATCAAAGGTACCATGCAGCAAGATTCAAAGGTTATTACGTTAGAAAGCCGAGGCGTATTAGCCGAAAAGGGCACATTAAGAGATGAAGCGTTGGCAATGTTAGGCGGAGGACAGGTAAATGTTTAAACGTAGAAATTATACATGGAATGATGGCAAAAGTTTATCTTTGTGTGATCGAACCCTTATTATGGGGATACTGAATGGTACACCTGACTCCTTCTCTGATGGAGGTCAATTCAACACACCAGAAACCGCAGCAGCGCATGTAAAGCAAATGATTGAAGATGGTGCAGATATTATCGATTTAGGCGTTGAATCTACACGCCCTGGTTCTACACCTTTGACCGCAGACGAGGAAATAGAACGCTTATCTCTATTAATAGAGCCTGTCTTACAGGCTTCTACAGTGCCTGTATCTATTGACACATATCATGCTAAAACTGCAGAATATGCTTTCTCTAAAGGGGCACATATTTTAAATGATGTATGGGGATTACATTATGATCCTGACATGGCCGCGGTGGTGGCTAAATATAAGGTACCTGTTATCATCATGCATAATAGTAATGATACAAATTATGGTGATATCATTGAAGATATGAAAGCGTTCTTCTTCTGTGCTATCGATAAAGCGTTGAAAGAGGGGGTAACGCCACAACAAATCTGGCTTGACCCAGGTATTGGCTTTGGTAAAACTGAAGAACAAAATATTGAAGTTATGCAACGCTTGGGTGAGTTAACCGCTTATGAATATCCTGTTTTACTTGCGCCGAGCCGCAAGCGTTTCATCGGATCTATGCTAGGCGGATTGCCTCCAGAAGATCGCGATGAAGGTACGGTAGCAGCTTGTATTACAGGTGTATTCCAAGGTGTTGATATGGTGCGTGTTCACAATGTGAAAATGCACAAACGCGCCTTAGCAGTAGCAGACGGCTTGTTACGAGGTGAATAATGGATAGAATCGTTTTAAAAAATATGGCATTCTACGGATACCACGGAAATTTGGCATCTGAGCAAGAACAAGGACAACGATTTTTTGTAGATGTAGAAATAATAACTGATCTTACAAAGGCCGGTCAAAGTGATCAATTAGAGGACTCAATCAATTATGTAGAGATGTATGAAATTGTAGAAGCAATTATGACTGGTGAAAAGTACAATCTTTTAGAACGATTAGGGGCGCTTATCGCCGATTCCTTGTACCAACATTATCAAGGTATTGTAGGTCTCTCTGTAACGGTGCGTAAACCATCTGTACCGATTTCAGGTATTTTGGATTATGTTGAGGTTATCACTACAAGAGGACAAATTTGATGTATACCTATTACATCAGTGTAGGCTCGAATATAGGGGACAAGAGTGACTACATCAATTCTGCTTTTCAATCCTTACAACAACATGGGGCAATTTCTAAGCTAGTCACTTCTTCTCTTATTGAAACTGAGCCGTGGGGATATACGGAACAAGATACCTTTGTTAATGGCGTATGGTCTTGTGAAAGCACTCTAGAACCACATCAAATGCTCAGCCTTATTCAGCAATTAGAGCAGGCGGCTGGACGAAAACGATTGATTCATTGGGGCCCTCGCACATTAGATTTGGATATTATTTTAGTGTACGATACAGAGGGGAAAATGATTTCTCTGTGTGATGAAAGGCTTGTGATACCGCATCCTCATTTTTGGAATCGTAATTTTGTACTAGAACCGCTATCTCAGCTGTTACCAACTTTCACATATAAAGGGGTTAAGGTTGCCGACCGATTATCTCAATTGGATGTATAAGCTGGAATCGTATATAAGCTAATGTTAGATACATTGTAAACACGATACATATTGTACGCATGCTTTTACGTTTTATGATTGGGGAGTCATGGAGAGCGTAGATGAATATAAAACGTATTGGATTATTTGTACTGGCACTTATTATAATGGGCATATCTTACTGGCTTGCTGTAGGGGCAAATTATGATAGTAAAACAGTACGTATTGATCCAGAAGCGCATACACTGGTTAATTCTAGTGATGCCATTATTTCAAAACGAATATTAGCGATGAAGACCAGTGGCTCACAAGTGTACTTCTTAGGTTATGAAGGACTAGGGATTTATAATTTATCTGATAATACACTTCGTTTAATGCCAATAACCTTTAGGGGACAACATATAGAGCCAACTAAATCGGATGATTACCAACGAGGTTTACGGAATATAACAAAGGTAAAAGCATTGTCTGACTTCAGTAATGATGAGCAAGATGAATTTAAAAGTTTGTTGGACTCTACCGATGGAGGGGCCCATTATTATGGTGACTTTTACCATTCTGGTTATGAGTCGTCTCTCATTGATTTGAAGGACCAGTATTTTATTACGAATACAGTACGTGCATTAAAACGTGTTAATCATACATTATATGTGTATGATGGATCAGGTTTTATTATTATAGATTTAGATAATCGTCGTATCCAAGGCTTTTTTAATAATCGCATTAGTGGTGAAGGCTCTAAGGGGGTGCCTGATAGTTTACGTGGACATTATGGTTCTGATTTTATTATGATATATGCATTATCCAAATTAAATCCTAAAGATTTGGATATCTTATGGTCTATGCGTAAACAATATTTAGAAAAATCTCCTCAAGCGATGGAAGAAAAAGATTTGTTCCCACTCAATTTGGATGAGATGAATTTAAATGAGTTATGATTCTATTAAGGTAAATCATATACGGATATACGTGATTTAAATAATTGGCATTTGAGGATATGTTATCGTTTTATGCTAAGGTATGGAGGCTCTTATGAAGTTACGCAAGGTAGGTATTATTGGTACTGGACATGTAGGCTCTCATGTAGCATTTTCTTTAGCCTTACAAGGTGAGGTTGATGAATTATATATGATGGATATTGACGAGAAAAAAGCTCAAGCGCAAGCTATGGATATTAATGATGCCGTTAGCTATATTCCACATCAAGTAACTGCTACATCAGGTCCTATTGAAGAATGTGGAGATTGTGATATTCTCGTTTTTAGTGCGGGACCTTTGCCAAATTTGTATCAAGATCGTCTCGAGAGTCTTGGTGAAACCGTAGCTGTACTTAAAGATGTTATTCCACGTATCAAGCAATCTTGCTTCAAAGGTTTTATCATTTCGATTTCTAATCCCGCTGATGTGGTAGCTACCTATTTATGTAAACATCTTGAGTGGAATCCTAAACGCATCATTTCAACGGGAACAGCTCTAGACTCAGCTAGATTGCAAAAAGAATTAGCGCATATCTTTACTATTAGTAATCGCTCTATTACGGCCTACTGCTTAGGTGAACATGGAGGTAGTGCTATGGTGCCATGGTCCCATATTTGTGTACAAGGAAAACCACTTTTAGAGTTACATCGAGAGCTACCCCATAGATTTCCTGAACTTGACCATGCAAAAACACTAGATGATGTTAAAATTGGTGGCTATCATGTACTAGCAGGTAAGGGGTCTACGGAATTTGGGATTGCTAGTGCTACCACAGAATTAATCCGCGCTGTATTTCATGACGAAAAGAAGGTATTGCCTTGCTCCTGTTATTTAGATGGACAATATGGAGAAGAAGGAATATTTGCATCTACTCCTGCTGTTATTGGTAAAGATGGTATCGAAGATGTTTTTGAACTGCAACTAACCAATGAAGAGCTAGCCTTATTTAAAACTTCTTGTGCTGTCATTCGTGAACATGTTGTAAAGGCTGAGTCTATGTAAGTGGATGTTTACTTTCGTGTATAAAAAGCTAAAATTGCGTATGGAGTTTTAAATTTATACGGATTTATGTTATTGTTCTTAATGAGAAATATCTGTAATTTTCTTTAGTCCCAAGCTCTGTTATGTGGTATAATCTAAAAATGACAGTATACAGATGATGAATATTTGGGGGACATTATGACTCAGGACATTATGGATGTACAACGCCCAAAAAGGCCGCGCAAACGGGTTCGTCCTAATCGCAAAGCACAGGATCAGCGTATTATCCTCATGTGGATCAAGCGAATTGGCATAGGGATTATGGTGCTGTTACTGTTAGGGCAGGCTTATCGCTTGGTGGCTGTATATCAAGAAAAACAACATATAGAGCAACAATTGCAAGAGTTACAGCAGCGAAATGAAGAGCTAGAACAGGAAAAGGCCAGGTTACAAGATCCAAAGACCATAGAAGGGGTTGCTCGTGAGGAGCTAGGATTGGTAAAACCTGGTGAAGTACCATATGTAAAATAGGTTATACTTTATTATTTTTTGCTTCGCATTAGTTTGTAGTTTAAGGTTTCCGCATTAATTAGGAGGTTGCATGGCAATCGAAGTTGGTAACATTATTGATGGTACCGTATCAGGTATTACAAAATTCGGCGTATTTGTTGATTTAGGAGAAAAACAAACGGGGTTAGTTCATATTTCTGAAGTAGCTCATGGGTATGTCGAAGATATTAATACCCTTTTAAAGGTTGAGGATCCGGTAAAGGTTAAGGTTTTATCCATTGATGGTAATAAAATTGGCCTTTCGATTCGTCAAACACAACCTAAAGAGGGGATGGAAGAAGAAAAACGTTCTCATCGTGTTCAATCGAAACAAAGTATAGAGTCTTTCGAAGCGAAGATGAAATCATTCTTGCGCGATAGTAATGAACGATTACACGATTTAAAACGCAATACCGAAGGAAAACGCGGAGGCCGAGGTGGTCGTCGAGATTAATAGTGAGAGATGGCATTCCGCCATCTCTTTACTTATGTATAGAGTATTAACGCTATAATAGTATTAGGAGAATGCTATGTATATGTAAGGAGCGATTATGAAGTTAGCAATTATCGATATTGGCTCTAATTCAGTACGTTTATTATTGGCTACCTATGAGAATAACGAGTGGCGTTATGAGTCTAAGCAGTTGTGGACTACCCGCTTAGGTCAACGAAATACAGATGGTACCTTGCGAGCTGAATCCATGGAAGCATCCTATCAGGCCTTTACGGATATAAAAAAAATAGCAAATGAATACGGTGCTGACTATTACTTTGGTTTTGCTACGAGTGCTGTTCGTGAAGCGGCTAATGGACTTGCATTTATGGAACGTATTAATAAATACTGTCCTATGAAATGGCGAATTTTATCTGGTGATGAAGAGGCTATGTATGGCTTTTATGGCGCTTTAGGAAATCAATTAGAGGATGGACGTCATTACACGACTATCGATATTGGTGGAGGTAGTACAGAGCTTGCATTAGGTAACAAAAATGGAGTGTACTGGAGTCGTTCTTATCCTGTGGGAGCAGTACGCCTTCAATCTATATCTGATGAAGGGCCTCAACGAGTGTGGGAGGAAACCCGTTTCCTTTGGGATCCGATGATGATTGAAGGTGAATTTGGTGAATTTATCGGTATTGGTGGCACCCTAACAACTTTGGCTGCTATTGATTTAGGCTTAGACCACTATGATGGTACAAAGGTGCAAGGTCATAAATTGAGCCGTGAAACTGTAGAAGGTATCATTATGAAACTGCGCTATATGAGTCGTGATGAGAGATTACAAGTGAAAGGTTTACCGGCAGGTCGTGCCGACATCATCGTTGCTGGTGCGGAGATTTTAACGTCCTTTATGGATTCTTATGAGGTCCCTCATGTATTTGTGAGCGATCAAGATGGTATGGAGGCGATGGCCCGTGAATGTGAAAGCGCTTATTCGAACCGTTAATCACACTTTAAAATTACATAATATATTTCCTGAGAATAGTCGTATCTTGGTAGCTTGTTCTGGTGGTCCTGATTCGATGGCTTTATTGCATTTATTGCAAGATATTGCCACACATCGTCACACGGCGTATGAGCTTGGAGTTGCTATTGTAGATCATTGTATTCGTTCTGAAAGCAAGGATGAGGTTCTATGGTTACGAAACCAAGTGGAAATACTAGGGCTGCCATTTTATACGGCTACCGTTGATGTGCCTAAATTGAGTGAAGAGCAAAAACTATCAGAGGAAACTATAGGTCGCCAAGTTCGATATCAATGGCTAACTGACATAGCACAGTCTGAGAGGTATGACTATATTGCAGTAGCTCATCATAAAGATGACCAAGCCGAGTCAATCTTAGCTCATCTCATTAGAGGGACTGGACTTAATGGTTTGACAGGCATGGCCGTTGTTAGTAATGATTATAGTATTCCAGTAGTAAGACCTCTGTTAGATGTCACAAAAGAAGAACTACTTTTATATTTGAAAGAAAAAGATATTTCTTACTGTGTAGATAGGACAAATGAGGATGTGCGATATCAAAGAAATAGAATTCGTCATCGCATTATACCTGAGTTAGAAACTATTAATCCTAACGTTGTTAATGCCATTGTAAGACTAGGGAATTCTGTATGCGAAGACGTTTCTCTTATTTCTAATTTAACGGATATGGTGTTTGATGAGTTAGTAACTATCTCTGATGAGGGCACGTCTATATCTCGTAGAGGGTTACGTAAGAAGCCGTTGGCTATACAACGTCGATTGTGGCAAAGACTGGTGAGCATCCTTGATCCTGAAATCAAGCTTACCACTGCTCATCAAGAGCAATTACTCGACATTGTTAACACTGGGGAAGAGAAAACTTTCAATATAAAAAGTATAAAAGTAAGTGCTCAATGTGATACAATAAAGGTATATTGCAAACATTAATATGAATCGCGGAGGTCATATAGATGCATCAAGATGCAAAAGATATTTTATATACAGAGGAACAATTAAAGGCACGTGTGGCTGAATTAGGTCGTCAAATCAGTGCTGACTATAAAGGGGAATCCGTAGTTCTTGTAGGGGTATTGAAAGGTGCTATCGTTTTCTTTACAGATTTAGCTCGCTCTATCGACGAGAATGTGGATGTGAGTTTCGATTTTATTTCTTGCTCTAGCTATGGCAGCGGTACAACTAGTACAGGGGTAGTGCGAATTTTAAAAGATTTGGACCGCTCTGTAGAGGAGAAGCATGTACTCGTTGTAGAAGATATTGTAGATACTGGCACGACATTACATTACTTGCTAGAAAATTTACATGCTCGTGGAGCTAAAAGTGTTCGCCTTGCAGCGTTGTTGAATAAACCTGAGCGCCGTAAAATGGCTGTAGAAGTAGACTATGTAGGCTTTGTCATTCCTGATTATTTTGTTATCGGGTATGGTTTAGACTATGCAGAAAAATATCGGCACTTACCTTATATAGGTATTTTAAAGGAAGAAATGTATCAAAGTTAAAAATATGATATAATATATGAGTGCATCTCTCAACGAGATGTACTCAATTCGTTTATACCACTAAACTATTATTGAAAGGGGTAATATTTTGGGTCGATTTACTAAAAATATCGTCCTTTATTTACTTATCATTGCCGCTTTCGTTATCGCCATTGACGCTTTCTCTGGTCAAAGTGCGAATAAATCTGAACTCAGTTATACAGGATTTATTCAACAAGTACAACAGAAAAAGGTTGAGTCCGTAACGATTACCAATGATCATGGTATTAAAGGTAAACTAAAAAATGGAACAGAATTCAATTCTTATGCGCCAACTGATGAAACGTTAATCAAAACTTTACAAGATAATGGTGTAGAAATTACTGCAGCTCCACCTGAGCAACCAGCTTGGTGGATGAGCTTGTTAGGTTCTGCTATTCCAATTATCATTTTGGTAGTATTGTTCTTCTTCATCATGCAACAAACGCAAGGTGGCGGGGGCCGCGTGATGAACTTTGGTAAAAGCCGTGCTAAATTGATGGGTGAAGGCAATGTAAAGGTTAGCTTTAAAGATGTAGCTGGCGCTGAAGAAGCAAAACAAGAATTAGAAGAAGTAGTAGAATTCTTGAAGGATCCAGGCAAGTTCACAACTATCGGAGCTAAAATTCCGAAAGGTGTATTATTAGCAGGACCTCCAGGTACAGGTAAAACATTACTTGCTAAAGCCGTTGCTGGTGAAGCAGGTGTACCATTCTTTACGATTTCTGGTTCTGACTTTGTAGAAATGTTTGTTGGTGTTGGTGCTTCTCGTGTGCGAGATCTTTTCACACAAGCGAAAAAGAACGCTCCTTGTATCATCTTTATCGATGAAATCGATGCGGTTGGTCGTCAACGTGGCGCCGGTCTTGGTGGCGGTCACGATGAACGTGAACAAACATTAAACCAATTGCTCGTTGAAATGGATGGTTTCGGTGCCAACGAAGGTATTATTACTATCGCTGCAACAAACCGCCCAGATATTCTAGATCCTGCACTTTTACGTCCAGGGCGTTTTGACCGTCAAGTTATCGTAGGTCGTCCAGACTTACGCGGTCGTGAAGCAATCTTGAAAGTTCATGCTCGTAATAAGCCTTTAGCTGATGACGTAGATTTGAAAACGATTGCTAAGAAAACTCCAGGCTTTACTGGTGCTGACTTGAATAACTTGTTAAACGAAGCAGCTCTTTTGGCAGCTCGTCTTAACAAAAAAGTAATTACTATGGCTGAAGTTGAAGAAGCCAGTGAAAAGGTTAGCATGGGTCCTGAGCGCCGTAGTCACATTGTGAGCGACAAAGATCGCAAGTTAACAGCGTACCATGAATCTGGTCATGCTATTGTGGCACATCTATTGCCTCATGCAGATCCTGTTCATAAGGTAACAATTATTCCTCGTGGTGCAGCTGGTGGCTACACTATGATGCTTCCAACGGAAGAACAAAACTACAAAACAAAATCTCAATTATTAGCAGATATTCGGGTGGCTCTTGGTGGTCGAATTGCAGAAGCCTTGATTTTAGATGAAATCAGTACAGGTGCTTCTGGAGACCTTCAAAGTGTAACTAATACTGCTCGTGCTATGGTAACTCGTTGGGGGATGAGTGATGAGCTTGGCCCTATCGTGTTCGGTGAACAACAAGAACAAATTTTCTTGGGGAAAAACCTAGGCCATGAGCGCAACTATAGTGAAGAAATCGCTGCGAAAATCGACTCCGAAATTCATCGTATCGTAGAAGAAGCTTACAAAGATGTAACAAAACTTCTTAGCGAGAACGAAAAATTCTTACATGACATGGCAAATGCTTTGTTAGAAGAAGAAACCATCGATGCGAAAGCGGTAGATAATCTTTACAAATATGGTACAACAAAAGACCCTGAAGCTGAGGAGCCTAAAGTAACTTCTGAAGCAGACGGTAGCATAGTACCAGAAGGTGTTGATGCTAAAGAAACAACTAGTACTGTAGCAGATTTTAGTGAAATATCATCTAATGATATTAAATAATGGATATTGTTCAAATGAAAAAGAGCTAGCCTTTTTGAGGGCTAGCTCTTTTTTACTGTCCATCGTTTATATGACGTGTGGCAAGAAGCTCTGTCATGCGCTGTTCTTTTAGTTTTTGCAAATATTTTTGTGCCAAAACATTTGGTATAGCTACACCGATTGCTATAGCTATAGTTGTAAATGTGCCAGTTACACCATTTTGTATCATAAGGATTAGACTAGCATCATTTAATGTATTGATATGTAACATATCGAAGAGAAATCGGTAGTACAGTATACCGGGCATTAATGCGATGGCAGATGGTACGATAATGATAGTGCTAGATGTTTTTAGCCAAGTAGAAACTTTTACAAAAATAATACTCATTATGGCAGCACCAATAAAGGTAGCACCTGGTGTAGAAAATCCTAATTCTACGGATAGTATATTGCGAATACATACACATAGTACCCCACCAATACCAATGGATACTAATAGTCTGACAGGAGCATTAAAAAGAACCGCAAAAGCGGCTGCAGCTGTAAAAGAACCGATAACTTGCTCTATGGAAATAACATGAGGTTTAATATCAACGAAATTAAATGCCGGTGCAGGGCTAAAATAGAGTGCCATGGCCATACCTAAAGTCATGCTACCCACGATGAGTAGCGTTCTAATGGCGCGTGTCATGCCCGATAAAATATGATTATTTATGATATCGATGACACAATTGATCAATGGTACCCCAGGAATCATGAACAAGGTGCAGCAAACGAGTACATATAGTAAGGATTCATTATTTACATGACTATAAAAAGCATAAGCCGATATCATGGCAGCAAATCCGCCTAATGCGATTCCTACATATTCATTAAGCCCTAATCTACCTGATAGGGTGCGCGTAAAATAACCAATACTAGAACATATGATAGTAACAATGAATGCGATAATATCGCCACTGTAAAGGTATGCAAGACCTGCCGATCCTAGTGCACAAGCTAGTCCTTTTATCCAGTTTGGATACGTCGGTATAGTTGTATCTAGTTTGGCAATTAGTCGTTCATAGGTTGTTAGTGAGTAATGTCGCTCAAAGGCGCGCCATGTGAGCTTTGATACGGCGTTAATCATAGCCATATTCGGAATGTGAACTGGTGTTTTTCTAAATACAGTTATGGATCGTTCTTTGTGTAATAGATTGACCATAATAGTGGTATAAGAGATATGGATATTTAAGTAATTGTGAGGTATTCCCATAAATGTTGCGGCTTTTAGCATTTCCTCAATGATTCGATTTGTATTTGCCCCACATTCCATTAGTAACTTCCCTATGTTGAGGAGCACATCTAGTTTTCGATGAATATGGATAAAAGGGTTTTCTAATACTTGATTTTTTTCTTCTAAGGTAAACTGTTTCATATATCTCTCCAGAGGATAATAGGCAGCATTATTGTTATCTATTCTTATATATATACCTTTATGCTATATACATTATACCATTAATTATTTTAAATAATCCTTGCATTTTGAAGGGGACACTTGTACAATCGAATTGTAAACCTAGGTTGACAAAGAAAGGGGCTCTAAACTATGCGTGATGAAGTGCTAGAATTCTTGAGACAAAACCAAGGTAGTTTCGTATCGGGACAAGATATGTCCGAAGCATGCCATGTTTCGCGCACAGCTATTTGGAAACATATCAAGGCGTTACGTCAAAAAGGCTACAAAATTGAATCTTATACCAAGAGAGGGTATCGATTATTGGAAGAACCTGATTTATTGAGCCCCTTGGCAATGAAGCAAATTCTAAAAACAGATATATTTGGTAAACGGTATGTCTATATGGATACCACGGAGTCCACAAACCTAGAAGCTCGTCGTTTAGCTCAACAAGGTGCAGAAGAAGGTACGGTTGTGGTTACCGAGGAACAGGCTGCTGGTCGTGGGCGCTTATCTCGTGGTTGGTATTCTCCATTTGGCAAGGGCTTGTGGTTTAGCTTGATTTTGCGTCCTGATTTTCCACCTGTAGAGGCTCCTAAGTGTACTTTGATGGCCGCCGTAGCTTTGACAAAGGCCTTTCATAAGATGGGGCTCACTGATGCGGGGATAAAGTGGCCTAATGATATCCTTGTGAATGGTCGTAAGCTGGTAGGTATTTTGACAGAAATGTCTGGTTCTATGGAAGAAATTTCTCATATTGTAATGGGCATTGGGGTCAACGTAAAAATAAAACAAGAAGAACTACCAGAAGAGTTAAAATTAATTGCGACATCTCTTGCGATGGAAGATATTGATATTGAGCGCACAGAAGCATTTAGACTTATATTAGAAGAATTAGAACATCAATACTATGAAGTGCTCGATAGTGGCTTTGACGAAACCCTTAATGAATGGCGTCAATTATCTGTTACTCTCGGTGAAGAAATTGAAGTGCGTGCTCCTGGCAATACCTATGAAGGGGTAGCTACAGATATTGATGAAGATGGTAATTTATTAGTAAGAATCCCGGATGGGACAATTAAACGTATTGTGGCAGGGGACGTATCAATTCGTTCGCGTAAATAGGAGGCATTAATGTTATTAGTAATTGATGTGGGAAACACCAATATTGTTCTCGGTGTATACGACAAGACAGAACTTGTGGGGCACTGGCGTATTTCCACAGATCGGGTCCGTACCACCGATGAATATGGCATGCTGATGATGAACTTATTCTTCCACGATCGTAAGGTTGATGTAAAAGATATTAATGCTATCATTATTTCCTCGGTTGTACCACCATTGATGCCTACATTAGAGCGCGTGTGTTTGCGCTACTTTAATGTAAATCCTCTTATTGTAGGTCCAGGCACTAAAACTGGCATCGCTATTAAGTATGATAATCCTCGTGAAGTAGGGGCTGATCGTATCGTAAATGCCGTAGCGGCACATGAACTTTATAAAGGTGATTTAATTATCATCGACTTTGGTACCGCTACTACTTATTGTGCGGTACAAGGTAATGGCGATTATGTGGGCGGAGTTATTACTCCAGGGGTAACAATTTCTGCAGAAGCTTTATTCCAACGGGCGGCCAAATTACCTCGTATCGATGTGAGAGACCCAGGACAAGTCATTTGCCGAAATACGGTGTCTTCTATGCAATCTGGTATGTTCTACGGTTATGTAGGTCAAGTAGAGGGACTCGTGTCTCGTATGAAAGCGGAAATGGGAGATCATGTAACTGTAGTGGCTACAGGTGGTTTGGCACAGCTTATTAGCAGTGCTACAGACTGCATTGACCATGTAGAACCAATGCTTACATTAGAAGGCTTACGCCTTATTTACGAAAGAAATAAATAATGCTACTATAATATAGTTACGTATATGTAACGAAGTAGTGTACATTCGGGTACAGCTTATGCTGTACCTTTTTTATTAAGGGAAATAGAATTATATGAATAATAAACTGTGGCAAATTGGGGCTGTCAAAATTGATGGTCAAGCCATATTAGCGCCTATGGCAGGGGTTAGCGATATTGCGTATCGACTATTGGCCAAAGAACATGGTGCAGCCTTGGTGTGTACCGAAATGGTCAGTGCTATGGGCATTAAATATAAGAATGAGCGTACTCATGAATTATTGCGCATTGAAGATGTAGAACGTCCTGTATCTATGCAAATTTTTGGCTCTGATCCAGAAGCAATCGCTTTGGGGGCTAAGGTTGTGGCCAATGCGGGCGCCGATATTGTAGATATAAACATGGGCTGTCCTGTAAAAAAGGTAGTTACCTCTGGCGATGGTTCAGCACTTATGAAAAATCCTGATCTAGCGGCGCGTGTTGCAGAAGCAGCTGTTGAGGCTGTCGATGTACCTGTTACTGTAAAAATGCGCATCGGTTGGGATAGTGACTCTATTAATGTAGTGGATTTTGCAAAGCGCATTGAGTCTACAGGTGTAGCTGCTATTGCCGTACATGGTCGTACAAAGGAGCAAATGTATAGTGGGCATGCGGATTGGTCTTATATTAAGGCTGTGAAAGAAGCTGTATCTGTACCTGTACTTGGCAATGGTGATATTGTGGAGCCTGAAGATGCTAAGCAAATGCTTGATGAAACAGGCTGTGACGCCGTAATGGTAGGTCGTGGGGCACAAGGAAATCCTTGGATATTTGGTCGCATTCACCACTATTTAGCTACTGGTGAAGTGTTACCAGGACCGACCGATATAGAGCGTCTAGATATGTTATTAAAGCATTTTGACTTGCTATGCCAATACAAGGGTGAAGGTATGGCCGTTAAGGAGATACGAACTCATGCGGGGTGGTATATGAAGGGATTACCAGAATCTGCATATTGGCGCAATCGCGTGAATACAATTCATACTGTAACGAGCTTTCACAATGAGCTAGAATCGTATCGTAAAATATTGTCCGAAGGTTAGTCAGATTGACAAATGAATAGTATTTTTATATAATGGTTGAGATAATTTAGAAACAAAAGATAAGGTGTCATCTTACTATGACACTTTTTCTTATTATTTATATGTAGAAAGAGTGGGGTACCCATGGCAGACGTAAAAGAAACATTACTTACCGCCGAAGGTTTAAAGAAGTTAGAAGAAGAATTAGCGTACTATAAATCTGTACGCCGTATTGAAGTATCTGAACGTATTAAAACTGCTATTGAATATGGCGATATCAGTGAAAACTCTGAATATGATGATGCAAAAAATGAACAAGCTTTTATTGAAGGTCATATTGTAGAGTTAGAGAATAAAATTAACACTGCGAAGATCATCGATGAATCTGTTAAAGGTGACGTTGTATCTGTAGGTAGTAAAGTTACTGTACTTGACACTATGTACAACGATGAATTGGAATATGTTATCGTTGGTTCCTCTGAAGCGGATCCATTTAACAATCGTATCTCTAATGAATCTCCTGTAGGTAAAGCTATTTTGGGTAAACGTAAGGGCGATGAAGTAGAGGTTTCTACACCAGATGGTCCTGTAACATTCAAAGTGTTAGCAATCCAATAATTTACAATTACCAACAAAGAGGCGATAACATGAGTGAAGAAATTAAAAATATACAAGAAGAGCTGAATGAGCAAATGCAAATTCGCCGCGATAAATTAGCCGAATATGAAGCTGATGGTATTTACCCATTTGGTCAACGTTTTGTCGTAAAAGATTACGCAAAAGACATTAAAGAAGACTTTTTCTTGAAATATGATGGTCAGCCTGTAGTTATTGCAGGTCGTTTGATGACAATCCGTTCCCATGGTAAAACGGCATTTGCGAATATTCGTGATAAATCTGGTGATATTCAAGTATACTTCCGTAAAGATGTTTTGGGCGAAGAGGCTTATAAATACGTTAAAATGCTTGATATAGGTGATATCATCGGTGTAGAAGGTCACGTATTTAAAACTCATACTGGTGAAGTTACCATTAAAGTTAACAAATTAACATTGTTATCTAAGTCTTTACGTCCATTACCAGAAAAATGGCATGGATTAAAGGATACAGAACTTCGTTACCGTCAACGTTATGTTGATTTGATTGTAAATCCTGAAGTACGTGATACATTTGTAAAACGCTCTCAAATCGTTGCTAAAATTCGTGAATACATGATGTGTGATGGCTTCATGGAAGTGGAAACACCGATGATGCATGCTATCCCTGGTGGTGCTGCTGCACGTCCATTCATCACTCACCATAATGCGCTTGATATCGATATTTATATGCGTATTGCACCAGAATTGTACCTAAAACGTTTAATCGTTGGTGGTATGGACCGCGTGTTCGAAATGAATCGTTGCTTCCGTAACGAAGGTATCGATAATCGGCATAATCCAGAATTTACTACTATTGAATCCTATCAAGCTTATGGCGATGTAGAGGATGCCATTCGCTTAACAGAAAATCTTGTGTCCTACTGTGCTCAAGAAGTACTTGGCACGCAAGAAATTACATACCAAGGTACAGAAATTAATTTGACTCCTCCTTGGAATCGTATCACAATGGCTGAAGGTGTAAAAAAATACACTGGTGAAGATTTTGCTGCAGTCACAACTGTAGAAGAAGCTCGTGCTATTGCTGATCGCTTAAATGTAGAATACACAGAAAATGATGGTATTGGTAAAATCTTAAATCTTTGCTTTGAAGATTATGTAGAAGAAAACTTGATTCAGCCAACTATCGTATATGGTCATCCGAAAGAGATTTCTCCACTTGCTAAAGCAAGTCGTGAAAATCCATTGGCTACAGAACGTTTTGAAGCCTTCATCTATGGTCGTGAATTGGCAAATGGCTTCTCCGAGTTAAATGATCCAATCGATCAAAAACAACGTTTCTTGGATCAATTAAAAGAACGTGAAGCGGGCGACGATGAAGCTCATCGTATGGATGAGGACTTCGTAACAGCTCTTGAGTACGGCTTGCCTCCAACAGCTGGTCTTGGTGTTGGTATCGACCGTCTTGTTATGTTCTTAACAGATTCTGCATCCATTCGCGATGTATTATTGTTCCCATTGATGAAACCAGAAGCTCCTAAGCATATTGAAGCTGAAGAAGAAGTAGCTGAATAATCTAAAACCAAAAAGCTCCCTATTCTTTGAGTAGGGAGCCTTTTTATTCTGCATATAATACGAATATTATGTTTTATGATTATTGTATTCTATGAATATTATATTTTATTCTACATATGATGTTGTAGTATATGTTGAGTATGATATTTTGTTACGAAAGGAGAAGACTGTGAAACATTTAAAGGTTGCTTTATCTGATTCCGTACAATCCAAAATTAAATCCATAGCGGGACGTAAATGTGTTGGTGTTTTTGAAACAGACTTTACAGATGTAGGTGGCATTGTTATCGGCGATGATGAGCTAGAGCTTGTGAATAATAATCAAATTAGCTCCTTTGGTATACCTGTTATTGTCCTAAGATTTGATGCATCTAAAGATATATCTCTTTATGAAAATCGTATCACGTCCATTATAGAGTTTTCATCTATGAGTATCGATGACTGTACATTAAAGATAGAGAAATTTGTAGCAAATTATGAAGACTCTATTTTACCACCATTTTTCAGAGCTTTATCTGATTATGTAGGAGATGAAAATTCACAGTTTGATTGTCCAGGCCATCAAGGGGGACAGTTCTTCTATAAACATCCTACAGGTCGTGCCTTTTACAATTTCTTTGGAGAGAATATATTTAGAGCAGACCTTTGCAATGCAGATGTAAAATTAGGAGATCTCTTAATTCATGAAGGCTATGCGTATGATGCTCAAGCACATGCAGCTAAGGTCTACAATGCGGATAAAACCTATTTTGTATTGAATGGTACATCTTCTGCGAATAAGGTAGTGCTTAATGCTCTTTTAACACCAGGGGACATTATTTTATATGATCGTAATAATCATAAATCTATCTGCCATGGTGGCCTCGTTATGTCTGGTGCTATGCCTATATATCTTGAAACAGCACGCAATCCCTTTGGCTCCATTGGTGGTATTTTAGATCATTGCTTTGATGAAAGTTATATACGTCAATTAGTGGCTGAAAAATCACCTGAAAAAGCAAATGCAAAGCATCCCATTCGATTAGCAGTTATTCAACTAGGAACCTATGATGGTACGATTTATAATGCGCGCCAAGTAGTAGATAAAATAGGCCATCTTTGTGATTATATTTTCTTTGATTCTGCTTGGGTCGGGTATGAACAGTTTATTCCTATGATGAAAGACTGTAGTCCGTTGTTGTTAGAACTAGGTCCGAATGATCCTGGAATTTTAGTAACTCAATCGGTACATAAGCAACAAGCTGGCTTTTCACAAACCTCTCAAATTCATAAAAAGGATAGCCATATAAAGGGACAAGACCAATATGTGAATCATAAACGTTTTAATAACTCTTTTATGATGCATGCGTCTACATCTCCATTTTATCCATTATTTGCATCTCTCGATGTAAATGCGAAAATCCATGAAGGTGAGTTAGGACAAACATTATGGCGTGAATGTGTTGAGGTAGCTATTGATGCTCGTAAAGCCGTATTGAAGCAATGTAAATATTTACGACCCTTAGTACCTCCAATCGTTCATGGTAAACCGTGGGAAGAGGGAAATACTCATGAGATGGCTTGTGATGTGAACTATTTTGCTTTTGAGCCAGAAGCCAAGTGGCATTCTTTTAAAGGCTATGGTGAAGGACAGTATTTCATTGATCCTTGTAAATTCCAATTGATTACACCAGGAATCAATGTGGAAACTGGAGAATATGAAGCGTTTGGCATCCCTGCGAATATTCTTGCTAATTACTTGCGGGAAAATCGAATTATCCCTGAAAAATGTGATTTAAATACAATCTTATTCCTGATGACACCAGCAGAATCTAAGAGTAAGATGGATGCACTTGTGGCAGAACTCATTCGATTCGAAGAACTCATAGATCGCGATGCACCGATGGAAGAGGTATTGCCATCGATTTACTATAGTCATATAGAGAAATATAAAGGCTATCGCATTCATCAGTTGTGCCAAGAAATGCATGACTTTTGTAAGTCTAGAAATGTGAGCCTTCTGCAACAGCGATTATTCTCTCGTGAATACTTCCCAGACTATGTGATGAGTCCACAAGAAGCTAACATTGAGTTCCAACGTAACAAAGGAGAATTAATCCCTTTATGTGAGGCAGAAGGGCGTATTGCCCTTGAAGGAGCTCTTCCGTATCCACCAGGTGTAATATGTGTGCAGCCAGGGGAGCGTTGGTCCAAGACTGCTTGTGACTATTTCTTAGCCTTAGAAGAAGGCATTAATCAACTGCCTGGTTTTGCACCAGAAATACAAGGTGTATATATTACTGAACAATCAGATGGCCATAAACAAGCCTATGGCTATGTATTAAAAAGAGAATATGAAATGTAAGTTTATGCGATTGAATACAAAGCTTATAGGAATTTACTAAAATAAGAAATCTATAGAAAATAGTTTTTTTAGATAGACTAAAAAATAATCTGATTTTTTTTAATAATTGTTGACAGTGTATAAAAATGATTTTATACTAAGCTTGTGAAATGTGTTAAATACATAGTATAAATGACAAAAAATCATTAATTGATGTTTATTTAGTTTTAATACCTATAAATAAGATAATGATATTAAATTTTATAGTAACATGACATTCCTTGTATAACCTTGACGTGATGGGTCAAGGCTTTCTAGCGTGAACCGAGATTTACGACTACAAGAGCTTACTTATGATGCTCTTGTAGTCGTTTTTTGTTTATCTAAATTTATTTATCTAAAAGTTTAGGAGGTAAGTGCGATGAGTTCAATGGAGTATGAAAGAGCTAATCAAGCTAATGGTTTTCTTGATCGATTTTTCAAGTTGACCAAACATGGAACATCAGTAAAAACTGAGTTCTTTGCAGGTATTACCATGTTTATTGCATCCGTGTATATACTGGCAGTAATACCAAATTTACTATCTGTATCAGGAATGCCTCATGCTAGTGCCGTAGCGGCTGTAATTTTAACAACTGCGTTTGCAACTATGCTTATTGGTTTAGTAGCCAATGTTCCCGTTATTGTAGCCCCTGGTCTTGGCCTTAGTGCGTTTTTTTCGTATACCATTTGTGGTGCTATGGGCCTTAGTTGGCAAACTGCACTCGGTGCCGTTTTTATTTCCGGTACAGTATTTGTTATTTTAACAGTTACCAAAGTTCTTAATAAAATTGTAGATGGTATTCCACAAGTACTGAAGACCTCTATTGGTGTAGGTATTGGTCTATTCGTTGCCTTCATTGGCTTTAAAAATGCTCACATTATCGTCCCTAATAATGCTACCTTTGTAACGTTAGGTAATATGCAAGATCCAGCAGTATTATTAACTTTGTTAGGCTTATTTATTACTAGTATTTTGCTAGCAAAACAAGTTAAAGGCGGTTTGCTCATTGGCATGGTGTTCACTACAATTGCAGCAATGGGGTTAGGTTTAACTAAGATGCCTGCTACAAGCGCGGATATCTTTAACTTGATACCACCGGTTCCGGTTGATACATTCGCTCAACTAGATGTAATGGATGCTATTAAATATGGTATCTTTTCTATTATTTTCTCTATTACCATTGTAGATATGTTTGATAATATCGGTACATTAATTGGTGTAACGAGAAAAGCTAACTTGGTAGATAAAAATGGTAAGTTCGAAGGTTTGAACAAAGCGTTGCTATGTACGTCTATTGGTGCCGCAGCAGGTGCTGTTGTAGGTACTTCTACAGTTACTTCTTATATTGAAAGTGCGGCAGCCGTTGCCGACGGTGGTCGTACAGGTCTTACGGCAGTAGTAACTGGTCTTTTATACTTGGTATCCTTGTTTTTTGCACCATTGTTCTTATTGGTACCAGTACAAGCGACCGCGCCTGTACTGATTACTATTGGCGTATTTATGATGAGTGAAGTAACGCATATTGATTTTACTGATTTCACAGAAGCGTTGCCAGCTTTTTTAACAATTCTTCTTATGCCATTAACATTTAGTATTGCTCAAGGTTTATCCTTTGGATTTGTTTCTTATACATTAATTAAATTAGCTACAGGTCGTCGTCACGAAATTCATCCTATTATGTACATCATGACTGTGGCGTTCATTATTCACTTTGCTATTTAAATAGCATATACTATGAATCATATAGCATAGTCTATTAAAGAAAAAATCTAGCGTATTATATGGGCGCAATACTTTAGAGTTCTGATTACGCGAGGAGGTTATATGAATTCGACACTTATTTTAAAAGGAAATATCTTATATACACCTGATCCATCGGCATTTGTATCCATTCAACAGGGTTATATTATTGCTGTAGACGGGGTGGTTGTTCATTGTGGTGAAAGTATTCCTACAGTTTATGCAGAATATGATGTTGTTGATTACGGAGATAATCTCATCATTCCTGGCTTTGTTGATACCCATGCACATGCACCACAATATTGTAATCGTGGCCTTGGCATGGATAAGGAACTTTTACCATGGCTTGAAACTTATACATTTCCTGAAGAGGCAAAGTTTAGTGATCCAGATTATGCTCGCATGGTATATGGTGCCTTTGTTCACGATTTATGGCGCAATGGTACGACGAGAAGTATTTTGTTTGGCACAATCCATAAAGACAGCACATTAGTGCTGATGGAGCTTTTACAAAAAGCAGGATTGTCAGCCTATGTAGGCAAGGTAAATATGGACCGAAACAGCCCAGAATTTCTTATAGAGGAAACGAAACAGTCTTTGCTCGATACAAAGGCTTGGTTAGATGAGGCAGCTCAGTTTGATCCTTTGGTTAAACCTATCATTACACCTCGCTTTGTACCATCTTGTACGAGTGAACTCATGACAGGACTTGCTAAATTAGCGAAAGAATACAATGTCCCTGTTCAATCTCATTTGTCGGAAAATCACGGCGAAATTGATTGGGTCGCATCATTACATCCTGGGTCGTCAAACTATACAGATGTGTACTATGAACATCATTTGATGGGCACTGTGCCAACTGTAATGGCTCATTGCATTCATTTGAGTGATGTAGAAATGGACCGCATGGCCGATACGCAGACTATGGTATCTCATTGTCCATATTCAAATGTAAATCTCTCTAGCGGAATTGCACCGATTCGTAAGTTGTTTGAACGGAATATACCAATTGGTTTAGGTTCCGACATTTCTGGTGGACATATTGTGTCGATGGCAAAGGTTCTTACCGAAGCCATTGGACTATCGAAAATGAAATGGGCTGAAGTAGATCAAAATTATGCACCTCTCACCTTGAGTGAAGCCTTCTATATGGCTACAAAGGGAGGGGGACAATTCTTTGGTCACGTTGGAAGCTTTGAAAATGGCTGTGAATTAGATGCTCTTATCATTGATGATACTTCATTATTCGATCCAAATGAACGTTCTTTGGAAGAACGATTAGAGCGGTGGTTATACGTAGGGGATGATCGTCATATCATTGAACGCTATGTGGCTGGTCGCGCAGTTCCGAGTCCAAAAGGATAAAGTTTATATTTTACAGAAAAGAATATCGATGTATTTAAAGCAGCTGGTTTGTATATCATTCAAACCAGCTGCTTTTTATTGTGTCTCATAGCTTGTGCTTGGAGCATAAGAAGAGTCTTTTAATATGAGTTTTATCCTTTTTTATAGCATTTTTTTTAATGCTCGTAATAGCAGTAATTTTGCTCATCAATTCACTTGGTGTATAATAAAAAAATGTACAAATTAAGAAAGTGGGGGTCTTAATGGATATATTAGGAGCAAGGCGCTCTATTGAACAAAAGCTACTAATGCAATCTGTTGCTTTGATGGCGCTAGTTGCGGTGAGCGGTACTGTAATGGGGATTGTGACAGGGTCTAGTGCAGTGTTGTTAGATGGGGTATTTTCTTTCGTTGATGTTGTTATTAAGATTATGATGCTTATGACAGCCAAGTTAGTTGCTAGAGAAACGAGTAAGCGATTCCAATTCGGTTTTTGGCAATTTGAACCTCTGGTGCTGGCCGTGGAAGGCTTTTTTATTCTTCTCATAGTAATTTATGCCTTATCTAGTGGGATTACAGATCTTTTGTCTGGTGGACGTCACGTAGACTTCGGACCAGCTATTTTCTATGCTATATTCTTTACTATTGCAGATACTGCTTACTATCTTTATGTACGTCGTATTAATAAAAGTTTACAGTCTAACTTGATTAAATTTGATAATGTAAGTTGGTATGTCGATGCTTTGTTAGAAGCGGCTATCTTGATTAGCTTCATTGTGGCTACTATGCTAGAAGGTACTGAATATGCTAGATGGGCTACTTATATTGACCCTATTGTATTAATTATTTTAGCAGTACAGATGGTACCGTCTGCATTTCGTATTATTGTGCCATCCATGAAACAAATATTGGGGTGGGCACCAACTTCATTGCATAATGAAGTGCAAGAAATTATGGATCGCTTTATGGAAAAGTATAATTTTAAAGATTATGTGACGAGTGTGCAAGTATACGGCAATACTCGAATTATTGAAATTGATATTTTAGTTCGTAAAAGCTTTCCCTATCAAACTATTGCTGAAATTGATGCTATTCGCAATGAAATTGACCAAGAAATCGGTGGTAACCCAACGGAAAAATGGGTAACCATTTCTTTTACAGGCACGCGCAAATGGATGGCAAAAGATTATTTGCTAGATGAAGAAGATGATGAATAATATAAATTATTAGTGTGAAGACTAGTATATAGCACATAATTTAATGATAAATGCACCAATATATGGTATACTTAAACGTATTGAATATATTGTGCGTAACATAGTTGGAAAATGAGGTTTATAGTATGTTAGATTTAAAATTTGTCCGTGAAAATATTGATTTAGTGCAACAAAATTTAGATAATCGTCATACAAAAGGCGATCTGAAAACCTTTGTATCCGCTTATGATGAACGTCGTCAATTGATTGGTCAAGTAGAAGAATTAAAAGCGCTTCGCAATTCCGTAACAGAAGAAATTAGCAAATTAAAACGCAATAAAGAAAATGCTGATGAAAAAATCGGAGAAATGAAAAAAGTAGGCGATGAGATTGCTGAGCTTGATAACCGTATTCGCGAAGTGGAAACAAAATTGCGTGATGTGGCATTGATGTTGCCGAATATGTGTGATGCATCTGTTCCTGTAGGTGCTGATGAAGATGAAAATGTGGAGCAACGTAAATGGGGCGAACCACGTCAATTTGATTTTGATATACAGGCTCATTGGGATTTAGGTGAAAGCCTCGATATCCTTGATTTTAACCGTGCAGGTAAAATGAGTGGAGCTCGCTTTACTGTGTATAAGGGGTTAGGTGCTCGCTTGGAACGCGCCCTTATCAACTTCATGGTAGATCTTCATGTAGACAAACATGGCTATACTGAAATGATGACTCCATATATGGTAACTCGTGAAACTTTGACGGGTACTGGGCAATTGCCTAAATTTGCTGAAGATATGTACCATGTAGAGGGTACGGAATATTTCTTGATTCCAACTGCTGAGGTTACATTGACTAATTATCACGGTGGCGAAATTTTGAGCGAAGAGGAATTGCCTAAATACTATACTGCATTCACCGCATGTTTCCGTGCTGAAGCAGGTTCCGCGGGGCGTGATACTCGTGGCCTTATTCGCCAACATCAATTTAACAAAGTTGAAATGGTTAAATTAGCTAAACCAGAAGATTCTTTCAAAGAATTAGAAACATTAACAGATAATGCAGAAGAAGTGTTACGTTTATTAGAATTGCCGTTCCGTGTTATCACTCTGTGCACAGGTGATATGGGCTTTGGTTCTGCTAAAACTTATGATGTAGAGGTGTGGATGCCTGCACAAGGTAAGTATCGAGAAATCTCTTCCTGCTCCAATATGACCGATTTCCAAGCTCGTCGTGCTAATATTAAATTCCGTCGTGGACCTAAAGAAAAACCGGAATTCGTTCATACATTAAATGGATCTGGCCTTGCAGTAGGTCGTACAGTAGCCGCTATCTTGGAAAACTATCAACAAGCTGATGGCTCCGTTGTAATTCCAAAAGTTCTCGTGCCATACATGGGTGGCGTTGAAGTGATTTCACCGGCTAAATAAGAGGGGGGCATTTTATGAGATTCTTTATTGATACAGCAGAATTTGATGAGATTAAAGAGGCCTATGACTTTGGTTTTATTGATGGTGTAACTACAAATCCATCACTTATTGTGAAAGCTAAACGCAATCTGAAACAAGTTATTTCTGAAATTGCAAACCTTGTTGATGGACCTGTTAGTGCAGAGGTTATTTCCTCTGATGCTGAAGGCATGGTGGCGGAGGCACATGACCTTGTGAAATTAGGCTCTAACGTGGTTATTAAAGTTCCTATGACTCCAGAAGGCCTTAAAGCTGTTGCTGTTTTGAGCAAAGAAGGCATTAAAACGAATGTGACTTTGATTTTTTCTGCAAACCAAGCCTTATTAGCTGCTCGTGCAGGTGCAAGTTATGTGAGTCCATTTGTTGGGCGCATTGATGATATCAGCATGGATGGCCTTATATTAATTCAAGATATTGCAGATATTTTCGCTATTCATGAAATTGAAACTGAAATTATTGCTGCTAGTGTGAGAACCCCGTTGCATATTATTCAATGTGCTAAAGCAGGCGCTCATATTGCAACTGTTCCATTTAAAGTCCTTATGCAAGCAATGCAACATCCGTTGACTGATGCAGGACTTGCAAAATTTATGGAAGATTGGAAACAAGCTAATCAATAAGTTAGAGGCTCTAGGTAAGAGTCATATCAATACATAGAGGACTTATAAGGAGGCCCATTATGGATCGTACATTATCTTTGGAATTTGCTCGTGTCGTTGAAGCCGCAGCTTTGCGTAGTGGTCGTTTGCTTGGCCGTGGGCAAAAGGATGCAGCCGATGGTCTTGCTGTAGATGCTATGCGTCAAGCGTTTGATTCTGTTCGCATTTCTGGTACTGTGGTTATCGGAGAAGGTGAAATTGATGAAGCTCCTATGCTTTATATCGGAGAACACGTAGGCGCTGGCGGACCAGAAGTAGATATCGCAGTTGATCCTATCGAAGGGACAAACTTGATTGCTAAAGGTCAAAATGGTGCTATTGCAGTTATGGCGATTGCAGAAAAAGGTGGCTTGTTACATGCACCAGATATGTACATGGAGAAACTTTGCGTTGGTCCTCGCGGTGCGGGTGCTATCGATATTACGAAATCTTTGACCGAAAATATCAAAAATGTAGCGACTAAAATGGAACGTAATGTAGATGAAATCACGTTGGTTATGCTTGATCGTGAGCGTCATCAAGGCTTGATGAAAGAAGCTCGTGAAGTAGGGGCTCGCATTATGCTCATCTCTGATGGTGATGTTAATCCAGCTATGGAATGTTGTATCGAAGGTTCTGGGGTACACATGGTTGTAGGTACTGGTGGTGCACCTGAAGGTGTACTAGCGGCCGCAGCCTTGAAATGTGTAGGCGGCGATATGCAAGCTCGCTTAAAGCCAGAAACGGAAGAAGAAATTCGTCGTTGCCATGAAATGGGTATTGCCGATGTAAACCAAGTGCTCACATTAAATGATTTGGTTCGTACTGATGATGTTATCTTTGCGGCTACTGCCATTACACGTGGTAACTTATTAAATCCAATTCAATATTTCCCAGGTGGTGCGCGTACGCATACTATTGTAATGCGGTCTAAAACTGGTACGGTTCGCTTCCTTGATACCGTGCATATGGATCATAAACTTAAAACATTAAAAGCAAAATAAGAAGAAAGCCCTGAAATGTACTCAAAAATTGTACATAAATTTTTGAGGTATATTCAGGGCTTTTTTTCTTTGTATTTTCTCTCATTCTCTTGATGAGATATATCGAAAAATAGTATAATAACTTTTAGTATATGACGTTATAAATACAAGGCCTTGTAGCTTATACAAGATGAACGATATAAAGTGTAGGAGGAATTCTGTTGGAAAAGTTAATCATTCAAGGTGGCAATCGGTTGGAAGGACGTGTACGTGTTAGTAGTGCTAAAAATGCAGTGCTCCCTATTATTGCCGGTACTTTGCTAGCATCAACGCCTAGTAAATTGCTTGAAATTCCAAATTTAGAAGATGTAGGCACGATTTGCCAAGTTATCGAGTCTTTGGGGGTTAAAATCGCTCGTAATAATGCAGATGGTGAAATTGTTTTTGATGCTTCTACATTGACTGCTACGGAAGCTCCTTATGAACTTGTACGTAAAATGCGTGCATCCTTTCTTGTCATGGGTCCACTTTTGGCTCGTAAAGGGGAGGCTAAAATCTCAATGCCTGGCGGATGTGCTATCGGTGCGCGTCCTATTGATCTTCACTTAAAAGCATTTGAAGCATTAGGTGCAAAAATTGAAATTACTGAAGATTATGTATATGCTCATGCTCCGGAAGGACTTAAAGGCACTCAAATTTATTTGGATTTTCCAAGTGTGGGGGCTACAGAGAATGTAATTATGGCTGCTTCTATGGCGGAAGGTAAAACTGTTATCGAAAATGCTGCAGAAGAACCTGAAATTGTTGATTTGGCTACATTCTTAAATGCTATGGGGGCTAATATTCGCGGAGCTGGTACAAATGTGATTCGTATTGAAGGTGTACCTCAATTAAACGGTGCTATTCATACAGTAATTCCTGACCGCATTGAAGCTGGTACATATTTAATCGCAGCGGCTATGGCAGGTGGTGATGTATTCGTGGAAAATGCATTGCCAGAACATCTAAAACCAGTAGTGGCTAAATTAAAGGAAGCTGGTGTAACAGTAGAGGAAGAAATCGACGGTATTCGCGTTATCAGTAGTGGTAAAGGCATTAAAGCTGTGGACATTAAAACATTGCCATACCCTGGATTTCCAACAGATATGCAAGCTCAATTTATGGCTCTTACTACGATTGCGGAAGGCACTAGTACAGTAACAGAAACTGTTTTTGAAAACCGATTTATGCATGTTGCTGAACTTCGTAAAATGGGAGCGCATATCGACATTGACAATCGTCAAGCTATTGTCGAAGGTATCCCAAGCTTACATGGGGCTATAGTAAATGCTACTGATTTGCGTGCTGGAGCGGCGCTTGTATGTGCTGCATTGACTGCGGAAGGTAGAACAGAAGTCGGTCGTTTACATCATATTGACCGAGGTTATGATGATTTTGTAGGTAAATTGCAAAGGTTAGGTGCTGATATTGTTCGGGTTGACGAATAAGAGTACACAGCCAAAACAAAATAAAAAGAAAAGAAGCCGGCGCTCTAAAGGGCCGGCTTTATACAACGAGCAACAGAACTTAGGTGTTGCAAAGGTTGAAAATTCGAAAGCGAGTACTACACGCAAACCATTGAGAAGGACAAAACGTAAGTCTACTAAGCTTTCAAATGGCGTGGCAAAACAAGCTAATCATTTAGCCTCCAATATGCGTGAGACCATGATTAAAGTTACAAAAATGCGCCGTGCTGAACGACGTAGTCGTGAGACTGTAGCGATTGCTAAAACAACGCCAGCCATGACATTAAAACGTTTAGTTCGACCTGAGCAAGTCGGGGATTTAATGAGTCGTTTAAATCGATCCTTAAACTTTGATTTGGGAATTGATTTAGGGACTGCAAATATCCTCATTTTTGCGAAGGGCAAGGGGTTAGTATTAGACGAACCTGCGTATATCGCACGGGATGATAAAACCGGTGATATTCTTGCCTTAGGTGAAGCTGCACGTTCTATGGTAGGTCGGACTCCAAAAGGGATTTCCGTCATTCGTCCAGTTCAAGCCGGCGTTATTGCAGATTATGATATGACAGAATTCATGTTAAAGTACTTTATTCGCTCCGTTGTACCTGCTTCTAGATTGATGAAGACGCGTATTATCGTATGTGTGCCATCAGGTATTACACCTGTAGAGAAACGCGCCATTTTAGAGGCCTTACTCAGAACCGGTGCCAAAAAGACTGTTCTTATTGAAGAGCCATTAGCTGCTGCTATGGGGACTGGTCTCAATGATGCTAAGCACGTAGGGGCGATGGTTGTCGATGTAGGCGGTGGCACTACGGATATTGCCGTTCTTTGTGATACGGGGGTGGTTGTAAGTGAATCACTTCGCATCGGTGGAGATTCTTTTAACGAATCTATTATTCGTTATATCCGTCGTAAGAAACGCCTTGTTATTGGTCCGCTAACAGCAGAGAAAATTAAAATTTCTGTAGGGACTGTGGATCGCCGTGCAAAGGAGCGCACGATTGAGGTACGGGGACGAGATGCAAGTTCTGGATTACCAAAGATGGTTGCTGTGAATTCTTTAGAGATTCAACGTGCTCTAGAAGCACAAGTGATGAATATTTTGGAAGGCGTTAAGTCCATTCTAGAAAAAACTCCACCTGAACTTGTGGCTGCTATCAACGATCATGGTATTATTCTTACTGGTGGTGGTGCGCTCATCGATGGATTAGATCGTGTTATTACACGTTCGATTGGAATCGCTGCATACCTTGTAGAATCTCCAAGATATGCAGTAATTAAAGGTGTTGCAAAGGCTCTAGATGAAATGTCACAGCTTCGTGATACGTTGGAAGAATTACAATAATATATTACGTTGATGTAAGCTTATATTGACGAAGTTATAATCTAGACTGCTCCATTTTATGTATGGTAAATACTTAGATTATAACTTCGTTTTTTATTTATATTTTTGAAATTTTCATCTTTATGCTGTATACTATAGTAAAAGTATATTGCGTAAAATTGATGTAATAATACAAGGCTATTATCATGGTTTGTAGCTATAGAGGAATTAAAGATGAAACGATATCTGTATATGACTTTTGCTGTTTTAGGTCTACTGAGTAGTACCGTTCCTCATGCTGAGGCAGGTAATTTAACAGGAGTGCGCGTATCTAATCATGAAGGTACAAGCCGAATTGTTTTAGATGTATCTGAAATGCCTGTATCTTGGACTCAATCTTATAATGAAGAAACACATGCCCTTACATTGAACTTAGGGGGCACTACAAATGGTTTAACTGGCCCTATATCACAAAATGACAAAAAAACGGGAGTTCTTAAAGGCATTGGCTTACAGCCGGTTAATGGGGCCTTACGAGTAACATTAACAGCGACTAAGGATGTACAACATCATGAGTTTGCATTAGAAAAGCCTTCGCGTATAGTAGTAGATTTATTTTCTGGCTATGCGCAACAGACTACAAAAGATGTAAATAAATCTGTAACGTATAGCAAAATTAATAACACCGTAGCTGAAGGGAAAATTCAAGCTTTTGCATTGACCGTAGACAATGATTCACCTATGGCGGTGGCGCATATTCCAGAAGGCAAACCATTATCTTCTGTTACTCAAGCTCATACAGCTGTCATTGGAGCAAAGGTAAAAGGGGGCAGTTTTGAACGACCTTACTCAGTAGCTAGTGATGGGTCCATTGATTTAGAGCGTATTTCTAATCGTGGTACGTTACGATATACGCCTAATAGAGGATACTTTATAGAAGAGAAAAAACCTTTGCTTCAAGCTAAAACAAAGAATGAGAGTTTTGTAATCACCTCCGTTGATACGGCTCGTAAAGAGAATGCCATGACCCTATATACGTCAACTTATGGTCCTTCTACAAAGACCAATGAATATGGTTATGAAGTGACTGTAGCTAATGGCAAGGTTATTAGTAGACAAAAGGGAAATTCTAAAATTGGAGAAAACCAATACGTATTGTCTGGTCATGGCGAATCTGGAAATGCTTTACGTAAGTTAAAAGTTGGAACACCTATTACGATTCAAAATAGAGAAGAGCTTGCTCAAGTTAGCACTACAGGTGGATCTAGTTTGGAAGTGGGCACTATGGTGATAAAAGGCGGTCGCTATGTAGGTGCTGATGTATCTAATAACAAAGGTCGTAGCTTCATTGGGACTACAAAGGAACATGATTTAGTTGTGCTAACAGTTGATAAATCGGAACTTCAATCTGTAGGTGTGACTCAGAAAGAAGGGGCTCAGTTATTGTCTAAATTAGGTGTTATTGATGGCGCTGAATTATCAAATCAAGGTAGCATTGATATAGTTATCAATGATGATTATGTACACAAATCTTCTGCACCTATGAGTTATGAGGATATAGTAATCATAAAATAGATTTGTTGCATACAATTTTGTTTGAAATATTAATAATAATTTAGTATACTATAAATACATAACTAATTTTGTAAAAGGAGGGATCGTTATGAAAAGAGTGGTGTTAGCTTTAGCTGCATTAGGCATTTTAAGTGTTAGCTCTGTAATGGCGGCCCCTGTATCATACCAAAGTGTATTAACAGGTAAAGTTGCTTCTACAGTTTCTGTTGGTACTTCTGTAATAGAAGGGCAAACATTGGTGACTGTAGAGACATTGGCTGGTCCTATGGCTGCTGCTAAATCTACTGTAACTGGTACTGTAACGGCGGTTAATGTTACAGTGGGTTCAGACGTTTCTCGTGATCAAATCGTTGTCACTGTAGAAAGTAAATAAAGGAGAGAAGGAATGAAGTTTTCTCATTCTTGGCGTCGGTATAGAAAAGCGATACTGGCGCTTTTCTTCTGTACTTCACTTACAACTGCACAGGCTATTGATTTTATGCCTGTCAATGATGTAACAACAGGTATGGAAGGTATTGCAAAAACTGTAATCGTAGGGGATACTATTTCTACCTTTGATGTAAAGGTACTGGGTGTCATGAAGGATAAGGGACCATCTGGTCATCTTATCTTAGCAAAGTTTTCTGGACCCGTTATGGATCAAACTGGTGGCATTGCGCATGGTATGAGTGGTAGCCCTGTATATATAAATGGTAAACTCGTTGGGGCTGTTGCTTATGGCTGGGGGTTTGCAGATGGTACGATAGGTATGATTACTCCTATTGAGGATATGGTCAAACTATGGAATATACCATATGAGAAAAACTTATCTAAACCTTGGGATGATACACAATTGATTCCTTTAGGTACTCCACTTATGGCGTATGGCTTCGATGCGGCATCAATGGATTACTTTAAATCTAAGTTACCACAATATAAATATGAAACATATGATACGGCAAGTGCTAGTGGTGATGAAATTGCAAAACCACTAGAGGCTGGTGGCTCTGTAGCTGCTTTGTTAGTTGATGGTGACCTCAAATTGGGCGCTATTGGTACTGTGACTCATGTAGATGGTGAAAAGGTTGTTGCTTTTGGTCATCCATTCTTAAAACATGGTTCATCTAATTACTTCATGCACAATGCAAGTATCTTTACCGTTGTAAAAAGCTATAATGCTGCTTTTAAACTTGGCTCCATGGGGAAAGAAATAGGCTCAGTTACTGAAGATAGAGGGGCAGGCATTGCTGGCGTATCTGGCGTGATTTCTCCTGGTATTCCATTGCGATTCCATTTAAAAGATCTTGATATGGGACGTGATAGAACTAGCTCTGTAAAGGTTATTGAAGATGGTGAAATGACACCAACTTTAGCAGCTACAGCCTTATACAATATGTTGAATAAAACATTGGATCGCAGTGGCTCTGGTACGGCTACAATTTCTTATACTATTACGCCAAAAGGGAAAGAACATAAGCCATTAACGCGGACAAATATGTTCTACAGCTCTGATTCCATTAGTGAAAAAGCAGTTGATGAATTTTATAATGTCATTGATGTTCTTATGAACAATCGATTCATCAACTATGAAATTTCGGATATTTCGGTTGAAACAAACGTAACGCAAGATAAGAAAACAGCAAAGCTTATAGATGCTTCTGCTTCGTCTACTGTAGTTTCTCCTGGGGATACTATTGTAGTAGATGTAACATTAGAACCATTCCGCGGCGAAAAGGTTATTAAACAAATCTTCTTTAAGGTCCCAGAAGATCAAGCTATTGGTAAATATACCTTAGAGGTACGTGGCGGTGGCGAGATTCCATTGCCATACGTATTGGAAAAACAAAAGTATAATTTAACAGACGAAATTTTACGCCGTTTGAAAGTTCATAAAGATTTCGATGAGCTTTATGATGAAATTCAAAAGACTGATACAAATAATCAAATCGTTGTAGAATTTTTGGAAGATGGCATTAGCTTAGTTGATGAAGATGGCTCTCAATCTGTTAAAAAGGCTAAACTTAAAGATGTGGAATCAAAACCTATGCCAGGGGATATAAAGAAAAAAACAGGTCAAGAAGATTTGAGTTCTAGTAAGGACGATGAAAAGAAACCTGAAAAGACTGCCGTTGATACTGAGTACATCGTGCAAGGTGATGGTCAATTTACGATTCATGTAATGAAGCCCGCTGATCGTGATAAAGAATTAGCAAAACGTGTCAAAGAAGCGAAACATCAGATTAAGATGGAGCGCAAATTAGAATTGGAAGATCAATCAAAAAAAGATAAAACGGATAAAGCTGAGTCTAAAAAGGACCCTAAAAAAGAGTCGAAAGAAACTAATAAAAAAGATGAGGCTAATGCTGGTGGAACAAATACACCTGAATAAGTTGAAACTGTGAGGGAAAGGGAGACACTGTTGAGTTGGCTAGAATTGATAGGTCGAGTCGTCATAAACGGCCTATCACAGATGGGTAGTGCTACATTATTAGTGTGGCAAACAATAAAACAATTAAAAATGATTAATCTGTGGCATGTATTTCAGCAGATGGCTCACCTAGGGGTAGACTCTTTGCCTATTATTAGCTTAACTTTGCTCTTTGCTGGTGCCGTTATGACTTTACAGATTACAGATGTACTCATTACCTATGGTGCTCAAAGTACGGTAGGTGGTCTTATGGCTGTAGCTATGGGCCGTGAATTGGGCCCTATCTTAGTTGGTGTAGTATTAGCCGGCCGTGTTGGCGCAGCTATCACGGCTGAAATTGGTACAATGAAGGTAACAGAACAAATTGATGCCCTACGTGTTATGGCTGTTGACCCTGTTGGTTACCTCGTGGTACCACGTGTAGTAGCGTGTATGATTATGGTGCCGATTTTGGCATTTTATGGTGTTGTTATCGGTATTGCCGGTGGTTACTTTGTAGCTACTGTTATCAAGGGTTTGGCGCCTAGTACATATTTAGACTCTATTCAAATGTTTTCTACCATTTCAGACTTCACTTTAGGTCTTATAAAGTCTAGTGTGTTTGGTGCTGTCATTGCATTGGTAGGTGCTTATAAGGGCATGGAAACTAAAATGGGCGCAGAAGCTGTGGGTTTTTCCACTACTAGTTCTGTAGTAACTAGTATTATTCTAGTATTTGTATTAAATTACTTTTTATCTACATTGTTATTTTAGTAGATATTTTTAGAGGGATTTATGATTGAACTGCGCAATGTTGTAGTTGCCTATGAGTCACGTGTGATTTTAGACTCTGTTAATCTCACTATTAATGATGGGGAGACGTTAGTTATATTAGGTGGCAGTGGTAGTGGTAAAAGTACACTACTTCGCTTATTAATAGGTTTACAACGTCCTACATCAGGGCAGATTATCGTAGATGGCACAGATATAACTACATTATCTGAAGATGAATTTAATACAGTACGAAGAAAAATGGGGATGGTATTCCAATATTCAGCTTTGTTTGATTCTATGTCGGTAGGTGAAAACGTAGCCTTTGGTTTGCGTCAACATACGAAGTTAAAGGATGATGAAATCAAACGCATTGTGGCAGAAAGACTTGATTGGGTTGGTTTAAAGGGATATGAGTCGTATATGCCTAATGAGTTATCTGGTGGTATGAAAAAGCGGGTTAGCTTAGCTCGCGCTATAGCACTAGATCCGAGTTTAATTCTTTATGATGAACCTTCATCAGGGTTAGATCCTATTACATCAGGTACGATTAGTATGCTAATTAAGGGGATGCAGAATCGGCTTGGTTGTACTTCTATCGTGGTAACACATGATATGCAGTCAGCATTTTATGTTGCTGACCGCATAGCTTTACTCGATCAGGGGCATTTTGTAGAAATTTCTGATACAATAGAATTTAAGAATTCTACAAATAAGAAGGTACAACAATTTATTCATGGTGAAGCAGAGCCGATTAACGAATCTGCGATGGGAGATATATAATGAAGTGGACGACGGAGGCCAAGGTAGGGGCTTTTACGATAATAGGTATAGTTCTATTTATTGCAGGCATACTATTTGTAGGTCGTATCGATATTTGGGCTAAACCGCAAATGACAATTACAGGTGATTTCACTCAAGTAAATGGCCTAAAAAATGGGAATCAGGTTAAATTTTCTGGCGTGGCCATCGGGACTGTTTCTGATATTGAAATTACACCGCGTGGCGTTGTGGTTAAGATGAAGCTTGATGAAAAAACGCAGATTCCAAGCGACTCGATCTTTTCCTTGGGGTCAGATGGTTTTTTAGGTGATAAATTTATTCAAATTTCACCAGGACAGTCTAAAGTATATTTACAGGATGGTGATTCCGTTAAAGGTGAAGGTGCTGATGCTGTGGATAAGGCCATGCAGAGTGCGCAAAAGTTAATGGATGGCACTGAGAAGATGCTACAGTCTATCAATAGTATTATTGGTGATCCTGCAACTCAAAGTGCACTTAAATATTCCTTGCAATCTACAGCTGTGATGGCTGATAATGCGGTAGCTATTACACAAAATATGGCGGATGTAACGGCTCAACTAAATCAAGCAGCACAGCAATTTAATGCTGATGGTAATGCAGGCAATGATATGCGTGCTATTTTAACTAATTTAAAACAAACTACTGATCGTGTAGATAATATGGCTCGTACCATGGAATCAACTGTAACAGATCCTAAGGCACAAGAAAATATTAAAGAGACTTTACATAATACGGCACAGATTTCAGCTCGCATCAATAAACTGATGGGCGGAAAGGCGTACCAAACGGATGTAAATGGAAATAGTGTAGAGGTTGGTATGACTGAAAAAAAGTCATTTACCAAGATTGAACCATCTGTAGATTTGTTGTATAACACAACGGATAATGAATTCCGTGTCAATGGTAGAGTACGTGCCTTTAACAATAAAGGGCTGGCTGAAATTGGCCTTTCTAATATAGGTGATGATACTACTTTTGATCTGAATGCAGGTCGATTTATTAGTTCTAAATGGTTGGTGCGTGGTGGTATTTTTGAAAGTGAATTGGGTCTCGGTATAGATTATAACCTCCGTGGGCCAGTATCCTTATCAGCCGCGCTATATGACCTTAATCATCATAAATATCGTATTCGTAGTGATATACGTTTGCATAAAGATACCTATGGCGTTATTCAAATGACCAGACCATTCAGTTCTACGAATGGAGGTGTCTATTTCGGTATTAAACAAGTATTCTAATGACTAACACATTTACTCTATATGAGTATGGAGGTACATATTATGAATAAAAAGGTTCTTTCCTTAGGTGTAATGCTTTCTTTAGTTACTACTGGTGCATTCGCGGCTGATGTAGTAACTACATCCGTTAACAACGGGGACCAATTAAGCAAATATCAAAAAGAAGCTATTCAATTAACACAAAAGCAATTAGCAGAAAAATCTGTTTTAGATAGTAAAACCTATGAACGTACATTAGCTTTAAACGAAGCCCGTACGGTTGATTTAGCGTTAGCTAATAATCGTACAGCTAAGCAAACTAAATGGGGTTATGAAAGTGCTAAATCTGCAGTAAGCCAAGTGGCAGCTGGTAAGAATCCAAGTGTTAGTTATGGTTGGAGTGCTCAAAAAATGGGCGGTGACACAGGTAGTGGCAAATCTGGAAGTCATAACTTCTCCATTAGTGCGCCTGTATTCAATCCACAACTCGATGCAAACATTGATTCCGCACGTTATACTCGTGAAGGTACTGGTGCTAGCTATGAAGAGGCTTTACAACAAGCAAAATACGATGCTCTTAGCGGGTACTATACATTGATTATGAGCCGAAATATGGTAGATGTAGCACAACAAGCTGTTAAAGATTATCAAGGTCATGTAACCAATGTAGAGGCACAGTATAATGTTGGTTTAGTGGCGAGCTCTGATGTATTGTCCGCTAAAACAAATCTTGATGATTCTCAAACATCTCTTGTAAAAGCGCAAAATGCTGCAAATTTAGCAGAGGCGAACTTAAATCAAGTTATTGCATACCCTGCACAAACAGCTATCACTACAGCAGAACGTGATTTACAATATAAACCATATAATGTAACCTTGGAGCAAGCGAAAGCATATGCTATGCTTCATCGTTCCGCTCTTGTTAAATCGGCTCTTGATGTAAAATCTGCAGAAGAAGCTGTAAAATCTGCTAAGGCAGGTTATTTGCCGACTGTAGCTGTAAAAGCTGGTCGTGGCTATGGTGATCAAGATGGATACTTTGGTACAAGCACAAAGTCCTGGAGTGTTGGTGCTAGTGCTACTTGGAACTTATGGGATGGTGGTGCAACACAAAATGCTATTAAAAAAGCAAATGCACAACTTGAACAAGCGAAAGAAGCTAATTTGGCAACTGTTGATGCCGTATTGTTAGCCGTACAAAAAGCATACTTGAATTTACGATCTGCAGAACAAACAATTCAAAGTACACAAACTGCAGTCGCACAAGGTCAAGAAAGTTTCCGTATTGCTACGCTTCGTTACCGTGCAGGTGTTGGTACGAACCTTGATGTACTTGATGCAGAAACTAAGTTGACAACAGCTCGTAATAACTATGTAGAAGCTCTTTACAATTACAATATTAGCATTGCGGCTCTTGAACAATTAACAGGCGTTCCATTGTCTACACCTGTAGGTCAAGGTGCTGAAGTTATCGCTAATAGTGGCGCTGTTGAACAATTGGCAAAACTGGGCGGCAATCAATAATATGATCCTTAAAAAGACGACTTCGGTCGTCTTTTTTCTTGTAGTGGGCATTATAGATAAGGAGTGTTATTGATAGGTTTTATAAAATTTACCCTGAAAATACTATAGTTATTACTGTGTCTGTGGTAAGATTAGTATATATTTATATTATTCATAATGTGTATGGGAGTATCATTATGACCCGTAAAAAGTGGCTCCTTATCGGTGCAGCGATTTTAGGTTTATCTGGTATTGTTGGCGCCAGCATCAATCCTATGGCTCAAACTTACATAGCACCTATAGTTAAAGAACAACTAAATAATGTCATAAACGGATCTATAGACTATGATTCTCTCCGAATTAATTGGAATGGTGATGTTGTTCTAACAGATGTAACTATCAAAGATAGAGATAGACATTTAGTTGGAACTGCTCAAGAGGTAGCTGTAGGAGTTAAATTATCTTCTTTACCGAATATTATTGGTGGCAACACATCAGGGGCTACGGCTATTTCAAGTGTAATCGTTGAGGCTCCAGACTTTCATATATGGCAATTAGCTGATGGGTCGTGGAGTATAACTGAGTTAGTAAAACCATCCGATCCAAATAGGTCGGGTACTTTTGATGGTTCTGTGACTATTAATGATGGTCGCGTAGCTTTACGTACTAAAGATGGAATAAAGAGAAATGTAGAAAATCTTGATGGGACGATGGTACTTAATATGAGTGGCATGTCTAAAGGCGCCTTTACTGCTGATGTAGACGGTTCCGCAATTACCATGAATGGCAAAATTGATATGAACAATGTATCTAATTTTGATCTCTTTGTACAAGTTGACGAAATTGATACTGCTGGTATTATGAGTTTTGTTCCACTTCGTAAGGCGTTATCTGTAACGAGTGGTAAATTACAAGATGTACATTTGAATCTTAAAAGTGAAGATGGCAAATACATCATGAGTGGTAATGTAGGATTTAAAGGCTTAACAGGCACTTATAAACGGGGTAATACAATTTATAATATTACCGATGGCACGGGTCGTATTATGCTTAATAATGATCAAATCGTTATTAGTCGTAGTTCTTGGCGGATAAATGATCAAGTAGCAAAGATCAATGGATTAGTTACACTGGGTAAAGAGGAAGAATATTTAAATCTTAATGTTGTGGCCGATAAAGTAGCTTTAGAAGCGATAACTGATGTCGGTGTTACTGGCATTGTAGGTGGGCGTGCACATATTGGTGGTACGACAGTAGCCCCTCGTGTAGATGCAACGATTGCTAGTGATGGTATTTCTTATAAAGGTTACTATATTGATCGTTTACAAGGAAATATCGTATATGATAACGGTTTAGTTCGTACTGATGATGCGCACCTGTCTATAGGTGAAGGTAGCGCAAAGGTTAAGGGTCAATATGTAGCTGATACAGGGGATTTTGATGCTACTATAAATACTCAAGATTTACCTTTAGGCACTTTCACAAAATATATGACCACACCGATTACAGGTAATATCGATGGTGAGATTCGTATTTTAGGAAAAAATAATCAAGTTATAGATGCCGTAGGCGCTGTTGAAGGTCGCCAAATAGGTATTCACGGTGTTGTGGTTGATACTGCAAAAGCTAACTTTACGCATGCTGATAATCGTACAAACATAACCGTTGTAGGTACTATGGGGCATGGGGCGCTTAGCGGGTATGGCTATATCCAAAATGGTAACGTAGATGCCACTATTTCAGGTAATGCATTGCCGTTGACCGCATTAAGTCCTATTATTGGTCAAGATGTTGATGGCACCTTAAATACTTCTTTTGCGATAAGAGGCATAGTAGATAATCCAAATGTAACGGGCACTGTATGGGGTCAAGAGGTACATTATAAAGGGGCTCGATTCAATAATATCCATGGTGATATTAAGCTAGATAACCATATTCTCACTATTACCAACGGACATATTGGTGATGGCGATGGGGGCTATGATGTTAAAGGTTGGTATAATCTTGATACGGATGCGTTAGATTTAAATGCTAGGGCTCGAGCTGCTCGTATTGAAAATGTGATTTGTACTGTTACAGATGTTCCTATTACGGGTTGGTTTGAAACGGACAATCATATTACAGGAACGGCTGCAAATCCGATTATAGAAGGTCGTGCTCATTTGTGGGATGGTTCTGCTTATGGAAAACTCGTGACTAATGCATTTGCAAAATATAACTATCAGAATGATACATTAGAGCTTTATAGATTTGATATTGAAGGTTATGGTGCAACTATCACAGGTGGAGGTACAGTATCTAAAGAAGCAATTAATGTTGATTTTGAAGGTAAAAATATTGATATGGGCAGATTGCTCATTAATACGGGGTACAAAGTTGATGGGTTGCTATCTGGTCGAGGGCAAATTACTGGATCTATGGATAACCCTCAATTCAATGGCTATATTTCATCTGATGCCTTATCAGTTAATGGAGAATTATTGAACGATATTCATGGTCGTGTTTATGCAGATAAATCGGTTGTAAATGTACAAGATTTCACCTTTGCTGAAGCCGATGGTGGTCGCTATGCTGTTAAAGGTGGTATGAAGTTTGATGACAGTAGACAACTATTTGGTGTATTAGATGTTACTAATGGTAGCGTAAAGAATTTACTAACCTTGCTAGACCGGTCCAACGAACATATTGATGGTAAATTAAATGGTTCTGTTGAAATTGGAGGTACACGCGACAATCCAAGTGTTAATGTAACAGGCAAGATTAATGATGTAAGTATTGATGAAAAGATTGTTGGTGATGCAACTATCAATGCAAGTTTTGCTAATCGTAAATTTAAAGTTACAACTTTGAAACTACCTGTTGGGGACGGTCTTATTGCAATAGACGGTACGATGGATCTTGATGGTCAAGCAGATTTACAGGTTGCATTAAAGGATGTTGATATAGTACCGTTCTTGCCACTTATAGGTAAGGATATTCAAGCTACTGGTTGGATGACTGGTGTTGTGAATATCACTGGAGAAACTAAGAATCCTAAAGTAGAATTATCCAGTGCTATAGAGTCGGGATCCTTTAATGGCGTTGGCATTGATGAAGGTTTTGCACTAGCTACAATGCAAGATCAAGTCATTCAAATTCAAAGAATTCAAGGGGCTAAAAGTGGTTATAAACTTAGCGCTTATGGTAAGATTCCGTTAGCTGCAATTTTTACGTCTGGTTATATTCCAGCAAATGATAGCAAATCTATGGATGTAACTATTGACTTTAATGAAGCAGATATGGCCGTTATCCCTCTTGTTACAACTAGTGTTAAGGAAGCAACAGGTCCGTTAAAAGGCACGGTTCATATTACAGGCACTATTGATCAGCCTGAAGCATATGGTACTGTATCGGTACGTAATGGTACGATGAAATTGGCAAGTGTAGAAAATCAAATCACTGGTATTGATGGTGACTTAATTTTCTCTGGTCAACAAGGTGATTTCCAATCCCGTATTAATATGGGAAAAGGCTCAGCTGGTTTGGCGGCTAAAGTAAATTGGTCTGGACATACTCTTACTAATTACAAGGTTGCAGTTCAATTGGATGACTTAGAGGTTCGCAGTGAATATGTAAGAGGACCGCTGAATGGTGAACTTTATATTGCTGAGCGAGATGGATTGCCGACCCTCATTGGTACTTTAAATCTTGAAAAAATTCAATTCAAAATTCCACTTTCCTTACAATCTAGTGAAAGTACTAATGATATGGGGGTAGACGTTACTGTTCATGTGGGTAAAGGTGTACGTTTATATGATCGCACTTTATATAACATGTTTATCAGTGGCGATGTTCATTTTGGTGGATCCTTAAAAAATCCAACTGCTAGTGGTCAATTCGATGTTAGAAATGGCACGTTTAAGTATTTGAGCCATGTATTTAATATTACAAAAGGGAATGCCCATTTTGTAGGCGGCTCTTATTTACCAAACTTACAATTAGAGGCTGAAACAAATGTAAGTAATTACACTATTATGCTCGGTGTAAAAGGGACAGTGGATCATATGGACTTATCATTGTCCTCTAATCCTACACTGTCTAGAAAGCAAATTATTTCCATGTTGACCTTCGGTCGGGGTGCAGATTCGAATAGTAGTACTGTGACAAATAAAGATGTGAATGCTGTGGCTACAGCAGGGCTTCAAATGTTTGCTTTTGGCTATGTACAAGATGCATTACAAAATACACTTGGGTTAGACCGTATCAATATTACAACAGGGTCAATTGATCCCGATGAGCCAACCAATAGGGATACGACAAGTAATTATAATATTGAAATCGGTAAATATGTATTACCGAGAGTCATGTTGACTTACTCTCAAGGTATTAATAACAAACAAAATAAATATGGTATAGAATATTCTGTTAAACGAAATCTTAAGTTCACGGGTTGGCATACATCAAAAGGAAACAATTATATAGGTGGTCGTTGGACACGGAGCTTTTAAGAGTGTGGCTAGAATGTGTAAACCCCTTAGGTATGCACATTCTAGTCATATTAATTTCATAAAATTTGTTTAATATAGTACTCATTCCAAGCAATTTATGCTATAATGATAAAGATTTATTAGTCTTTATAAATAAGATGTAAACTCTTTATGGGGATGAGTTCTAGGAGGAATTTATGTTTAAACCAAAAGCTTATAAAAGTATGCTTGCAGCGTCCGTGTTGACCGCTGTCATGGGGACAGGCAGTGTATTTGCTGCTGAGGTACAAGCTGGCTATACTCCAGATTTAAATAGCACAACGACGACTAATGCTGCTAAAGCAAATGATGCAGCTACTACACAAGCTGTTTATAATGCTGATGCAACTACTACAACTATACAAGATGAAACTGATGCGGCTATCTTAGCTGCTCGTGGTGATACGACTATATCTAGTGACGGCACTGTAGTAAAAGGTTCTGATGGAACTGTTACAGTGAATAATGCTGCTTTAAAAACTGATGATAAACAAGTAAAAATGGTATCTAAAACTACTGGTGGTACTGACCTTGATAAGGCTGCTGAAAATGGCCAAACTCAAGCTGTTACAACAGTAGAAGCACAATATGTCACATCTGCTAGTGCAGAATCTGTTAATCCATACGTAGGTAAATTGATTACCGGTTTATCTATATCTGGCGTTACAGCTGAACAACAAGCAAATTTATTGCCAATTTTAACTGAAAAAGTTGGCGATGCTGTATCTGTTGATGGCATATTTAAAGATGTAACTAATCTTGGTAATACTGGTTACTTCTCTGAAGTAAATCCTGTATTTACTTCCGTGCCTGAAGGCGTAAAATTGGACTTTGCCGTAACAGTAAATCCAGTTACTACTGGCGTTTCTTTTGAAGGTAATACTGTATATTCCTCCGAAGTATTGACTAAGTTCATGGACATTCAACCAGGTCAAGTTCTTAACTCTGTATCCGTAGGTCAAAAAGTTCAAGGTATTAATGCTGCATATGCTCGTGATGGCTATATGTTAGCGCACGTTGATGGTATTCGCGTAGATGACCAAGGCGTACTTCATATACACATTGTTGAAGGTATTGTAGAAGATATCATTCCGGCAGGTAACAAGAAAACTCGCGATAAAGTTATTACTCGTGAATTTGTTCAAAAGAAAGGAAAACCTTTCAATAAATTCTTGGTACGTCGTTCTGTAGAACGCGTATACAACTTAGGCTTCTTTGATGACGTAAACGTTCGTATGTTACCAGGTGAACAAGATCCAAATAATGTAATTATTGAAATCGACGTATTGGAACATAAGACTGGTACCATTACATTAGGTGCTGGTTACTCTAAATCTGATGGATTGATGGGTATCGTTGAGTTTGGTGAAGATAATTTCCGTGGTACTGGCGATAAATTTAAAGTTCACTGGGAAATCGGTGGTAAGAAAAAATATAAGAACTACCAAATCTCATACTTGAAACCTTGGATCGATAGCAAAGGTACATCTCTGGGTTTCTCCTTCTTCAATCGCGAAGATGAATACACAGATTACAATGAAGATGGTAGTGAAGTAGCAGAATACAATAAGAAATCTCGTGGTTTCAATATTTCCTTCGGTCGTCAAACTGGGGAATATACTCGTGATTACTTGACATTAGAATCTCGTAAAGATACTTATAAATGGGATGATGATGATAGCTCTGGCTTCCGTTATGATAAAAATGCGGGTAAAGGTACAAACTGGGATAATGGTTCCTATAACTTTGCATCTGACAACTATGTAAAAAATAACTTCGGTCGCATTAACTCCGTAACATGGCAAAAAGTATACGATTCTCGTGATAATATCTATGAACCAACTCGTGGTCGTCGTATTTCCTATACTACACAATGGGCTGGTCATGGCTTGGGCGGTGACTTCGACTTCTACAAATTCACAGCTGAAACTCGTATGTACAAGAAATTGGGCGCTAAGAATGTATTAGCATTCCGTGCACGTGCTGGTTTCATCCAAGGTGATGCTCCTTATAGCCAATTGTTCACATTGGGCGGTGCTGATTCCTTACGTGGTTATGAAGATGATCAATTCCGTGGTAAGAAGATGTACAATGCTACATTGGAATTCCGTTTCCCAATTGTTAAGAAAGTTAGCGGTGTGTTATTCGGTGATATTGGTGATGCATGGGATGCACCAAATGTTACATGGTATAACAGCAAAAAATCCTTTAACTATGGCGTTGGTGCTGGTGTTCGTATTACAACACCAATTGGCCCTGTTAAACTTGACTATGGTGTGGGTAAACACAAAAATAAATTCCACTTCAGCTTCGGTACACAATTCTAATATAGTAAATGTATATGGTGAAGGCTTCTTTTTAAAGAGGCTTTCACCAATATCTCTATATGGCATCCTTTGATGCAGTGATTTAAAGAAATGAGGGCACTCTATTATGATGCGAATGATGAACAACAAGGCGAATGTAAAGATTTTTTCCATCGTCATTGCTGCTATTTTTATTGTTGGTATTGGTGCGTTAGCTTATACGCAAATGGCTTCGCCTAGTAGTAATAGTGGGACTAGTACTATTGGGGTTATCGATACATCTCGTATGTTGTCTCAAGATAATCCAATTTATATCTCTGCAGCTCAAGAATATATGAGCTATCAAAGCCAATTACAACAAGAAACACAAGCTAAAATTGATGCAGCACAAGATGATGCTACTAAACAAAAAATTGCTGAAGAAGCTCGTCAAAACCTAGCTAAAAAAGATCAAGAAATTGCTAAATCCGTTCAAGATAAAGCTATGGAGGCTGCAAAAGCGGTTGGTGATGCTAAAGGTCTTAGTGTTGTTATGACTAAAGACACTGTACTATACGGTGGTGTTGATATTACAGATCAAGTATTGAAAAAACTAGCTACTGATGCAAAAAAATAAACTGTAGTTCTATGTAAGGGAGAACGACAATGAACGGGAAACAACGATATATAGGATTAGTCATATTTCTCGTTGCTGCAATAAGTGCTATGGTTTGGGCCTATGGTTTTGTAACAAATCACCAACAGGATCCTGATGGCATGTCAATAGGTGTTGTACGCATTGATGATGTACTAGAGTTTAATCCATCCTATGCGGATTATAAACAAGCCAAAAATGAACTGGAACTTTTACAACGTCAATATGAACTTGAACAACAAGCCTTAAATGCCAAGTCAGAGACACAAGATAAACAGTTGAAAACGCTTGCACTGGATTCAACCTTGTCAGATGCTCTTACGGTCGAATTGCAAACTCGTATTGCAACAAAAGAGAATGAACTAAATCAGCAATTAAATGCGAAACGCAATGAATTGACTCAAAAGTATTTAGCTGAGTTAAAGGTTAGTACTAATGAATATGATCTGGAAATCGTAAACCTTCAACTAGACTTATATGCCTATGATGCACGTGTATATATAGATGATGCACAAAGAGCAGCGGCTATGGCTGAAAAAGCTAAAAAAGAAGAAAGATTAAAGGAATTATTAGCTAAGAGAAAACCATCGGATTTCGATGTGGATTCAATTAAAGCAAAGGTACAGGCTGAGCTTGCTCCAATGCAACAAAAAGGGCAGGAAGAGCTCAATCAATACGCTGCATCCCTACAGAAGGAATTAGCTGAGAAACGAGACTCCATGGTACAACAACAAGCACAATCCATCATTGCTAATAATAACCTGCCTGTGGCGCAAGAGTGGAATGATACATGGGCAAAAAAGCTTTCAGATAAAGAAGCTGAAGTGAGTGCACTTCATGAGGCCATTTTAGAAGATGTTCGTATGCGCGTAGCAATTATTGCTGAGGAACAACATTTGGATTTAGTTATCATCGATGATGGTGGTAATATTAAAGGGCTTGATATTACTGATGCAGTGAAGGCGTCCTATCGAGTTCAATAAGGAGTTATATTATGAATAAACGTATTAAATCTTTAGTATTAGGTGCATCTTTAGTAGCTTCTATGGCTATCTTAGGTGGTTGTGGTTCTAATAATGTTGGTTATGTTGATAGCGTGAAAGTGGCAAACAGTACTGAAAAAGGCATTGAAATTACTAAAGAAATCAATGCTAAAAAAGCGGAATTAGATGCTAAAATTGCTGCTGCCGATGAAGCATCTAAACAAAATGTATTTAATCAAGCGAATCAAGAATTAAATGCCTTTGCGAATGCAAAAGCGCAAGAATATCGTCAATATCAAGAACAAAAAATCAATGAACTTGTGAAAGAAAAAAAACTTGATGTTATTATTGAGAAAGGCGCTGTTGTTGGTGGTGGCTCTGATGTAACTGATGATTTGATTACAAAAATGGGTAAAGCTTCTGACGACCAAATCAAAGAAGCTGAAAATGCAGCTAAAGCCCAAGAGCAACAAGATGTTCAGCAAAATGCACAACAAGCAGATCAAGCTGCAACAAGTACAACTGAAACTGCACAATAATTGAGGATTACCACGGGGGAGGAGTTTGCCTTGGAAAAAACTTTACAGGAACTCGCAAATTTAGTAAGCGGCCAACTTATAGGGGATGAGTCTATTGTCATTACTGAGACACGTAGCTTTGAACAAGCGGTAAAACAATCCATAACTTTTGCAATAGGTGAATATGTTGAACATATTGCATTATGCCAAGCGGGTGCTGTTATCGTTGAATCGGAAGTAAAAAATGCACCGATGGCGCAAATCGTAGTTGATAATGCAAAAGCCGCATTCGCCCAAGTGCTAGAAGTATTCCATCCACCTGTTGTAGTTCCCCGTGAAGTGCATAGTACAGCTATTATTGGCAAGAATGTTACACTTGGTAAAAATGTAGCTATTGGTGCCTATTGTGTTATTAATGATAATGCTGTTATCGGTGATAATGTAACGATTCGACCTTATGTATATATTGGTCATAATGTACGAATTGGGGAAGATTCTGATATCTATGCAGGTGCTATCGTACATGAGAACTGTATTTTAGGTAAACGCGTTGTATTGCGTGCTAAAGCAGTTATCGGTGGAGAAGGTTTTGGCTTTGCCACAGAAAATGGTATTCATACGCATATTCCTCAAGTAGGCAATGTTATTCTTGAAGATGATGTAGAAATTGGTTCTTGCACTACTGTTGATAATGCTACAATGGGATCTACCTTGGTACGTCGCGGTACCAAAATTGACAATCTTGTCCACCTTGGCCATAATGTTGAGATTGGAGAAGATTGTTTCTTGATTGCACAGGTTGGGATTGCAGGTAGCACAAAATGTGGTAATCATGTAATCTTTGCAGGACAAACAGGCTGTACAGGTCATATTACAATTGGAGATAATGTACAATTTGCAGGTAAAACAGGAATTACTGGCAATGTGCCTTCTAATTCTGTTATGGCTGGGTATCCAATGAGACCTCATAAAGAGTGGTTGAAATTGGCTGCTTACGAGAATCGTTTGCCAGAAATGGTGAAAACTGTAAAACAATTACAAAAAGAAATTGACGCTTTGAAAGCACAGCTTAAGGAGAGCTAATAATCCATGTATAGGTTTATGAAAATCTTTAGTGCCTTTATTTGCTTATTACCTAAAGGTTTGCAATATGCTATTGGTACATTGCTAGGTGAAATTGCGTGGTTAGTGGTGCCACCTAAACGCAAGCGCCTAGCGATAGGCCAAATTTTATTCTGTAATATTACAGATGATCCTAAAGAAGCTCGACGTATTGCGAAAGCTAGCACTACACGCTTTGGCCGTATGATTATTGATGTATTGCGCTATCCTGAAATTAAAGATGGTGCATACAAAGATATGGTGGAGTTTATTAATCGAGAGTACTTAGATGATGCCTTAGAAAATGGTCGAGGTGCAATCTTAGCCGCTGTTCATAGTGGTAACTGGGAACTCCTAGGTGCCGTTCTTGCTTCTGAAGGGTATCCATTGATTTCTGTGGCTATGAAACAGAATGGTGATGCCGATAAGTTTATCAATGAATATCGTCGGATTATGCATCAACATGTGACCTATAAAACAGGTGTTCGTGAAATGATTAATGAACTAAAAAAAGGTGCATTTTTAGGCCTTATTATGGATCAGGACCCTGGTGATGATGGCGTTCTTGTACCATTCTTTGGTTATGAAACATTGACGGCTGCGGGACCAGCTGTATTGGCTCGTATGCAAGATGTGCCCATTATTTTTGTAACCATACATTATAGTCCGTTTTCTGAGAAACATGAGATTGAAGCGCATCCACCAATTTATGTGGAACGCACAGATGATAAAAAGCGTGATATAGCGGTAACAACAACTCGTCTAAATGAGTTTATTGAAGATTATATTCGGCGATATCCTGAAGATTGGTTTTGGCTTCATAACCGTTGGAAATGGACTCGTCGTTTTTATGGTGAACAAATAGATACACCACCTGATGTTTTTCAATAGTTAATAATTTTAAAGAGATTTTGTTTATGCGATTGTGGAATGTCCAAGATGAAACTGATTCCTATTAGCATGGATGAAATCTCTTTTTATTTTATAACTTGTAATTTAGTGTTTAAAAATAATCCTTAAATTGCAATATGAAATTGAACAGTATCCAAATCTACAATTCTATTAACTTC
>NZ_CAMFFZ010000007.1:0-82096 GCF_945949885.1 Veillonella parvula | reverse complement strand
CACAAGGTTCACTATGGATTTTTTATCTGTTCAATTTCATTCTACAATTAAGCAAATATAAAAAAATAATATAACAACAAAAAACAGAGCTTCAAAGGAGCTCTGTTTTTGTAGGCCTCAACTAATCACTTAGTTAATTCGATTATTTAGAGTCAAATTGGTCTGGAGTTGTATTATTATAAGACTCAATATAATTATTGAAGTTCTCAATCATGTCGTTAAGATTATTTTCATTTGCATCAGTAAGTACTTGACGTACAGAACCAACTACAGAGTTATAAGAGTTAACAAGCACTTCTCCACGATCATTATTTATGCTCTTAAGCAATATTTGAATTTCATTAAGTTCTTTTTCTACAGCTTGTTTGTCTGCATTTTTAGGAGCTCTTTCTACATTTTCTACAAGAGTAGTCAAGCGAAGCGTAGATTCCATTGCTGCTGCATAGCCTTTTTTTACCGTCTTTTTTCAATTTTTCGATTTGTTTCTTAGTTTGTTCAGTGTTAGCTTTGTTAAGAGCATCATTGAACTTCGCATAAGCCGCATCAAATTTTTCTACTTGTGCTACGCATTTAGCTGCTAGTTCTTTACCTTTAGCACCACCATCGTTCATGTAGGCTTTAGAGTCATCATAAGCTTTCAAATCTTTGAATGTTGGTACTAATTCATTAAGAATATTTAATACATTATCGCGTTCTGTGTCAACTTCTTTAAATGTAGAACTTTCTTTTTTAGATTTTTCTAAAGCATCTTTTAAAGTATCATAATGAGGTTGATGACCAATAGCATCTTCTTGAAAACCACCCTTTAGTTTAGCCAAACTATCTGCATAGTTTTGACCCCAATAAACTTCACCTAGTTTAGAGGAATTAGCGATAATTAATCAATCCATTTAAAATGCTTACACGCATTATAAATGCCATCTTTATCACAGTCTGTAGTAATATAATCAGCCTTTGCCTTTAATTCAGGGCGCGCATTACCCATAGCAATATTTAGCCACTCAGGCCTAAACATAGACAAATCATTACACCCATCACCAAATACAACAGCCTGATTTGGCTTCATTCCAAAGTGTTCAAGCATATTACGAATACCCAACGCCTTTTCCATAGGCTCATATAGAACACAGCCATCACCATAACGAATGAGCTTATGTGTCATATGCTCGATATCCTTCTCCTCTTCCTCTCCTTCCTTGAAAAACACATAAATCTTATAAAATTCTTCAACACTATGAAAGTCAAAATTAGGGTCTACAGTTGTTTTAAATACATCCCAATTTGGATGCCACTCTAAAATTTCCTTATACGGCGTAATACGACCGAGTTTATTACGGTCAGTTACGGCCCAAGGAATATTATGTGATTCTAAATACTCTAAATATTTAATACATGCATCACGATCCATACCTATCATGGATACCAATTCATTATTAACAGTGATACTGTGACCACCATCTGCTACGAAATCAGTAAGGCCTGCTTGCTCTGCGAAACGCTTAGCATCCACTTGAATACGACCAGTTGCTAAGGCTACACGGTGACCACGACGCTTTAACTCATCTAAACTGTATTGAGCACTTTCAGGGATTTTACCTTCAGGCCATACAGCTAAGGTATTATCGATATCGAAAAAGAAAAACTTCTGCTCCACAGGCCCTCCTAATCACGTCCGCTCATTAACTTAAATCGTTCTTTTTGCGCTACATCTGGATATTTTTCACAATCCACATCGCTCACAAACATTTCTAAGGGACGTACATACATATCGCGCTCATCATACAGTTTCTGATATACTACAAACTTTTCACCCGTCTCAGAGTGAGTCGCTACATCTAGCACATAATAATACATGCCTTTAAAATGACGATACAAGCCACCTTTTACTATATTACTCATCTATAACCTCATATAACATTCAATTGATTAACAAACATTTTCTTATCTCTTATTATATTACTATTATAAGATAAACTCACTCAAATCTAGCAAATTAACATTCTATAGTTTCCATATAACGAATCGCATCTGTCAACATTTCCGTTGTAATCTCGTATGGCGATACCACAACGTCTCGAACAGATACGGCCTTTTTCACGATTTGTAGTATATGAGATTCATCGAGTCCCATTTGTGAAAGTTTCGTAGGCCATCCAATTTCACGATATACAGGTAACCAACGTTTCAACTCATTTAACTTTTTATCTACAACAAAGAGAATTAGCAATCCATAAGCTACCATTTCACCATGTAAATGGTTCTTTTCTGTCTCTTCATTCGTAGCACAGCCATAACAAATGGCATGGGCAATAATACTGTTGTAGTCGCCAGGCATACAACCTGATACAATACCTGTCGTAAAGATGACGGTCATGACCATCAAATCAAAGGCTTCACTCCGATGCTTCGCCTCGTTATCCTTATAAGCTTGTAAACCATGTTTAAAAATAGGCTCACTACACATAGAGGACAACACAAGACCTAATTGTGTATTGTACACTTGTTCACGGCCACGAGCAGACATCAATGTTTCATAATGCTTGGCTATCGTATCTCCCATACCCGCCCATAAATAACGACTAGGAGCCTCTACGAGAATATCTGCATCAATAAAGCAGTGTACCGGTGGATGATTTACAAAAGCAATACCATCAAAGTTATGATCTGATGTATATACAGCGGCCGCTTCAGATGTAGCCGCACAAGTAGATGCGATAGTAGGAATCGTAAAGAACGGCTTATCATAGAGTTCTAGAGCGACTACTTTTACCGTATCAATGGCTTTACCTCCACCTACGGCAAAAAGAAAGTCTGCCACTTTCACAGATTCCATACGTGCAATTTCCTTACCTCGAGCAAAGGTACATTCACCACCAAAGTGAATCACGTCCAACACCTTGATACCCGCCCTATCAAGTACGGGGTGGAGATGCGGTAACGCCTTAGATAATGCTGTTTCACCACCAATAATGGCCACAGAATTTCCGTATAATTTTGTAAATTGTGGAATGGCGTCAAATACATCGTGACCGCCAAAGCTATAACTTGGAAAACAATGAGTGCTACGCATGAAAAATCTCCTTTATATACTATATATGTATTATAAAAATTCCCATCTATAAAAGCAATTTGAATTCATAAAAAGGCCCTATACTTTCACAAAAAATGAAAGCATAGAGCCTTTATCTTTATTACTTATTATCGGAAGCAAGACCTTTATGGATAAGACCCACAACAAAGCCTAATACCGCAAAGCTTACCCAACCCATACCAGCACTTTGGAATGGAATATATTGAGCAAAGAGCTGTTCCAAAGCTGCAGGTGCAATACCTGCAGTCTCAAGACCAGTCATAAGAGCAGAGATCATTGTGAACGCTACAGTCCATGCATATACGCAACGACGACCACCGAACACATTATGAAGAAGCGCCAACAAAATAATTACGATAGTCAACGGATACAAGAGCATCAACACAGGGATTGCTGCACTAATGATTGTTTTCAAGCCAAACATACTAAGGCCAAAGGCCGCTAGAGAGAAAATTACTACATATAATTTGTAGCTAATCTTTGGTGTCAGCTTGTGGAAATACGTACCGCAAGAAGTGATAAGGCCGATACTTGTAGACAAGCAAGCTAACAAAACGATGATAGCCAAGATGACTTGACCAAATTCACCAAACAAATAGTTAGCACTTACTGACAATACAGGAGCACCTGTTTCAAATAAGCCAAAGCGTTCAACACTTGTAGCACCGATATTAGCAATAAATACGTAAACAATACCAAGAAGGCCTACCGCAATAGCACCTACTTCCATTACTGTTTTTGTAATCACAGCACGAGAGGTAGCACCACTAAGGCGTACAAAATCGATCACAAGAATAGCAAAAACTACGGAAGCCAAGGCATCCATCGTATTGTAGCCATCTAAGAAACCTTGCAACACAGCTGTTGGTGCATCACCATATGCTGGTTGTGGTACCGCATAATTACCAAGCGGAGTAATAAAGGATTTAACAATTAACAACAGAATTACAAGTAGTAAAGCTGGTGTCAAAATATTACCGATACGGTTAACAAGCTTTTGCGGACTAATGGATAGCCACAAAGAAATACCAAAGAATAAAGCCAAGAAAATTGGTTCCATATTCATGCTTAAACCTTCAGCAAAAGGTTTAATAGCGATTTCATAAGCTACAGTACCAGTACGTGGCGTCGCAAACATTGGTCCAATACTCAAGTAAAGAGAACTAGTATACAACAAGCCATAAATCGGATGAACACGGCTTGCTAGTTCTTCAACATCTTTACAGGAAGAATAGCCCATTGCTACAACACCTAAGAGTGGAAGTCCTACACCAGTTAACACAAAGCCAAGCAAAGCCCAGCCCACATTATCACCAGCATGTTGCCCTAAGGCCGCTGGGAAAATCAAATTTCCTGCCCCAAAGAATAGAGCAAATAACATCATACCTATAGCCAAATAGGCACGGGTCGACAGATTGTCGTTACCATTCATAAATGTAACCCCCTTTAGGTCAATAAAATAATATTACTATTATAATCTAAAGGAGCTAAGGTATACAAGAAAAATATCCTCACTATTCTATATCCGTATAGAGTTATCCCCATAAGTAACAGACTTTAACTTTTACTTATAGAAATAAGTAGATAAATTCCTATTTTACAGTAATCATTACAGACTATTAATTGGTCATTCACTACAAAAGATTTCTTATATGAACTTGTACATCATAAAAGGTACTCCCCCATCCCTGATCGGTAGGACGAGCTGCGGTAAGCGCATTGATTGCCACGTGAGGATCACTTGATTGAGATTGCCACCATACACCGAGTGTTACCAATGTACCTCGCTGTACTTCATCATCATAGTATGCTTTAATTTTTACACTGCCACGATCATTATAGATTTCTACTTCAGCCCCATCGTTTATGTCATACATTTTTGCATCTTCTGGATGGATGCGAAGTTTCATCAACTCAGGATTATCAAAACCTAATTCACAGAAACTGGAGTCCAATATACGAATATCATTGCCAATTATGAGCCAAAACGGTGCATTGTCACCATACGGAGGTACATACCGAATCAATGGTTCTGCATCATGTGGATTATATAGCTCAATTTTCCCAGATGGAGTTTTGAAATCCATTTTATAATCTTCTGATACTGTCATTTCCACAGGCTCACCTGTTAGAATCAAATCTTGGTCACTCTTGGATATACGACTCGAAGTGTGCACAATTTGTTCAATAAGTTCTCTTTCACTAAGGTTAAAGAATGCATCCTCCAACCCCATACGTTTTGCTAACTCGGCGATAACTTGCCAATTGGAACGAGACTCCCCAACTGGATCAATCAGTTTGTAACCCGTACCAATTGTGTAATGACCATAAGAATTATAAATATCATCATGCTCTACAGATGTTGTGGCCGGCAAAATAATATCCGCATATTTACAGGTATCCGTAAAAAAACGCTCATGCACAATTGTGAATAAGTCATTACGCATCAAACCTTTACGAACCACATTTTGATTAGGTGCTGTAATAGCAGGATTTGAGGAAAACACATATAAGCTATGAACGCCAACTCCTTCGGGATTTGTAAGCATCTCCCCAAGTTTAATCATAGGCATCAATCGTTTAGCTGGCGCGTGAACATGAGCCTGTTGCATCACATCTTTGCCAATAAATTTACTACCACTAGCACTCGACAACAATCCACCCCCAGGATATTGCCATGCTCCAACCACAGCAGGCAAGGCATTAATAGCACGGCATGTCATAGCACCATTACCATATCGAGACAAACCACTGCCGAGACGGATAAACGGCGCTTTTGATGTAGCGTATGCATGAGCAAACTCAGTCATACGATCCACGGAAACACCACAAATATCAGATGCTTTCTCCGGCGTAAAATTAAGCAACACCTCTTTTACCAGCTCATCGTAGCCTTGGACATGTTCCTTAATAAAATCTGTATCCGCCAAACCGTCACGATGAATGATATGAAGCATACCTAATGCTAGCGCTCCATCACTACCTGGTTTAACGTAAATATGCTCATGAGCTTGGCTAAAAGTATAGGTTTTATGAGTATCGATAATCCAAACGCGGGCACCATTCTTTTTTGCTATGTTCACATCGTGTAAAATATGAACATCTGTAGCCGTCGCATTTATCCCCCACAAGACGATACAGTCGCTATGCTGCGCCTCTTGTGGTTTAATACCTAATGTTTCCCCATAAACAGACCGAAACCCCGCTTGTTTAGCAGGAGAGCAAATACCTCGATCTTGGTCTGTAGCACCAATACAACGGAAAAAATAATCTGCTGCAGGACTCTGAATAACCCCCATTGTTCCTGCATAAGAGTAACGCAAAATACTTTCACTACCATAAGTATCAATAGTTTCTTTGAAATTATTGACAATTGCATCAAGGGCTTCATCCCAACTAATACGAGTGTACTGATCTTCACCAATTCCCTTTTTACCGACACGCTTCATAGGGGACTTCAAGCGCAATGGAGAATGGATTACTTTTTCATAATGTGCCATCTTAGGGCATAGTGTACCTCTTGTGAAAGCATGTGCTCTATCCCCTCGAACAGATATTACTTTATTATTATCGACTGATACAATGAGTCCGCATGCATCAGGACAATCGTAAGGGCATACAGATTTATATTCTTTCATGATAAGCACCTCGCTTATAAATTGTACAAACTATAGGATGTATATTTATATTATATAATAGTATGACTCGTATAAGTATAACCTTTTGCACATATTCTGAATTAAAAAGGTTTTAGAAATGATTATTTTATGTATATCAATGCATTCAATTATCACATTACATTTATGACCTCATCATTTATTTTGATATATGTAGTTAAACATTTCAAGTTTTATCGATATCTATCCATTATCATTCTTGTCCAATGCCTAAACAGATATACTAATAAGTTCTATAAAAATACCAAATTTCTTCAAAAAAATCATGCAATCATTACTAAAAGTCATAACCATATAGTTTTAGGTATAATCAGACATTTTAATAGTGTCGTATAGATTATGTGACAAAAATCACCGGTACGTATGCGTATTTAGTAATGTCGTTCAGACTGTAAGACTATTCAATCTCACTTGTTTCTGTGCTATACTGACAGTGTCATTTGAGAGGATATAGAACTCACAAGAAATCATTTTGAATTCATGGTTATCTAATGTGAAGTAGCTATATCAGGTACATATTTTCTGAAAAGAGGTTTTAACGATGGCAGACGCAAAAAACACTGTGTTATTCCCTTATGAAACACTAAAAAAATTGAGCATGGACGCTTTCCAAAAATTTGGTTTCTCCGAAAAAGAAGCTGACATCATCCAAGACGTACTTTTGACTTCTGACTTGTTCGGTATTCAAAGCCATGGTATGCAACGTATGGTTCGTTACCATAAAGGTATCACTAATGGCTTGATTAAAATCGACGCTAAACCTGAAATCGTAAAAGAAACTCCAATTTCTGCAGTTATCGACGGTCATGACGGCATGGGTCAATTATTGGGTCATAAAGCTATGGAAATGGCTATCGAAAAAGCTAAAAAATCCGGTGTTGGTATCGTATCTGTACGTAACTCCAACCACTACGGTATCGCTGGTTACTATGCTAAAATGGCATCCGACCAAGGCTTAATCGGTTTCTCTTGTACAAACTCCGAAGCAATCATGGTTCCTACATATGCTCGTCAAGCTATGCTTGGTTCCAACCCTATCGCTTGGACTGTACCTGCAGATCCTGTTGACTTCTTCTTCGACTGCTCCACTACAGTAGTAACTCGTGGTAAACTCGAAATGTACAATAAAATGGCTAAAGCTACTCCAGATGGTTGGGCTGTTAACAAAGACGGCGTTCCTTCCAATGATGCAGCTGAAGTATTGGGCAACATCTCCCGTCATGAAGGCGGCGGTATCCTTCCTCTAGGCGGTGCTACTGAAGTTCTTGGCGGCCATAAAGGTTATGGTAACGGCATGATTGCTGAATTATTCTCCTCCATCTTGTCCCAAGGCGGCACTTCCAACAAATGTATGGTTGGCGGTAAATCCAATATCTGCCACGGCTTCATGGCTATCAACCCTGAATTCTTCGGCGACCCAGCTGAAATCAAAAAACACTTCTCTCAATTCTTACAAGAATTACGTGAAGCACCTAAAGCTCAAGGTCAAGATCGTATCTACACTCATGGTGAAAAAGAACACGAATCCGTTGCTAAAGTTAAAGCAGAAGGTATCCCTGTTCTTAACGGTACAATGCTTGAAGTTCAAGACCTTTGCAACGAATTAGGCCTTGATTTCAAATCCTACTTTGGCGATTATGTACCAGAAGCTCCTGCTACAATGTTCAAAGGTAACTACTAATATCTTAAGTTAGTATTGGCCCTGACACGGACATGTAGTTAGTACAGAAAGGGGACATAAACACTGTTTATGTCCCCTCTCTTATGTTTTAACCTCTCACAACGATGAGGTTAAAAATTTTTAGAGATTATATCACTTTTTGCGATAAGTATATCTATTAATATGTTGTAACTTCTTATTTTTGCTGAACTTTTACAAAATTATATAATAGCATTTTACTCATCAAATAATTTGATTAACACTACATCGTCCTGTTAAGCATATAAAAATTTTTATTTTATCGAAAGGATGATTTTAGAAATGAGTGCTATCACCGTTTTATTAGCGTTAGCGCCTATCATTTGGTTAATCGTAGCATTATCCATCTTGAAATTACCGGCATGGCAAGCAACCACTGTTGCCGCAATCGGTTCTTTTGTTATCGCCATTACAGCATTCCAAGCTGATCCATTCCACATGGCGACAGGCGCCCTCGAAGGTGCCGCATTGGCCCTTTGGCCAATCCTATTAGTTATTACAGCTGCTATCTTTGTTTATAACTTGGTAGTATACACAAAAGCCATGGAAACTATTAAAACCATGCTTTCATCTGTAACATCTGATACTCGTGTACTTGCATTATTACTTGCATGGGGCTTCGGTGCCTTCATGGAAGGTATGGCTGGCTTTGGTACTGCCGTTGCAATTCCAGCTGCTATGATGGTTGCCGTAGGTTTTGACCCACTAAAATCTATCATTGCATGTCTCGTTGCAAACTCTGTACCAACAACATTTGGTTCCATTGGTATTCCAACAACTACATTGGCTTCCTTAACTAGCCTTGATCCAAGCCATTTAGGTACATTCATTTCCGTACAATTGTTCTTACTTAACCTTATCGCTCCATTCTTCGTTGTTATGATCATTGGTGGCGGTATCAAAGCGTTAAAAGGTGTATTCCTTGTAACATTACTTTCTGGTTTAGCATTAGCTGTTCCTGAAACTGTAATTAACGCAGTAATGGGTCCAGAATTATCCGTAATCTCTGCATCTATCGTTATCATGGCAGTTATCATTATCTGTGCAAAAATCATGCCTCCTAATGATCCTGAATACGCAGTAAAACAAACCGGCGAAGCTCCTAGAGTTTCTGGTGGCGAAGGCCTTATTGCTGCAATGCCATTCATCTTAATCTTCGTATTATTATTATTAACGTCTAAATTGTTCCCTGCAATTAATGGTCCTCTTGCGTCCATTAAAACAACTGTACCTATTTACCAAGGCACTGGTGCAAAGCCTTACACATTCGTATGGATTGCAACTCCTGGTATCATGATTTTTATCGCCGGTATTGTTGGCGGTTTCATCCAAAAAGCAAAAGCCGGTGAAATCTTCGGTACATTGGGTAGCACTGTTAAGAATTTGAAATTCACATACCTTACTATCATCACGGTTGTTATGACAGCTAAATTGATGACGTATTCCGGTATGACTGCAGATATCGCAAAAGCAATGGTTGCCGGTACGGGTACCTTATATCCGCTATTCGCTCCTATCGTAGGTGCATTGGGTGCGTTCCTGACCGGTTCCGGAACAAACTCCAACGTACTGTTCGGCCCGCTTCAAATCGCTGCGGCTCAAGGCCTAACCCCTGCAAACTGGGAAGACCTCGGCTTCTGGTTGGCAGCCGTTAACTCCGGTGCAGCCGGTATCGGTAAAATGCTGTCTCCACAATCCATTGCAATTTCCATCGGTGCCGTAGGTCCTGCTTTGAAAGCATATCTGGAAAGCCATAAGGAAATCAGCGCCGAAGAAGCTCATAAATTAGAAAACGAAGTACAGGCGAATGTTATCATGAACAGCGCTTTCAAATACTTCCTCATCTTCATCGTTATGCACGGCTGTATCTCCTACTTCGGTCAGCATTTCATCCATGAAATTCACCACTTCTTCTTCTAAGAACTGGTAACAATACAAAAAAGAACAGCTCGTGAAGAGCTGTTCTTTTTTGTTGCCACATATGAGAATACCACATATAACATGGCTTAATGATAATACAGTTTAGAGTTCACTAATTTGCTACATATAATTATAACAATCTATTAATAAGCCTCTTGCTCTACTTCCCATTTAGTAAAGGTCCCAGTATCTGCATCAATTTCAAAATCATATTCATAACCATTATAATGTATTTCGCCTTCATACTCTAAACGGCCATTCTCATAATCACGATTGAATTCAGTTACATTAGCAACTGTTGCACCCGGCACATTTGCTAAGGCGCTTTAAACAGCCTCATCAGAACTAATAGCTTTTACTGAAAATACTACAGGGGTAATCAGGATAGCTACTACAGTCAAAATCAAAGATTTTGCCATTTTTTTCATATAATTCTCTCCTACACACATAAATTGAATTAATATTCTAAATATAAATAATATCAATTATTGTAATTGATAAGAGAAAAGATAGCAAATCATAATTCTTAACAAGAAAAATCTATAGAAATTATCTACCAATCATGTTACAATACATCGTATCAAATAGATAAAATTAAATGCAGTCTGCGAAGTGCGATTCGCAGGCTTTTATTTTTCTCATTTTAAGACAGGAGGATTTTATGAATGAAAAAAATTCTGCTAAGGTTTCCTTTATCTTGGTAGTATTCCTTGGCATGTTAACAGCCATAACACCACTCGCAACAGATCTGTATTTACCTGCATTACCGATTATGCCTGGCGAATTAAATACAACAGCATCAAATATTCAAATGACCATTGGTGTTATGACCTTTGGTGTTGCATTAGGCCAATTATTTGGTGGTCCTATTAGTGACACAATGGGGCGTAAGGTACCACTTATTATAGGTAATTTACTATGTGTTATTTCTGGCCTTATATGTGCCTATGCACCGAGTATCGAAATACTTTTACTAGGAAGATTTCTACAAGGTTTAACCGGATCTGTAGGCGTTGTAATTGCCAAAGCCATTGCTCGAGACTTTGCATCTGGTCAAGAATTAACAAAACTTTTTGCCTTACTCATGATGGTTAACGGCCTCGCACCAGTCCTTGCACCTTTAGTAGGTGGTCAACTGCTCTTATTTACTACATGGCGTGTAATCTTTGTTATCTTAGCAGTATTCTCTGCTATTTTATTGGTAGGCTCTTTTCTTTTCCATGAAAGCTTACCAAAAGAAAAACGTATAGCAGGCGGTATCGGGACAGCAACCAAAAACTATATTACACTTATTAAAGATAAACAATTCTTAGGACAAACATTAATTCAACTCTTTGCATTTGGTGCATTCTTTGCGTATATCTCTGGTTCTTCCTTTATATACCAAAATATCTTTCAACTATCTGCTCAAGAGTTTAGCTATTTATTCGGTATTAATAGCTGCGGTATCATTTTAGCTAGTGCCATTAGTGGTCGTGTAAGTAATGTTATAACATCACGTCAATTACTTACATTCAGTTTATGGCAACTGACTATCGGTTCCTTACTATTTTTAGTATCCATGATTTTTGAATGGTCCCTTATTCCTGTAACATTTATCTTATTCTTTACGGTATGCACCGTATCCCTATTTGGCTCTGCCTCTTTCTCTATGGCAATGACTAAATACGGTAAAATGGCTGGAAGTGCCTCTGCAGTACTTGGCTTTGCTAGCATGTTCTCTGCAGGAATCGTATCTCCATTAGTTGGTATTGGTGGGGAATATACGGGGGTACCCATGGGGATTACAATGCTAGTATGTGCAGCGCTTTCCTTATTGTGCCTATATGGGTTAGTAGAGAAAGAATAATTTCTTTTATAGATTTGTATGAGCCCCACAATGGGGCCCCACTACAACTAAATAATATTAGTATATAAATACGATACCCCTTTCCTTGCTCAGTACGTCACTACGTTCCGTAAAATCGCTTCGGAAAGGGGTATCGTATTTATATTAACATTATTATAGAGGCGTCCCATTGTTGAGCTTTACAAGCATATTTCATAATAGATTAGTTTTTTTATCTACAAACACTCTAAACACATTAACGAAAAGCGCCTACTCAACTGATTGTAGAAAAGAATACAGCCCTCTCTGCAGCGATTTTACGGAACGTAGTGACGTACTGAGCCAAGAGGGGGCTGTATTTTTTCTATACTAGTAATATGCAGTTGTATTCGGGCCCCATTATAAAATGTAAGGGACCTTATCACTTATTTACAGTAGCTCCATCGAGTTACACAACTATTAGTTTAGCAAAAATTCGCAATACATTAACTACTTACTCGAACATTGTCGATAGTAGTAGTTTTAATCGGTTTGCTTGGTTTACTGCACTGGATCCTGGATCGTAGTCGATAGCCGCAATTCGCACGTCTGGGTAGGCAGCGGATAGTGTTTTCACCATACCTTTACCTGTTACGTGGTTCGGCAAACAACCAAATGGTTGTAAGCATACGATTTGTTTAGCTCCTTTTTCGATGAGATCGATCATATCGCCTGTGAGGAACCAGCCTTCACCGCATTGGTTACCAAGACCGATGAATTGAGCTGCTTCTTTAGCCACTTCTGTCATACGTTGTAGAGGATCAAAGTTTTTAGACGCCGCTACAGCTTTAGCGTATGGCAAACGGTATAGTTCAAGGGCTTCACGAGCCAATGTACCAAAGAAGCCTGATAGCCATGTACCATCAAGGTGTTTCGCACGATAAGTGCTATCCATTGCACAGTACAAGAAGAAATCTAGCAAGCCAGATGTAACGACTTCGCCGCCTTCCTTTTCAATGAGTTCATTAATATGGTTGTTAGCACTTGGGTGGAATTTAACGTAAATTTCCCCTACGACGCCAACACGAGGTTTCTGTACATCCTTGTTGACTGGCAAGTTATCAAAGTCATGAATGATTTCTTTAATATACTTGTTGTATTGACGAAGGCTTGCAGATGTAATGTTTTCACGGAGCTTTTTAAGCCAGTAATCACATAATGCATCGGTAGAGCCAGGGTTCTTTTCGTATGGGCGTGTAGCCAATACGCATTGCATGATAGCGTCCCCGTATACTACGGCTTGAATCATGCGATGTAAGAAGCCTTTTGTCAATTTGAAGCCCGGTTGACGTTCCATATCGCTCGCATTGAGGGATAGGATTGGCACTTGTTTCATACCAGCATCAATCAATGCTTTACGTAAGTAACCGATGTAGTTTGTAGCACGACAACCACCACCAGTTTGAGAGATGATAACAGCAGTCTTCTCTACATCATATTTACCGGATAACAGTGCGGACATAAGCTGACCTACAACAATAATCGCGGGGTAACATGCATCATTATTAATATATTTCAAACCCACTTCAATATCATCACGCGTAGGCGCTGGCAACATTTCAAAGTCATATCCTTCATTTTTGAGAACTGGCTCTAAGAGGCTAAAATGCAATGGTGACATTTGTGGTACCAAGATTTTATAAGTCTTACGCATTTCTTCTGTAAAGACAACGCGATTGTAATCGTAAGTTGATAATTTCTCTACCACTACCTCTTCCGACGCCTCAGGATTATGATGACGACGCAAACTACGTTCCATTACAGATTGCAAGGATCGCAAACGGATTGTCACGGCTCCAAGGTTTGTACCTTCATCGATTTTGAGCAAGGTATGGATTTTGTGGTTTGCTGAAAGTATATCTTTTACCTGATCTGCTACGATAGAATCCAGTCCACAACCAAAGGAGTTAAGCTCTACAATTTGGAATCCTTCAGTTCTACTTACAAATTCAGCGGCACGATATAGGCGACTATGGTAGGACCATTGGTCTACAACGCGTAAATGCTTGATTTCATTGCCTAATGGGGCAACGCCATCTTCTGTAAGAACAGCCATACCAAGAGATGTAATAAGTTCAGGAATACCATGGTTAATACCGGAGTCTAAATGATATGGACGGCCAGCCAATACGATTGTCGGAATTTGTTCTGCCACGAGCCGAGATACAGTTTTCTTTGTCGTTTCACGGTAAGACGCTTTGCAGTTTTCCTGCTCTTCCCAAGCGAGGTCTATAGCCTTAGCAATATCCTTCTTCTTTAAGTTTAAAAAATCCAATGCTTTCACAAGGGCCGGAACAAGGGATTTTTTATCAGCTAACGGCAAGAATGGTGCGTGGAACGGAGTATCGTCCAATACCTCTTGCATATTATTTTTGATAAGTTCTGGATAGGAAATAACCATTGGACAATGGTAATTATTGTCGCGACTAAATTCCTTAGGGCCATGTTGAATACAAGGGTACCAAATAAAGTCTACCTGTGCATTCGCTAAATCTCGAATATGACCATGCACAGCTTTTGCAGGATAGCAAGCTGTATCGGATGGAATTGTATCGATAGCTTTATTGTATTGATCCTTAGTCGTATAATCTGAAAGGATTACTTCATAACCCAAGCTATTGAAGAATGTGAACCAGAATGGGAAGTCCTCATACATGTTGAGAACGCGAGGGATACCTACACGCATTTTACCTTCAAACTCAGGAATATTTTTCTTCAAGTAGTAATCAAAGTAACGACGTAATTTTACATCTACCAAGTTAGGAACTGGCTTACGCTTCTCTTGGATCATATCGCCAGCACCGCGGTCACAACGGTTGCCAGTTACGTACGTACGACCATCGGAGAAAGCGTTGATAGTAAGCATGCAATTATTTGGGCAAAGACCACAATTGCGCATTGTCGTAGATACTTGTAAAGAATTAAGGCCTTCACTATCTAGCAATGTGCTTTCACCCTTTTGTAACTCTTCCGCCGTTTCTGCTGCAAGAAGAGCCATACCGTATGCACCCATCAACCCAGATACATCAGGGCGAATCACCTCTACGCCCATCAATTTCTCAAAGGCACGCAAAACGGATTCGTTATAGAACGTACCTCCTTGTACAACGATATGATCGCCTAATTCTTTAGGATCTTTCACCTTAAGAACCTTATAAAGGGCATTTTTAATTACAGAATAAGCAAGACCTGCTGCGATATCTTGTACCGTAGCACCTTCTTTTTGAGCCTGCTTAACCTTAGAGTTCATAAATACGGTACAACGAGAGCCTAAATCGATTGGCATAGGTGCCAATAATCCTTCTTTTGCGAATTGATCGATAGGAATTCGTAGCCCGGATGCAAATGTATCAATAAAAGAACCGCAACCAGAGGAGCAAGCTTCGTTCAACACGATATCTTCGATATACCCATCACGAACCTTACAGCATTTCATATCTTGACCGCCAATATCCAAAATAAAGGATACATCAGGGCAGAAAAAGCGGGCCGCACGATAGTGAGCCATCGTTTCTACTTCACCGATATCGATGCCGAGAGCGCGTTTAAGAAAGGCCTCGCCGTAGCCGGTTACGCCAGAGTGTGCAATATAGGCACCTTTTGGCAATAATTCATATATTTTCTCGATGATTTCACGAGATTTTTCTAATGGTTTACCATGGTTAGGACCATAATGAGAGAATATAATTTCCTTATTGCTGTTAATGAGTACTACCTTAAGTGTAGTAGAACCAGCATCAATACCAAGGTAGCAAGGACCCTGAGCATCCTCGATATTCGCCTTTGGCGTTACAGCCTTAGCGTGACGAGCACGAAAATCTTCTAATTCTTGTTCATTCTTAAATAGCGGATCAACACGGTCTGTAGCTTCCATGGGAATACCGATAAGTGCACCGATTTCCTTTGTCAATTGGCCAACAGTAATCTCGCGGCACTCATCTTTCATCAATGCCGCCCCTAAAGCAATGAACAATTCACCATTCTCAGGGATAATGCGATGCGCTTCATCTAGCTCTAAGGTATCGCAGAAGCATTGGCGTAATTCAGACAAAAATATCAACGGACCGCCAAGGAACGCTACATTACCTTCGATTTTATGACCGCATGCAAGGCCAGCAATCGTTTGATTTACAATTGCTTGGAATACAGATTTTGCAATATTTTCATGAGATGCGCCTTGGTTTAACAAAGCTTGTACGTCTGTTTTAGCAAATACGCCACAGCGTGCCGCAATTGGATAAATCGTATCAGCATTCATGGCTAATTGGTTAAGGCCAGATGCATCTGTCTGCAATAAAGTCGCCATTTGGTCAATAAAAGCGCCCGTACCACCAGCACAGGAGCCATTCATACGATGTTCTGCAGTTTGACCTAAATACGTAACCTTCGCATCTTCACCACCAAGTTCGATGATAACGTCTGTCTCTGGATAGAGGGCTTTCACAGCTCGCGTTTCAGCAATAACCTCTTGTACGAATGGGATGCGCACCTTTTCGGCCATAGCCATCCCACCAGAACCAGTAATACACACATGAACAAGAGCGTCTTCATGACCAACTTGAGCCTCTTGTAACAAGGTATATACTGTGTCCAATATGTTTGCATAATGGCGTATGTACTTTTTATACAAATAATTATCGTGTTCGTCCAATAATACAACTTTAACCGTTGTAGACCCCACGTCAATCCCCATGCGTAGCATGTGCTGCATAAATACCTCTCTTTTTAACGACTGTATGACCACCTAAGTGACCATACTTATTTTTGTGAAAGTCTCACATGTAATATGTACAACATATATAATGTACTAAGCATCTAAAATAAACAATTAAATTAGATAAGGATATAATACTTTCACCAAAATATCTAAATTTTTAAATATCCTATCTTTATTATACAACAACAGCAGTTAAAATCTAAGTTATTTCTATATCTAAAATGTTATAGAAAATATATTAAGATTTGAATTACAAAGTCATATATATAATAGGATGTAAAAAATATTATACCATTTTACAATGAAAAATAACGTATCTTTTGTAACATAACAGGTCAAATCAAATGTATTAATTGCATCAGACAATATGTAATATATAAGAAACTAACCCCAAAATTGATTCCAATCTCGGGGTTAGTTCATAAGACAGTACGTCTTATTCGTATCTATAAAGTTATGTCATAAGAGAGTATTAAATTTAATACATATATGTTATTACAATCATTGATTAGAACGCTGGGATGATAGCCCCTTTGTAATGTTCTTCGATGAACTTCTTAACTTCTGGAGATTGTAATGCTTTAGCTAATTTTTGGATAGCTGGTTTATTTTCATCACCAGGATTTACGGAAAGAAGATTTGCATATGGAGAATCAGCTTTTTCTACGAATAAACCATCTTTTGTAGGATTAAGACCTGCTGGCAATGCATAGTTAGCATTGATTACAGCTGCGTCTAAGTCTTGAATGGAACGAGGAATTTGGGCTGCCTCTAACTCTGTAATTTGGATGTTTTTAGGGTTGCTAGTCACATCAAATGGTGTATTAGTCAAACCAGTTGGGTCTTTCAAAGTTACAAGACCTGCACTTTGTAACAAAAGAAGTGCACGAGCACTGTTTGTTGGATCAGATGGAATCGCTACTTTTGCTCCATTAGGCAAATCTTTTAAATCTTTGATTTTTTGAGAGTAAATAGCCAATGGTTCGATGTGAACTGGGGCAAAGCTTACGAAGTTTGTACCATGATCTTTATTGAAATTATTTTGGTAAGGCACGTTAGCAAAGAAGTTTGCATCTACTTCTTTACTGGACAACGCCATATTTGGTTGGATGTAGTCCGTAAATTCAATGATTTGAAGATTTACACCTTCCTTAGCCAATAAAGGCTTAATTTGATTTAAGATTTCAGCATGAGGTACAGGGTTCGCTGCTACTTTTAACACCTCTGCTTTAGAACTACCAGCACTGCTGGAACTTGTGTCATTTGTGGAAGATCCACAACCACTAATCAATAAGGACGCGCCTAATACGGCCGTCGCTGCTAATGCTAACCATTTTTTCATGTAATCCTCCTATCTACGATGAACACCTACATCTATTGACGAGGACTCACGCGTATACAACACACGTAGATATTGTAATAAATTTATATATTCTTATTCATGTATCTACATTCAATTATTTAATAATTTCGATGTTGTAAATATAGCAGTTTAATTCCCACTCGTATAATAGTTTATTTATATCTTTCGATATAACTTTAAGCTATAGTAAAACTAGTATAAATTAAAATAGATTATAGTAATTATAATTTCATCAGCTCTGCAAAGGTGCCCACATTTACAAACATATGCTGTGTTGTTTTTAGCATTTGTACCATCAAAATGGCTCCTGTGCCTTCCCCCATCGACATTTGTGCTTGAATAGGAACCATGTCTTGAGTGATCCCCACCTCAGCTAAAGCAAGTTCCGTACCTTTTTCTTTAGACTGATGCGATGGTAATGCATAGTCCTTAACACGAGCGTTTATATGTGCTGCACAAGCAGCTGCCACAGATGTTATAAAACCGTCAATAACAAAAGGCTTTTCAAAATCTACACAAGCTAGCATCGCTCCAAGAATAGCAGCGATATCAAAGCCTCCTACATGAGCTACGATTTTACGAACTCGGTCAGACTCATGTTCAGAAACTATATTGTTCTTATGATGCTCTAAAACAGACCGAACAAAATCAATTTTACGCTTCATCATCTCTGGTTTGTCTGGCCAAGAACCAGGTCCTACAGTTTCCGTTGGCTTAGCTCCAATTAATGCAGACAAAACACAAGCAGAGGTTGTTGTATTCCCTAAACCCATTTCACCAAAGGAGAACAGATTGATTCCTTGTTCTACATAATGTTGAATCCGTTCATATCCAGCTTGAAAGGCTCTATTAAATTCATCCTCAGCCATGGCAGGATGGTTCAAAATATTCTTTGTACCCTTCGCTACTTTGCGATCCACACCAATACCATCATCTGAGGCAATTCCTACGTCTACAACCTCATAAGGAATATTGTTAAAGTTACAAAATTGTGTCGCCGATGAACGCCCTAGTAACATATTACGAGACTGCTTTTGTGTCACCTCGTAGTTATAACCTACATAGCCTTCCATGTTACAACCATTATCGGCAGAAAATATGATATGCTGTGGTCGAATTTCACCATTAATCTCGCCCCAAGCCGTGCAAATTTTGCGAAAATACATTTCCCATAAACCAAGACCTCCTGGGATGAGACATTTCGGTTGGAGAAATTTATTTAATTGTTTCTCTATAGGTAATACTGACTTATCTTTCATTCTAATCTCTAGTCCGCAACTAATATGCCAACTAGCCTTCTGTTAATTCGATATTATTCTATATGAAAGTATAACATAAATTACATATCTAGTAATGTGACTATTGTTAGTTTTTAAAAATATAATTTAGTTTTGAATTTTAGTCTTTTAGCATCTATATTTTTAGTTGAAATTATCATTATATAATTACAATCAATCTAGCAGATAAAAAAGGTTATCTCCTCACAGGATAACCTTTTATTTGAGTTATATAATTAAGTATTTTCTTAAACTTATCTAACCTACGAAATTAAGCACCTTGGAATTGTGGCATATCATCGCCACTGGAGTCGTCCAATTTACCCTGAAGGTCATGGTCAACCATGGCACACACAGATGCATCAGACCAAACGTTTTCAGCGGTTTCAATCATGTCGATAATCGTATAGATTGGCAAGATGATACCGAGCAAGCCGATTGGTGCTCCGATGGAGCTCATCAAGGACAAGGTCAAGAAATAGCAGCCCATTGGAACGCCCGCATTACCAATAGCAGCGAGAACTGCAATAAATAACCAGGCTACCATTGTGCCAATCGTTAATTCCATGCCAGCATTTTGCATTACGAATAAGGATGTAACAAGAATGAAAGCAGCACAGCCATTCATGTTAATTGTCGTACAAATTGGCAATACAAAACGAGCTACTGCAGGATGCGCTTTCAAATTATCCTCAGCAGACGCCAATGTAACAGGCAACGTTGCTGCAGAAGATTTTGTGAACAACGCAACGGCTACGGCTGGAGACATTTTACGGAATACGTCTACAGGGTTTAACCCACGGAATAACAAGAACAATGGAATTACGATAAAAAATTGGATTAAATTACCGCCGATAACAACAGCCGTATATTTACCTAAGGCACCAACAATTACACCTGCTTCGATCTGTGCAGATAATTGACCGGCAAAGGCAAGGATTCCGATTGGCAATACATAAAGCAATGCTTTAATCAACGTGAACAATAACTCTTGTAAACCAAATAACACTTTCAACACCGCTTCACGATTTTCTGTGCGTGGCATGAAAGCAAAGGCTAACCCAACGGATGCGGAGATGAACATTACGGACAATACATTAGCTTGTAAGTAAGGTTGCAAGATATTGTTTGGAATAACGGATAAGAAATGATCGTAATAGGTAACGGTACCGAGTTTTTCTGGTACTTGAGATGCGCCAGCACCGATTACATCAAGTGGTAAGTTACCTGGAGCAATCCAGAAGTATAAGCCAAGACCAACAGCCGCTGCACAAATGGTAGTAAGTAATGTATACACTACGGCATGACCAAAGATGCGACCTGTGTCCTTTTTAGCACCTAGCATAGATAATGTAGTAATAACCGCTAAAGACACTGTTGGAATCGCAATGAATTGGAACAAGCGAGTAAAGACTGCTGCAATAAAATTAAAGAGCTCATTTAGAGCTAGAATGTGTTGCCATCCTAAGATAGCGCCTATGATGAGAGCCCCCATCCATAAAATGAACTGACGCAATTTTCCTTGTCCACGACTTTTCAAGGTAATCTCTTGCGCTAAGGCATCCACATTTTTATTTTTTTGATCTGCCATAATAACACCTCTCTACAAACTAAACTATATGAGACTATAAAAAGAAACCCCAGCCCTAAGGGCTGGGATTACACTTATATCCTAGTCTCTTGTTAAAACATATTATAAAGATATGTATTAAAGCTGTCAAACCAAAAAAATTTGATATAAAGATTAATATATTCAATTAATGCGTCACTATAAAATCATAGAAAACAACACGAGTACGATCAGAGCTAAATAAAAAGTAAATCACATGCGGATCAATTCCACTCTCTCGGTGGATAACATAAACCGTATAGCCATAGGTAGGAACTTGTTCAAGTTGATAATATCCACCTGCTAATTGACGACCATATAGAAGCCACACAAATAAATTCCACTTTGTATAATCCTCAATTAAAAGGTCATAAGTGCTTTGTATATCCCCTTTTGAAAAAATAGAGTTGGCCTCATACGAATAAACTCTATTCTTAAACAGCTCTGGAGTAATAATTAAACCCGGTGCCGAAGATTCAGCAACAAGGTGTTCAAATGCTCTTACATCTTCGGGACTACCTTCAAAGACAATAGTAGTTGTGGAATCATAAAAACTTTCTATTGTTCCCCTTGAAGATATAGGATGCAATCCTTTCGGCACTATATCAGGGGCTCTAAAATGATCTGGTAATACTGTTGCATTTACTGGCCATCTTTGTTTCCATCGTGATACATCATTAACTTCACTTCCAAAAAGGATTTCATATATAAACATAGACATTAGTAATAAAGGTACTGCTACAAGTAATGTGCACCAAGCATATAAAATGTGTTTCTTCGGTAATGTTAAATGATACAAGTAGTAATAAAACTGTATTCTTATTGATAATGCTAAAATTACACCTACTATTACAAACCATAAACCTGGCAATTGAATATACGAATTCCCCCAAAGTAAAAAAACAAGGAATAAGATTGATAAAATGATATGTTTACCACAAGGAGGGCCTATTACCATTCGTATGGGTTTAATAAATCGATTCATAATATAGTCCTTACTTAGACTGATAAAACACAACCCGTGTCCCATCATTACTGATTAAAAGTTCCACAAAATGAGGCCTTTTAGTATTCCCATCATCTACAAACACATATAATCTATGATTTCGGGTAGAATTATATGTATCCTTCACCACTGTTTTTGTTTCTTTTCGGGGTGCAAAGCGCAACCACTCTATAAAATTTCGTTGCGGCAAATTTAAAGATTCTTCTTCTATACTTTCTATAATGTTATAGCTATTTGGGTGAGATATAAAGCGCTTTTTCTCCCCAGCATCTAAATCACGCAATACACCATCCGCATCAATTTGCGCTGTATAAGCTGCATTTTGCTTAGCTATCGCTTCATATTGTGAGATTACTTTAGGGTCTCCCTCAAGTACTGTATATCTCTCTGGATATACATTAGCCCATGCTAAATCACTACGAAAAGCAGACGCTCTATAAATACCTTCTGGAAGTTTCTCTGGTCGTTTTAACCCCTCCGGTAATTCTTCACTATTGGGCCAGCCTTGATTCCAATCCTTTGTGCTATACTCGAAAGAATCAAATTGATCAAGGCTTGTTTGCAAATCATACTTATACCAATCGCCTATTAGCCAAGAAAAGCTAAGAATAAACGCAATATACAAACACTAGGCCAATTGAGTGTGCCTTTTTTCAGATACAGTCTGTTTCTTAAAACGACCATATTGTAATAATAGACTCAATAGTATCATTACACCAAACACAATATATGTTATAGGAGCTATATTAAATAGCATGCTCAGTATAAAGAATACACTTATACATATTGTCAATAAGCCATAAAATCCTTGAAACAAAACTCTCTCCTTTTATGACAACACTTAAAACATCTTTTTATACAGCACTTCTATATCTTCACGGCTAATTTCAGCCATTGTATTAGCAATATTGCCTGTAGCTACGACGTACACGTTATCGACAAGCCAGGGAATGTCTTTTTTCGTAAAACCTAGTTCTGTAAGGTTTGTGGTAAGGTCTAACTCATGTACGATTAAATGCAGTGCTTCACCTAGTTCGGAGCCATCTCCATGGTTGAATATACGTGCCAATGTAGCAAATTTGTCTGGGTTAGCACTCCATGTATATTCCACTACAACCGGTTCGATAACGGCAAGGCCTACCCCGTGAGTAATATCTTTCAGCCCACTAGCAGGGTGTTCCATACCATGAGCGAGTGTGACACCAGCGGTATTAATAACCATGCCTCCAATTGTGCTAGCCAATGTAACGGCCTCCCAAGCTTTTATAAGCTGAGTTTCGTTGAGAATAGCTGATTTACTTTCAGCCTTTGCTTTCACATGTTTATATAGAGGCACAAGATATTGTGCTAACAAAGTTACAGCATAATGAGCTAATGCATCGGTAAAAGGTTGTGCCGTTTTAGAGGTATACGCCTCGATATTATGACAGAGTGCATCAAAGCCCACAGATGCCAATACATGAGGAGGCATGGTACCCATTACTGCCGGATCTACGATGGATACCTTTGGTACGATGGCATTACATCGCAAGGATTTCTTGTCTCCCGTTTCAGGGTTCGTAAGCACCCCGAAACCATTGCCTTCAGAACCTGTACCACAGGTTGTGGGAATTACAATTAGAGGCAACGCCTTATCACTGGTTTTACGGTTAAAGATATAGTCGTTAATGTCACCATCGTTAACGACCATAAATGCAATGCCTTTTGCACAGTCCATGATAGAGCCGCCACCGATGGCAATGACCATATCACAGCTTTCAGATTTAGCTAAAGCAGCGCCGTCCAATGCAGTCGTCGTTAAGGGATTGGCATCCACTTGATCAAACAACACATGTTCAATATGTGCCGCATCAAGTTTTGCTGTCACACGGTCATATAGTCCGGATTTTTTGGCACTCGTCCGCCCTGTTACGATTAGCGCTTTATTGCCATAAGGCTTAGCAAAATCAGCAACACTATCGACTTTATCCCAACCAAATTGGATATGTACTGGTAAAAAATAAGAGAACTCCATGTGAACGACCTCTTTTCTATAAATACTAGCTCTTAATGTTATTGTAATGTAAATTCAGACGCCTGTAAAACCTCATAGGACTTTCACTAGAAAACATGTATACTACAGATAAGAGGGGGGCATTTATTTTTATAGAGGGAGAGAATCTATGAAATTTGCAATTACACATTTATGGTCTTCGCTGCGGGACCTAGCTGCGCAGTCACCTATATTACTAACATTAATTGCCGTATTTTCATGTACACCGTTTTATCTAGAGCAAGATTGGTTTGCCGATATAGACCTTTGGTTCTATGGGCTGTATTTCTTCATCGTCATACTACAATCATATATAACACGAGATCGAAAGTACTCCATAGTATATACATTATTAAGCATAGGCATCAGCGTTGGTCTATATACGATTCATGAAACGTACCATCACATACGAGGCATCGAGCTAGCCACAGAAAACATATCATACCTATGGCTGTACTCTATGATTGCGCTGTACTTTACGTCACCTGGTGAACACTACATCGGCGAAATCATCAACCGCATAAAACGGATTGGTATCACCATTGTTACATCAACACTGTACAATGTAGTCATAGTCATGACCTTATGGTTCTTCTTCATCATTTTGGACAAACCATTCACCTTTGAAGATCTAATCTTTAAAATTCTGGCGTCTATTAACATTTTTATCTGTATGTCTATGCTATGTACTTACAAAGAGGAGCCAGAGGGACCGCCAGAACCAAATACATTCTATAATGTTGTTTTTGGAATCATACTACCAAAGGCTTCCATCATTACAGGTATTCTAGCTAATATCTACTTGGTATTGATTCTCTTAGGCCTCCGCGAAGATGCGCGGTTCCTTTATACATATTATCCGTATGTAGCCACTTTCTATCTATTTTACTTGGCTAGTTTCAGATCTAGTGAAAGCAGCAAGACACAAAGGATCCTATGTTTCTTATTTATTACGATTACAATATTGTGCCTAATCCTGATTGGCAAACGCGTAATAAATGAGCCTGTACTCTGGCTCAATACGATTTACGTAGCCGCATTCAATCTAATCTTCTTAGCACATAACGTATATTCCTTTGTAAAACGTTTGACTCCATCGATCCATACAACGATTATGGCACTCGCCCTAGGTGCAGTCCTTTTAATGCCTTTTATCGGTTACACATCCCATCGAGAGTTTACAAACTATACAAAAATTGACGGTCAATGGCACGTATACTTGCCTATTACAGAAACATTTAACCCTGATTTTACAGACTATGGCAGGACGATTATACAGGGGGATTCTTCAAAACTAGGAGCAACGGAAATATATAAGGAACGAAATATTCAGTTTATCAGCTTTACGGCCGTTGAAGAACCTCATGTTATTTCGCTTGTAGGATATAATAAATTCATTTCTAACATCGAATTAGAAGTACGTGAGCCTGCTGATAGTACAGCTGACATACCAACAGCATCCTATGAATCTATCAACTTTAGATTCATCAATGAAGGTCTTGATTTAGAGGTATCTCTACCCAATGGCGTGACCGAGGTTCATCATATATATGAAAAATTTCTCACTGTTCCAAAAACGGCTTCAGATTCAGTCATTATAGAAGGCACGGGATACAAACTCTTAATCCACTCTTACTATGCATATCAAGACAGCGCACGAAGAATTATTTTTAGCGTATTATATAATTAATTATAAAATCCAGTAATTTCACGCATCTTTAACCATATCAACATTTTTTGCGAAACTATATTAAAAATTTTACAAATGTCAATATTGAATATATAGAATTTTTTCGCTATAATCGTAACATAATGTATAAGCTAGATAAGAAAACTACCATATATAGTAGTTTTCTTATTTTTCTGATTAGACTCAACTTAAAGATAATTTATATAATTCATTCTAATCTTATATATGCTTATACGACTAAATAACAGTTTTATGACTTTTAACTCTCAAGGGGAACAGTAATGGAGATTATGATCAAGAAACGGGATGGCCATTTCGAGCCGTTGTCCGTTGAAAAAACGAAACGAATGATAGCCTTCGCATGTTTGGGGTTAGATTCTTGTGATCCACTAGAATTGGAAATGGATGCGAAGTTGCAATTCGTTGATGGCATGACCACTAAAGAAATTCAAAAAACTTTAGTCCAAACAGCCATCGAAAAAGTTATATCTAAAAAAGACGACGGCTTCGGCAACCAAGTTAATAAAATGAACCAAGATTGGCAGTTCGTAGCAGCCCGCCTATTCTTGTTCGATCTCTATAAAGAAGCCGCTATTACTCGTCGTTACAAAGCATTTGGCTACGGCAACTTCCCAAATCTTGTAAACATGCTTGTAGAAGAGAAAAAATACGCAGACTTCTTCGTTACAGAATACACTGCTGACGAATTGCAAGAGTTAGGCGATTACATCAAACCTAAGCGCGACTATCTCTTCAACTATGAAGGTCTCAAATTATTGGCTGACCGTTACTTGGTAAAAGGTTTTAACAAAGAAATCTTTGAATTACCGCAAGAACGTTTCATGGCTATCGCAATGCATTTGGCTCTTGTAGAAGGGGAAAATAAAGTAAAATACGCTAAGAAATTCTACGATTTGATGAGCCAATTAAAAATGACGACAGCTACACCTACTTTGGCAAATGCTGGTACACCATTCCACCAATTATCCTCTTGCTTTATCTCTGGTGTAGACGACAACTTATGGTCTATCTACGACGTAAACAGCAAATTCTCTCGCGTATCTAAACACGGTGGTGCGCTTGGTATCTACCTTGGCAAAGTTCGTGCATTGAACTCCGATATCCGCGGTTTCAAAAACTCCTCTGGCGGCGTTATTCCTTGGATCCGCTTGTACAACGATACAGCCGTTGCGGTAGACCAATTGGGTAAACGTAAGGGCGGCGCTACAGTAACACTTGATATTTGGCACAAAGACTTCTACGAATTTGTAGAACTTCGTACAAATAACGGTGATGACCGCCGTAAAGCGCACGATATCTTCCCTGCTATCTCCGTTCCAAATATCTTCATGGAACGTATGTTAGCTCGTGAAAACTTCACCCTCTTCGACCCTCATGAAATCTTGGCTGTAAAAGGCTATTCCTTAGAGGATTACTTCGATACAGATGACGAAAAAGAGTTTACTAAACGCTATATCGAATGTGAACAAGATCCTAATTTACACGGCATCGAAGTTCCAGCATTAGACATGATGAAAAAAATCATGCGCTCCGCTGTTGAAACTGGTACGCCATTCATCTTCTTCCGCGATACTGTAAATGCTGCAAATCCTAACAAACATGCAGGTATGATTTACGCATCCAACTTGTGCCACGAAATCGCACAAAATGTTGGCTTCACTAATCTTGCTGAAGAAATCATCAACGAAGACGGTACAATTACTACAAAAACAAACACAGGCGACATGGTTACATGTAACTTAAACTCTATCAGTCTTGGCCGTATTACAGACGAAGAGTTGGAAGAAAACATTGCCCTTCAAATTCGCATGTTGGACAATGTTATTTCCATCAACCAAGCGCCGGTGCCAGAGTCTCGCATGACTTCTGATAAATACCGTGCAATCGGTCTTGGTACATCTGGTTATCACCACTACCTCGTAAATCATGATATTCAATGGGAATCCGATGAGCACATCGAAGTAGCGGACAAATTATTTGAAAATATCGCATTCTATGCGATTAAAGCTTCTATGGAATTGGCGAAAGAAAAAGGTGCGTACCCTGCATTCAAAGGTTCCGAATGGGAAACTGGTGAGTATTTCACTCGTCGTGGCTACACATCTGATCGTTGGAAACAATTGGCTGCGGACGTTGCAAAATACGGTATCCGCAATGGTTACTTAATGGCCGTGGCTCCTACAGGTTCTACATCCAACATCGCTAATACAACAGCTGGTATCGACCCTATCTTCAAAAAATTCTTCATCGAAGAGAAGAAAGGTTCTTTCACACCAAAAACGGCACCAGATTTGAACGACAAAACATTCTGGCTCTACAAAGAGGCACATACAATCGACCAACAATGGTCCATCAAAGCTTGTGGCGTGCGTCAACGTCATATTGACCAAGCACAATCTTTCAACTTGTACATCACGCCTCAAATGAAAGCGAAAGAAATTCTTGACCTTTACGTAGAAGCCTACAAACAAGGGATCAAAACAATCTACTATATCCGTAATCAATCCCTTGAAATGGATGAATGCACAAGCTGTTCCTCCTAATATAGGATAGATATACTCTACGTTATATAATGCAATTTAGGCTATGGTAAAAGTTAAAGATATCATTGCCATAGTTTACAAAAAACATACATTATAACTAGAGAGCACTAAACTCGGAAAAGATACTGTCACGAACAATGTAAATCTGATGACGACCTATAGAAGTATAGGTCGCATCATTGTATAAAGGAGTCCTACTATGGATAAAAAACTGATTTTCAATGAAAAAGGTGACCGTGGCACTCAATCTATGATTGGCGGTAATACCACGAACCTTCGCGAGTGGAATCGTATCAAGTACGACTGGGCAAACCAAATGTACCGTACGATGCTCAACAACTTCTGGATTCCAGAAGAGATTTCCTTAAACGAAGACGTTAAACAATTCCCATATTTAACAGATTATGAACGTCGTGCTTTCGATAAAATCATTGCGTTCTTGAACTTCCTTGATTCTATTCAATCCGAAAACTTACCTAACTTGAGCCGCTATATCACAGCCTCTGAAGTCGCATCCCTTTTGAATATTCAAACATTCCAAGAAGAAATTCACGCTCAAAGTTATTCCTACATTTTGGATACTGTAACAAATCCGATTACGCGTGACAAAATCTATGATGAATGGCGTACCGATAAAACATTACTTGAACGTAATCGTTTCATCGCCGATGCGTACCAACGTTTCAGCGACGATCCTAGCGAAGCCAATCTTATTCACACAATCATCGCTAACTATATCTTAGAAGGCATCTACTTCTACTCTGGCTTTAGCTTCTTCTACACATTGGCACGCCAAGGCAAGATGACTGCTACATCCACTATCTTCAAATATATTAACCGCGATGAAGTAACTCACCTTGTATTGTTCCAAAACATCATCCGCGAGTTACGCCGTGAACGTCCTGATTTGTTCACTCCAGAACTAGAAGCAAAAATCACGGACATGATTCGCCAAGGTACAGAAAACGAAATCGCTTGGGGCCAATACATCACTGACGATAAAATCCTCGGTCTTAACAACGTTCTTATCGAGCGCTACATCAAATACCTTGCAAACATCCGCTTAGAAGCAATTGGCTTGCCTCATTTGTATCCTGAAATTAAGGATAATCCAATGGAGTGGATCGAAAGCTTCTCCAACTTGAATAGCACAAAAACTGACTTCTTCGAAGCAAAAGTTACAAACTATACAAAAGCAGCAGCATTTGATTTTGATGACTTAGAATAATAACAAAAAAGATACCCAATCCAGAACTTTGGATTGGGTATCTTTTTATCGTTTATATTTAGGAATCTCTTGATATTGTAATACGTTACCTTCTGTATCGATACCAACAATAACACGGAAGCGATCAAAGTAGAGTTTTTTGATAGATTCCGTACCAAGTTCGCCATAGGCCATGATTTCAGCAGATTTAATACGTGCTGCATTGATAGCACTAGCACCACCAACGCCAAGTAGAGATACAGCACCATACTCTTTACATAAATCAGCTACATATGGTTCACGCACACCTTTACCAAGCATGGCAGTAGCACCAAGTTTAAGCATCATTTCTACATAGGGATCCATGCGAACGGCTGTAGTTGGACCATTGGAGTTGAATACCTTTCCTGGAGGTGCAGGACATGGGCCAGCATAATACACAAGTTGGTCTGTCCAATCTACTGGAGAGTCTTCACCGCGCTCTAAGGCCTCAGCAATGAGCTTATGCCCTGCATCACGACAAGTGTACACATAACCAGTTAAATATAATACGTCGCCTACTTTAAAGGTTTTAGCCATTTCTTTTGTGATTGGTAATTGAACTTCTATACTCATAGAATCCTCCTTATAGAATTGCTGTCGCTTGACGTGCTGCATTACATTGGAAATTAATTGCTACTGGCAACGCCGTAATATGAACACCATAGTAATCTACATGCACATCAAGAGCTGTACTACGACCACCATAACCAATAGGTCCGATACCGGTATTATTAATAGCCTCTAACAAATCTTCTTCTAATTTTGCGTAACGTGGATTTGGATTACGTTCGCCAATATCGCGAAGCAATGCTTTCTTAGCCATCCACGCACATTGGTCCATAGTACCACCAACGCCAATGCCTACAATATATGGAGGACAAGGGTTACCACCAGCACGTGCTACAGTTTCAAGAACAAACTCTTTGATACCTTCTTCACCAGCACCTGGCAACAATACTTTGAAAGCCCCCATATTTTCACTGCCGCCACCTTTCGGCATAACAGTAATTTTCACTTTATCACCAGGAACGATAGATGGATGGAATACAACAGGTGTATTATCATTTGTATTAACCCGTTCCAAAGGATCTGCCACAACGGATTTACGCAAGTAACCATTCTCATAGCCACGGCGAATACCTTCTTCTACTTGGTCGTATAGAGGTTTCCCTTCCCAAGATACTTCTTGACCGATTTCCATAACGACTACAGCCATACCAGTATCATGGCAACAAGGCATCATATTATCGCGAGCAAACTCACTATTTTCAATAATAATTTCTAAAGAATCTTTACCGATTGGAGACTCTTCCGTTTCTAATGCTTTTTTGAAAGCATCGATAACATTGTCACTTAAACAACAACATGCTTGAATAGCTAATTTTTCAATAATTGGTACGATTTCTTCTGTATTAATAACACGCATGGTCTATACCTCTTTCACTTGAATTCTTATTGCGAATTTATGCTCTCATTATAGCTATCAATTTACAGAAGGTGAAATATAGTATATTATATTTGTAATAAATTAAATTTATTACAAGCCCTAATGTAGATTGTAATAATCTTATTCTTTACAGTTACGATGATTTTGTTACTAAATTAAAGATAATCTTTTAAGTAAAAGCTATTACAAAGGGACGCATGATATGAAGTTAAAATACTTAGAGTATTTCTTAACCGTAGCAGAGTTAGGAAATATTACTCACGCCGCACAACAGCTCTATCTTTCTCAGCCAAACCTAACCGTTGCCATGAAACGGCTTGAAGAAGAGTTAGGTGTAACGCTATTAGAACGTCATAATAAATCCGTTACATTAACGGATGATGGTCAGTTTTTATATGACAAATTACGCCCTTTAGTGACAAATTTACACTCTGCTTTAAAAGAGGTAAGAGATCGAGGCCATAAAAAAGGAGGCATCCTAAAAATAGGAATACCTCCGATGATTGGGTCATTTATGATTAAACCGGTATTATCACACTTTAGTAGTGCTCATCCTAATTGGGAACTTAATATTGTTGAGGATGGGTCTATTGGTTTGCAGAATAAACTCGTCAATGGCGATCTAGATTTAGCTATTATCATTGCAGACACTCTACCAAAGGGACTCAAATCCAAACCAATTATGAATGTGGAGTACAAAGCCTGTGTACCTACAACGCATCCATTAATAGAAAAAGACTCTATCTCCTTTACAGAGTTAGAGTCTGAATCCCTAATCATGATGCAATTAGATTCATTCCATCGTCAATATATTTCTAAACAATTGGAACTACATCATATTACACCTCGTATAGCTATGTCATCGAATCATGTCGATCGAAATCTAGATGTGACGGTCCAAACTAATAGCATTTCATTCTTATTAACGCCATCACCAATCAAGCGAGATGATATTAAATTAATATCTATGAATCCACCAATCCTTGCAACCGTTGCAGTCGTTTATGCAAATAAAGCAGAGCAAAATAAAACTATACAAGCACTTATAGAGTATTTATGTAATATCTAGTACAATTCTTTCCGCATCATCACATGTGGGCAGCCTTCATCTAGGTATTCTTCTCCTTCAGCACGATATCCAAGGGATTCATAGAATGGTTTGGCCTGTACTTGCGCCGACAAGGAGCACGTCTTAAATCCGTCACGGCGAATAGCATTTTCAGCAGCCATCATAATCTTAGTACCTAAATGTTGTCCACGATACAACTTACGTACCGCCATGCGACCAATATGTGCATCTCCAGCTACATCACTGGGAAAATATCGACACGTACCAGCCGCTTTACCATCAATGGATAAGAGCACAAACTTTGCAGTCTCATCGATTTCATCAAACTCGTCTTCAAAACCCTGTTCTTTCATAAATACATCGATACGAATTTGTTTTATTTCCTCTGTTATATGATCTAAGATTTGAATAATCATGGGTGCCCTTTCTGATTATAAGTACATTTATAAGAATCGATTCATGTGTATTACGAAATCCCCTATAAACAATGAAAGCTTCTTATTTTTATTATATCAAAAATACGCTTAATTCCACAAAACTTCTCAGTTCCTATTAATTCCCGCATCAAAAATATTTTAAAACTTCCATGAAATTCATTTTTAGGTATTGCATAATTTTATCATTTGGGTTTATACTATACTCAACATTTTAGAAAGGAGCAACCAAAGATGACTAACCAAATTAGCCTCACAGCAAAGCAATACTTTTATTGGTTCTTTATCCAACGTACGGGTAAGGAACTATTTGTGATGCGCTAATTAAGGATTATTCAACATTAGTTGCTTAGAATAGTAAAAGGGCTACCCGTATTAGATTACGGGTAGCCCTTTTTGTTTGCTATCCGTATGGTCAGCCCTACTATTCACTGTAGTTACAAGGAGGAATTATCATGATTATTACATTGAAGCAAAACGCAGCTGCGGAAGAAGTATCCCGTTTACGCGGTGAATTAGAGGCTCAAGGATTCGTTATCCATCCAGTAGAAGGTACTCGATACAATATTCTAGGACTTATCGGTGATACTGCATCTCTTGATGCCCGTCAAATCGAGTCTCTAGATTTCGTAGATAAAGTAACTCGCATTCAAGAGCCATACAAAAAAGCAAACCGTAAATTCCATCCAGATGATTCTATAATCAATGTTGGTGGTGTCCTCATCGGTGGTGGTCACTTCGCAGTAATGGCCGGTCCTTGCTCTGTGGAAACACCTGAACAAGTATTAGCCACTGCTAAAGCATGTAAAGAAGCTGGTGCTACCATCCTTCGTGGCGGCGCTTTCAAACCTCGTACATCCCCATACTCCTTCCAAGGTATGGGCCCAGAAGGCTTAGAGTTATTAGAGCTTGCTAAAAAAGAAACAGGTCTTCCTATCGTTTCTGAGGTTATGGATATCTCTCAATTACAATACTTTGATAATGTAGATATGCTTCAAATCGGTGCTCGTAACATGCAAAACTTCACGCTTTTAAAAGAAGTGGGCAAATTAAATAAACCAGTTCTTTTAAAACGTGGTTTATCTGCAACATACGAAGAATGGTTGATGGCTGCTGAGTACATCATGTCCGAAGGCAATGAACAAATTGTATTATGCGAACGGGGTATCCGCACATTCGAAACTAAGACTCGCAATACCTTAGATGTAACAGCAATTTCTATGATGCATGAATTATCTCACTTGCCAATCATCATGGACCCTAGCCACGCAGCAGGTATGAGCCGCATGGTTCGTCCGCTTTCACTTGCATCCGTAGGCGGCGGTGCAGACGGCCTTATGATTGAAGTTCACAACGATCCAGCCAAAGCATTGTGCGACGGTCCGCAAGCATTGCGTCCAGACCAATTCACTAGCCTTATGAAAGAAATTAACGCGTTACGCCAAGCATTGGTAGAATGCACTAAATAATCTTACATATCACACAAATAAGCTAGTATCCGTTATAATAGATACTAGCTTATTCTTTTAAGAAAGGAACCGTTATGACTCGCATCCATATTAATGCATCTACACCGTATGATGTTGTCATCGAGGAAGACGCTTTACAACGCATCACCGATTATATTAAACCATTAAAATCAAATTGCCGTGTTATCATCGTCAGCGATAGCAACGTGGCGCCTCACTATTTGGACTCTGTGAAAGCTAATATGGAACATGCGGGTTATGCTGTTTGTGATTATGTTTTCCCTGCTGGTGAAAGCTCCAAAAATGCTCATCAACTCATCGATTTAGTAGAATACATGGCGGCCCAATCATTGACTCGCAAAGACTTGCTCATCGCCCTTGGCGGCGGTGTTGTAGGCGATATGGCAGGATTTGCGGCAGCGACCTATTTACGTGGTATCGACTATGTTCAAGTTCCTACATCCCTATTAGCCGCAGTAGACTCCTCTGTAGGTGGTAAAACAGCAGTCAATCTGGAAGCCGGCAAAAACCTATGGGGCGCTTTCAAACAACCTATCCTTGTCCTCTGTGATCCAGCTACACTCAATACATTACCTGAAATGGAATGGATTAATGGATGCGGTGAAATTATCAAATACGGTTTCCTCGACGTACCGGGTTTACTCACTCAACTCGAGAATAGACCACTAATTAAACATCGCAGTAGTGTAAGTGGCGTTATTGCGCGCTGCGTACAAGCAAAAGCGGATATCGTAGAACAAGACGAACGCGAGTCTGGCGTTCGTGCCCTTTTAAACCTCGGTCATACCTTTGGGCACAGCATCGAAAAAGCGAGCCACTTTGAAGTGCATCACGGCTATGCCGTTGCCATTGGTATGGTGCTCATGGCACAAGGTGCTGTCAAACATGGAGAATTAGATGCGAAGGCTTTAGAGAAATTAAAGGTCCTCATCAAAGCACACGATTTGCCAACAACAACAACAATAAGCAAAGAAGAGATTCTAGCTGCCGCTAAGCACGACAAAAAAAGCGAAGGAGCAACCATTAAAATCGTAGTACCTACTAGCTATGGTCACAGCGAACTCAAGGTAGTAACACACGAGGAACTTGCAACCTATTTAGACTGAGATATAAAGGAGATTTATATGCATTCCGTAACGAACGCCATCCCTACAGGGACTATTGCGTCCATCCCTGCAAAGGCTCATGCGCACCGTGCGCTGATTTGTGCCGCTCTCGCCAGCTCACCATCTACCATCCTACTGAGCCGCACCTCTAAAGACATCGATGCAACTATGGACTCCTTACGAGGCTTAGGAGCACACGTTATGTATGAAAATAAAGTTGTCACTGTTACACCCGGTCCTGCGCCCCAAAAAGGCAATGTTGTTCCCCATGAATCGGGTACCACATTGCGCCTCTTATTACCAGTGGCAGCCTCCATTTGTAATGAGGTAGATGTGGATGCAAAGGGGCGTTTACCAGATCGCCCTTTAGAACCCATGCTCGGTGAAATGAAAGCTCACGGCGTAACATTCTCCCAAGATAAACCACCATTCACTATGACAGGTCGTCTCCAAGGTGGAGAGTTCGGTATGGTTGGCGATGTGAGTAGCCAGTTTTTCTCTGGATTATTGTTAGCAGCTCCACAATGTGGAGGCACTACAATTACATCTACTACGCCACTTCAATCTAGCGACTATGTAACATTAACGACTACAACGATGGCAGACTTCGGCGTAACAGTCGATCATATACCTGCCTCTGACACAGTCCAAGAATCCTTTACGGTAGCGGCCAATGCTACTTTCAAAGGACAGAACGATTACCAAATCGAAGGGGATTGGTCTAACACGGCCATTTGGATGGTGGCCGCCGCTATGACAGGCAAACCTATTACCATTACGGGTATGAACAAGAATTCTGTACAAGCTGACCGCCGCATCATGCAAGTTATGATTGATGCCGGTTGTGATGTGGTATGGAATGGCATGAACGTAACCATTACAGGCCGTGCAGTAAAACCAATCCATGCCGACCTCGAACAAATGCCCGATATGTTGCCAGTTATGGCCGCCCTCGCTTGCTCTATCCAAGGTGAAAGCTCCTTTGTTAAGGGTGCGCGCCTACGCTTGAAAGAATCCGATCGCCTCGAAGCCGTTGCTAATCTCGTCAGAGATTTAGGAGGCACGATTCGCGAAGATGGTGATGACCTATATATCATCGGTAGTGGTATACTAAAAGGAGGACAAGGCGATTGTGTTAACGACCATCGCCTTGTTATGGCAGGTACATTGATGGCTCTCATTAGTGAAAATCCTGTGACATTAAAAGATAGCGAAGCTATCACAAAATCCTATCCAGACTTCTTTGAGGACTGGAACACACTAGGTGGCAATGCACAACCAATATAGCTGCCTAATCATAGCTAATGCGTTTCAATAGATAACAATACTAGTCATACATACTATAAGTAGGAGTAAATATAATGGCATCTAATTTCGGTAAAACCATACAAGTATCTACCTTTGGTGCGTCTCATGGGTACGCCATCGGTGGTATCGTGGAAGGCCTCCCTTGTGGACATACCATCGACATCGACGAGCTACAAGCCTTCTTAAAGCGCCGTGCGCCAGGTCAAAACCAATTACAAACGCAACGTAAAGAAGCCGATATACCTGAATTCTTATCAGGTATGGTAGATGGCATGCTCAGTGGATCTCCATTGGCGTTTATGATTCGCAATACATCGCAGCACTCCGGTGATTACAATAACTTGCGCGACATTCCTCGCCCATCTCATGCGGACTTTACGGCTCGCATGCGCTATGGTGACAAGGTAGATATGCGCGGTGGCGGCCACTTCTCGGCACGTCTTACAGCACCTCTTTGCGTAGCTGGTGGCATTGCACTACAGTTATTGCGTGAAAAAGGCATCGAAATTCACGGCCATTTAAAACAAGTGGGCACAATTCAAGATGCCCCTATCGATATGGTTCATCCAGATATGAAAGCACTCTGTGAAATTGCTACAGAACCAATTGCTATGCTCGATGCAGACAAGCGTTCTGAAGTAGAAAACTTGGTCATGAAACTAAAAAAAGACGGCGACTCTACCGGTGGTATTGTTGAGGTTGTGGCTACAGGTCTACCAATCGGACTTGGCAATCCAAACTTTGACGGCATCGAGAACCGATTAGCTCGCGTGATCTTTGGCGTACCTGCCATCAAAGGCGTATCCTTTGGCGGTGGTTTCGACATGTGTTCTGGACTTGGATCTGAAATGAACGATGCTTTCACCATGGACGGCGATATAATCACAACAACTACCAATAATAGCGGTGGCATTCAAGGAGGTATCACCAACGGCTTGCCCCTCATTATGCAAGTGGGCATCAAGCCTACTCCATCCATTTATAAGGAACAACATTCTGTGTCTCTTTCACAAAAAGAGGACACATTACTCACCATTAAAGGTCGTCACGACCCATGTATAGCACTTCGTGCTGTACCTGTTATCGAAGCCGTTACGGCCCTTGTCATTCTTGATTTCTTAGGAGATATTGACCATGAACTTAGATGAAGTACGCGTTAAGATTAACGACATAAACGACCAAATGCTCGCCCTCTTCAAAGAGCGCATGGAACTCTCCAAGGACGTAGCGGCTGCAAAAAAAGAAATGAATAAGGCCATTTACGATGCCAAACGAGAGCGCGACATTCTCGACAAGGTAACAAAAGATGCAGGTCCAGACCTCGATCTATATGCACGCCGCTTTTTTGAAGCATTATTTAGCTTGAGTCGTACCTACCAATCTGAGCAACTATTCCAAGACAATGAATTCACGTTGAAAATGAAAAAAGCCATCGAGCAATCTCCTACTTTACCACCTCAACGGGGCAGTGTAGCTTGCGCCGGCGTATTCGGCAGCAATGCACAAATGGCGTGTGATAAATTATTACCCCTCAGCCAAATCCATTATGTAACGGGTTTCCGTGCCGTATTCGATGCCGTAGAGTCGGGGGAATGTCAATTCGGTGTATTGCCTATTGAAAACAGCTCCAATGGTTCTGTAAAAGAAGTATATGACCTATTAGAAGAGCGCAAATGCTATATCGTTCGCGGTACGCGTCTTTGGATATCTCACGACTTGCTCGTGAAAAAAGGAACAAAACTAGAAGATATTCATACCATAATTTCCCACCCTCAAGCATTGGGCCAATGCAGTCACTTCCTAGATAAGTTGGAAGGCGTAGAATTACGCTCCTATGACAACACGGCTCGATCTGCACAGCTCGTAGCGGCTAGTGATGACCCAGGTGTGGCAGCTATCGCAGCACCTCAATGTGCAGACCTATATAATTTGTCTCCATTACTAAGAAACATCCAAAATAGCGACAACAACTATACGCGCTTTATCTGTATTAGTAAGGACTTCCACGTATACCCGGGAGCTAATAAAATCTCAGTAGTAACGACAGCAAGCCATGCTCCAGGGGGCCTTGGTACATTGCTCACCAAATTTGCTAACATCGGTGTGAACCTTACAAAACTTGAGTCCCGCCCTATCGTAGGACATAACTTTGAATTCTTGTTCTACCTCGATTTGGAAGCATCCTTAGCAGATCCAAAAGTACTCTCCGTATTGGCAGAGCTCCACGCATCGCAAGATAAATTCCGTTTGCTCGGTAATTATCCTGAAAATTAATATTTTCCTCTATGGTAGTGCTTATTAATGGCATATATAGTACAATGGATATAGTTTTAAAACTCCAATGGCTAATAGGTGACAGCCTATTAGCCATTTTGTGTATATTGACCTAGGAGGTCCTATGAAATTTGGTTTACTTGGCCGTACGTTGGGCCATAGCTTTTCCCCACGCATCCACAATGCTTTGGGAAATACTAATTATGAATTATTTGAACGAGAACCGAGCCAACTGCAAGAGTTCTTCGCAAATCCAGAATTACAAGGTATTAATATTACTTTCCCTTACAAGGTTAATGCCCTTGAGGCTTGCGATGTAGTTGACCCTCGCGCGGAACGCATTGGCTGTGTAAACACGATGGTCCGTAAAGACGGCAAATGGCATGGTTACAATACAGACTACGATGGATTTGTATTCACCCTAAAACACGCTAGTATCGATGTATCCGGTAAAGAATGCATCATCCTTGGCGATGGTGCCTCCTCGGCTACCGTTCACGTGGCTCTTGAAGATCTAGGTGCTAAGAGCATCACGCATCTATCCCGTAAAATAACTCCGCTCTATACCGATGCACCTAATTACTACGAAACAACGCAGATTATCATTAACTGCACTCCTATCGGGATGTATCCACATAATCCGGCTAGCCTGATAGATATTATGCAATTTTCCAAATTAGAAGGCGTTGTAGATCTCATCTACAATCCACGTCGTACAGTTTTACTTTTACAAGCAGAAATGATGGATATTCCACACTGTGATGGTCTACCTTTCCTCGTGGCACAAGGCGTTGAGGCAGCTAATCATTTCCAAGGTGAAAACTTTGACACCAAGGAAATCGAGCAAATCTTGCGAGATATGCGCCGTGAAAAGGAAAATATCATCCTCATCGGTATGCCTGGTGTTGGGAAAACAACAGTAGGCAGAGCAATCGCTGAAGAAACTGGTCGTACTTGGTTTGATGTGGATCAAGAGCTAGAAAAAGAAATCGGTAACATCTCCACATATATTACGGAACAAGGGGAAGCAGCATTCCGTGAAAAAGAAGCAGAAATGATTGCAAAATTAGGCACAGAAACTGGCCTTGTCATCTCCACTGGTGGCGGCTGTGTAACAGTACCTAAAAACTATGCACATCTACGTCAGAATGGTCGTATTTACCAATTAACGCAGCCTGTAGAAAAACTATCTACCTCTGGTCGTGTTCTCTCTAGTGGCGGTATAGAGCGCTTACGTGAACTCGAAGAAACTCGCACTCCAATGTATGAAAGCTTTGCACAATGCATCGTAGAACATAATCGCAATGCACCAAAAACAGTAGCGGCTATACTAGAAGACTTCGAAGCAAACTTATTGTAAGAGTTTATATAACGGTATTTATAAGATTGTTTTCTCTGTATAAGTAAGGACTTCTACATTTTTAGAAGTGAGAGCATTTACATCTGTATTCTTAGATAAAACTAAAACTCATATCATGACATCAATGATATAAACTGAAAAGCAGTAGCTATCCTCAGGGTAACTACTGCTTTTTTATGTCCCCTATGTATTATATATATTGGTATAAAATCACTTTCGCAATTACAATGTAATTACACAAAGAATTTAAAATAGCTTTCCCCATGGAACCCTCAAAATACAATGAACTAATTTCTATAAGCAATAGTCTTAACGTGACGACCATAAATAGGAGGCATTATGAAAACTGTAAATCTACAAGTTCGCATCAATGAGGACTTAAAACAAGAGGTATCTAGCATATTAAAAGCACAAGGTCTATCATACACCTCTATGCTAGATGCACTATTCCGCCAAATCATCAAAGAGCGTCGCATTCCGTTTGCCATTGCATTACCAACGGCACCTATAGATGAAACACCTACACCAAGCACACTCAACAACGGCACCTATGAACAACCACAAACTACATTAAAAGCCTCAGAAACTATCAATAGATATGGAAACTACGGAAATGTAACCCCAAATGAAGGAGAAGTAGCTTTCGATACAATTGATAAAACAGGAGTTCTTAACATCCGCATTAACCCTAAAGTAAAAACACTTACTACAGCAATCCTAAAAGAAATGGGATTAACCATGTCATTATTAGTTACGCTAATCTCCAAACAAATACAGTTTTTAAAAGCAATTCCTAGTTCCGTAAACAAGCCAATAGCTTGTGACTCTATGAATGCAGATTTTCTTACTAATGAAGAAATCGATCAGCTACTAGAATTGGCATATAAAGACATAGAGCAAGGTAACTTAACTCCTGCCGAAGATCTTTTTGAGCAACTAAAGAAAGAAGGTCTCCTTTCATGAGCTATAAAGTTTTCTTTAGTAAACTTGCTGAAAAAGAACTTAGAAATATCATTACAAATTTAAAAGATATCAGTCAAGACTCAAATCTGATTCTACGCCATCAAGCTGAAATTAAAAATGCAGTTTTTTCACTTGATATTTTTCCCGATAGATACCCAATATATAAATCTAGTAATAGTGTATGTTATTCTCGAAAAATGGTGACAAAACATTATATTATCTTATACTCCATAAAAGATAAAAGCGTAATAATCAATAAAATATTGGCACAGGGAATGAATATATAAAAAAGTCGGCTCTCGCCGACTTTTTAATGCACTTTTACGCGTTTATGTTGTTGTTCGTCAAATACACCATCTACATCGATGGTATCTAGAATTCGTTTTAAAGCATGTACATCGATTTGACCTGGCGCCGATGCTTTACCAGCAGAGGCAAAGGTCATGGCATTTCCAAATAGAGCACCTGCAGTGCGTGTAACAGCACCTAGTTCTCCCATTGCCATCGTAATAATTGGATCCGAAGGATATAAAGCTTTCACTTCAGCCGTTGCTTCAAGTAGCGTTAATACATCACCAGTTGTGTGAGGCATAACGGCAATCTTTGGCACATCGGCCAAGAACTCTTTCATTTGAATGAGTCGATTTACAATGACTTCACGGCTCGGCGTACAGTGGAAATCATGGTTGCTCATGATAATAGTGATTCCATGAACCTTAGCAAACTCTATCGTTTTAAGCATTCTATCTTGATCAAAAAACAGCTCAATATCAATAGCATCCACCAATCCTGTAGGAATCAAACGCTCTAGCATTGTAAAGTAATCTTGTGTAGAAATCGTTCTTTCCCCACCTTCACCTTTTGTGCGCCATGTAAAGAGCAACCCACGACCTTTCAGTTGTGGCTTGATAAGCATTAATAGTTCAATAATAGCATCAATGGAGTGGGCCCGCTCGAAATAGTCAATGCGTAGCTCCACTACGTGACACGGTGTATTACATGCTACCGCGGTGGCATCCAGAATCTCTTTCATTGTTGTGCCCACAATAGGCACGCATATTTTTGTACCCTTTTCTCCGAGTACAGTATGACCGATACGGACCATAATAACTCCTTTCTGTCCCACACGGTGAGACTAGTGACTTACCTTAAACTAACTATATACCAATATTTTTGTAAAAGCAATCAATCGGCCCATATTGGATTGCTATTCACTAAAAACGTATGAAAGCCTACTATTATGCACTAAAACAGTATTCTTAGATTAACGATTAACATCACTTTTTCTTATACCCTAGATTAAGACCTCTTACCAATAAACGGTCTGTATCTGAAAGCCTCGTATTATAAAAATAGCATAAAAAAGTAAAAGCTCCTTACCAATATATATTAGTAAGGAGCTTGTTAGACTCTAATTCATACACTATATTTATCATGTTGTACGGATAGTTTCCGTGATTGGAACCCCATATAGAGTAATAGCAAACCTGTAATGCTAAATACATAGGATATCCCAATATAGGTAGATACAATACTTGCAAACACTGGACCTACCATGGAACCAAATTGTTGAGCCGTCGTCGTCATACCAAACATGCGACCTCTAAAGCATGGTTCTGTATTAAGTGTTACAGCTGCACTCAAAGATGGGTTGATACCTACAATACAAGAGCCAATTAATACTTGTAGTACACCAAACCACCAGATACCTACTGGTAAGCTTTGAAGTAAAAGAACAACACCACTACCAAGCATACAGTAGGAAATTGTTCTAAAGTGCCCACGACGCTCACCGAGGCGTACCCATAGATTAGTCGTTAAAGAACCGGCTAAACCACCGATACTGAGGATTGTACCCGAGATGATGGCTGCCCCTTCCATAGTGCCTTGCATATCACCTACATAAAGCGCCAAAATAGGCTGTAGCATCATGATGACACATTGCATAAAGAAGTAAATCCATAAAAGTCTTACTAATACAGGTTGTTCTTGAACCGACTTAAAATCTTCTCGCAAGGATGTAGCTTTTACCGGCTGTTTGGACTGCTCCTTAGACGTTGTATTTTCAACTTCTAGTATTGGTTCTTTTACAAGAAACAATACTGCCAAGGTAGCAATGAATACGGCTATACCAGATATATAAAATACAGGGCGCATACCTACGACACTTTCAACGGCACCACCTAAAAATGGGCCGATGACATTGCCTAAAATCAGACCTGTTTGGAATATGCCGAGGGCACGGCCCACCTGTTTCTCATCAACGCTCAGGGAAACCATGGTCATCGCCGCAGGATAGAAACCGTTGGCAAAACCTACCAAGGCACGCCCCATCAACAATTGGTACTGATCCGTTACCATACCGATGAGGACATAACAAACGGCAATCGCGAAACCAGCTCGTAGAGCCATCCGTTTCTTGCCCTTGTTATCCGCAATTTTACCCCAAATTGGCGCCATAATGCCTGCGATAAGAAAGGTAATACCAAAGACGAGGCCTGACCAAAGTGCTACATCATCCTTAGGAACACCGAGTTCCAACAGATATATAGGGAGAAAAGGAATTATCATTGTGTAACATATGGCTAGCACAGTCATACTAGCCGTAATAATCCATACGTTTCGCATGCCACCGCGAGCATCATATACACTTGTACTCATAGTACCCTCCCTTCCACATAAAATCGTTTAGATAAACTAATATACACATAAATCACTTTTAATTACAGTTCCATTTAAATTACAGTCCTACTTAGATTTCAATCTATGTTACTATTCATAAAATGTTATTACATTTTAATTTCATATATAAAGAAGAGCCGCATACGAAACGCGACTCTTTCCATAAAAAATACCTAAAATATAGGTATACAATGTAGTAATCCTCAAAGATCATTCAAACTAAAGTTTTCGGACTATCAATTATTCCGTAGGAAATTTATGATCCATTACATCTTGCAAGGAAACATGTTCCATAACATGTCGGAACTCATCTTGTAAATACTGCCACAATGGAGCTGTCAAGCAGTCATTAAACATAGGACATGGTTCTACATCATCTTCTAAACAAGACACGAGAGCAATGGAGTCCTCTGCGGCATATAAAATTTCATATACATTGTATTCAGATGGATCCTTCACCAATCGATATCCACCGTATTTGCCACGTCCACTTTTAACGAGACCTGCGGAGGATAGACGAGAAACAATCCCCTCTAAGTATTTATCGGAAAATCCTTGGCGTTCTGCAATCTCACGAATCGATACATTTTTTTCTACCCCGTGTTCTGCAATATCCGCCAATATCCGTAAGGCATAACGCCCCTTTGTAGATATTTTCATAAGTTAACCTCTATATCATTCATAATATATTAATAGTATATCACAAATTCATACAAAAAATGGTGGGAAATATGATACACTATACATATATCGAAATATCTTTATTTAGGTATGATTTTAATTTCATATAGGGAGGATGTTATCTAATGTTAGATAAATTATTTCAACTCAGTGAGCGTGGTACAACCGTTAAAACAGAAATTTTAGCAGGTGTCACTACGTTTATCACGATGGCGTACATCCTATTCTTGGCGCCAAACATTCTTAGTCTTGCAGGTATGGATAAGGATGCGGTCCTCATTGCCACAGCCTTAGGTGGAGGTCTTGTGACGATTGCTATGGGTCTATTCGTAAACTACCCAATTGCTCTCGCTCCAGGAGTTGGCCTCTTGGCATTTTACTCCTTTACTGTAGTTCTCGGTATGGGCGTATCTTGGCAAACAGCATTAGGTGCGGTATTCATTTCAGGTCTCGTATTCCTCGTATTAACACTTACGTCGGTGCGACAAATGATTGTTGAAGGCATCCCTGCCTCCATGAAGATTGCTATTACCGTTGGTATCGGTCTCTTCATTTCTATCATTGGTTTGAAATTATCCGGCTTGATGGCCATCTCCATTAGTTTGTCTCCAAACTCCTTAGGTCAAGTCGTACAGACACATGGTAATTTAATACCTCCTGCATCCGAGACGCTCTTAACGCTTGGTAATTTGCACAGTGGCGAAACATTGTTAGCTCTATTCTGCCTCATCTTTACGGCTTTATTGATGGCTCGTAAAGTTCAAGGATCACTCTTGATTGGCGTTTTAGTGACAACTGTAATTTCCTATGCCACAGGCCTTTCCACAATGCCTGAGAACTTTACTGTATTGGCAGTACCTGATTTCTCTAAAGCGGCATTCCTTCAATTAGATATTCCTGGCGCTCTTCACATGGGCTTAATTACGATTATCTTCTCCTTCACCTTCGTAGAATTGTTCGACTCTATGGGTACTTTAATCGGTACTGCTACAGAGGCGAAAATTGCAGATCCTAAATCTGGTAAATTCCCAGGTCTTGGGAAAGCCATGACCGTAGATGCTCTTGGTGTAAGTGCTGGCGCCTTGCTCGGTACTTCTACGATTACTGCTTTCGTTGAAAGTGCGGCAGGTGTAGGTGCTGGTGGACGTACTGGTTTAACAGCTGTTACAACAGGCGTATTATTCTTAATCTGCCTATTCGTTGCTCCATTGGTAACGCTCGTACCAAATGCTGCAACCTCCCCAATCCTCGTAATCGTTGGGGCCCTCATGTTAGGTGCTATTCGCAATATTGACTTCGATGATTGGACAGAAGGCTTCCCTGCATTCCTCGTTATCGTATTGATGCCGTTCACATACAGCATCGCTAACGGTATCTCTGCAGGTCTCATTGCATACCCTCTACTCAAAATCATTGCAGGCCGTGCAAAAGAAGTTAACTGGATTATGTACGTATTGGCGGTTCTCGTTATTATTCGCTACGTATTCTTCTAATTAACGTATCCCCATAATGATGCTATTAGTGAAAGCTACTTTATATTCGATAGCTATAAAATCACTAATACCTAAAAGCAAAATATATGTAAATTACATACACTAAAAGAACCTATCTCCAAAGATATTACTCTAATATCTAGGAAATAGGTTCTTTTTATTATGTACTCTTTTACTAAACGCTAACGTCGTATGGCATCACCAAATCGTGCTATAGAGTCTTATTAGGCTTTAGTATTAACGAATTGTTTTTACACCGATTAAGTCTGTACGACTTGGATCAATATCTTTTAATGGTACTACATGATCTTTATAAAACTCTGCTTCAGATGCTTTCACTGGCACTTGGAAGAACAAGAAATATGCCATATTATCCTTGTACCAAGTAATACTGCGAACTAAGCCATTATTTACATCACCTGTATACTGCACATCACCTGTTGGGGTAGAGTCAATCCACTGTACGTCATGATATTCTGTTGGAACATATTCTTTAGGCCATACCGTATCCATAGAGTAGCTCATGCGAAAGACCATCGTATGATTTACCCAACGCCCGCTGCGTTCTTGATATTCTTGACCTTCCTTCCAATATACAGTTTCTAATACATCATTATCATAAAAATGTGTAGCATAGTATGTATAGCCAAGAGGCAAGTAACTTGGTACAGATACGTTATAGGACAGCTTACGAGATGCATCAATTACACCGCTAGGTAAGCCGATGGATTTACTCGTAAGTATAGGCCACTCAGAATTCGTATGTGTACGCAGTGGCAAACCAATAGTTTCAAAATGAGGTCTATCTTGTTCACCATTTTGTTTAACACTTTGCGCATTACTTCGTTTAACATTTTGCTTATCATTTCGGTCACCACGTAATCGAGTATTATCAGCGGCTACGTTAGTAAGAAGCCCTACAGAGTCTACAATTTTGCTTACAAAGTTTTGGTTTCTTGTAGAGGCAAAGTAGAGCATATATACTTTATTATCTTTTTCCCAGTAAGCAATTTGAACAGAGTCGTTGCTAGAGCCTAAAGTATGTACAGGGACTCCATTAGGGGTAGTAAAGCTAACGGCATCATCAACATCGTATTTTGTCTTTTCCAATATAGGCTTTACCACGGTATCGATAGCCCACCCCATACGATACACAATATCTGTATTAGAGAAGGTTAATTTCTGACCATATTCTCCATTATGGCCCGTTTCCGTATACACGATTTCTAATACGTCATGATCTCTTGACTTTACATCGCGTACTGCAATAATCTTCAGGCATGTAAGATGGAATTTGTAAATCATATCCAAAATAATTAGTAGTTGCCTCAATATTACGCTCTAGGATATCACCATTATCAAGTTGATCATACCACCGATAGCGATTCATTAGTTCTTTATTCTTTTCCACTGTATCAGTGGTAACTGTATGTCCATTTTCATCCACTAAAGGAGATAACGCACTAACTGATTGTACTCCAAAGCTGCCTATCACGGTAGCTAATATTCCCATGGCTAATAATGATTTGGTTATTTTTAATCTCATATTTTCTGCTCTCTCTAAAACACGCCAGTCTTAGCTTTCATAGGCACTACATGTTCCTCTTTTATTTCTTCAATTGTTTTAGGTGTTGTCGGATAGTTACCAACTAGTTCATAACGGGAGCTATCAATACTCTTCAACGGTACTACATGCTCTTTATAGAATTCCGCATCAGCCTCTTTCACCCGTTCTAAGAAGAATAGAGAATAAGCCATCCCATCCTTCGTCCACGAAATGCTGCGAACCATATGTGTTTCAGGATTACCTGTAAAATAAACATCACCAGAATCACCTGATTTAGACCATTCAATATCGCCGTACTCAGATGGAACATATGGTATATCTCTTACGGTATCTAAGGAATATCCCATTCTATATGCCATAATACTATCTATATATTTTTTCCCATCCCGATAGATAGTCACACCTTTTTTATAATATACAACCTCTAATACATCATTTTGATCTTGACGCGCTGTATAGAGCTGATAACCATAAGGTATATAGCTAGGCGCCTTGACCTCATACGGCAGTTGCTGTGCAGCTTCTACTATTCCTTTCCAATTACGAGCCCCTTCTTGCGTTTTCATAGGCCACTCTAATAAAGTCTTTCTTGGTAATGCTTTGATTGCTGAATCAGGATAAACTCTAGGCATATCAAATGTAACGGCAGCGGAAACGCCAACATTATCGGTAGATATTGAATCATTAACAACATCAGCTGAAACATATCCTGCACACAATAATCCTACAGCCATAGCAGATAAAACGGACTTAAATAGAAGCTTCTTCATAATCTCTCCTTTATAAAAACTTGATATATACTTTACACATATAATGATATATTTTCTTATTTATATCAAAAACATGCTGCCGATTCTGTTGCCCTAGCTACTTCATAAAACTTTTATCTTTCCTATTGTGAAAGTATAGTTATGAGCCATTAGCTGCTTTAATGCTTATTAGTTATACATAATAAAACATCCTACTAAACGCTATATTACAATAGAGTTCAATAGGATGTTTTGTCATTATTTAGTTAATAGAGGCATAATAATATCTTGTTCAAGCTGTCTTCGTCTTTTTGCAGTATAGTCTACAACTTTAATTTGAACGACGCCCACAGAGTTTACCATGGCATCGGTAAAGGTAAATTCTCGACCAGTCTGATGCTTCATCAACACTTGTAAACCATGAACTTTTTCATCAATATTCTCTAAATAAGCAGCCTCTCCTCGTCCCATTACACTGGAATAGACTGAACTATATTTACAAGGAATATCTCCACCTGAAACGAGAGCCTCATCATCACCATCAATTTCGATAAATACATGAGGATTCGCTTGAATCAAACTAAACTTCTTCCCCTCATGATAGCCATGTACATAGATGTAGAGTATATCATCTACAATTTCATAACCGAAATGTAAAGGTACCAAGGGTAATCACCATCTATCATGCCTAGGTGAATGATACGCGTGCTGTTTAAAATATCTTTAATTTCATCTATATTTGTAACCATACGATCTTGACGTCTCATAATAGCCTCCACGGTTATATTTTAATGATAGTTCATGTATTATTATAACAATTTTTCAGCTATATTTCTCACCAATCCTTTTGAAAGCTATAAGTAATCTATATTAATCAAGGTAGTTTACTAAATATACCTCTAAGATTTGTCCACTGAAAAAATACATTTGACTTTTTAGAATAGATACTGTATTATAAGAAAATAGTTTTATAGATTCTATAGATTATGAAAGTTATGGTTATCCATGGCTTTTTATGTTTATAGATAGTTTGTAGAAAAGAGGTCTTTATTATGTCTGATACTCATCAGTTAAAACGGGGCCTTAAGAACAGGCATGTACAGTTGCTCGCTATCGGCGGTGCTATTGGTACAGGTTTATTCTTAGGCTCCGGCCGCGCCATTCACTTGGCTGGTCCATCCATTATATTCGCCTACCTAATAACAGGTGTTATTTGCTTCTTTATTATGAGAGCACTAGGCGAATTACTGTTATCTAACCTAAACCACCACTCTTTTATCGACTTTGTAGAAGATTACTTAGGGGATCGAGCAGCATTTATCACGGGATGGACATACTGGTTCTGCTGGCTTTCACTAGCCATGGCAGACTTAACGGCCGTAGGCCTCTACATGCAGTACTGGATACCGTGGCTGCCCCAATGGATACCCGCCTTACTTGTTTTAATCGTCTTGTTGTTAATGAACTTGACAGCTGTAAAACATTTCGGCGAAATGGAATTCTGGTTTGCCTTGATTAAGGTAATCGCTATTATCTCTCTTATCATAATCGGTATCATCATGATTGTTACAGGTTTTACTACAGATGCTGGCGTCGCCGCCTTTAGCAATATGTGGAACTACGGAGGATGGTTCCCGAATGGAACGATGGGCTTTATTCTATCATTCCAAATGGTTGTATTTGCTTTCACAGGTATCGAACTCGTAGGTCTAACAGCTGGCGAAACGGAAAATCCTGAAAAGGTTATTCCAATGGCCATAAATAATATTCCATTACGTATTATTTTATTCTATGTGGGCTCTTTAGCCATCATCATGAGTATTTACCCTTGGACTGCCGTTAACCCTGCTGCAAGCCCATTTGTAGCCGTGTTTACAGCAGTTGGCATTACAGCCGCTGCAGGTATCGTAAACTTCGTTGTTCTTACTTCTGCAGCCTCTGCTACAAACTCCGGTATCTTCAGTACAGGTCGTATGATTTACGCCCTAGCAAAACGCGGTCACGCACCTAGTTCTATGCGTCGTTTGACTAACAGTAGCGTACCATACCAAGCAACGATTTTCTCGGCAGCCGTATTATTGATTACGGTTGTACTCAACTACGTAATGCCTGAAGCAGTATTCGTTATGATTACATCAATCTCCACATTCTGCTTCATCTTTATTTGGGCCATGATGGTTATTTGCCATCTCAAATATCGCAAGAAAAATCCTGAGGTAGCGGCACAGTCTAAATTTAAAATGCCTCTATACCCAGTAATGAATTACGTTATCCTCGCGTTCTTTGTTTTCGTTCTAGCAATTCTAGCCTTAAATGAAGATACTCGAATTGCCCTCTTGTTCACACCAATTTGGTTCATCATTCTTTGGGCCTTCTACTCCATGCTCAATACGGATGATGAAGATGCTCTTGGGGAAGAACTCATCGAAATGGCTGGTGTAAAAGAAATTTACAAAAAATCTAAAAAAGATGATTCCGATGATTACGTAATCTAACAAAAAGCCCGTGCATGCACGGGCTTTTCTATTACTTCATAGTCGGGAAGTTTTCTTGTTCATATTGTTGTTGATACGCTGGTAGATTACTTATATTTTCATTGTAATTAAAGATAGTCTTAATGCGATAGCCTTCTTGAGTGATGATGATATCAATAGAGGATGGTACTTCTTGACCATTCTGTTGCAAATGGTTAACTAATTCTTGCAATGCCTCAGTTTGACGTAAAGAACCTGTCATATATTTACCCTTGGATAGACCTGTATTTCTAATAACTTGGCCATTGTATACTTGACCTCTATTATCTTTGTAATAAAAGTGTACAGCATCCTTATCTCCCGTAGGAACTGCTTTAATATAAATGGTCTTCCAATTCTTTTTAATCATCACTTTTGTAGCTTCTGCTAAATTATTAGACAAACGTCGTGTTTCTTTATTTGTTGATTTAGACACACCATTAACCTGTTGAATTTCATCATTCATAGGCATATCAATAGGTGCCACTACTGGATCTTGTTCTACCTTTTTTGCATCTGCAGGCTGAACCGCGCACACACCAACAACCGCCATTACAGCTATTGCGATAAGAGCAATTTTTTTCATTCCATCTCTCCTTAGAGAATTTATCAACACAAATTACATTTTATACAATACATTATATTCATTCAACTATATATTATCAAGTTAATTTGATTTTTCAGTATTTACATTCTTAATTATTTGATTCCATTGTTCGAAAAGTTCAGTATTATAATTCATATCCATATATTTTATATTGAAAGAAGTTATAGATTTTAGATTATCATAACTTTCCATTCTATTAGTCTTAACATTCCAAAACAACATCATATTTTCATATATAGGAATACCATAATACTGTTCAGCTTTAAAAAAATCAAAAGGTAAATTCATATTTGGTTTCGCATATATAAGAGGAGTAACCGTGAGCAAATAAGTATCTCCTACCTTACCATTTATATATAATTCTCTAGGAATAAGAGAGTCTAATATTACTTTATCATTTTTAATACCATGTTTACTTTCTTTCTTTTGTTGAACCAAACGTGGATCTGTATCAACTATTTTAGTAGCAGATAAAGTAGCATCTAAAATATATTTTCCCTCCCTATTAGAGGCTATGATATTACCATCGATATAGTCTAATGAGGCAAAAAACTTATCAAAATCATATCCTATAATATTAGCAGTCAAAGATGTATCAGTGACCCTCAAAATCAAAAGCGGATACAAATTCATATTAGAAATAGTATCATTAGAGCGTGCAAGCAGATATAATTCATCATTAACGATAAGATAATCAAAAATATAACAGTTATATTCTTTCATAATAGGTAATACATCAATGGCATAAGATTCAGAGTAGTTACTTGCATTTATAACTGTTAAGATTGCATTTGAATTACGATTAATATCAACAGTAATATCCTTTTCTAAAATTATCCCTTGTTTGGGTAAAATACATTTCTCATTTCTCATACCACTGAGGTGTAAGGCACCCAAAACAAGAATAAGAAAAATAAAAAAACTTACAATATAATGTTTCTTTATCCATTGCGACATAGGACCACCTCTCTCTTACCTATAGTATAACTAAATCTCTAGACTAATAAAAGAAAAGGCTTCTACCAATACTTGACAAGATACGTTCCATCGATTATTGGTTAAAGCCTTTTTTATAATATTAGTTATGAAATTGTTTCATATAGTAAAGAGATATACTTAGAAGTTTCTATTCGCTTAGATAGCTAAAATCAATATTACTAAATTAATTACTAAAATCCGTATCCACAATAGCGAATTGGGTATATTCAGGGCAGCGTTTTTGCATTTCTGCCTTGATTTTTTCTAATGTACTATGTGGATCTTCTTCGTCAAAGTCAAAGATAATATCGTAGTAGATAACCTTCTTTTCTTCTTGTACGTAGAAGGCATGTACTTGTACTACATGTGTATATAAACTAATAACTTGATCAAGAGCTTTTCTAATTTCAAGTACTTCTACACTTGGTTTGTTTTCAGCATATACACCAACGGTCATATTGATGCCAAACTTTTTATAAAGATGAACCGCAATGCCCTTTGTTAGGGGATGAACTTCTGCCATTGTCATCGTATCTGGCACTGTAATGTGAACGGAACCAATTGTTTCGCCTGGACCATAGCTATTTAATACTAAATCATATACGCCCCCCACATTTGGATGTTGAGCGATAGTTTCTTTAATCTCACGGATTAAATTGTCATCTGCCCGAATACCAAGCAAATGATTATACATTTCGCGCAAAATATCATACGCTGCTTTCAAAATCAAAGCAGAGATAGCCGCACCCACATAACCTTGAATATCAAAGTTAAAGAAGTATACTAGGCCTGCAGATATCAATGTGGCAAAGGTAATTACCGCATCAAAAAGGGCATCTATACCAGATGCTACGAGCGCATCGGATTTATATTTTTCACCTTGTGTCTTGATATAACGGCCCATCACTACTTTCACCACGATGGCAACAGCGATGATGACAAGACCTGGAATATCAAAGGTAGATACCTCAGGGTGGATAATTTTTTCCACAGATTCCTTAAGAGATCCAATACCAGCACCAAGAATGATAAAAGCTATGGCCATGGTAGTCATATATTCTATACGACCATGCCCAAATGGATGCTCCTTGTCAGCCCCTTTGGCAGCTAATTTCGTGCCTACAATGGTCAATACAGAGGACAACACGTCGGTTAAATTATTTACCGCATCAAGGATGATGGCGATAGAATTAGACGCAAGGCCCACAATCATTTTAAAGATAACGAGAACTATATTGCCTATAATGCCTTTTATACTGGCAAGTGTAATCCCCCGATTACGTGCTGCACTATTTTCTTGTAAAATCATACTACACCTCTTACATTCTGATTTATAGTTCTTAAATTGAACTATATCGATTTACTCCTATTTATATTATAGCTTATCGATTATCATTTGTCATTATTTTTCTTGAAAAAATTTTTTAAACTTATTGGTTTTACTGAGTTATCAATAATTCTCATTTCTCAATTAGAATTTTTGATGTATTGTGACTTCACAATGTATAGTACAGACTTATGACTAACAAACTAGTATTTTGTATTACGTAACGAGTTAACCAGATCAGATTATGCCGTAACCGTAATACGCTCTCCTGTGCGAATGTGTGTAAATACTACCTTTTGAGCGCGTAATTGGAATGGCTGTCTCGTAGGTTGTGCACCGTATAATGTATCCCCTACAAGAGGGTGCCCTATATGGCTGAAAGCTACTCGAATTTGATGTGTTTTCCCTGTGTACAAACGAACTAAAACCTCAGTATATCCACATTTATTGGACTTATACACAGTTTTGTCCACATTTGGATTATTTTTATCCACATCTACTAATTCTATATCCACATTTTTTAGTCCTATATCCACAGAATTTTCAGACTTATTCACAGAGTTATCCACAGGCCGGGAAGAATGTCTACATAGGACGGAAAAATCTGTGCGAGTCTCTTTGCCCTTTGCATTTACTTCGTAATGAATACCATCAGCACTGCGTTCCATAGGGAATACTAAAGTATCCTCATCAGCTTCTACAATGCCTTCTACAGTAGCCATATACCACTTTTCAAAAGTATTATCATCCATTTGCTGTTGATAAAGACTTTGAGCTAGACCGCTTTTAGCAATGACAATACAGCCCGTCGTATCTCGATCTAGACGGTTCAAGAAACGTACCTTTCGCTTGATACCATGTTCTTTAAAATAGTGCGCCACCCCATTGGCAAGAGATAGTTGATCTTTAGAGTTCACCGTCACACCACTTGGCTTATCCACAATAAGGAGATCATCATCTTCATATAGAATGTGTAAGTCCATTTCGATAGGGTCGTGATCTATTTTTTCCTTTGCCATAGCAATCCAGATCTCATCGTCTACGGAAATTACATCCTTTGGTGCAGCCTTATGCCCATTAATATGGATTAATTTCTCTTCAAAGAGTTTAACTAAGGACTTTCGAGGATATTTAGTATCTAACACTTCGCCAAGTGAAATATCACATGCTTCGCCAGTATGTTCTAGATCACCACTTGACATGTCTTGATTGCTACTCGATATACCTCGACTGCTACTAAATACGTCTCGACCGTTATTAGACAGCTTTTGTTTTGCATATTTCTGACTAAGCACAGCGTCTATATCTACAGCGGTCACGGTCCACAGAATATCATCAGGACGATGTGTTTTTCGCGCCATCAGTATCTCCTTTCTACGAGTTCAGGATCTCGTGGCATATAGTTGAGTAGCGAGCTTGGTTGAACAGCTCGACCTCTTATATTCGTCTGTTCAAAGGTAATGGTCAATTCTTGTTTAGGTCGAGTGATGGCCACATAGAACAAGCGCTTTTCTTCATCATCACGACCTTCTGCAAGGGCAAAAGGACTTGGGAACGTACCTTCGTTGAGTCCTGCTAAAAATACGTAATCGAACTCACTGCCCTTTGCTTGGTGAATGGTAATGATAGGAATGCGGGCTTCGTTTCGCACCTGTTGTGCAGGCTCGCCCGCCGTGAGAGCTGCGAGCTGCAAGATTTGATTTAACCGCGCTAATCCTGCTGGCCCTTCATAAGCCGCATCTAATTTTTCCATGATACGATATAAATCGCGTATATGCTCTACTTTAGCCGCTTCTCCATGAGATTTGTAGTATTCTAGAACTCCCATTTGATTCATGATGTACGCCAATAATTTCGTTGGCATCTCCGTATAGGCTTTTCTACGCAACGTCGCCATTTGAGATGCGATATTGGTGAAAGCTGCCTTATATTTGTTAATAGCTACCATACGTCCCGTTGTAGTAGGCACGATATTTTCTTTCACCGCATAGATTAAAAGCTGTGCAGTGGCTAATATATCGTCCATCGCATTGTGCGTTGGCTCATGGTGGATAGGAAACTCAGACGCAAGGAAGCCCAATTTATGATTTGGTAAATTAGGATAGAAACGACGGTAGATATCGAGGGTATCGTAGATAGCCTTGAACTCGGGATTACCTAAGTTATGACGCGCCAATTCGTTCGTAAAAATGCTTACATCATAGTTTACATTGTGACCTACAATAATAGCATTCTTCGAGAATTCCTTAAAGGCTTGTAACACTATCGCTGGCTCTTCGCCGTGCTCTTGTAAATACGCATCGGAGAAGCCGTGTACCTCTTCGGATTGACCAACAGGTAAACCAGGATTGATAAAGCGTTCAAAGGCCTCTAAAACCTGTCCATTTTCATCGATGCGAATAGCTGCAATTTGAATGATGCGGTCTTGAGACGTATCCGTACCGGTGCTCTCCACGTCATAAACAACTACTTCGTGCTGCTCTAATCCACTGACAAGCTTTGCATAAGGCTCCGCCTCAAAGATAGGCATATCCATGAAATCCGTCAATTTTAAACCTACTTGACGCGTCTCAGGGCTTTCAATCGCAGCGATACGAGCGTCACCGATGCCAGCAACATAGCGTTTTATAATGCGCTTAGCGCTGACGGAGTCATTCGGGTTCATAAGCAGTTTAAAGTAAGCCATAACGTCTTTGATTTCTTGACGTCTAAAGAATTTGAACTCGTCGATAATCATAAATTGACGGCGTTCCTCTTCAGGACGCTCACCGTTAAGGCGTTCAAAGGAGTCACTCAATCGTTGAGCCTTTTTATTATCTCGCACGAGAACGCCGATATTAGCATCCTTTGGTAAGGCGTAGATAGCTTCGTAGATATATCGGCCCTCAAGGTAGCTATTTTTACAGCCTTTAATGAGAACTGGCTTACCCTTGCTTTCACTATTGGCACGAGGCAATTCAGTGTAGATAGACCCAACTAGATCGGGGAACATATTTTGCAAGGTCTTGAAAGCCATCGTAAAAAGCGTCCAGTTAGAGCGATAGTTTTCATAAAAGATGATTTTCAAGGGCTTGAAATCCGCATCAAATTGCTTAAGCAAGCGGAACGGATCGGAGCCACGCCATTCGTAAATCGTTTGGAAATAGTCGCCACATAGTAGCACGTGATTACCTTCCCACAGCATTTCTAGAACCTTGTACTCCAGTACGCCCGTATCTTGCATTTCATCTACAGAGATATAGCTGTAACGACTGCGCCAACGTTCACGAACTACAGGGTCTTGGAATAGACGATGAACACCGCAGATCAGATCCGTAAAATCTAGGCCATGCACGGAAGCTAGGCTTTCATCATACGCAGCAATCCATTCGTGACCATGGTTCAAGAAATCATTGAGTTCACTATAGAGGACATTGCCAAAGCTGGAGAATTGCTGCTCAATGGCTTCACGCTGCTCCTTCTGCAAGCGCTCAATAGTGCGTTTATAATCACCTACGAGGTCATCAGAATAAAATCCATATAAAGAGCGATATTCTTTCACCATAGCGATAACATTAGCAAAAGACATTTCTCGCAATTTACCAGGACGGTACGGTTCAGAAAGTTCCTTGCAGTCTTCTTCGTCAAAGATAGTCACGTCCGTGTACAAGCTTTCGTTGCGCTTTCCCTCTTGTTGGAGAATGAAAAAGCAAAAGCTGTGGAATGTACTAACCTCCACAGCCTTTGCAGGACTGCCTACGAGCGATTGAATGCGGTCTTTCATCTCATTTGCGGCCTTGTTCGTAAAGGTCATGCACAAGATATTTTCCGCCTTCGCATAGCCGCCCTCGATGAGGTGAGCCACTCGATAAGCAAGTGTATTCGTTTTTCCCGTCCCAGCGGACGCTAACAAGAGGATATTCTGTTCCACTTCATCAATAACGCGTTGTTGTTCACGATTGATAAGCATAAAGACCTCCTGTTATAAAATGCCGTAATATATAGCAGCTAAAACCATAGGAATAGGACCTAAAATTGCTGTTAATGCCCAAATACCAACTCCAATATCCATTGGAATCTCAAGTACATGAACACATACCCAGTAGGTTAAGCCACCAATCACAACATTCATAGCCACCCGTTTAATGGTGAAAAATGCTACCTTGAAAGCAATGTAGGCTACAGCAACGGAAATAACCGCCGATATAATCGGTGATGCTAATAAAGATTCCATATTATCCTTTCATTTCTTGACGGTTCACTACGGCACCGCCTAGCGTTAATTCATCGGCATATTCAATATCGCCACCCACAGGAACACCGCGGGCAATGCGCGTTACCTTAATGCCACTTGGACTTAATAAGCGCGCCAAATACAGAGCTGTTGCTTCTCCTTCGACATCTGGATCTGTCGCGAGGATAACCTCTTGTACAACACCATCGCGAAGGCGTGCAATCAATTCTTTTACGCGAATATCATCGGCACCGATGCCCTCCATAGGGGACAAGGCACCTTCCAATACATGATACAAGCCCTTATAATCACCACTGCGCTCGATAGCAATGACATCGCGAGATGTTTCAACAACCATAATCGTCGTATGATCACGGTTCGGATTGCTACAGAATTCGCAAGGATCTTGAGCTGATAAGTTAAAGCAAATAGAACAGTGACGCGTAGCCCCCTTCGCTTCTACGATGGTTTCCACGAGACGGTCTACCTCTTCCTTCGGCATTTCTACCAAATGATAGGCCAAGCGTCTAGCCGACTTGGAGCCGATGCCAGGCAAGCGACGCAACTGCTCTACGAGCCGTTCTAAAGCATTTATCATTTAAAATAAACCTGTTGGCAAGTTAAGACCACCAGTTACCTTGCCCATTTCTTGAGCCAAGAGGTCGTCCACTTTTTTGCTAGCTTCGTTTACCGCAGCCATTACTAGATCTTCTAACATTTCTACATCTTCAGGATCAACAGCTGTAGGGTTCAATTTCAAAGATTCGATGATTTTTTCACCGTTCATCACAACGGTTACAGCACCGCCACCTACGGAAGCTTCTACAGTACGAGTTTTTAACTCTTCTTGCATTTTCTTCATATCTGCTTGCATTTTTTGAACTTTTTTCATCATGCCAGTCATATTGCCCATACCTTTACCAAACATTGTATTTCCTCCTTTTAGGACATCGTCCTATACTAATATTCTAAGTCCATATCATTAATACTATATAACATAGGTCTATAACATATATGTCTCCTAATAGCCCTAAGGCCAAAGGTTATTATATAACGATTGCTTTTCATCTATTCTTCGATGACCTCGACGATGATGTCATGGTCTTCAGATAGTTTTTCTAATGTTTCTGCCAATAAAGGATTATTTCGTTCCTCTTCGGTCATTTTTGTTGGGTCCCATGCGTATTCACGAGCCACCGTAACACTATCGATAGCCTCTACTTCAATAGGTGCTGGCGAAAGCATACCATTTCCATCACTTTGATGCGGGGTTACCTCACGAGGTTCAACCCCATCAGACTTTGGGACAGCTTCCACCTCGATATGCGCACCGCTATCCATAGGACGCTCTAACACTTCTCCATTCTCACTGATAACAGTCACACTATCTAATGGATGTGGTGGCATATCATCTAAGGATGATACATAAGAACCCTCCATATCGTCTACAGGCACATCATCAAAGGAATGAACCGGAATATCATCCCCTTCAATAGAGCCTGCAAAAGACTCGATAGGAATCTCACCATCAGGAACCTGATTAGATGGACTGCCATCAAAAGATGTAATCGGCACATCTCCACCGGATGCTGGCTCTGTTTCTACGCCAGCTCCTAATGCAGTTTCTGATGCAGCTATTGTAGTTGTATTCGCACTATCACTAACTACTGTATTTGCAACAGCATCGCCGGTTTTCTTAGCTAAGAATGCCATCGCCGTAGCCTTAGCCGCGTCCACAGCCGCAGAATCAGGCTTACTCTCTTGCGAATCATTGGTCAAATCCATTTGTGTCGGTTCCGCACCGGAGGTCGTCTTTACATCAACCATCGGTTCTTGTGGCCGTTGGGATGCTTTTACTTGGCGTTGTGTGGTGCTACCAGCAGCCTTTTTATAGTCTTTATAAACTTGCGTGAGGGCATCCACGATTTCTACGTGTACCGCATAGCCCAGTGTATAGGTGAAAGCATCAGCTGCTTCAGCCAAGTTCACTTCATTAGTCATCACATTGAGATGCAATGTATTTTTAAAAGCCATGACCGCTTTGCTTTGGTCTACATATACAAGTTGACCTTGACCAATAACGGTAGACGTCATATTGCGATTGCTATCCTTCAAGTATTTAATCACATTGGATTGTACATTGCGATACTCTTGAGCAGACAAGATTTGTTCACTAATGATGGCCTGTGTACTAACACCTTTTTTAGCACGACCTTTAGCTTGGTTTCTTGTAGGTTTTTGGGAAGCCGTGTCCCCATTATTTGGCGGTGGCGCCATGCCAACCCCGCCCATCGGTGGCGGAGCCATGCCCACTCCATTCATCGGAGGAGGTGTACTACCTGGTGCTCCCATCGGTGGAGGCGTCATACCTACCCCATTCATAGGAGGCGGTGTCATCCCCACACCACTTGATGGTGGCACTGCATCAATAGTAGTATTTTGAGTGCTGCTCATTGGAGCATCCTGTGTAGTTACAGTAGTATCAACAGATACAAAACTATTCGCATAGCCACCTTGTGGTGGTACAAATGCATTAGCACCATATGTTGTTGGAGCTGCTACGGGGCCTCGTTGTTCCAATTGAGCCATGCGGTTCAATAAATCATTTCGTTCAGATCTCTCGGCACTTTCTAATGCATATACGCGATCTTCGATGCTTTCATCAACAGAACCTAATTTAGCACAAAGCACGAGTAGGCCCATTTCGATGATAGTTCGCGGATTGTCCACTTGTTTCGCATCATTCATGATGGATTGAGCACTGCGCACATATTGGTTAAGTTCATTAAAATCAACAGTATTGGCCTGAGCTAGGAACTCATCCTTAAAGGCATCGTATACCTTGAGCTCATCCGCATCAGGAGCCACCTTACCAACGAGTAAGGCGCGCACATGTTGAATGAGGGCTTCCATAATCTGCGTTGCATCGCGACCCTCTGCCAATGCATCGTGAATGTAGGATAATACTTTAGGGCCATCGCCGTTGCGCAAAGCATCTAGGAAGTGAATAATCCATTCTTTACTTACGAGACCAATTAACTCTTCCACCACTTGCGGTGTAATAGAGCCTGTTGCCATACCTGCACATTGGTCTAGAATACTCAAGGCATCACGCAAACCACCGTCTGCATGAACAGCGATAAGCTGAGCCGCCGCAGAATCAAGGCCAAAGCCTTCTTTTTCTGCTACGTAAGATAGACGTTGAGCTATGTCATCAGAGGTAATGCGTCTAAAGGTATAGCGCTGACAACGAGACACGATAGTAACAGGCAATTTTTCAATTTCTGTAGTAGCAAAGATAAACATCACATGAGCAGGCGGCTCTTCGATTGTTTTTAAAAGCGCATTCCATGCCTCTGTGGTAAGCATATGGGCTTCGTCGATAATGAAAACCTTTTTACGCCCCTCAACAGGCATAAATTTGACGCTTTCACGGAGAGCACGTACCTCATCGATACCGCGATTAGATGCGGCGTCGATTTCAAGGACATCCATGGACTGTCCACTCAAAATCGATTTACAAGCACTACACTCGTTACAGGGGTGATCCGTTGGACCATGCTCGCAGTTGATAGCACGCGCAAAAATCTTCGCCATACTCGTCTTACCAGTCCCCCGTGGACCGGCAAATAAATAGGCATGAGCTACCTTATCCTCGCGGATAGCGCGCATCAATGTATCAGACACCTGATGCTGACCGACTACATCGGTAAATGTCTGCGGACGATACTTACGATATAGCGCAATATATGCCATTGGAACACCCCCTTTTTCCGAAACTTACAATACTTTATTATACCATATTCAGGAAAATTAGACATAAAAAAAGCGACCCTATAGGCCGCCTTGCAATACTCGATCACGACAGCCCCCGGGTTCCCCGTGGCACATGAAGGTTGCCGCTTAGTGCTGCTACCTCTCAGTCCTGACACGATTCACAGGCCCCCATTGCACAGGCCCGAGAACTGCCATGATCCAATATTGCAATATAAATATTATACATGATGAATAAATAGAAGTCTAGACAGAAAAAAGACTATTCATCCTTCTACAGATATAGTTTAGAACCATACCTCTAGTTCGCGTAAGGATTAAATAGTCTTTCTTCTATGCCTATATGTTATTAAGATAGGTAACAAATAATTAGTTTTTAATTACATTAAAGTAAGTAAAACTTACCAAAGGCCTAATACTTTCCACCAAGCCAAGCCTACAACAAAATAAACAATCATTGAGTAGTATGCCACGATATGGCCTGTTAACCACCAACGTTGTTGAGAAACATACCCTGCACCAAACAACAATGGACCAACTGCATTACCATAATGAGTTAAAAGGCTAGCAATTTGAGCAGATGCTGCTACGAGTAAAAGAAGGGGAATCGCAGGTAAGTTAGCTACATGACCAAGAGTAAAGATAACTGGTACAAACGTTACTACATAAGCAATAGTGGATGCAAAGAAATAACGCACTATCATAGTAAGCAAGAGTAAAATCCCCATAGCTACAAGAGTATCAATACCATGCAATGCAAGATGATGTTTCAAATACTCACCAAGCCAAGTGAAGAAACCACCTTTAGTAAGTACTGCAGAAATGGACATAATACCAGAATACCATACAAATGTGCTCCAACCACTTTTAACATCCATAACTTCTTTCCAGTCGATAACGCGAGTAATAGTTGCGAGAGCCAAAAAGCCAATAGCAACAGCTGCAGTAGAAATTTTTGTAATTCCCCCTGTAAGCCAGCCTAAGATAGCGAGTACAAAGAGTGCTTCTAAGATCTTTTCTTTTGTAGACATAGGTCCTAATTCTTCAAGACCTTTTTTAGCCAACGCTTTATTATCTACCACTTTTAGTTCTGGTGTATTAATTCTGTACACCACATATGGGGTAATCAAAAGTAAGATGCCACCAGGGACTAACATCGCTTGTGCCCAACCTACCCAAGAAATATCAACACCCATGATATCGTTTGCAAACTTAATCATCATTGGCATGATGGCACCAGATGTAACAAACAATGTACCTGTGGTCAAGCTATTTTGATATAACAAGGTCATAAAGAATCGCCCAACGCGGTTAGGATTCTTATCTGGGTAGGAATCAAGTGTAGTTGCCAACGATTGGAAAATTGGAAACACCAAACCACCCGAACGAGCTGTGTTAGAGGGAATAGCAGGACTCAAAATAAAATCTGTTAATGTTGATACATAGCCAAGACGTAATGTAGTATGACCGAATTTATCAATCAACAAATACGCAATACGTTTGCCAAGACCAGTAATAACAAAACAATGACCAATAATAAATGCAGTTAAAATAAGCCAAGATGTAGAGCTAGAAAATTCAGCAAGAGCTGACTTTAAATCAAGATAACCTACAGATAAAATGGCCATACTAGAAATCAAAATAACTGGTTCTGGATAAGGACGCAAAATAACACCCAATACAGTACCTAAGTAAAGCCCTAAAATGTGCCAAGTGCTAGCTTGTAACCCTTCTGGCACAGGAATAAACCAGAACACAATAACTGGTATGATACATACTAAACTTTTTATGAGCTTCTCCATGAGAGCCTCCCTGTGCAAAACTAACTAGACTTCTTTTACATATGCAATACCATCCATAATAGGTCGCGCCGTACGCGCTACGCCTGCTTTAGCAACAGTGAGTGCATCTGTATCAATATCGATATTAAAGGTAAACGTACCTCCTGGATGACCAAGAGTTACTGTGTGATTTTCTTTGGATGCTGCGCTAACTACATCGTTAGCAACAGTGCCTGGAATTAAAGCTGCAGTCGCCGTGGAGATACCACCAGTTACAGCATAAGCTTTATGAATAACTGCTAGTGCTTTTGTACGGGCCACGATGTCGATACTGTTACCATCGATAGTACGTCCATCAATCGCAGTATATGTAATAGCCGGTGCTACCATACATACTTTTGGTACTGCCGGACTAGCACTTTCTTTTGTTTTAGCAAGCCCCATCATTACAGCTGCCGTCGTACGAATATCTTCCAATACATCCAGTAAATGGTTAGGATCGGCTTCTATTTCAGCTGGTAATTCAGTGCCTGTATAACCAAGATCAGAAGCTTTCACAAATACGCCTGGCGTAGCAGCGTCAACAAGACTTACCTCGATAGTTTTACCAGACACCAAGGTAATCACATCGCGCACATTGTCAGTAGGTAATAATTTTCCTGTCTTAGAGCCTGCAGGACTTTGAAAATAAAGCATAATTTTTGATGCTGTACCATGTACACCATCGATAGCAAAATCACCTGTTAATACAGGCATACCATCTTGTACAGGAATATGTGCTTCAATGATTTTATTAGTATTCGTATTATTAATACGCACTACTGTCATCGGTTCTACGGGTTCAATGAGACCTCGTAAAATAGCAAAGATGCCAACACCAGAGGAAATATTACCACAGTTGCCTTCGTAATCAACTACAGCATCTTTGATACCTACATAGCCAAAGGTATAGTCTACATCAGCACCCTCTACAGAACTAGGACCTACAAGAGCAACCTTGCTCGTCAATGGGTCCGCACCACCTACGCCATCAATCTGACGAGCATCAGGGCTACCATATAAAGATAAAATCATTTCATCTCGCTTATGAGGGTCAGCTGGCAAGTCTGGTGTATATAAATAAGCACCTTTACTTGTACCACCGCGCATATAGAGAACAGGAATGGTTGTATAGCCTTTCATAACAAACTCCTTGATTAGACTGAGACTTAAGATAATGTCTAGCATAGGCTCGTCTAGTGACAGAGCCCATGCGTATCATTAAGTCTTTAAAGAATTAAGATTATTGACCACCGTTACGGAAGTAGTTCAATTTACCACCTTCACGAACGATTACTAGTTGACGTTCATTTAATGGTGTTTTCAATGTATATGTTTTGCCTTGCGTTTTATTTTCAATAGTGAAAGTACCAGTTGCAAAGGCTTCATCATTAGCAGCATATACGAGTTCGTCACCTTCATTTAAGTTGTCATAATCAGCTTCATTTGCGAAGAATAAAGGCAGGATACCAAAGTTTACAAGGTTATCCATATGAATACGTTCGATGGATTTTGCAATAACAGCTTTAACACCAAGGTACATTGGGCAAAGAGCGGCATGTTCACGAGAAGAACCTTGACCATAACTTTCATGAGCCACAATAACATTGAAGAAACCATCTTCTACATTTTGTTTACATTCATCAGAGAATGTAGGTTTTACATTGCAGAAAGTATATTGGCTATACTTAGGTACATTAGAACGGAATTTAAGGTATGGGCCTGCAGGCATAATGTGGTCAGTAGTGATTTTATCCCCTACTTTAATAGCCACTTTAGCTTTGATTTCTTCTGGCATAGCGATATTGCTTGGAGGTTCACCGATATTAGGACCGCGCAAAATATTGTGATTAGGATCGCAGCTAGGTTCTACAATTAAAGAGTCATCAATTTCGTATATCTCTGGCAATGTAATTGTTGGAACTTCAAGCCCTAAATCACGAGGATCTGTGAATTTGCCTGTCAAAGCAGATGCTACCGCAGTTTCCGCAGATACTAAGTGTACTTGTGCATCTTTTGTACCACTGCGACCTTCATAGTTACGATTGTTAGTGCGTAAAGAAATGGATTTTGTACGAGGTGCTTGACCACAACCAACACAGAAGCCACATGTACTTTCAAGAATACGCGCACCAGAAGCTACAATATCTGCTAAGGCACCATTTTTAGCAATCATTTCCAATACTTGTTTAGAGCCTGGTGCTACACCAAAGCTTACATCTGAATGAATCTTTTTGCCTTTAAGCATTTTTGCGACCATCATAAGATCACGATAGCTAGAATTTGTACAACTACCAACCAATACTTGGTCAACAGCAATTTCATTCATTTCTTTTACAGTTTTAACATTATCTGGGGAATGAGGACACGCCACCATAGGAACTAGTTCATCAAGATTGATTTCGATAACATCATCATAATGTGCATCCGCATCAGGAGCTAATGGCACATACACATCTTCCCGAGCTTGCGCTTTCAAGAACTCACGAGTTTTTTCATCGGCTGGAAAAATAGATGTTGTTACACCCATTTCAGCACCCATATTTGTGATAGTGGCACGTTCTGGGACTGTTAATGCTTCTGCGCCTTCACCAGTATATTCAAGAGCTGTACCAACATTACCTTTAGTTGTTAAAATACTGAGTACTTTTAATACGATATCTTTTGCTGCACACCAAGGTTGAAGGTAACCAGTCAATTTAATATTGATAACTTTAGGGCAAATGAGGTGGAATGGTTTACCTGCCATAGATGCTGCAACGTCCATACCGCCTACGCCCATTGCGAACATCCCAAGAGAGCCAGATGTTGGTGTATGGCTGTCAGAACCTACTAAAGTTTGACCAGGACAAGCAAAACGTTCTACATGAACTTGGTGACAAATACCATTACCTGCTTTGGAGTAGTAAATACCATATTTGCTAGCTACATCTTGCAAATATTTATGGTCATCAGCATTTTCAAAGCCATCTTGCAATGTATTGTGATCAACATAGGATACGGATAAAGTTTTTACACGATCTAAACCAAGAGATTCAAATTCAAGATATGCCATTGTGCCAAGCGCATCTTGTGTTAATGTTTGGTCAATTTTGATACCGATATCTTGACCTGCGATAAGTTCGCCTTCCATTAAATGAGATTCAAGAATTTTGTAGATTAAACTTTTACCAGCCATGAGCTCCTCCTACTTAGAACTGCTATATAAGTGAAAGTAATTGACGATAATCTTTGTAAGTATTCTGTACTTCTTTAAGATGTTTTATTTGATGTATTCATCATAATTGAAATTAACAAATAAGAAAAATAGATAGATTCGATTAATTATGATAAAATATTTTTATCGATATAAAGCAAAAATTATTATATAAAAAACTGGGATATTACGTGCTATAACTGTAATATTACCCCATTACCATACAGGTCAAAAGGAGTACATCATGGACCATTTAGAAAAAGACTGGCATCTGTTTATAACCATTGCAGAAACAGGAAATCTTACAAAGGCTGCCAACCGACTATATGTATCACAACCAGCCCTCAGTTATCGCCTCACTCAGCTAGAAAAACAATTTGATGAGCCCCTCTTTATACGTATGCCACGTGGCCTAGCCTTAACCGAAACAGGTGAGCTATACTACAACTACGCTAAGGATATGCTAAAACGTAAAGAAGACTTTGAGAGTTCTTTAGAAAATAAAAAGAACACCATTTCTGGTGTTCTTTCATTAGGCTGTTCAAGTATTTTTGCCAATTACGAATTGCCCGATATTTTGGAAGGTTTTACAAAGGCCTATCCTGATGTGCGAATTCAATTAAAAACTGGTATTAGCTCCAAAATATCTGATTTCTACCAAGCAGGCGATGTTCATGTCGCAATTATTCGTGGTCCCGTCCCCGCAACAGGCGAAAAATATCTTATTAATCAAGATCCCATTTGCTTGGTAACAAATAACAAGTTACCGGCCCATGAATGGCCTAGACCTGATTTAATTACACTGCCTCTAATCAGATATGACACAGCTCGTGACCTATATACTTTACTAGATAATTGGTGGAAAGAACAATACGATGCTCCCCCTAATGACAGTATTCATGTAGATACGATGGCTACATGCCGCCAATTTATCCGCAAAAATCTAGGTTGGTCTATCCTACCTAAAACAGGTTTAGGCAGATTTGCTGATGAGTTTTATATGGAACCATTATATTGGGCTGATGGTACTCCAATTGTACGGGACACGCATATAGTATATAATGCAAGTACACTATTTAGAAAGCCAGTAAAAGCCTTTATAGAATATATACAAAATAATAAATAGACATACAAAAAAACGAGAGGAATGTCTTCTTTGTCTCCTTCAATTAGAGTACCAAGAAGCTTTCCTCTCGTTTTCGTTATCCCTATATATCTAGCATAAATATTTCAATTATAATGAACAATTATGACTAAATACGATACTAACTATTTTGCATATTTCTCTTTAAACGCAGCCAATTGTGCGTCTTCCAAGGACAAGCCTTGTTCTTTGAAGCGTTCAATAGCAGCTTGCATTTCCTCGTATGCTACAGGCACAACTTTTGTAAATCTGTTTACAAAGTTATTCCAGTTTTCAAGGATATGACGACCTTTAGCGGAGTTAGTGTGCAATACATGTTGTTCTACTAGTTCTTTAATGCGTTTAAGGTCATCATTATTGGCAGGACGTAGTTCTACGAGACCTGGATTTACATAGCGTTCATCGCAATCGAGGATGTACGCATAGCCACCGGACATACCTGCTCCGAAGTTACGGCCGATTTTACCGAGTACGAGTACTTCGCCACCAGTCATGTATTCACATCCATGGTCGCCGACGCCTTCCACAACGGCAGTGATGCCACTGTTACGAACGGCAAAACGTTCACCAGCTACACCGTTAATGTAGGATGTACCAGAGGTTGCACCATAGAAGGCAACATTACCGATAAGAATGTTTTCGTCAGCCTCAAAGATAGATGCTTTAGGCGGATATACAGTGATTGTACCACCGGATAAACCTTTACCAAGGTAATCATTCGCATCCCCTTCAAGTTCCAATGTCATACCTTTAGGGATGAAAGCACCGAAGGATTGACCCGCAGAGCCTTCGAAATTCAACTTGATTGTATTGTCTGGCAAGCCGCTTTCACCATAACGACGAGTCACCTCAGAGCCAACCAAGGTACCTACAACACGGTTGATGTTAGTGATAGCCAATTTAGCACGAATCGGTTTTTGGTCCTCAATAGCAGGACGGCACATACGCAAAAGCTTGGACATATCCAAGGTGCGTTCCAACTCGTGATCTTGGTCAATCGTGTGCATATGGCCTACAGAGGCATCGATGTACGGACGGAACAATATACGTTTAAGGTCAACACGGGACAATTTGAAGTTATCGTCTTGCGATTTTTGACGAACAAGGTCGATACGCCCAACGAGTTCTGCTACGGAGCGAATGCCTAGACGAGCCATGATTTCACGCAATTCACGTGCGATAAAGAGCATCAAGTTTTCAACATATTCAGGTTTACCTGTGAAACGAGCACGCAATTTTTCATCTTGTGTGGCTACGCCGTAAGGACATGTGTTGAGGTGACAGACACGAGCCATTTTACAACCTACCGCAACGAGTGGTAATGTACCAAAGCCGAATAGCTCAGCACCGAGCATAGCTGCTACAGCCACGTCGAAACCGGTCATCAATTTAGAGTCTACTTCTAATTGAACACGGTCACGCAATCTATTGAGCATCAATGTTTGATGAGTTTCAGACAAACCTAATTCCCAAGGCACACCAGCGTGTTTAACAGATGTACGACCTGCCGCACCAGTACCACCATCGTATCCGGAAATCAAGATATTATCCGCTTTCGCTTTCGCAACACCAGCAGCAATCGTGCCAACGCCTGCTTCAGATGTCAATTTAACGGAAATACGCGCATCTTTGTTGACGCATTTCAAATCGTAAATCAACTCAGCCAAGTCTTCGATGGAGTAAATATCGTGATGTGGTGGTGGAGATACGAGCTCAACGCCAGGAGTGGAGTGACGAGCTTTCGCGATTTCAGGATATACCTTTTTGCCTGGTAATTGACCACCTTCACCTGGTTTTGCGCCTTGAGCACATTTAATTTGCAACTCTTTTGCATTGATCAAATAATTCGCTGTTACCCCGAAACGACCAGATGCAATCTGTTTTACTTCGGAGTTCATGCTGTCGCCGTTTGGCAATGGTTTGAAACGAGCTACGTCTTCGCCGCCTTCACCAGAGTTGGATGTAGAGCCTAAACGATTCATAGCGATAGCGATCGCTTCATGCGCTTCTTTACTGATGGCACCATAACTCATAGCGCCCGCTTTAAAGCGTTTTACGATAGACTCTTCCGGTTCAACCTCTTCGATAGGAATACCACCGCCTACAGGATAATTCAATTCCATTAAAGAACGCAATGTAACATGGTAATCATTACGAATCGCTTTGGAGTATTCTTTATATTTTGCATAATCCTTTTCGATAAGGGATTCTTGTAACAGGTTGATAGTCTTAGGGTTGAATAGATGCTCTTCCCCATCTTTTACAGGACCATACCAACCGCCTGGTTCGAGTACAGTTTCATCGGATTTGAAAGCCCGTTCATAACGAGCCAAGGCTTCGTGTGCTACGCCGCCAAGGCCGATACCACCGATACGTGTTGGCGTATTTACAAAGAACTTATTAATGAAGTTAGTATTCAAGCCCAAAGCTTCAAAGATCTGTGCACCGTGGTAGGAACGAACTGTGGAAATACCCATTTTGGACATAACTTTCATGATGCCACCCACAGCGGCTTTAATATAGTTCTTTTCTGCTTCTTCTGGTGTAATATCTCCAAGGCGTTTACGAGCTTGCAAATCGCGAACTGTTTCAAGCGCCAAATATGGGTTGATAGCCGTTACGCCATAGCCAATTAATGTACAGAAGTGATGAACCTCACGTGGTTCACCAGACTCAAGAATGAGGCCGATTTCTGTACGCAACACTTTGTTGATTAAATGATTATGAACAGCTGCTACAGCTAATAATGCTGGAATTGGTGCATGATTTTCATCGACACCGCGGTCGGATAAGATTAACACATTTTGATCTGTACGAGCTGCTTCTTCTGCCTTTTCGCATAAATCATTTAGCGCATCGCGCAAGCCTTCAGCACCCTTAGTAGGATCGAAGAGAATTGGCAAGGTTACGGATTTCATGCGACGACAATCAAGAGCTTTGATGGACGCCAACTCTTGGTTCGTAAGGATTGGTGTGCGCATAGACAGCGCATAGGTTCCTGCTTTGTTAGGATCTGTTAGATTACCAGAGTTACCGAGCATAACCCGTGTAGATGTAACCATCTCCTCACGGATAGAGTCGATAGGAGGATTTGTTACTTGCGCAAACATTTGCTTGAAGTAGCTATATAGCAATTGTGGTTTATCGGACAAGATAGCTAAAGGCGCATCAGCACCCATGGCACCTACAGGGTCTTTACCATCTTTTGCCATAGGCACAATCATGCGAACAAGGTCTTCTTGAGTATAACCAAAGGCTTGTTGCTCCTTGAACAAATCCTCTACCTTTGGAATGGTGCTTTCATCGGCTTGCGTAATTTCAGATAAGTGAATCACGTGTTCTTTTACCCATTCATCGTACGGTAATTCAGTAGCAACGCGATGTTTGATTTCTTCATCAGAGATGATACGTTGCTCCTCTGTATCAATGAGTAGCATTTTACCTGGTTCCAAACGGCCTTTAGCGCGAATATTTTCGGCATTTTCGTTGACAACACCAACTTCAGAAGCCATGATAACGCGGTCATCTGTTGTCACATAGTAACGAGCGGGACGCAATCCATTACGGTCAAGCACACCGCCGATAACGGTACCATCGGTAAAACCCATAGCCGCAGGACCATCCCATGGTTCCATCATAAAGCTATTGAACTCATAGAAATCATGTTTTTCTCGGCTCATGAGATTATTGCGTTCCCAAGGCTCAGGGATCATCATCATAATCGCATGAGGCAAGGAACGACCTGTCATGTGCAAGAATTCCAATGTGTTATCAAACATAGCGGAGTCAGAACCGCTATCATCTACTACGGGGAATACTTTTTTGATATCTGGGAACAATGGAGATTCCGCTTTACCTTCACGAGCATTGATCCAGTTTACATTACCACGAATTGTATTAATTTCACCATTATGAACTAAGAAACGGTTAGGATGTGCCCGAGCCCAACTTGGAAATGTATTAGTACTGAAACGAGAGTGAACCATTGCCAACGCAGATGTAAAGTCAAGGTCACTCAAATCAAGGTAGAAGTCGCGCAACTGACCAGGTGTTAGCATCCCTTTATATACGATTGTTTTGGAGGACAAAGATGCGATATAGAAATCGCTAGATAATTCCTTGCTCAATGGAATGATGCGTTTTTCCGCCAATTTACGGATGATATATAGTTTACGTTCAAATTCCTTATTGTTAGTTACATCGGGGCCTTTACCGATGAGGATTTGAATCATCCAAGGACGAATCGCCGCAGCCTCTTTACCAACCTTTGTACCATCAACCGGTACTTCACGCCAGCCGAGAACAACTTGCCCCTCTTCGCGTACAACCTCTTCGAGAATTCGTTTTTGCTCATTACGGAGACTTTCATATTTATGGGCAAAGACCATACCTACGCCATATTCGCCAGCTGCAGGCAGATTAATGCCAAGCACTTCACACTCACGCTTGAAAAACTCGTGCGGAATTTGCACCAAAATACCGGCACCATCCCCTGTGTCCTTATCGGCACCGGCACCACCACGATGTTCAAGGCGCTCCAAAATGCGCAAACCATCGTCGATAATATCATGGGATTTTTTCCCCTTAATATTAACAACGAAGCCCATGCCACACGCATCCTTTTCAAATTGGCTGCTGTACATACCATTGGCTTCAAGTCTAGCTTGATCTAGACGTTGTTGCTCTATTGTGCTTTGCTTCATATCCATAACGTGCACTCCTTCATATCACTTGATCATTCCAAGCACTGCGGCATCGTTCCGTTCGGTCTTGGTAAAAGTATAACTAACAAACTATTTCTCTATAAAATTATCAATTTAACATTCTATAGAATTTCATGTCTATACACAGTATACTCCTGTCCACTGTGAATTGAAAATATAAAAAAAACATAGTCTATGCTTTTCATGCATAGACTATGAGTTTTTATCACTATTGTTTTTTGTATACAAGGATACAGGGATAATAAGCTTCTCATTCAATAAATACGATGGGTTTATTATTTAGAGTAGAAAAATCAACAGTTATTATTCTCGACCAAAATTATCCCCTACATCACAGGTAACCGTAATAGCTTCGTCCTTACCATACGGCACGAAAGTTAGCTCCGATGCATGTAAACATTGGCGTGTATAGGGCTTATTGCGCGTACCATACATAGCATCACCAACAATAGGATGTCCAATATGTTTCATGTGTACGCGAATTTGATGAGTTCTACCAGTCAACAACTTAAAACGTAACAGAGTATTGTCTCCCTCATGATCAAGAACAATATATTCTGTTTGAGCCGGCTGAGCCAATTCATCGATAACACGGCGATTATCAAATACTGGATCTACCCCAATATGCACATCTACCATGCCATCCGCATCAATATGACCTTCTACAAGGCCTATATAAATGCGGTCGATACGACCTGCTTGTAACTCATCCGTATAGTATTGTTGTGCTTCCTTTGTTTTACCAAATAGAATGCAACCCGATGTATCTCGGTCGAGGCGGTGCACAGGTCGAACCTTATGAACTACATTTTTCTTCGCATAATACCCTGCCACATAGTTACTCAATGTACAAGACTTCGTTTGCCCTGCAGGATGAACGAGCATAAAGGGATCCTTATTTACAACTAACGTATGCGCATCTTCATAGAGAACTGTAATCGGTCCCTTTTCTACATCAACCCCATAATCCTTATCTTGTGGTAATTCTAAGGTTAACACATCCCCTTTTTTGAGTGTCCGTTGTGAATGAGCCACACGGCTATTAACTTTTACCCGTTTCTTGCGAAACATCATTTGGATATCCCGAGAGGATAGGGAAAATCGTTCCTTTACATATTTAGAGACCGTCAACTCTGTCGGTTCTTTCACCGTATACGTTTTCCAGCTCATATTACCACCATTCGTTAATATATGTTTTTTGTTCAGGATAGAGAATATCGAAATAGTCTAACCATTCTTCGCTTACTGAAAGTTTCCCTTCAAAAACAAGGTCTCGAGCCGTAAGAGTGCCCATTAATAACTGGCTCAATGCACCGACCTCAACGGTAACATCAGCATCGCCCTCTAATATATCAGAAATCTTTTTAATGGATGGAGTTAATGCACCGCCATATTGCACTTCATAACGGCCTTCGTTCCAGCTGCAAAGCCCATCTTTTACTGCAAAGGTCATTGTTATAGGCATCATCAATGCCTCTGGATTTACAGGAATCGCTTCAAAAGCAGCTTTTACATCTACAATACGACTCATCATATACGGCATCGTAGCGTGACCAGTTCTGCCATCAGGATAGAAGCGATAGTATGTATCATGAAGACCTTCATTCCAACGAATAGAAGTGCCTTGAGAACGGTGATTATAGAAGTAGTTCAATAATGCACGTTGTGCACGGCGTGTCGTGTAAACCAATTCAGAAACAAGAATTTCAGGCTGACCTAAACGATACACTGCATAGCCTTCAATGACGTTATCATCGTTGCGCACTACAGCAATGTTTACGCCTTCTGCAAAGAAGCTGCCTAATAATCGTTTCCATTCCTTTTCACCGCGCTCTGCATAGCCGGAAAGACGAGCCGTATATGTTTTATATACTGGATCTAACAAAGTCCATTGATCTACGCTATTTAGCAAGCCAAAGCTCAACGTTTTATCTGTCATAGGGCGCAAGTCTTCTAGCGACATGGTGTTCACCCATTGATGAGCATAAAGTTCCCAACCATATTGTTGATAGAATGCCGCCTTGGATGGCATCAAAATCGTCATAGCTTGGCCCCGTTTACGAAGCTCATCTAGTGCAGAGGTCAATAATGCACCGCCTACTCCACCACGGCGAGCCGCAGGATGCGTTGCAACGCCTACCATATAACTCGTAGGTAATACAGCCCCGCGAACGTTAAGATTGTATTGACGCAAATGAACGGTACTCAACAATTGATCCTGTTCTAGGCCGACCATTGTATTCTCTGGTTCATAGCAATTTGTAAAATAATATTGGAAGAATGGATCTTCCTTTGGTTCAAAGCAGTACGCCCATAGATTCTCCACATGAGGCGTATCTTGAGCCATCGCAATTCTAAATTCCATGTTTATATCCTCGTTATATCATAAGAGCCACTATCTATCGCGTCACAGCGTATAATATCTAACCTGTCGCCATATCGCCATGATGATACGATAGTTACATTCAAATAGATAGGCTAACAATTCTATTATAACAAAATGAGCTATGGAGCACATCGGCTTCATAGCTCAAATTTTTATTTACCGCCTGTCGCATTATCAGCTTCGTTAGCATATACTGCGTCATATTTTTCAGCAAAATGATCTGGGTTATAAGATTCTTTTGCTTGACGAAGGCCAGGCAAACCCATATCTTCTTCGCGGTTGATAAATTCTACTTCGCTAAATTCATGACGAATGAATTCATTGTTAATAGCTTGATACAAACCACGAATATCTGGATTTGCTTTTTCAATGTGAATCAAAGCAATTCTGTCATTGAGTAGCTCACCAATACTAAAGGCTTCAACACGGCCGAATAATTTAATGGCACCGCCCTTAAGGCCCAAAACATCCCAGTTATCAAATAACAAATTGATGGCTACCAATTCATCTTCGATACCTTCTTCATGATGCGTTTCTACCCAAGATGCTGCCGTTTCACGACACAATGGGATGATATCTTCTGTAATTGGCACATATTCATAGTTAGAATATTGCATGCGGAATTGGTTTAAATGGTTTTTCTTTTGACGAAATTTCTTACCAGACAAGTTGATAAGATCTTCGGACTTGTAAATATATTCGTAGTTGTCTCGGTCAGGTGTAAATGCATAGCGACCAGGACATAGGTCTTCCATGCGTTCTTTTACAGCTTTGCTAACACCTTTAAAACGGAACGGCAATTTATTTTCTACGAACCATTCTTTAGCACGCAACAAGCCATCAAGGAACTTTGCATCTTTACCAGCAAATGGAGGTAAAAGGAATGGCTCACGCTTGCCACCACCTTGGATGTACAATACGCCATTTTCTTCAGCCCAGCGAATACCGTACGGATCTTGCCACATAAACAATGTAGTAAAGCAATTATCGGATGCTTCATAATGATGTTGTTCAAAATATTTGTCGATTAATGGTTTATCTCTCAATTCAAAACGTTTAAATTCTAAAATAATAATCCCTCCTATCAGATTCCTCTTTTGAGGTTACTTTCACAATCTGTGAAAGTTTTGATTCCATCACATTTAAATATAATCCTAACAATCTAGTATTAAAATCTTAGGTCTCATAATTACAATTTTACAGATTCACCTAACACAAAGGTGCCATCCGTCGTAATAACCTTATCACCTTCGTTTAAGCCAGAAATAATGGCTACGTCATCGCCTTCAGTGATGCCTACCTCAACAACACGTACATCAACTGTATTATTCTCAGTCAATACATATACATATTTCCCATCTTGATTTTCCCGAACCGCCTTAGTTGGAACGGTCAGCATCTTGGCTTTCACATTAGATTCAATAACGAGTGTATAGAATTCACCAGCCTTGATTAGGCCTTTCTCATTATTGAAAGTGGCTTTCACAAGAACACTTGGCACATTTTCAGGCTGAGTAATATCTACGTAAGTCAATTCACCTGGTAATTCTTGGTCACCTACCTTGAGAAGTACCTTCATGCCATTCTTCGCTTCAGGTGTACCTAATTTCATAGCCGCATCACGAGGAATGCTGAGGGATGCAACCATCGGCGTAGATTGCTGAATCATCATAAATGGACGGTCCGCAATCGCCATTTGACGGTCTTCGTTATAGATAGATGTTACAGTACCTGCTATAGGAGCCACGATTGTAGATGCCGCCATCTGAGCCGATACTTGTGCGATTTGTGCCTCAATGGCCGCCGTATTGATGCCTCCGCCACCACCGGTTGTAACTGTTGTAGTTTGTGGTTGAGATCGTTCCAAAATACGATCATATTCTTTTTGTGTAATCATGCCCGCTTCGCGCATACGTTGAGCCTGTTCCAGTTGAGCACTATCTATAGATGCTGCGGTCGTAGTCGTCACAGCTGAGGCATATGATTGTGATTGGGCTTGCGCTAATTGTCCTTGCAAGGATGCTAGCTGTTGTTGTAAAGCCGATGTATCTACAGTTGCCACAGTTTGACCTTGCTGTACTTGGTCGCCTACTTTCACGGCATACACGACCTGCCCCGTCAAGGTCGGCGTTATCGTCGCCTTATTAAGGGCCGTTACATTGGCATCATTATGAATCTGCAACGGCATATCCTTGTACGTTACCTCTGCGACGGATACGGTTTTCGTACCACATCCCGCAATAGCGAGTGTCATAATCATAACACCAAGGATAGCAATTACAGAGCAAAAACGATTTATTTGCATTCTGTCACTTCCTATCATATTGATTTTTATCAATACCTTAGTATATCATAAAATCAGTTAGAATTGTATGAAAGCTAATTCCTTTAATTTATGGATATAACGGAGGTTCTCATGGAAGAACGGATGGACTTTAGGATTTTAAATAATGGTAGCTTCATTCCCTCCATCGGTTATGGTACCTATAAAACAGGTACCGAAGGAGAGACTGAACAGGCCGTTGCCAATGCACTTGGCGTAGGCTATCGTTTACTCGATACGGCCGCCTATTATGGCAATGAAGAAGCCGTGGCTAAAGGAATCAGAGCATCTGGTATCAAACGAACAGATATAATCATCACTACTAAAATTTGGCACACTGATGCAGGCTACGATAATACGATCCGTGCTGTTGAAAGTTCCTTAAAGAAATTAGATACCAACTATATTGACATCATGCTGGTACATCAACCACTGGGTGATTACTACGGTTCTTGGCGCGCCATGGAAGAATTATATGATCAAAATGTACTTCGTGGGTTAGGCCTATCTAACTTCTACGAGGATCGCCTCATTGACTTGCTATACCACTGCAATGTAAAACCAGTGGTCAACCAAATCGAATGCCATCCGTTCAACCAACGTCAGACCCTCTTACAATTGATGAGAAAGCATCAAGTTGTAGGTATGGCATGGTCTCCATTTACCCGTGACCGCCAACCAATTTTTGACCATCCAATCATCAAAAGCTTGGCGGAAAAATACGGTGTATCAAAACACCAAATCATCTTGCGTTGGCACATCCAACGAGGTATCATTCCATTGCCAAAGGCAAATAACGTGAGCCATATGGAAGCTAACTTTGATGTATTCGATTTCAAATTAACTAACATCGACATGGACGTTATGGAATTATTAGACCAACAAGACTTCTTGGAAGACCATCATACTGCACCAGGTCTTGAAAGACTTTTACAACTAAAATAAAAAATAAAACCACGTATATCTAACCTTTCATAGGAATAGATATAGGTGGTTTATTTTATCTCGTCACATTAAATATGGCTTGTACAAGAATCATATACGCTACAGTTCCTGCCCCAATAGACATGAACATATTTCGCTTCCACATATGAAGCCCCACTGTAACTAAGAATGCAATTAATTCAGGAAGTCCGTAAGGATATGTTAGAACTACAGTATCTTTAAAAGTGTACACAACAAGCAGACCCATAACCGCTGCAGGTAGAGCCTTACCTAAGTACAGTACAAATTCTGGCGCCTTTTTACCGGGAGGGAAAATGAGAAAAGCCGCAAATCGTGTGAGCAATGTACCTGCTACTACAATAGCAACAGTAATGACCATTTCTAAACTAGTCAAGGCGTACACCTCCCCACTTATACGCAATATAAGATGCTACGAGCATACAACTCATAGAGGCAATCATAAAGATAGATTTTCCTACCAACAAAAGCATCGTCACCCCTATTATCGCACCAGCAATACCAAATAATCTTATATTATTATTCTTAGCATTCAACAGCATCTCTAAGAAAATAACAATAAATAAGCCGGGTAATACAAAGTCAATACCTCGTAAATCTACAGTGGCTAAAAGATTACCAAATAGACCACCTATAAAAGTACTAAATACCCAAAATACATAATTTAACCAAGTTACGTGGAAATAGAACGACTTTTCATCTACATCATCGGGCAACTGAGTACTTACATTGATAGCAAAGCTTTCATCACACATCCAAGCAATAGTGGGGAACCATTTCCAGCCCATATTTACATATCGTTGTAACATTGATAAACCATAGAAGAAATGACGACCATTAACGAATAAGGTCAAAATAAAGGCATTGAGAGGATCAAATCCAGCAAACATCAGTCCTATCGTTACAAACTCCATGGAGCCTGCAAAAATGGTAGCCGCCAAAGCTGGTGCGGTCCACCAAGGGAGTCCTTGGCTAGTAACATAAAGACCAAAACCTAAACCTAAGAAAAACAAACTGATCCCTATAGGTACCACCAAAGGGAGCGCAAAAGAAAAGGCACTTCGACGTTTTGTTTCACTCAAAAGATTTCCTCCTTTCAAAATCATAAATTGTATATCATATAAAATGTACCCAAGAGCTAAGCAAATTTAACCCCTCTATCCATTAACAAATAAACTTTAATAATAAAAGACACCATATGGTGTCTTTTATTTAAACCACTATATTATACATTCTGTGCGGTATCTGTCAAATTTTGATTATTCTCAACATAACGCTTTATAAAGCACGCGTTAAAATTTCGCGAGCTACTTCTGGTGTAACATCGCCTTTTTCTCCAAGTTTTACCATGCCATGGTCTTGCAATTGTTTCACAATTTTATCGACTGCTTCTGCACCGATACCATAGTCTTTCAAACGAGTGGCTACGCCAAGAGATTCAAAGAATTCACGAGTTTTAGCAATCGCTTTATCTGCTTTTTCTTCTGTTGTACCTTCAGTAATGTGCCATACGCGTGTAGCGTATTGTGCCAATTTTTCGAGTTTATCTGCTTTTTTTACTTCCAATAATGCAGGCAATACGATGGCTAATGTTATACCGTGATCAAGATGGTACGTAGCCGTCAATTCATGTCCGATAAGATGTGTAGCCCAGTCTTGTGGCACGCCAGCGCCAATCAGGCCATTCAAAGCTAATGTGGATGCCCATACGTGGTTAGCACGAATATCATAGTTTTCAGGCTCCTCTACAGTTACAGGACCAATCTCAATCATAGTTTTTAAAATACCTTCACAGAAACGATCTTGAATGCGTCCTTCTACCGGATATGTTAAATATTGCTCTGTCGTATGTACAAAGGTATCGATAACACCATTCTTAACCTGTTTTTCAGGCAACGTAAAGGTCAATGTTGGATCTAGCATAGAGAACTTAGGGAACACTAAGCTGCTGAATACAGGATACTTACCATTTCCATACGTAATAACAGCGCCATTGTTCATCTCAGAACCCGTTGCAGGTAGTGTCATAACTGTGCCAAACGGTAATGGATTTGGCACCATTTCAACGGGCACCTCTGGTACGCCAGCCTTCATAACATCAATAACAGGCCCATCATATGTAGCGCCCATAACGATGAGTTTCGTAGCATCCACAACGGAACCACCACCTACAGCAAGCACGAAATCTACGCCATGTTCTTTAATAAAAGCTACCGCACGTTCACAGGTTTCTAAAGATGGATTAGGTTCAATACCACCGAATTGTTCAATCTTACGACTCCCGAGAGCCTTTGCCACTCGGTCAATAAGGCCACTGCGTACGGCAGAGCCCCCACCATAGGTAATCAATACCTTTGCATCCTTTGGTACCAAAGTGTCTAATTCATCTAAACGATCTTTACCGAATACGATATGTGTAGGATTATAAAAATCAAAGTTAAACATGATAACCTCCTAAATGATTAAGTAATCAATGATAAGTATTAAGTTTTAAGTGTTAAATTTTAAGTATTACGTATTAAATATCAAGTATTAAATATTGACTATATCTTCTATTTCCATTGAATTTAATTGTATAAAACTTATTATATATTATATCATACTTTGATGTTCTTAATATGTAGAATCTGTATTTATCGGTATCTACTTCATCCATATTTATAAATATCTACTTAAATTTATTTGTAGATACGCACTAAGCCTCATAGTTTTAATCTATAGCCAACTGATATGTATTTATAATATGCAAAAGCCCATTCTCATGATAGGATATCTACATTACATATGTTGTAGAAAGGGATGTTATTATGAAATTCAAAAAGTTTATTGCTCCACTCCTCGTTGGTGTGCTTGCATTTGCTATCGCTGGTTGTGGTAATAGTACAAATCAAGCTGGTCAAACGCCAAAGGAAATCAAAATCGGTGCCACTGCTGGTCCTCATGCACAGATAGCAGAAGCAGTAGCTAAGGAAGCTAAAAAACAAGGTATCGAACTTAAGGTTGTAGAGTTCTCCGATTATGTAACACCAGATAAAGCTCTTGCTGACGGTGACATTCAATTGAACGCGTACCAACACGTACCATTCATGGAAAACTTCAACAAACAAAATGGATCCAAACTAGTAGCTATTGGTAAAACGATTTTAATGCCAATGGGCTTATACAGCAACTCTGTACGCAGTGCGGCTGATGTTCCAGAAGGCGCTATCGTTGCCATTCCAAACGATCCAACTAATGGCGGCCGTGGTCTAGCTTTATTAGCTAAAGCAGGCCTCATAACGTTAAAGGAAGGTGTAGGCTTTAAAGCAACTGTAGCAGATATTACATCTAACCCTAAAAATCTTCAAATTCAAGAGTTAGAAGCAGCTCAATTACCACGTAGCCTAGACGATATTGTAGTAGCCGCAATCCCTATGAACTACGTTCAAAGCGCGGGGCTCAACGTAGAAAAACAAGGTTTCTTCTTAGAACCTAAAGATGAACCTTTAGCCGTTATGATTCTTGCCGTTCGTGAACAAGATAAAGACAACGAAACATATAAAAAAATCGCGGACATCTACAAATCCGATGCCATCAAGCAATTCATTAATGATACTTTCAAAGGTACCATTACATCTGCAAACTAAATAAATTACAGGCCGACCTCTATAATCTAAGAGGCCGGTCTTTTTATTGATAGAAGTCTTATTTTATATGATGAATTGTAAAATATATTGCGACAAATAAAAAGACTCATATTGGAGA